>NZ_DFUE01000058.1:83835-96359 GCF_002379585.1 Pseudomonas sp. UBA4194
TCACCCCAACCCTCTCCCTGATGGAGAGGGGGCCGGTCACCGTCGTCCGCAACACCGCGCACTGCTCTAGCTCCCTCTCCCTCAGGGAGAGGGCAGATCACCGTTGTCCGTAACACCGCGCACTGCTCTGGCTCCCTCTCCCTCAGGGAGAGGGCTGGGGTGAGGGGACCATACACCCCATAACCCTCGACGAGCCCTATCAACCAATCGCCCATTCGAACCAGCATATGTTATGTTATAACAAACAACATAACACCCACCGTGCCCCCGAATGAGTACCCCCAGCATGCCCAACCTCCTCCCTGTCACCGTCCTTTCAGGCTTCCTCGGCGCCGGAAAAAGTACGCTGTTGAATCACATCCTGCGCAACCGGGAAGACCTGCGCGTGGCCGTCATCGTCAACGACATGAGTGAAATCAATATCGATGGCCAGGAGGTCCAGCGTGATGTGAGCTTGAATCGCGCCGAGGAGCGGCTGGTAGAGATGAGCAATGGCTGCATTTGCTGCACGCTGCGCGAGGATCTGCTCGAAGAGGTGGCGAAGCTTGCAGGCGAAGGCCGCTTCGATTATCTGCTGATCGAGTCCACGGGCATTTCCGAGCCGCTGCCGGTGGCCGAAACCTTCACCTTTCGGGACGAGCAAGGGCAGAGTCTGGCGGACCTGGCGCGTCTGGACACCATGGTGACCGTGGTCGACGGAGTCAACTTCCTGCTCGATTATCAGGCTGCCGAAAGCCTGGCCTCGCGTGGCGAAACCCTGGGTGAGGAAGATGAGCGCGCGATCACTGATCTGCTGATCGAGCAGGTCGAGTTTGCCGATGTCATTCTGATCAGCAAGGTCGACCTGATCAGCGCCGCCGAACGCGCCGAGCTCACCGCGATACTGCGCCGCCTCAATGCCCACGCACAGATCCTGCCCATGGTCATGGGCCAGGTGCCGTTGGGGCGGATTCTGGACACCGGCCTGTTCGATTTCGAGCGGGCCGCCCAGGCGCCTGGCTGGCTGCAGGAACTGCGTGGCGAACATGCCCCGGAAACCGAGGAGTACGGCATTGGCTCACTGGCCTACCGGGCCCGTCGGCCTTTTCATCCGCAACGTTTCTTCGCTTTGATCAACAGCCCCTGGGACAACGGCAAACTGCTGCGTTCAAAAGGTTTTTTCTGGCTGGCGAGCAAGCCACAGGAGGCGGGCAGCTGGTCCCAGGCCGGCGGACTGGCGCGCCATGGCTTTGCCGGACGCTGGTGGCGCTTCGTACCCCGTGACCATTGGCCTCAGGATGCGGAAGCGGTGGCCGAGATCATGCGCCACTGGACCGAGGACACCGGTGACTGTCGTCAGGAACTGGTGTTCATCGGCCAGAACATGCCGTTCGAGGCGCTGCGGGCGCAGCTCGATGCCTGCCTGCTGACCGATGCGGAGATGGCCCTGGGGTTCGAAGGCTGGGCGCAACTGCCGGACCCTTTCGGTGACTGGCACGACGCGGCCGCCTGAGTCACGGCGGCTGTCAGCTCAAGGTGTGCGCCACTGACCTTGGCTCTTCTGTTCGCAGAAGGGCTTGAGGAAGGCCGCGTCGCTGGCGACACCGTAATAGTGAATATCCTGTTCATAGGGCATATTCTCGACCTTGGCCGCACTGCAGACACCAAATGCGCCCTGCGGGCATTGCTCCACGAACGACACGTCGACTTTCTGCCCTGGCAGGTTCGGTTGGCAGAAACCATCGTGGAACAGCTTCTGCGGAATGTTGCGGTTCTGCTGGCAGACCTTCACGTCCAGCCGCTCCGCTTGGCTGTGCACCACACAGGCTTGGGCAAAAACCTGACCACTGGCCAGCAACAACAGCAGGCACCGCACACGCATCGTCAATCTCCATCCAGAACCTGAGCCATGTTGCAGAATATTCCCACACATGTCATCGCCGGTCCGTTGGGCGCGGGCAAAACCACCCTGATCCGCCATCTGCTGGCGCAACGGCCGGCCCATGAACGCTGGGCAGTGCTGATCAACGAGTTCGGCCTGGTGGGTCTCGACGCCGCGCTGCTGGCGACGGCTGACGATGGTATCGCCATCGGCGAGGTCGCGGGTGGGTGTTTGTGTTGCGTCAATGGCGCACCCTTTCAGGTGGGGTTGGGACGGTTGCTGCGCAAAGCGAAGCCGCACAGGGTGTTTATCGAGCCGTCGGGGTTGGGGCATCCGTTGCGAATTCTGGAGCAGTTGCAAGGGGCGCCCTGGCGAGGGGTGCTGGCAGTGCAGCCGTTGGTGATGGTGTTGGATGGGCTGCGGATGGCAGTGGGCGCGAAGTTGGCAGAGAGTCAGCGGGAGGCGTTGGCGAAGGCGGGGTTGGTGGTGTTGAATCGCGTGGGGGAAGAAGAGGTGTTTCGTGCCGGGGAGAAGACCTCAGGGGCTGAGTTATCCACCGCTCCCTCGCTGAGAACGAAGGATGGATGGATAAGTCTGGAGTCTCTACCTATTGTGGATAACCCTCTCATTGAGACTGTGGAAAAGTGGGCAGAACCCCCGGCTTCACCCGGTGATGTGTGGTTGGACAAGTCCGAGCCGGTTTGTCAGGTCCAACACCGGCCTGAAGGCTGGGCGATCGGATGGCGTTGGCATTCGGACGTTGAATTCGACAAGGAGCACTTATCCACATGGCTGCAACGGTGGCCGTGGGTAAGAGCCAAGGCGGTTGTCCACAGTACCCAGGGATGGCTGTCGACGAACGCGATCGGGGCGGAAAAGCCCGTGTGGCGGGCCTCGGAGTGGCGCCGGGACTCGCGCCTGGAGTTGATCTTCAGCGAGCCACAGGACGCCGCGGCCTTGCGTGACAGCGTGGTGCAAGCGTTGGCAAGATGATCAGGGCCGCCAGCGCTTGTGTTCCTGGCGCCATTGGCTCATTTCGATCACTTCAGCGCTCGGCGGATGTTTGATTTCGAAAGGGTAGGGTGCCAGTTCGATCTGCACCGAATGCGCGCCGAACTGGGTAATAGTGCCCGGATGACGCTGCTCGCCGGTGACTGTGAATTCAAAGCCGTAGACCCTGGCCAGGCGCTTGCGGCCGTTGGCATCGGCCAGCCAGGCGAAGCGCTTGAAGGCGACGTTGTCGTCGAGCAGTTCCAGGTCGAGCTTGCTGCAATGCTGCTTGACCCGCTCCAGCGCTTTCTCCCGCAGGCCATGGTTATGCCACAGCCAGGCGCCGCCTGCGGCCAGCAACATCAGGACGAACAGATTACCGAGGGTCAACATCGAGGTGCGCTCCAACCAATTGCGTGCAGCTTAACTGTGTCCCCGGCCTGTCGTACAGGCTACATTTCGCGCCATACTGCGCGGCTTGTAGTCCAGTCATCCGCTCCGGAATCTTTGCATGAAACGTACACCACACTTGCTCGCCATCCAGTCCCACGTGGTTTTCGGCCATGCCGGCAACAGCGCTGCGGTATTCCCGATGCAGCGGGCTGGGGTCAAGGTCTGGCCGTTGAACACGGTGCAGTTCTCCAACCACACACAGTATGGTCAGTGGACGGGAGAAGTGTTGGCGCCGCAACAAATTCCTGCGCTGGTCGAGGGGATTGCGACGATTGGCGAGCTGGGCAATTGCGATGCGGTGCTCAGCGGGTACCTGGGCAGCGCTGCTCAGGGGCGGGCGATATTGAGCGTGGTGCAACGGGTCAAGGCGGCCAATCCCAAGGCACTGTACCTGTGTGATCCCGTGATGGGGCACGCCGAGAAGGGCTGCGTCGTGCCGGCAGAGGTCAGTAACTTCCTCCTGGAAGAGGCCGTGGCACTGGCGGACATGCTGTCGCCCAATCAACTGGAGCTCGACAGCTTCTGCGGGCGCAGCGCCAGCTCGCTGGACGACTGCGTTGCCATGGCCCGCTCACTGCTGGCGCGTGGTCCCCGAGCCGTGCTGGTCAAGCACTTGTCCTATCCGGGCAAGGCCGCCGAGGATTTCGAAATGCTGCTGGTGACCGCTGCAGGCAGTTGGCACTTGCGCCGGCCGCTATTGGCGTTCCCGCGGCAACCGGTGGGGGTGGGCGACCTCACCAGCGGCCTGTTCCTCGCACGCGTGCTACTGGGCGACGATTGGGTCGCGGCGTTCGAGTTTACCGCCGCCGCAGTGCATGAGGTGCTGCTGGAAACCCAGGCTTGCGCCAGTTACGAGCTGGAACTGGTGCGCGCCCAGGACCGCATCGTGCACCCCCGTCTGCGCTTCGAAGCCGTGGCGCTTCAAAGCGCTTCGGATTTGATCTCACGGTAGCGCTTTTCCAGCTCCTGCCGGATCTGGCGACGTTGCTGGGCCTGAATGAAGCGACGTTTGCCCTCCGGATCCTGCGGTTGCAGAGGTGGCACTTGCGCCGACTTGCGCTGGTCGTCCACCGCCACCATGGTGAAGAAGCAGCTGTTGGTATGACGAACCGAGCGCTCGCGAATGTTCTCGGTCACCACCTTGATGCCCACTTCCATCGAGGTGTTGCCGGTGTAGTTGACCGAGGCCAGGAACGTCACCAGCTCACCCACGTGAATGGGCTCGCGAAAGATCACCTGATCCACCGACAGTGTCACCACGTAGCGGCCGGCATAGCGGCTGGCACAGGCGTAGGCCACCTCGTCGAGGTACTTGAGCAGCGTGCCGCCGTGGACATTGCCAGAGAAGTTGGCCATGTCCGGGGTCATCAGCACGGTCATCGATAGCTGGGCGTTTCCAGGTTCCATAGTACACTCACGGTTGGTTAGCAGTGGTGGAGGGGCGGCACCTATGTTGGCGCTTCACCCGCTTCGATAATTCCCATCATGTTCCGGACGCTGGCAGGGCGTCCGCCGTCACGCCTATCGTGCCATTTCACGGGGTGTTCCGGCGATCTGTTTCCGTATATTGCACCGACTATATGGCGCTCGGCGCGGTGTTAACCTGAGCCTCTGAAACATTTCGTACCCGAATAGCAACGGAGGCTATCACCGTGCATGCCATCAGCTTTATCCAGGATCTGGCGGTGATCATGCTGGTCGCCGGTGTGGTGACCATCGTTTTCCACAGACTGCGCCAGCCAGTGGTGCTGGGCTACATAGTCGCCGGGTTCATCATCGGCCCTCACACACCGCCCTTCGGCCTGATTCATGACGAACAGACGATCAAGACCCTCGCCGAACTGGGGGTGATCTTCCTCATGTTCTGTCTGGGGCTCGAGTTCAGCCTGCGCAAGCTGTTCAAGGTCGGCGCCACGGCGTTCATCGCGGCGTTCCTGGAAATCGTGCTGATGATCTGGATCGGCTACGAAATCGGCCGCTGGTTCGACTGGAGCACCATGGACTCGCTGTTTCTGGGTGCGATCCTGGCCATCTCCTCGACCACCATCATCGTCAAGGCACTCAACGACCTGAAGATGAAGAACGAGCGGTTTGCCCAACTGATCTTTGGCGTGCTGATCGTCGAGGACATCCTGGGGATCGGCATCATCGCGCTGCTTTCGGGGATCGCCGTCAGCGGCACGGTCAGTTCCGGCGAAGTGTTCTCCACCGTTGGCAAACTCTCGTTGTTCATGATCATCGCGCTGGTCATAGGCATTCTGCTGGTGCCACGCCTGCTGGCCTATGTGGCCAAATTCGAAAGCAACGAGATGCTGCTGGTGACCGTGCTGGGCCTGTGCTTCGGCTTCTGCCTGCTGGTGGTCAAATTGGAATACAGCATGGTGCTCGGCGCGTTCCTGATCGGCGCGATCATGGCCGAGTCGCGCCAGTTGCTGAAGATCGAGCGCTTGATAGAGCCGATTCGGGACATGTTCAGCGCGATCTTCTTCGTTGCCATCGGGCTGATGATCGATCCAGGGATTCTGCTCGATTACGCCTGGCCGATCGCGGTCATTACCGTGGCAGTGGTACTGGGCAAAATGGTGTCTTGTGGGCTGGGAGCGTTCATTGCAGGCAACGATGGCAAGACCTCGCTGCGGGTCGGCATGGGGCTGTCACAGATCGGCGAGTTCTCGTTCATCATTGCGGCATTGGGCATGACCTTGCAGGTCACCAGCGATTTTCTCTATCCGGTCGCCGTGGCGGTCTCGGCGCTGACCACCTTGTCCACGCCTTACCTGATCCGCGCCGCAGACCCGCTTTCCCATCGCCTGGGCGCGATAGTGCCGCAGCGCATGGCGCGGGTGCTTGGGATGTATGGGGAGTGGCTGCGCAGCATCCAGCCACGGGGTGAGAGCGCGCTACTGGCCTCGATGATTCGCAAGATCCTGTTGCAGGTAGGGGTGAATCTGGCGCTGGTGATAGGCATCTTCTTTGCGGGCGCCTATTTCGCCGGGCGCATCGGTGACTATCTGACGGCATGGGTCAGCGATGTGGGTTGGCAAAAGGGCATGATCTGGGGTGCAGCGTTGTTGTTGTCGCTGCCGTTCCTGATCGCCGCCTACCGCAAGCTCAAGGCACTGTCGATGCTGCTGGCCGAGATGGGCGTCAAGCCGGAAATGGCCGGGCGCCATACCCAGCGGGTACGCAGAGTGATTGCCGAAGTGATTCCGCTGCTGTCACTGCTGGTGATTTTCGTGCTGCTGGCGGCGCTGTCGGCGAGCATTCTGCCCACGGCGGAGTTGCTGGTGCTGATCGCTGTGGTGGCTGCGGGGGTAGCGGCGCTGTTGTGGCGCTGGTTCATTCGCGTGCACACGCGCATGCAGGTGGCGCTGCTGGAGACCCTGGGGAACAACGTGGAGCATTGAGTTTCGGCGGGCAGGTCTGGCCCCATCGCGGGTAGAACCCGCTCCCACAAGGGCAGTGGGTGGCCTGTAGGAGCGGTGGGTAACCTGTGGGAGCGGGTTCTACCCGCGATGGGGCCGGGCCTGCCTCAGATAGAACCCCACTCCCACAAGGGCAGTGGGCGGCCTGTGGGAGCGGGTTCTACCCGCGATGGGGCTAGGCCTGTCGCCACCGATCAGCTTTCCAGCCAGATGTCCCGCGCCCAGTGCCACACCGATTCCCAGCTTTCTTCCGTCACCAGCTCTTCTTCACCGGACCACAGCACCACGGTGCCGTCTTCTTCCACGCAATAGTAGTCCTCACCGTCCTGGCAAATCGGGATCAGCTCGCGCGGCACACCGATGTCCCAGGCGTTGGCTGCCACTTCCGGCAGGTAGGTATGAGACTGCGGGTCGGTAACGGTGACCGGCTCCAGGCTGCCATACACCACATCGCTCACGGTCAGCAGGTATTCCTTGAACACGAAGGGGATATTGATGAACAGCTGCTCCTCAATCTCAACCAACTGGTCTTCGTCTGGCAGCTCGAGGGGGACCGGTACCGGTTCATTGGCTTCTCTGAGCTGCTCGATCACTTCTTCCACGGTGTATTTCCTCTGAACAGAATGCGCGGTGCGGTTTATACATTAGCTGGAAATTCATGCAATGTTCAAAATGCAAAAGCCCCGGACTAGGCCGGGGCTCGCAAAGCGTGACGCAGTATCAGTTCTGACGGATACCCGCGACCAGCCATGGCTGGTTTTCGCCCTGAGCGCGCTCCATGTTCCAGCTTTCGCTGAAGGGTTCGCCCTGATCGAAACGAGAGGTTTTCGACACGCCGACGAAGGTCAGCGTGGCGATGGTCTTCTCGGCACGGTCATCCACGCCTTCCAGCTGCACCTGCAGGTCATCGATGTAGGTGGACTGGAAGCCGTCACCCAGATCGGCACGTTCCTGCTTGAGGAACTGCAGCATCTGCGGCGTGACGAACTCGGAGATCTTGTCCATCTCGTTGGCGTCCCAGTGCTGCTGCAGCGACTGGAAGTGACTGCGAGCGGCGTTCAGGAAGCTTTCTTCGTTGAACCAGGCCGGAGCGTTGATGACCGGGCGGGCTGCGGAAGCAGCGGCGGCACCACCGAACAGCGACGGCTGGGCTGGCTTCTGCTCGAAGGCTTCACGCTGGTACGGAGCACCGGCGCCGGCCATTTGCGGGCCCTGTTGCTTGCGGCGACGGGCAGCGATGAAACGGAAGATCAGGAAGGCGATGACCGCCATGATCAGGATGTCGAAGATCTGCATGCCTTCGAAACCGTCACCCATGAACATGGACGCGAGGAGGCCACCGGCGGCGATGCCGGCCAGTGGGCCCAGCCAGCGCGAAGCACCGCTGGCGGCAGGCGCTGCACGGCCTGGCACTGCGGCGGCGGCGCCAGGCGTGGTCGGGGCTGCCTGACGAGTTTGGTGAGTAGGCGCTGCGCCCATACTCTTTCCGCCGCCGAAGCGCTTGGCGCTGGCGTCGAGGCTCATGGTCAGGCCGATGCACAGAGCCAGAGCCATGCTTAGAAATCGTTGCATAGGTTCATTCCAGTAGGTGAATTGCACGAGAGTCATGTTGCACAGGTGCGGGTTACATAGCTAGTGACAACATGTTTCGAGCTTTTGCGTAAATGTGACGAGCGGTGTAGGAAAAATCGCGAGCTGGGGGAGGTCCTGTGGCAAGGCAGGAATGCCCCCATCGCGGGTAGAACCCGCGCCCACAGGGGCCCTTACGCCAATCGCTATATGGCCTCGAGCTTCGCATACCCCAGCATCAGCCACTTGCTACCCTCGGCGAAGTTCACCTGCACCCGCGCCTGGGCGCCGGAGCCTTCGAAATTGAGGATGACCCCCTCGCCGAACACCGAGTGCTGCACGCGTTGCCCCAGGTTGAATTGGGTCTGAGGTATGTTGGCCGCGCCGAACAGGCTGGTGGAGTTCTGCGCCTGGCCGCCACCGAACGGGCGGCTGACGCTGTTGGACAGGCGCACTTCCTGAATCAGCCCTGCCGGCACTTCGCGCACGAAGCGCGAGACCTTGTTGTAGGTCTCGCTACCGTACAGCCGACGGGTTTCGGCGTAGGTCATCACCAACTGCTGCATGGCCCGGGTAATGCCCACGTAGGCCAGGCGCCGTTCTTCTTCCAGACGGCCAGGTTCTTCCAGGCTCATCTTGTGCGGGAACAAGCCTTCTTCCATGCCCACCAGGAACACATAAGGGAATTCCAGACCCTTGGCGCTGTGCAGGGTCATCAGCTGGATGCTGTCCTCGTGTTCGTCGGCCTGGGTGTCACCGGCCTCCAGCGAGGCATGGCCGAGGAACGCCGCCAGTGGCGTCAGGTCGGCATCTTCTTCGCTGTTCTCGAAGTTGCGCGCGGCGCTGACCAGTTCCTCGAGGTTTTCTACCCGGGCCTGGCCCTTTTCACCCTTTTCTTCCTGGTGATAGATGATCAGCCCGGACTGCTCGATGACCGTCTGGGTCATGGTGTGCAATGGCATCTCCATGACCTTGGCCGCCAGGTTCTCGATCAGCTCCATGAAGGCGCCCAGGGAATTGGCCGCGCGGCCGCTCAGGCCCTTGTTGGCGATCAACTGGCGACCGGCTTCCCACATCGACAGTTCGGCGTGGCGCGCGTGCTGGCGAATGGCTTCGACCGTCTTCTCGCCCAGGCCCCGCGGCGGCACGTTGATCACGCGCTCCAACGCGGCGTCGTTGCCACGGCCCTCGAGCAGGCGCAGATATGCCATGGCGTTCTTGATTTCGGCGCGCTCGAAGAAGCGCTGGCCGCCATAGATGCGGTACGGGATGCGCTCGCGCAGCAACGCCTCTTCCAGCACCCGCGACTGGGCGTTGGAACGGTAGAGAATGGCGATATCGCTGCGGGCCAGGCCGGTTTTCAGCGCACTTTCGATGGTTTCCACCACATAGCGGGCTTCATCGTGCTCGTTGAACGCGGCGTACAGGCTCAGGGGCTCGCCGTCACCGCCATCGGTCCACAGTTCCTTGCCCAGACGCCCGCTGTTGTTGGCGATCAGGGCGTTGGCGGCCTTGAGGATGCCGGCGGTGGAGCGATAGTTCTGCTCCAGGCGGATGAGCTCGGAGTCGGGGAAATCGGCGGAGTACTGGTGGATGTTTTCGATCTTCGCGCCGCGCCAGCCGTAGATCGACTGGTCGTCGTCACCCACCACCATCAAGCTGTCACCGCCCTGGGCGAGCAGGCGCAGCCAGGCGTACTGCACGGCGTTGGTGTCCTGGAACTCGTCCACCAGCACGTGGCGGAAGCGGCGCTGGTAGTGCTGCAACAGTCCGGGATTGTCGCGCCACAGATCGAGGGCGCGCAGCAGCAACTCGGAGAAGTCGATCACGCCTGCGCGGGCGCAGGCGGCTTCGTAAGCTTCGTAGATGGAGCGCATGGTGCCCAGGAACAGGTCGCCCCCTGGCTGGATATGCTGTGGGCGCAGGCCTTCGTCTTTCTGGCCATTGATGAACCACTGCGCCTGGCGGGCGGGCCACTTCTGTTCATCCAGGCCCAGCTCGCGCATCACGCGCTTGACCAGGCGCTGCTGATCGTCGCTGTCCAGAATCTGGAAGTTCTGGTTCAGCCCCGCTTCTTGCCAGTGTGCTCGCAGCAGGCGATGTGCCAGGCCGTGGAAGGTGCCCACCCACATGCCGGCCGGGTTGATACCCATCAGCTGCTCGATGCGCTGCCGCATCTCGGCGGCCGCCTTGTTGGTGAAAGTCACCGACAGGATGGAGTGGGGCGAGGCGTTCTCGACCTGGATCAACCAGGCGATACGGTGCACCAGCACTCGGGTTTTACCGGAACCAGCACCGGCCAGGACCAACTGACGGCCAACCGAGGCCGCTACGGCCTGACGTTGGGCGTCGTTGAGAGAGTTCAGCAGAAGGGAGAGGTCATCGCGCATCGGAGCATTTTAGGGTGCGCAATAGAGTTGGAGCAAACGAGAGTTACAGCCGGTCCATATAAATATCGCCAAACCGAGCGGGTGGCGGTGTAGGGGTTGTATATTCAGCCCACCGTTACGGCACACCCTTACAAGAATATTGCCTATGACACCCGGTCCCAACCCGCTGGACTCCTCCCTGGAGCAGCAGGCCCTGCAGAGCGAGTTCGCCGACGCGTTGGCGGCCGAGCGTACCCGGCTGCTCTATCAGGGCTCGCTGCTGCCCACGCTGTTCATGCTGCTCAATGGTGGGTTGTGTATCTGGCTGCTGTGGACGCCGCGGCATTACCTGGCGTTGAGCGTGGCGCTGGTGTGGCTGCTGGTGCTGGTGGCGGCGCGGGTTATCCAGGTGGCGGCGTTCGATGCCGCCATGCCGTCCCGCCAGGCCCGGCCGCATTGGCGACGCATGTTCCTGATCGGTTCCGCCATCAGCGGCCTGACCCTGGGTGTCGCCGCGATCGCGCTGGTGCCGGAGGCCAACTTCATCAAGCAGGCATGGGTGTTTGGCCTGCTCGGCGCCGCAACGCTGTCGGCCAGTGTGGCCTATGCGGTCAGCCTGCCGGCGTTCCTGGCCTACACCTTGCCGTGTCTGCTGCCGCCCATTGCCTACCTGTTCGTGTGGAACGCTGGCGCCCAGCGCGGCTGGGGCTGGTTGGGACTGATTTTTCTGGGCGCGCTGCTGGTGGTGGCCTGGCAGGTCAATCGCTTGATGAACCGCAGCTTGCTGCGCCGTTTCCGCAATCAGGAACTGATTGCCACCCTGCAACTGGCGCAGAGCAGCAGCGATCGGCTGAACCAGGCCCTGGCGGCGGAGGTGCAGCAGCGTCGCGACGCCGAAGAACAATTGCGTCAGACCCACGCCGCGCTGCAGACCCGGGTGGTGCAGCGCAGTCAGGAGCTGCACGATGCCACTCATGCCCTGAGCAAGAGCGAAGAGCGGCTGGCTCTGGCGTTGGAGGCCAGCGGGCTGGGTTTGTGGGACTGGAACCTGAGTACCGACGAAGTGCACCACAGCCAGCTCAAGGAGCTGTTCGGCCTGGAGCCGGAGTTCATGCAGGCGATGCTCCAGCAGTTGCGCCCGCGCATGCATCCGGAGGACCAGCAACGGGTCAAGCGGGCCATGGTCGAGCACCTCAAGGGCCGTACCGAGGACTACCGCGCCGAATACCGTATCCGCCATCAGGACGGTCATTGGTTGTGGATCGAGGACCGTGGCCGTGCCGTCGAGCGTACGCCGGGAGGCAAGGTGTTGCGCATGGTCGGCACGCGGCGCGACGTGACGGCGGACAAGGCCCTGCGCGGCAACCTGAAACTGGCGGGGCTGGTTTTCGACGCGGCCAGCGAAGGGATACTGGTGCTCGATGCGCACCATGTCGTGCTGGCCGTGAACGCGGCGTTCAGCCGTATCACTGGGCTGGCCGAAGTGCAGGTGCGTGGACATCATTGGCTGCAGTTGCCTTGTAGTCGCGATGCTCGCCGGCATCAGGAAGCCATCGAGGAAACCCTGGAGATCAAAGGTACCTGGGAAGGCGAACTGGCCGAAACCCGCCAAAACGGCGAACTCTATCGGCAATGGCTGCAATTGACCGTCATCAGGGACAGCCGCGGCCACGCGCAGCAAATCGTCGGTTTCTTCACCGACCTCTCCACCAGAGAATCGTAGGAGCGGCGTAAAGCCGCGAAGGGGCCCGTGCGGTCGATGCAACATTCAGATCCAGCAGCGATGCAGAGGACGCCTTCGCGGCTTCACGCCGCTCCTACAGGTGGACTGTTCCCCCGCGAAGGGGCCCGTGCGGT
>NZ_DFUE01000058.1:96463-102279 GCF_002379585.1 Pseudomonas sp. UBA4194
CCTACGGGTGGACTGTTCCCTCTGTAGGAACGGCGTAAAGCCGCGAAGGGGCCAGTGCGGTCGATACATCATTCAGATCAAGCGGTGGTGCAGAAGCCGCGAAAGGGGTCGTACAGACGTTTAACTGGGCGATCAGCGGGGCTTGTAGTATAACTACAAGCAAGCTACATCCCGGCCCTTCGAACCCTGAGCGGGAGCCTCTTCCTTGAACCTGCTGCAACACATTGACCAGTCACGCCACCTGCTGCGCAAGTCGGAGCTCAAGGTTGCCGATCACGTGCTGCTGGACCCGGCTGCCGTGATGCACAGCTCCATGGCCGATCTGGCCCACAGCGTCGGCATCAGCGAGCCCACCATCGTGCGCTTCTGTCGAGCGATCGGCTGCACCGGTTTTCAGGACCTCAAGCTCAAGCTGGCGCAAAGCCTGGCGGCCGGCGCGAGTTTTGGGCAGTTCGCCATTCACGAAGATGATTCGGTCGCCGATTACAGCCTGAAGATCTTCGACACCACGCTGCATACCCTGATGGAAGTGCGCGAGAACCTCGATCCCGAGGCCTTGCAGCGCGCCGTCACGGCCATGTCCACGGCGCAGCGGGTGGAGTTCTACGGTTTTGGTGCGTCGGGCGCGGTAGCGGCCGATGCTCAGCACAAGTTTTTCCGTTTGCTGCTCACCGCCGCCGCCTACTCCGATCCCCACATGCAGGCGATGTCGGCAGTGACGCTGAAGCCCACCGATGTGGCCATCTGCATCTCGCAGTCGGGGCGGTCCAAGGACTTGCTGATCACCGCCAACCTGGTGCGCGAGTCTGGCGCGACGCTGATTTCCCTGTGCCCAGGGCAGACGCCACTGGCTGAGCTGGCCACGGTCAATCTGGCGGTGGATGTGCATGAAGACACCGAGATCTACACCCCATTGGCCTCGCGCATCGCGCATCTGGTGGTGATCGATGTGCTGGCCATGGGCGTGGCGATGGCCCGCGGCCCCGATCTGGTGAACCACTTGAAGAGCGTGAAGCGCAGTTTGCGCAGCTTGCGCTTGTCACCCAAGTCGCTCAAGGCGCACGAGGTGCATGAAGATTGACGGAGCAGGTGTTCGGGTCTGTGGTGAAGGAAGCATTCACCGCCGATCTACCCTGAGCCGCCTTTAACCCCATATTCACCAACCCGTCGCCAAACCTTCATATCCCCAGGCCACCCTGTACTCCCGAACTCGAACTGGGAGACACGCAATGGCTCGTTACTTCGATGGCTCGCAACCCAACACCTCTTCAAAAACCAAACGCCAGCAGGAAGATCAGCGCCGCATGGAATTTCGCCGCGCGATCGAAAGCTATTCCGAGCAGCGTCGCCTGCTGCAGGAAATCAACGAATACGCCGAACTCAATTATTGGCAGGCGGCTGGCGGTGACCAGCAAAGCGCTCGACCAGCGCAGTGATCTGCGCGCGCTCGGCGCGAATGAAGGCAGCGAAGGCCAGGGCGACCGGCGATTGACGCTTGGCTTTGGCCTGCACCACGCACCAGCTGCGTTGCAGCGGCAGCTCTTGCACTGGCAGCTCCTGCAGCACGCCTGTGGATAACTCCATGCTCACCGCGTGGCGGGTCAGCATCGCCAGGCCGAGGCCTGCGATCACGCACTCACGCTGAGCATCGGCCGAGGCGACCTCCAGCGTTTGCGTGAAATGCACGCGCTTCTCCTTGAAATACTCTTCGCAGGCGCGCCGTGTACCCGAACCCTGCTCGCGCACCAGCAGCGTGTACGGCTCCAGATCCTGCAGGCGGACCCGCTCCAGCTGGCACAGCGGGTGCTCGGGAGGCGCCACCGCAATGATCGGATTGTTCAGAAACGGCATGAAGTCCAGGCCCATGTCCTGAGGCACCATGGACATGATGGTGACGTCGTCACGGTTGTCCGACAGGCGTCGTATGACCTGAGCTCTATTGACCACCGTCAGTTGCAGGTTGACCTCGGGATGCTGGCGCTTGAACGCTGCGAACAGGTGCGGCACGAAGTACTTCGCGCTGGACTCCACGGCCAGCTTCAACTGGCCTTGCAACGAGCCCTGCATGTCGGAAAGCTGCATATCGAGGTTTTCCAGGCGACCGAAGATATCCCGGCTGGCTCGCTGCAGTGCCTCCGCCGCGTCAGTGAGGTAGAGCTTTTTGCCGACATAGTCGAACAGCGGTTGCCCCACCAGCTCTTCCAACTGCCTGATTTGCAGGCTCACGGCCGGCTGGGTCAGCGACATTTCCTCCGCGGCGCGGCTGTACGAGCGCAGATCGCAGACTTCATTGAACACCTGAAGCTGACGCAACGTCATTCGCATCAAGGACTTACGCATTTTCCAGCCCGCCTGTAAGAGCACAATGCCGGAACTATAAGCTTTAACTAATATGTAACCTAACAAATATTGATTTTTGTTAATCCCTAGACCGCGCTAGTTTGAACAGGCGACCAGAGAAACATCTGGTTACCCACAGGGTCGGCCACGCACCGGCCCGAATGGATTCATCGGTCGAGGAACCTCCAAGTGATAAAAAAGATCCTGATCGCCAACCGTGGTGAAATCGCCGTACGCATCGTACGGGCCTGCGCCGAGATGGGCATTCGTTCGGTCGCGATCTATTCCGAAGCCGATCGCCACGCGCTGCACGTCAAACGTGCGGACGAGGCCTACAGCATTGGTGCCGAGCCACTGGCCGGCTACCTCAACCCCCGCAAGCTGGTGAACCTGGCCGTTGAAACCGGCTGCGATGCGCTGCATCCGGGTTATGGCTTCCTTTCTGAAAACGCCGAGCTGGCCGAGATCTGCGCATCGCGGGGGGTCAAGTTCATCGGCCCGTCGGCCGAGGTCATCCGCCGCATGGGCGACAAGACCGAGGCCCGCCGCAGCATGATAAAGGCCGGCGTGCCGGTCACGCCGGGCACCGAAGGCAATGTCGCCGACATTCAGGAAGCCCTGAGCGAAGGCGACCGCATCGGTTACCCCGTAATGCTCAAGGCCACGTCCGGCGGTGGCGGCCGCGGCATCCGCCGCTGCAACAGCCGCGAGGAACTGGAGCAGGCCTTTCCCCGGGTGATTTCCGAAGCCACCAAGGCCTTTGGCTCGGCCGAAGTGTTCCTGGAAAAATGCATCGTCAACCCCAAGCACATCGAGGCGCAGATCCTGGGTGACAGCTTCGGCAACGTGGTGCACCTGTTCGAGCGTGACTGCTCGATCCAGCGGCGCAACCAGAAGCTCATCGAAATTGCCCCCAGCCCACAGCTGACCCCCGAGCAACGCGCCTATATCGGCGACCTGTCGGTACGCGCGGCCAAAGCCGTGGGCTACGAGAACGCCGGCACCGTGGAGTTCCTGCTCGCCGAGGGCGAGGTGTACTTCATGGAAATGAACACTCGGGTGCAGGTGGAACACACCATCACCGAGGAAATCACCGGCATCGATATCGTCCGCGAGCAGATTCGTATCGCCTCTGGCCTGCCACTGTCGGTGAAACAGGAAGACATCGTGCACCGCGGCTTCGCCTTGCAGTTCCGGATCAACGCCGAAGACCCGAAGAACAACTTCCTGCCCAGCTTCGGCAAGATCACCCGCTATTACGCGCCCGGCGGCCCGGGCGTGCGCACCGACACGGCGATCTACACCGGCTACACCATACCGCCGTACTACGACTCCATGTGCCTGAAGCTGGTGGTCTGGGCGCTGACCTGGGAAGAAGCCATGGACCGCGGCCTGCGGGCCCTGGACGACATGCGCCTGCAAGGCGTCAAGACCACCGCGGCGTACTACCAGGAAATCCTGCGCAACCCCGAGTTCCGCAGTGGGCAGTTCAACACCAGCTTCGTCGAAAGCCACCCCGAGCTGACCAACTACTCGATCAAACGCAAACCCGAAGAGCTGGCCCTGGCCATCGCCGCTGCCATTGCCGCCCACGCAGGCCTGTGAGGAACATTCCAATGACCAAGAAGATTTTTGTTACCGACACCATCCTGCGCGACGCTCACCAGTCCCTGCTGGCCACCCGCATGCGCACCGAAGACATGCTGCCGATCTGCGACAAGCTCGACAAGGTCGGTTACTGGTCGCTGGAAGTGTGGGGCGGCGCGACATTCGATGCCTGCGTGCGGTTCTTGAAGGAAGACCCGTGGGAGCGCCTGCGCCAGCTGCGCGAGGCGTTGCCCAATACGCGTCTGCAGATGCTCCTGCGCGGTCAGAACCTGCTCGGTTATCGCCATTACAGCGATGACGTGGTGCGCGCGTTCGTGGCCAAGGCGGCCGCCAACGGCATCGACGTGTTCCGCATCTTCGACGCCATGAACGACGTGCGTAACCTGCGCGTGGCCATCGAAGCGGTGAAGGCGGCGGGCAAGCATGCCCAGGGCACCATCGCCTACACCACCAGCCCGGTGCACACCATCGGCGCTTTCGTCGCTCAGGCCAAGCAGATGGAGGCCATGGGCTGCGACTCGGTGGCGATCAAGGACATGGCCGGGCTGCTGACGCCCTACGCCACCGGCGAGCTGGTCAAGGCGCTGAAGGCCGAGCAGTCGCTGCCGGTATTTATCCACAGCCACGACACCGCCGGCCTGGCTGCCATGTGCCAGCTCAAGGCTGTGGAAAACGGCGCCGATCATATCGATACCGCCATTTCCAGCTTCGCCTGGGGTACCAGCCATCCGGGTACCGAGTCCATGGTGGCAGCCCTCAAAGGCAGCGAGTTCGACACCGGCCTGAGCCTGGAGCTGCTCCAGGAAATCGGCCTGTACTTCTATGCCGTGCGCAAGAAATACCACCAGTTCGAAAGTGAATTCACGGCCGTCGATACCCGGGTGCAGGTCAATCAGGTGCCGGGCGGGATGATTTCCAACCTGGCCAACCAGTTGAAAGAGCAGGGCGCGCTGAACCGTATGAACGAAGTGCTGGCGGAGATCCCGCGGGTGCGTGAAGACCTCGGTTATCCACCGCTGGTTACGCCGACCTCGCAGATCGTCGGCACCCAGGCCTTCTTCAACGTGCTGGCAGGGGAGCGTTACAGGACCATCACCAATGAAGTGAAGCTGTATCTGCAAGGCGGTTACGGCCAGGCCCCCGGCAAAGTGGACGAAAAACTGCGTCGCCAGGCGATCGGCAGTGAAGAGGTGATCGATGTGCGTCCGGCGGACCTGCTCAAGCCGGAGATGGACAAGCTGCGCAAGGACATCGGTGAGCTGGCTCAGTCCGAGGAAGATGTGCTGACCTTCGCCATGTTTCCGGACATCGGCCGCAAGTTCCTCGAGGAGCGTGCAGCCGGGACCTTGGCCCCCGAAGCCCTGCTGCCGATTCCCGAAGCCGGCGCAGTGGCATCAGCCGGCGGCGAGGGCGTGCCGACCGAATTCGTCATCGATGTGCACGGTGAGAGCTACCGGGTGGACATCACCGGTGTGGGGGTGAAGTCCGAGGGCAAGCGGCACTTCTACCTGTCGATCGATGGCATGCCGGAAGAGGTGGTGTTCGAACCCTTGAACGAGTTCGTCGGCGGCGGCATCGGCAAGCGCAAGCAGGCCAGCGAGCCGGGGCACGTGAGCACGACCATGCCGGGCAACATCGTCGACGTGCTGGTCAAGGAGGGCGATGCGGTCAAGGCCGGGCAAGCGGTGCTGATTACCGAGGCGATGAAGATGGAGACCGAGGTGCAGGCCAGTGTGGCGGGCAAGGTGGTGGCCATTCATGTAGCGAAGGGGGATCGGGTGAATCCTGGCGAGATCCTGGTGGAGATTGAGGGGTGACAGGGTCGCTCTCGGTTTGATACCGAGGTCAATGGTCCCCTCACCCCAGCC
>NZ_DFUE01000061.1 GCF_002379585.1 Pseudomonas sp. UBA4194
GCAAGGCCTGGACCACTCGCTGGCCCTCGCCGCGCAACTGGCAGACCTTCTGCCACAGCGCCGCGTCAGTGCTGTCGGGCATCCAGATGCCGCCTGACGGCAGTTCGATCTCGGCGCGGCCCAGGCTCACCAGGGACTTGAGGTCCGTGGAGAAGCCGGTGGCCGGCCGGGCGCGACCGAAGTCGGCGCCAATGTCGTCGTAACGACCGCCCTGAGCGATGGACTGTCCCATGCCCGGCACGAACACCGCGAACACCACGCCGGTGTGGTAGTGATAACCGCGCAACTCGCCCAGGTCGAAATACAGCGGCAACGCCGGGAAGCGCAATGCCAAGCGCTCGGCAATCGCCAGCAGGTCGTCGAGCGCGGTCAGTACCGCTGCCGGGGCATTGGCCAGACGTATCCTGGCCTGTGCCAGCACTTCGCGCCCACCGCACAGATCGACCAGAGCCCGCAACATGCCAGCCAATTCGGCCGGCAGGCCTTCGGTCAAGCCGATCACTTCGTCGATGGCCTTGCGTTGCAGGGCGTCGAACAACTGCTGCTCCACGTCGCCGGACAAACCGGCGGCCCGTGCCAGGCCGCGGTAGATGCCGACGTGACCCAGGTCCATGTGCACATCCGGCACATCCGCCCACTCAAGCATAGCCAGCATCAGGCTGATCACCTCGACATCGCTGCTCGGGCTGGCATCGCCATACAACTCGGCACCCAACTGGATCGGGCTACGGGAGCTGGACAGTGCCCGCGGCTGGGCGTGCAACACGCTGCCGGCATAGCACAGACGGTTCGGCCCTTCCCGGCGCAAGGTGTGGGCGTCGATACGCGCCACCTGCGGCGTGATATCGGCGCGGAACCCCATCTGGCGACCCGATTGCGGGTCGATCACCTTGAAGGTGCGCAGATCAAGGTCCTGACCGGCACCGGTCAGCAGCGACTCTAGATACTCGATATGCGGGGTCACGACGAACTCGTAGCCCCAGCTCTGGAACAGGTCCAACACCTTGCGCCGCGCCACTTCTATACGCGCAGCTTCCGGCGGCAGTACTTCTTCGATGCCATCTGGCAGCAGCCAGCGGTCTACCGTTGCCATTACGCCATTCCCCTATGATCCGGGCGGCCAGCCCTCGGGCGAGCCTTGAGTGAAGCAGAAATCGCCCACCGCAAACGCATCGCGGGGCAATTTCCTCATGAACCAGGGCCAATCAATCGGCCAATCGATCTTGCAGACGCAAAAAAGCCGGGAATTTCCCGGCTGCCGCATCATACACAGCTTTTGCCGATCGTTCACCCCACCCAGCGGTTAAACCGCCGGGTGGGGTGCGTCGATCAGGGCTTGTACTTGTCCATGAACTTGAAGAAGTCGCTGTTCGGATCAAGCACCATCACGTCGCTCTTGTTGGCGAAGCTCTGGCGATAAGCCTGCAGGCTGCGGAAGAAGGAGTAGAACTCCTGATCCTGGCCATACGCCTTGGCGTAGATGGCCGCTGCCTGCGCATCACCGTCACCGCGGGCTTCTTCCGATTCCCGGTAGGCTTCGGCCAGCAGCACACGGCGTTGGCGATCGGCGTCGGCACGGATGCCTTCGGCCAGCTCGTTACCCTTGGCGCGGTGCTCGCGGGCTTCACGCTCACGCTCGGTGCTCATGCGCTCGAACACGCTGCGGTTCACTTCCTTGGGCAGGTCGATGGCCTTGACGCGCACGTCGATGACTTCGATACCCAGCTCCTTGTCCGCCATGCGGTTGAGCGAGGAGGTGATGTCCGACATCAGCGCGTCACGTTCACCCGACACCACTTCGTGCAGGGTGCGCTTGCCGAACTGGTCACGCAGGCCCGACTCGAGACGGCGGGACAGACGTTCGTCGGCGATCTGCTTCATGCCGGAAGTCGCGGTGTAGTAACGCTCCGCGTCCTTGACCCGCCATTTGGCATAGGCGTCGACCATCACCGCTTTCTTCTCCAGGGTCAGGAACCGCTGGGTCGGTGCGTCGAGGGTCATCAGCCGGGCGTCGAACTTGCGCACCTGGTTGACGTAGGGAAGCTTCACATGCAGGCCCGGCTGCACATCCGCCTGGACGACCCGGCCGAATTGCAGAAGTACCGCACGTTCGGTCTGAGCGACGATGTAGAAGCAGTTCCATGCTGCCACTGCCAGTACGACAGCGACGATAAGGGCGATCACAGATTTATTGCCCATCAGCGACTCTCCCTTGAACGCATTTCACGCTGTTGCTGCTGCAGGTCGGCCGCGGCGCGAGCACCTGCAGCATCACTGGCCGAGGACGGCGTGGCGGCGGCTGGCGTGGCGCTGTTGTTGCGATCGCCCCCGACCATCTTGTCCAGCGGCAGGTAGATCAGGTTGTTCTGACCTTCCTTGCTGGCCACCAGCACCTTGCTGGTATTGCTGTAGACGTCCTGCATGGTTTCCAGGTACAGACGCTGGCGAGTGACTTCCGGCGCCTTGCGGTACTCGGTGACCAGTTTGGTGAAGCGGTCGGCCTCACCCTTGGCACGGGAGACCACTTCGTCGCGGTAGCCGTTGGCGTCCTCGATGATGCGCTGTGCCTGACCACGGGCTTCCGGAATCACGCCGTTGGCATAGCCTTCGGCCTGGTTGCGCGAACGCTGTTCGTCCTCGCGGGCACGAATCACGTCATCGAAGGCTTCCTGCACTTCACGCGGTGCGGCTGCGCTCTGCACGTTGACCTGGGTCACGGTGATGCCGGTCTGATAGGTGTCGAGGAAACGCTGCAGGCGTTCCTTGATTTCGCCCGCCATCTGCTCACGGCCTTCGGTCAGCACCTGGTCCATGGCGGTGGAACCCACCACATGGCGCAAGGCACTGTCGGTCGCGTGTTGCAGGCTGACTTCAGGCTGGTCGACGCGCAGGACGAAATCCTGCAGGTTGGTGATCTTGTACTGCACGGTC
The DNA here is from genome assembly GCF_002379585.1 of Pseudomonas sp. UBA4194. GTDB lineage: Bacteria > Pseudomonadota > Gammaproteobacteria > Pseudomonadales > Pseudomonadaceae > Aquipseudomonas. The sequence goes on from NZ_DFUE01000061.1 coordinate 2,932, forward strand.
AGCGGCACTTCGACGATGTTTTCGTCTTCGGTGAGCATCTGGCCCTGCTTGGTGTACGAACGCTCGCGCGTGACGTTTTCCAGGTACTTGCGATCGATCGGCGGGAAGTAGATGTTCAAGCCCGGCCCGACGGTTTCATAGTACTTGCCGAAGCGCAGCACCACGGCCTGCTCCTGCTCGTCGACCACGTAGACGGCGCTGTACAGCCAGATGGCGGCCAGCACGGCAATGCCGATGCCCAGCAGCCCGAGGCCACCGCCCTTGGATGTACCACCACCGTCGCCACTGCCACCTGTGCGTTTCTTTCCACCGCCGAACAAACCGTTCAGGCTGTCCTGCAGCTTGCGGAAGGCCTCGTCGAGATCCGGTGGCCCCTTGCGGTCGCCTCCACGGCGTTTGCCACCCCAAGGATCTTGATTGTTCGAGTTGCCACCCGGCTCATTCCAAGCCATAGCGCTCTCCATCTGATAAAGCAAAGACGCACCCACGGCGCGCCGACCAATGCTACAGAATGCCCGTCACGACAGCACAGCCGCCGTGTCAGGCTTTTATTGCAAAGTGTGTTGCTCGATGAATTCAGCGGGCTCCATCCCTTCGCGACTGACCAGGCGATTCAATTCCGCACGGGGCAAACGCACCGCCAGCAGGCTGCCGCCCTGTTCATCATGGGCCTCGCTCTGCACAGCGCCGAGCGAGAAGAACTGCGCTCGCAATCGCCCCAGCTTCTGACCCAGCTGCAAGGTCCCCACGAACAGGTCCTCGCCCAGCAGCTCGGCCACCGCCTGCTTGACCAGATCGAGACCGCGACCGTCACGCGCCGATACCCAGACCCTGACGGGCTTGCCATCGGCATCGCGTTGAATCTGCGGCTCGACCCCTTCGAGCAGATCGAGTTTGTTATACACCTCGAGGATCGGCAAGCCTTGCGCGCCGATCTCCGTCAGCACCGCCATGACCTGCTCGATCTGCGCCATGCGCTCGGGCTCGTGGGCATCGATCACATGCAACAGCAGGTCGGAGTTGCTCGACTCTTCGAGCGTAGCGCGAAAAGCCTCGACCAGCTTGTGCGGCAGGTGCCGAATGAAACCCACGGTATCGGCCAGAATCACCGGCCCCAGGTCCTTGAGCTCAAGGCGGCGCAGGGTAGGGTCCAATGTGGCGAACAACTGGTCGGCGGCGTACACCTCGGAGGTCGTGACCGCATTGAACAAGGTCGACTTGCCGGCGTTGGTGTAGCCCACCAGCGACACCGACGGAATGTCCGCCCGACGCCGCCCGCGGCGCGCCTGTTCGCGTTGGCTGCGCACCTTCTCCAACCGCGACTTGATCTGGCGCAGGCGTACCCGCAGCAGACGGCGGTCGGTTTCCAGCTGAGTTTCACCCGGGCCACGCAGGCCGATACCACCGCCCTGACGCTCGAGGTGAGTCCAGCCACGCACCAGACGCGTGCTCATGTGCTCGAGCTGGGCCAGTTCGACCTGCAGCTTGCCTTCATGGGTACGGGCGCGTTGCGCGAAGATATCCAGGATCAGACCGGTACGGTCGAGCACGCGACACTCGAAGACTTTTTCGAGGTTGCGTTCCTGGCTGGGTGTGAGGGTGTGATTGAAGATCACCAGGTCTGCGTGTTCGGCCTTGACCTGGTCACGCAGCTCCTCGACCTTGCCGCTGCCGATGAGAAACCGGGCACTGGGCCGATGGCGAGCGACATTGACGAATGCGACAGTTTCGGCGCCGGCCGAAATGGCCAGCTCCTGAAACTCCTGCGGGTCTTCGCGCGCCTCAGGGTCTTGACCATCCAAGTGAACGAGTATGGCTCGTTCACCACCACCGTGGCGCTCAAAGAACAAGGCAGACTCCTATCAGGCGTTACCTGGTTCAGTGTCGCCCTGCTCGGATTCGGTTGCGCTGGGCAGACGAATCGGACGCACCGGTACCACTGTGGAAATCGCGTGCTTGTAGACCATCTGGCTGACGGTGTTCTTCAGCAAGATCACGAACTGGTCGAAAGACTCGATCTGGCCCTGCAACTTGATACCGTTCACCAGATAGATCGAAACGCCGACCTTCTCTTTACGCAAGGTGTTCAAGTAAGGGTCTTGTAGCGAATGCCCTTTTGACATGTGCCGCACTCCTTTAAGGATCAATAGTAAGAAAGCTATGAAAAATTGCTGGCTTTGGCCGTGTTACCCCCAAGGATAGACGGCAATTGCGGGACTCAGCTCAATATGGAGGCCGAGCCCAGGTATTTCAAGGTGCGAGGCAGATTGTCGCAAGCCAGGCTATCCAACCAGTGCAGATCAGCCCAACCGCGCAACCAGGTAAATTGCCGTTTCGCCAACTGGCGAGTGGCAATAATGCCGCGCTCCTGCATTTCAGCCGACGTCAGCTTGCCATCCAGATGATCCCAGACCTGCCGGTAGCCCACCGCTCGTATAGACGGCAGCCCTGCGTGCAAGTCACTTCTGGCACGCAAAGCAATGACCTCGTCGATGAAGCCTTGTTCCAGCATTTGCCCGAAACGCAGGGCAATTCGTTCATGCAACACCTGGCGATCCGTGGGTGCGATCGCCAGTTGCGCCACAGTATAGGGCAATTGAACGTCTCCCGACGCGCCTGCCTCGGTACTTTGCGCAGATTGTCGGGCACGGTGCTCGGTCATGCTCGAGCCGCTGACCCGATAGACCTCCAGGGCACGAATCAGACGCTGCGGATCATTGGGGTGGATACGCGCCGCCGACACCGGATCGACGCCGGCCAATTCATCGTGCAGCGCCTGCCAGCCCAGGCGCGCGGCCCGCTCTTCGAGTTCGGCGCGAACCTCGGCATCTGCTGCCGGCATGTCCGCCAGGCCTTCGAGCAGTGCCTTGAAATACAGCATGGTGCCGCCGACCAGCAACGGAATATTGCCGCGCGCGCTGATTTCGCCCATGGCCTGCAAGGCATCGCGGCGAAAATCGGCGGCGCTGTAACTCTGGGCCGGGTCGAGGATATCGATCAGCGCGTGCGGATACTGCGCGAGTATGTCCCGCGAAGGCTTGGCAGTGCCGATATCCATGCCCCGGTAGATCAGCGCCGAATCCACGCTGATCAGCTCGCAGGGCAATACCTTGGTCAGCTCGATGGCCAGGTCGGTCTTGCCGGCAGCCGTCGGCCCCATCAGAAATATCGCCGGGGGTAACCCACTCATGTTCACTGGCCGCGCAAGAAAAGTTTGTCCAATTCGCCCAGGCCCATCTGGGTCCAGGTCGGTCGGCCATGGTTGCACTGGCCACTGCGCTCCGTGTTTTCCATGTCGCGCAGCAGGCCGTTCATTTCCGGGATGGCCAGGCGCCGATTGGCGCGAATGGCGCCGTGGCAGGCCATGGTGCCCAGCAACTCGTTGAGGTGGGCCTGGATACGGTCGCTGGTGCCGTACTCCATCAGGTCGGCCAACACGTCGGATACCAGTCGGTTGGCCTCGGCCTGTTTCAGCAGCGCGGGAATCTGCCGAATGGCCAGGGTTTCCGGACCCAGGCGTTGCAGTTCGAAGCCCAGGCGCTGGAACCAGGCCACGTGTTCTTCGGCGCAATCTGCTTCGCGCTGGCTGACCGCCAGGGATTCGGGCACCAACAGCGGCTGACCACTGAGACCTTCGCTGGCCATGGCGATCTTCAGGCGTTCGTACATGATGCGTTCGTGGGCGGCGTGCATGTCCACCAGCACCAGACCCTGGGCGTTCTCGGCCAGAATGTAGATGCCTTTGAGCTGCGCCAGGGCGTAGCCCAACGGGGGGATATCGCCCTGCCCCTCAGGCAGCCCGGGCGCGATCTGCGCAGGGTTGCCGGTGACCGGCAGCGGCGCGAAGAACTCACGGTAGGCGTTCTGCGACTCGGCCACCGGCAGTGGCTGCGAAGGGCGCGGCGGCACATAGTGATAACCCTGGCCGCCACCGCCCGAAGCATAGGTGGGCGGCCCGGCCACGGGCTGTTCCAGCAGGTTGGCTGCCAGACGCATCTCGCCCTGCGGACCGAACTCGCCGGCCTGGGCACCGGTGGGACGCAGGCCTTCCTGGGGGGCAGGCGCGCTGGCCAGGTGGTCTTCGGGGCGCACGTCGGCCAGGGCCCGATGCAGGGTGCCGTAGAGGAAGTCGTGCACCATGCGACCGTCGCGGAAGCGGACTTCGTGCTTGGTAGGGTGCACATTGACGTCGACCACTGCCGGATCCACCTCCAGAAACAGCACGAAGGTGGGATGGCGGCCGTTGAACAGCACGTCGCGATAGGCCTGGCGTACCGCATGGGCCACCAGTTTGTCGCGCACCGCGCGACCGTTGACGAAGAAGTACTGAAGGTCCGCCTGGCTGCGGGAGAACGTCGGCAACCCGACCCAGCCCCATAGATGAAGGCCGTTGCGTTCGACCTCGATCGGCATCGCCTGCTCGAGGAAGGCCGGGCCGCACACCGACGCCACGCGCCGGGCACGGGCGGTCTCGTCGCGCGCTTCGTGCAGGCTGAGGATGGTCTTGCCGTTGTGGCGCAGATGAAACCCGACATCGAAACGGGCCAGCGCCAGGCGCTTGATCACTTCCTGCAGGTGATCGAATTCGGTCTTCTCTGTCTTGAGGAATTTGCGCCGCGCGGGGGTATTGAAGAACAGGTCGCGAACTTCCACCGAAGTGCCCACAGGGTGGGCCGCAGGCTGAACCCGCGCGTCCATGTCCCGGCCTTCGGTTTCGACCTGCCAGGCCTGGTCGGCATCGGCGGTGCGCGACGTGAGGGTCAGGCGCGCGACCGAACTGATCGAAGCCAGCGCCTCGCCGCGAAAGCCCAGGCTCATCACCCGTTCGAGGTCCTCGAGGTCGCGAATCTTGCTGGTGGCATGCCGCGCCAGGGCCAACGGCAGATCGTCGGCGGATATGCCCCCGCCGTCGTCACGTACCCGCAGCAGTTTGACGCCGCCCTGCTCCACTTCCACGTCGATGCGACGGGCGCCGGAGTCCAGGCTGTTTTCCAGCAGCTCCTTGATCACCGAGGCCGGCCGTTCGACGACCTCGCCTGCGGCGATCTGGTTAGCGAGCCGCGGACTGAGCAGCTCGATGCGCGCCGAAGTGCTCATCACTGTGCCGCCAGCGCGGTACTGGGAATGGTGATTTCCTGGCCGATCTTCAGCTCATCGGTTTTCAGATCGTTGGCACTGCGCAAGGTGGCAATGCCCAGTTCATAGCGGGCCGCAAGCATGGCCAGGGTTTCACCTGGGCGTACCACATGCGTACTTGGGCCACGGGCAATCTTGCCGGTATCGCGCAGCCAGGCGATGTAGGTGCCGGGCGGTGGATTCTGCTGGAAAAACTGCTTCACGCCGGTGCGAATCGAACGGGCCAGGGCCTGCTGGTGGCCGGAGCTCTGCAGCTTGTTGGCTTCGTTGGAGTTGGAGATGAAGCCGGTCTCGACCAGGATCGAAGGGATGTCCGGTGACTTCAACACCATGAACCCGGCCTGCTCGACCCGGCGCTTGTGCAGCGGGGTGACCTGGCCGATGTTGCTGAGTACCTTCTGGCCGACATTGAGGCTGGAGGTCAGGGAGGCGGTCATCGACAGGTCCAGCAATACCCCGGCGAGCATGCGGTCCTTGTCGTCGAGGCTGACGTTGCCGGCACCGCCGATGAGGTCGGAACGGTTTTCCGTGTCGGCCAGCCAGCGCGCGGTTTCGGAAGTGGCACCGCGCTCCGACAGGGCGAACACCGAGGCGCCGAAAGCGGCCGAGGATGGCGCTGCGTCGGCGTGGATCGACACAAACAGGTCGGCGCCTTTCTTGCGCGCGATTTCGGTACGGCCACGCAGCGGAATGAAGTAGTCGCCAGTACGGGTCAGCTCGGCGCGAAAACCCTGCTCGGCGTTGATCTGGCGCTGCAGTTCCTTGGCAATCTGCAGCACCACGTCTTTCTCGTGCTGGCCCCGCGGGCCGGAGGCGCCCGGGTCTTCACCGCCGTGACCGGCGTCGATGGCCACAACAATGTCGCGCTTGCCATTGGGGACTGGCGTCAGCTTGATGGCCGGACGCGTTGGCGTGACCGGCACCGCAGGCGCGATCGCCACCGCAGGCTGGGTAGGCGTTGGCTCGGCGTCGGCAGGCGAGTCGAACAGGTCGACCACCAGACGATTGCCATACTGCTGGTTCGGCGCCAGGGTGAAGCTTTTCGGCGTGACCGATTTTTTCAGGTCGACCACCACTCGCAGGTCGTTGGGGGTGCGCTGCGCCGAGCGCACGCTGGTGATGGGCGAATCACCGGGGGCCACCGACAGAGGCCCGGCAGCCGTGGCGCCATTGATGTCGATCACCAGGCGATCGGGTGAGGACAGGGTGAACACACTGTGCTGCACCGGCCCGGTCAGGTCGAACACCAACCGAGTGTTATCCGGTGCGCGCCACAACCGCACGCTCTTGACCTGCGTGGCAGCCACTGCGTTGACGGCCAACGTCGCCACCATGAAACCAACGACCGCGACCAGCGCGCGAATGCGCATACCTAACCCCATCAATTTATTTGAATTCCCGTGCCAGAACGGCACACCAGGACTCACCGCGCGGGCCCTGAGGCGACAACTTCAACGACCTACCGGCCGCTTGCGGGCTTATGGTAATGGTCAGGTCAGGCTTTGGCAAAAAGCCTGCACCCTGTTGGGGCCATTCGATCAGGCAAAGTGCGTCTTCTTCAAAGTAGTCGCGTATGCCCAAGTACTCCAATTCTTCAGGATCAACAAGACGATACAAGTCGAAGTGAAAGGCTTTTATAGCACCTATTTCGTACGGTTCAACCAGCGTGAAGGTCGGACTTTTCACCGCACCAACATGGCCCAGGCCACGGATCAAGCCGCGTGAGAAGGTGGTCTTGCCGGCGCCTAGATCGCCCTCCAGAAAGATCAGGCCGTGGCCCCCGGTGAGCTGGGCCATGCGCGCGCCGAACTCGATCATGGCCTGTTCGCCTTCCACATAAAGGGTTACTTCAGACACGGAAACTGCTCCTCGAGCAACTGACGAATGGTGGGGATCACATCACTGGCGGCCAGGCCCCGCCCCTGACGGCCACGCTGCTCACCGGCGCGGGCGTGCAACCAGACGCCCAGGCAGGCCGCATCAAAGCCGTCCATATGCTGAGCACGAAGCGCGCCAATCAGGCCCGCCAGCACGTCACCCAACCCGCCGGTGGCCATGGCCGGATGGCCGTGGTCGCACAGAGCCAGGCGTCCATCCGGGGCGGCAATCAGGCTGCCGGCGCCCTTGAGCACGCACACCGCCGCGTATCGACGGGCCAGTTGCAGCGCCGCGCCGTTGCGGTCCTTCTGCAGTTGCTCGGTGGAAATGCCCAGCAGGCGGGCGGCCTCGCCTGGATGCGGGGTGATCACGGCGTCAGCCGGCAGGCGCGTCGTGCCGTTGGCCAGCAGATTCAACGCATCGGCGTCCCACACCTGCGGCTTGTCGGCATTGGCCGCAACCGACAGCAGGCTGCGGCCCCAACTGGCTTGACCCAGGCCTGGCCCGACCACCAGTACGGAAGCGGCCTCAACCAGGCCCATCAGTTGGTTGGCCGAGGCGATACTGGCAACCATCACCTCTGGCATACGTGCCAGGGCCGGCGCGGCATGCTCACCGCGCGTGGCCAACGAGACCATCCCGGCACCGCTGCGCAAGGCGCTTTCAGCGCTGAGCAGGGCGGCGCCGCCGGTGCCGTGGTCGCCACCGATAACCAGCACCCGGCCGTACATGCCCTTGTGCGCATCCAGCGGACGCGCCGCCGGCCCCACCAGGCTGTCTGGCCCCAGGTGCCGTGGAGATTGCTGCTGTACGTCGGGTATTTGCGGGTCAGGGGATGGCATGCTGCAACCTTTGCGTCGATGTCTGGCAGAATTATACCTACCTCAGCTCTGGTTTCCCTCCTCGCATGTCTGCTTCCACTGTCGACCTCCCCGCCCTGGCTCAATCCATCAAGGATTGGGGCCGCGAACTGGGCTTCCAGCAAGTCGGCATCGCCGGCCTGGATCTGGGTGAGCACGAGCAGCACCTGGCGCGCTGGCTGGCGGCCGGCTACCACGGCGAGATGGATTACATGGGCGCCCACGGCAGCAAACGCTCTCATCCCGAGCAGTTGGTGCCCGGCACGCTGCGCGTGGTGTCACTGCGCATGGACTACCTGGCCGGCGATACCCGCATGGCGCAGCAACTGGCGGCACCGGAAAAAGCCTACGTATCGCGTTATGCCCTGGGCCGCGACTATCACAAACTGATCCGCAAACGTGTGCAGCAACTGGCCGAGCGCATCCAGAAGGATATCGGCCCATTCGGCTTCCGCGCCTTCGTCGACAGCGCTCCGGTGCTGGAAAAGGCCATTGCCGAACAGGCCGGTCTGGGCTGGATCGGCAAGAACACCTTGGTGCTCAACCGCAAGGCGGGCAGCTACTTCTTTCTGGCCGAGCTGTTCGTCGACCTGCCGCTGCCCGTCGACCCGCCTCATGCCACCGAGCACTGTGGCCGTTGCAGCGCGTGCCTGGATATCTGCCCGACCGCGGCCTTCGTGGGCCCCTACGTGCTGGATGCACGACGCTGCATTTCCTACCTGACCATCGAGCTGAAAACGGCCATCCCCGAAGAGCTTCGACCCCTGATCGGCAATCGGGTGTTCGGCTGCGATGACTGCCAGATCGTCTGCCCCTGGAATCGCTTTGCGCGCCCCACCGAGGAAAACGACTTTCAGCCCCGCCACAACCTGGACAACGCCGAATTGGCCCAGCTGTTCATGTGGGATGAAGAGCACTTTCTGAGCAGCACCGAGGGCTCGCCGTTACGCCGCGCTGGCTACGAGCGCTGGCTGCGCAACCTGGCCGTAGGCCTGGGCAATGCGCCGTCGAGCATTCCGGTGCTGGAGGCCCTGCGAGCCCGACGCGATCACCCTTCCGAACTGGTACGCGAACATGTGGAATGGGCGCTGGCCCAGCATGCTCAGCGGTCGTCGTAGACGAACTTGGGCATTTCCCAATGAAAGCGGATAGCCAACAGACGTAGCAGGAAGCCGCCGAACAGGGTGATCAGCAGCGCTTGCTCTGCCAACAATTGCAGGTGGGTGCACAACAGAAAGCACCAGGCGGCGGCGAACGACACGCTGGCGTACAGCTCGCGACGAAACACCAATGGGATATCGTTGCACAGGATGTCGCGCAGGATACCGCCGAACACGCCGGTGATCATGCCGCTGATGGACGCCACCAGGAAACCGTGGCCCAACTCCAGCGCCGTCATGGTGCCGATCAGAGTGAACGCCACCAGGCCCAGGGCATCGAGCACCAGGAACAATGTGCGCAACTTGCGCATCAGTGGCGCAATGAAGATCGTCACCAATGCCGCCACGCTGGTGAGTACCAGGTATTCCGGGTGCTTGACCCAGGTCAGCGGGTAATGCCCCAGCAACACATCACGCATCGACCCACCGCCCAACGCGGTCACGCAGGCAATCAGCACCACGCCAAACCAGTCCATCCCCCGACGCCCCGCAGACAGGGCGCCCGTCATGGCTTCGGCAGTGATTGCGATGAGGTAGAGGGTCAGGAGCATGAGGGAGCGAACCGAGGCAGATAGGGGAGACTGCGCGGATGATACCGGGCTTGATGAAGTGCGTCGCGGGGACATCGTTCGCCGCCCGGACGCGGCTTACGCCGCTGCTACAGCTGCAGCAGCGTTGCGAGTCGCGTTGACCCTTCAATCACATCATCGGCTTGCAAAACAACCCTCGGCATACAGCAAGCGGATGCCAGCAGGCGTGGATTCCAACAACCGGCGTTCACCTGTCTTGTGCTGCACCTGCAGGCTGTAGCCCTCGGCTTCGGGAAAGCGACGAGTTATATCGGCCAGCACGGCGCCGGCCGAAACGTGCTCCACATCGACCTGGCACCAATAGGCGCTGTGCAAGTGAATGATGACGCGAAGGTATTCCATCTGTTTTTATTCTCCTGAGGGTGGACCCATCATTCGGCCATTCCAGCTCTCGACCTCCTGGGTGCAAAGGCGGCGCTCCACCAGCGAGCGCCAGGATGGCACGAGGGGTAGTCGTGAAAATTGGTTCAAAGCTTCGACATCCAGTGTTCGCTCGTAGAGCAGAGCGATAACGCGGCGTAGCGACCATTGTGGGTTCGGGCGAGCGTGCAGCAGGAGCTGATCGCCTGCTTGCAACACTCCGCCTTCGAGAACGCGGTAGTACCACCCGGTCATTGCACTGGTCTGCATCCGCATAGCCATATCCGCTACCTGAAAGCGGTCACTTAGCTTCCAGCACGGCTGCCGCGTCTGACTCACTTCCAACAGCACGCCACCGCATCGGAAGATGTCGCCCAGGCACACCTGGTGCTCGGTCAGCCCCAGGGTGGACAGATTTTCACCAAACGCGCCTGGCTGTTCGAGACGCGGATGATCGCCGATGACTGCTTTCCATTGGCGGTAATGCTCGAACGGATAGTGATGAATAGCCTTGTCGATACCTCCATGGACTCGCCGATCACCCTGCTCGTCGCCGACGACCCCCTGAGCGCCTACCTCGACAGCCCCGGGGAGCGAAACCTTGTCGATGCCTGTGAAGGTGCCCGGACGAGTGAAGGGGCGAGACCGACCCGCCAGCACATGCCGCAACTCGACGGGAAGCGGACGATCGTTCACTGCAACCGCACCAACCAGTCAGTGAAAATCGACTGGGCCATCGCGACTCCCGAATCACCGAGCTTCAGGGCTTGCGCCCTCAGTTCTCGCGGATCGATACCCTCTCGGTGAAGTTCGCCCGCATGACCGACCAGCCAGGCTTCGATTGCCTGCGGTGAGACCTCGATATGAAACTGCAAAGCCAGCACCTGATCGCCCACACTGAAGGCTTGATGCGGGCAGGCGTCGGTGGCGGCAAGCAAGGTGGCCTGCCCTGGAATCTCGAACTGATCACCGTGCCAATGCAGCACTGGCGTAGCCGCTGCCAGCGGCGCCAGCACCGAATCCGTGCCTGCTTGCGTCAAGGTGACGGGGCCAAAGCCGATTTCCTTGTGGCCCATGGGCGCCACTCCCGCCCCCAGAGCACGAGCGATAAGCTGCGCGCCCAGGCAGATACCGAGGACCGGCTTGCCGCTGGCAAGACGCTGGCGAACGAGTTCGAGTTCATCCGCCAGGAACGGGTAGGCCACTTCGTCGAAAGCACCGATGGGCCCGCCCAGCACGATGAGGAGATCCGGGGCCACGGCATCCAGTTGAGCCAATGCGTCAAGCGGGGCTTCGACCATGTGGACCTGATAACCCTGCAAGGCCAGTACATCAGCCAGGCACCCCAACCCTTCAAAGGCCAGATGGCGTAAAACGAGAGCACTTTTCATTTTTGTACCAATACAATATGATCAATGTATGAACACATTATTGATGAAGGGCTCCACCGCTGTCGAGATCGCCGACGGCATCGAACAGCAAATTCGGCGGGGCGAATTGATTCAAAACGCGTCGCTGCCATCCGTGCGCGAGCTGGCAATGGAGCTGAACGTCAGCCCCAATACGGTGGCAGCGGCCTATAAAGCCTTGCGCGACAGCGGCTTGATCGTTACTGACGGACGCCGAGGTACCCGCGTGACCGGCATGTCGGCCATGGTCGAGCACAGCTTTGCCGTGCCTGAGGGATTGTGCGACCTGGCCAGCGGCAATCTGGACGGTAAGCTGCTGCCTGTACCGCAAGCCGACTGGCTGGGCCGCCACATGAGCCAGAGCGGGTTCGACCAGTACGGCAACGACCCACAGCTGATGGACCTGGCCGCTCGGTGGCTGCAAGGCCAGCGGCTACCCAGTGAACAGGTGGGTGTCTATTCCGGGGCCCTCGACGCCATAGAGCGGGCGCTGCGAGCCCGCTGCCGACCAGGCACCTCGGTGCTGATCGAAGACCCCTGCTGGCCGCCACTGCGTGATCTCTTGGCGGGCTTGCGGCTCAAGCCCATTGTGCTGCAGCAAGACTATCGCGGTGCCGTGCCGCCCACCCATGCAGCCTTGCGGGGCGCCGCAGCGGTGGTGCTGACACCCCGTGCACAGAACCCCACCGGCTGCTCGTTCGACACGGCGCGCTGGCAACAATGGGCGGCCGCCATGCAGGGCGCTCCGGACACGCTGCTGGTGATCGATGATCACTGGGGACCGCTCAGCGACGCACCCGTCGCCGATCTGCACCCGCTGCCGACGCACTGGGTGTACGTGTTGCCGACCAGCAAATTTCTCGGGCCTGACCTGCGCTTGTCGATTGCCAGCGCCTGCCCCCCGATGCACAGGGAAATGCAGCGCCAACAGCGAGTGGGGCCGCGCTGGGTGAGTCTGTTGTTGCAACGGCTGGCGGCGCACCTCTGGGCAGGCATGCTGGCCGAGGATGGGTTGAGCAAGGTGAGCCAGGCGTATCGCCGGCGCCGACAGGCATTGATCGAAGCGCTGGCGCGCAATGGCATAGACGTGGACGCAGCCGGGGAAGGCCTGCACCTCTGGCTGCCGGTGCCGGACGAGACGTCGGCAGTGCAGATGCTGGCTTCCAGGGGCTGGGCGGTTCAGGCCGGCAGCCCCTTTCGGCTGGCCAGTGCGACGGCGATAAGGATCAGTGTCGGCAACCTCGACGGCGACGCCATTGCGCGGTTGGCCACTGACATCGCCAGCGCCCTGAAGGCGCCGCGACGCTCGATTTACTGAGGTCTCGGCGCGGTGACAGCTGGCCCCATCGCGGGTAGAAACCGCTCCCTCCTTTGCAGCGCTGCTGCTGGCCATCGCGGGGTGTTGCAGCGAAGCGTTAGAACTTGATGAAGTGCTTGCGGTAGTGCTGCAGCTCAGCGATGGATTCGCGGATGTCGTCCAGAGCCAGATGGGTGCTGCCCTTCTTGAAGCTGTCCTTGACCTCCGGCGCCCAGCGCGCGGCCAGTTCCTTGAGGGTGGAGACGTCCAGGTTGCGGTAGTGGAAATAGTTTTCCAGATCGCGCATATGACGGTACAGGAAGCGACGATCCTGGCAGATGCTGTTGCCGCAGATCGGCGACTTGCCCTTGGGCACCCACTGCTCCAGGAAGGCAATGGTCTGTGCTTCGGCCTGGGCCATGCTGATGGTGCTTTCGCGCACGCGCTGGGTGAGGCCAGAGCCGCCGTGCTGACGTGTGTTCCACTCGTCCATGCCGGCCAGGATCTCATCGCTTTGATGGATGGCGATGACCGGGCCCTCGGCCAGGGTATTGAGATCGCTGTCGGTGACGATGGTGGCCATCTCGATGATGACATCATGGTCGGGGTCCAGACCGGTCATTTCCAGGTCGATCCAGATCAGGTTCTGTGGGTTGTGCATGAAAGGCTCCTCGGCGTAGCTGCGCAGTTTAGCCTAGCCGGGCGTGCTAGTATCCCGCCTTTGTTCACGCCTGCACTCATTTACACGGAACACACATGGCCAAACGCCAACTGAACCGCCGCCAGAACTGGCGTATCGAAAAAATCCAGGGCGAGCGCGCCGCGCGCGCGGCCAAGCGCGAGTCCCAGGCGCTGGACACCTTGGAGGGCGGGGATCTGGGACCCGAGCAAACGGGCCTGGTCATCGCCCACTTCGGCGTTCAGGTGGAAGTCGAAGCGCTGGAGGGCGAACAGGCCGGCCAGGTTTGCCGCTGCTACCTGCGCGCCAACCTGCCGGCACTGGTTACCGGCGACAAGGTCGTCTGGCGCGCCGGCAACCAGGGTATCGGCGTGATCGTCGCGCAGCTGCCGCGCACCACCGAGCTGCGCCGGCCCGACAGCCGTGGCCAGCTCAAGCCGGTGGCCGCCAACGTCGACCTCATCGTCATCGTTTTTGCGCCGATGCCCGAGCCCCATGCCAACCTGATCGACCGCTATCTGGTGGCGGCCGAGCACGCCGGCATTCACCCGCTGCTGCTGCTGAACAAGGCTGACCTGATCGACGAGCAGAACGCACCGGCGCTCAATGCCCTGCTGGCGGTGTATCGCCAGCTGGGCTATCCGCTGCTGGAAGTGTCGGCGCACCATGGCGATGGCATGCAGCAATTGCAGACGCGTCTGGATGGCCATATCAGCGTGTTCGTGGGCCAGTCCGGGGTGGGCAAATCCTCGCTGGTCAACAGCCTGTTGCCTGAGGTGCAGACTCGGGTAGGCCCCCTGTCGGAGTGGTCCGGCCAGGGCACCCACACCACCACTACCGCGCGCCTGTTTCACTTCCCCGGCGGTGGCGAACTGATCGACTCCCCCGGCATCCGCGAGTTTGGCCTGGGCCACGTCAGCCGGGCTGATGTGGAAGCAGGCTTCATCGAGTTCACCGATTTGCTCGGGACCTGTCGCTTTCGCGACTGCAAGCACGATCGCGAGCCGGGCTGTGCGCTGCTCAAGGCCTTGGACGATGGCCGCGTGCAGCAGCAACGGATGAACAGCTACCGCTCCATCATCGCCAGCTTGCCTGAGGACACTTACTGACCTGAACCCGCTGCCGGGCCCAGCATCTGCACGATGTAGTCCACGAAAGCCCGCAGCTTGGGCGACCGGTAGCGGTCCTGTGGATAAAGCAGGTGCAGAGGCCTGCCAGGCAGCGCGAATGGAGCAAGTACTCGCACCAGCGTGCCCGCTTGCAGATCCGCCTTCAACAGCACGTCAGGCAACATGACCAGCCCCATGCCCGCCAAGGCCGCCTGGCGCAGACTGGCGCTGGAATTGGTCACCAGCCGCCCTGCCACCTCCACGCTGATCAACCCTTCGGGCCCGCGCATCGACCAGCGCTTTTCCGTACCTCGCCAGGCGTCCCCAGGGTTGTACATGAATTGCAGGCATTCATGAGCGCTCAACTCCTCCGGATGCTGGGGCGTACCGCAACGCTGAAGGTACTCAGGCGAGGCACAGATGCTCAGGCGATAGTCGTCCAGCGGGCGGGCGATAAGCGTCGAGGGTTCCAGAGCGCCCAATCGCAAGGCGGCATCGAAGTGGCCCTCGAGCATGTCCTGAACCTGATCACTCAAGGTCAGGCTGACGCTGATCTGTGGATAACGTTGCAGGAAACCGCTCAACGCCGGCGTCAGACACTCGGCACCGAACGTCGGCGGGGCAGTGATTCTCAGCAGCCCTTGGGGGGTGGCTTGGGTCCGCTCCGCCCAGCGCTCGGAATCGGCCACCAGGCCGAGCACCTCAAGGCAGCGTAGGTAATAGGCCTGACCGGCTTCGGTGACCTGCTGGCGGCGGGTGGTGCGCAGCAGCAGGCTGACACCCAGCCGTTGCTCCAATGCCTGCAGGTGATTGCTGACCATGGTGGTGGAAAGGTCACAGGCTTTGGCGGCGGCGGTCATGCTGCCCAATTCGACCACTTTGACGTAGACGCCCATGGCTTGGAACAAATCCATTATCAATCCTTGCTTTAAAGTGAACCAAGGTTAGCGCTATTTATCCTGCTGTAGTGGATCTTGATACTGATGTCATTCATCACTTAAAAGGATTCACACCGTGAGCGCTGCCCATTTGATGCCCACCTACCAACCCCTGCCGCTGGCGTTCACCCGCGGCTCCGGCACTCGTGTGTGGGACGAGCAAGGCCGTGAATATCTGGACGCGATAGCCGGGGTGGCCGTGACCGGAGTGGGACATTCGCATCCACAGGTAGTGGCGGCCATCACTGAACAGGCGGGATTGCTGTTGCACACCTCGAACTTGTACGGCATTCACTGGCAGCGCCGGCTCGCCGCACGACTGTCGGCGCTGTCGGGGCTGGAGCAGGCATTTTTCAACAACTCCGGGGCGGAGGCCAACGAAACGGCATTGAAACTGGCCCGCCTGCATGGCAACAGCCGGGGCATCGCCAAACCCCTGGTGGTGGTCATGGACAACGCGTTCCATGGCCGCACCCTGGCTACGCTGGCCGCGAGCGACGGCGTTCACTTGAGCAGCGGCCTGGGCTCATTGCCCGGCGACTGCATCAAGATCCCCTTTGCCGACATGGACGCGCTGGCCAGCGTGACCCAGGCCTTTGGTCAACGCATCGCCGCCGTTCTGCTGGAGCCCATACAAGGTGAGAGCGGTGTGCACATCGCGCCGGATCACTACCTGCGGGCCTTGCGTGAACATTGCGATGATCACGGCTGGCTGCTCATGCTCGACGAGATACAAACAGGCATCGGCCGCACCGGACGGTGGTTCGCCTATCAGCACGCAGGCATCACGCCCGATGTGATCACCTTGGCCAAGGCCCTGGGCAATGGCATTCCGATCGGGGCGTGCCTGGCACGCGCCGAGGTCGGGCAGTTGTTCACCCCCGGCAGCCATGGCAGCACCTTTGGCGGCAATCCTCTTGCGTGCCGGGTTGGCTGCGCGGTACTGGATATCGTCGAGGGTGAAGGGCTTGTGGATAACGCTGCTACCGTGGGTAGTCTTTTGTTGCGGCGTTTGACGGAAGAACTCGCCGACCTTCCAGGCGTCAAGGCCGTGCGGGGTCGGGGGCTGATGATCGGCGTGGAGCTGGATCGCCCGTGCCGTGAGCTGATGCAACGGGCCGCTCAAGAGCACGGCTTGCTGATCAACGTCACCCGCGGCACCACCTTGCGCCTGCTGCCACCTTTGATACTCTGCGCAGACGAAGCCGAAATCATCGCCACCACCCTGCGCACCCTCGTAGCACCGGCGTAAGCCGGGTCACGGACGCCGTGGAGTGCCAGGTCGATCGCGGTGTGACCGGACGCGGCTTACGCCGCTGCTACAGATCACGGACGCCGTGGGGTGTCAGGTGGATCGCGGGGTGGCCGGACGCGGCTTACGCCGCAAGCCTGTAGCACCGGCGTAAGCCGGGTCACGGGCGCCGTGGGGTGTCAGGCGGAGCGCGGGGGCGACGGACGCAGCTTACGCCGCAGGCCTGTAGCACCGGCGTAAGCCGGGTCATGGGCGCCGTGGAGTGTCAGGCGGAGCGCG
>NZ_DFUE01000029.1 GCF_002379585.1 Pseudomonas sp. UBA4194
GGGGGGTGGGGGGGGGGGTGGGGGGGGGGGGGGGGGGGGGGGGGGGGGGGGGGGGGGGGGGGGGGGGGGGGTGGGGGGGGGGGGGGGGGGGGGGGGGGGGGGGGGGGGGGGGGGGGGGGGGGGGGGTGGGGGGGGGGGGGGGGGGGGGGGGGGGGGGGGGGGGGGGGGGGGGGGGGGGGGGGGGGGGGGGGGGGGGGGGGGGGGGGTGGGGGGTGGGGGGGGGGGGGGGGGGGGGGTGGGCGGGGGGGGGGGGGGGGGGGGGGGGGGGGGGGGTGGGGGGGGGGGGGGGGGGGCGGGGGCGGGGGGGGGCCCGCTCCCACAGGGGGGCGCGGGTGGGGCGGCGAGTTGGGGGGTGTCAGGGGTGGGCCTTCGCGGGCAGAGCCCGCTCCCACAGGGGGGCGAGTTGGGGGGGGGGTGGTGACGGAATGTATTGCTGAACGGTCAGATCGACCGAACTATCGTCACTTAGCCGCCATTGCGCTTCTTATCTACGACACCCGTGGCTACTAGAATGAACACGCCCTCCATTCGCCAGCCAAGGTTGTCCCATGAGCCCACCCAATCGTCACCCTGCCGACGGCAAAGCGCCTGTCACTGTATTCGGTCCGGACTTCCCCTTTGGTTTTGATGATTGGCTCGAGCACCCTGCGGGTCTGGGCGTCATACCGGAGGCTCGGCACGGCGCCGAAGTGGCCATCGTCGGGGCCGGCATTGCCGGGCTGGTGGCGGCCTACGAATTGATGAAGCTGGGCCTCAAGCCGGTGGTCTACGAAGCGTCGAAGATGGGCGGACGCCTGCGATCCCAGGCATTCGAAGGCACCGAGGGCATCGTTGCCGAGCTGGGCGGCATGCGCTTTCCGGTGTCATCCACTGCCTTCTATCACTATGTCGACAAGTTGGGGCTGGAGACCCGGCCATTCCCCAACCCGTTGACCCCTGCCTCCGGCAGCACCGTGATCGACCTTGAAGGCGAGACGTTCTACGCCCAGAAGCTGGCCGACCTGCCTGCCCTGTTCCAGGAAGTGGCCGATGCCTGGGCCGACGCGCTGGAGCAAGGCGCGCGTTTTGGCGACATCCAGCAGGCCATCCGCGACCGTGACGTGCCGCGCCTGAAAGAGCTGTGGAACACCCTGGTCCCGCTGTGGGATGACCGAACCTTCTATGACTTCGTTGCCACGTCCAAGGCATTTGCCCAATTGTCATTCCATCATCGCGAGGTGTTCGGCCAGGTCGGCTTCGGCACCGGCGGCTGGGATTCGGACTTCCCCAACTCGATGCTGGAGATCTTCAGGGTGGTGATGACCAACTGCGACGACCACCAACACCTGGTGGTCGGTGGCGTCGAGCAGGTGCCACTGGGCATCTGGAAACATGTGCCGCAGCGCTGCGCCCATTGGCCCGAGGGCACCAGCCTGAGCAGCCTGCACCACGGCGCGCCGCGCACCGGGGTGAAGAAAATTGCCCGCGCCGACGACGGCCGCTTTGCCGTCACCGACAACTGGGGCGATACCCGCCATTACGCCGCAGTCCTGACCACCTGCCAGAGCTGGCTGCTGACCACCCAGATCGAGTGCGAGGAGTCGCTTTTCTCGCAGAAGATGTGGATGGCCCTGGACCGTACCCGCTATATGCAGTCGTCCAAGACCTTCGTCATGGTCGACCGGCCCTTCTGGAAGGACAAGGACCCGGACACCGGCCGCGACCTGATGAGCATGACCCTGACCGACCGCCTGACCCGTGGCACCTACCTGTTCGACCACGGCGACGACAAGCCTGGGGTGATCTGCCTGTCCTATTCGTGGATGAGCGACGCCCTGAAGATGCTGCCCCAGCCGGTGGAAAAGCGGGTGAAGCTGGCCCTGGACGCGCTGAAGAAGATCTACCCGAAGGTGGACATCGCTGCGCGGATCATTGGCGATCCGATCACCGTGTCCTGGGAGGCCGACCCGCATTTCCTCGGCGCTTTCAAAGGCGCCCTGCCCGGCCATTACCGCTACAACCAGCGCATGTATGCGCACTTTATGCAGGACGCGTTGCCTGAAGAACAGCGGGGCATCTTCATTGCCGGTGACGATGTGTCCTGGACGCCCGCCTGGGTCGAGGGCGCGGTGCAGACGTCGTTGAACGCGGTGTGGGGCATCATGACCCACTTCGGTGGCCATACCCACCCGGATAACCCCGGACCAGGGGATGTTTTCGATGAGCTGGGGCCTATTGCCCTGGCGGACTGAAAAGGGAATGTTCATGCGCATAGCTTTGTACCAATGCCAGTCTCACCCACTGGATGTAGCGGGTAATCTGGCGCGGTTGCGGGCCCGGGCCGCTGAGGCGGCGCACTGGGGGGTGGAACTGCTGGTGCTGCCGGAGATGTTTCTGACCGGCTACAACATCGGTACCGATGCGGTCCGTCGCCTGGCTGAGGCCAGCGATGGCGCCAGTGCGAAGCAGGTGGCCGAGATCGCCCGCAGCAGTGGTGTGGCCATCGTGTATGGCTATCCGGAGCTCGACGATCAGGGACAGGTGTACAACGCCGTGCAGCTTATCGACCGCCATGGCGAGCGGTTGGGCAACTACCGCAAGACCCACCTCTACGGCGACCTGGACCGCGCGCAGTTCAGCGTCGGGGCGCAACCGCCGGCGTTGCTGGAGTTCAATGGCTGGAAGCTGGCCATGCTGATCTGCTACGACCTCGAATTCCCCGAGAACGCCCGCCGTGTGGCGCTGCAAGGCGCTGATCTGATTCTGGTGCCGACGGCCAATATGCGGCCCTACGAGTTCATTGCCGAAGTGACCGTACGCAGCCGAGCCTTCGAGAACCAGTGCTATGTGGCTTACGCCAATTACTGCGGTAAGGAATCGAGCCTTGAGTACTGTGGTTTGAGCAGCATTGCCGGGCCCGACGGGCAATTGGTGGCCAAGGCAGGGGATGAAGAGGCGTTGATTATCGGGACGCTGGATAAAGGAGTGTTGGAAGGATCGCGGGCGGTCGTGACGTATATGGCGGATAGGCGGCCGGGGGTTTATTAGGGTGAGGGGTGTCAGTGGGGACGTTGGTGATATGCGGATTCCGTAGGAGCGGCGTGAAGCCGCGAAGAGGCCCGCGACGGCACCGCTAAACTGTCAATATTCCATCACCGACCGCCCATCGGACGTCTGATAATTTTTTTTTGACGACGTTAACCGTACAGCCCTTTTCCCGCCCCACCCCCCTTCGCAGGCCCCGCAAACGCGGGCGGCCTATCAAAATCGGGGGTTTACGGCGATTGCAGCCGATAAACCCGCTGAAACCCTGCAAACCGCCAAAAAAAGCAGCAATAAGCCAGCGCCAAAAATAAATCATCCATATAAATCAACAGGTTAGGACTAAAACTCTACGCTACCTCTCCAGCGCGCGCTTTTATTGACGAAAGCGTTTGACAGCTTTGCCCAGAGAGCCGATATATCCCCTACCGGTCAGCCAGACGTCGCCGGCGCAGTAATGCCACAGAGCATTACGCAACTTCGTAGCCGAACCCTGTCATCACCACCTGCCATGCATTATTCGCAGCCCGGCGTTGAGTTGTCGCGCGTCTATGAGTAGTGCCTGCAGTTTTCAACCGTTGGCTCAGTGCAGGAATGGGCGGTAGCTTTGCCAGTTACAAGTTGCGCAGGAGGGCAACGAACAGGCCAGTTTGAAAGTTCGTCAACGACGAACCGTGCGGTAGCTATCCCCGATGAAAGTTGAAAGTTCGTATCACTGTTTTCCCGCTGAGCACTACTAACGGATTGTCCACGGAGGGTTCATCGTCATGTCACATTTGTTCTCCCTTGATGACACCACATCGAGCCGCCTGGCGGTCGATATGAATGACCAAGGCTATGCCGTATTGGAAAAGGCCCTGGCGCCAGACGTACTGCAAGAACTTCGTACTTATGTCGATGAACAGGCCGCGCGCCACAACAATCAGTATTTCGCCTACCACGGCCACGGCCCCCTGGCCGGCAGTCGGCTGGCCGCAACGGCCATGTCGGCTGAGTTTCGTCAGCACCTGGCGCGCCTGCACCAGCAGGGCCACGGGCGCACCGCACCCAGCGAGCAGATCTTCCCGGTGCTGCGCTGCGTGCAGGGCCACAGCGGCCTGAAGGAATCCAACGCCTTTCACTTCGACGCCACCCTGCTGACCATGCTGGTGCCTATCTTCATTCCCGACACCGGAAAGGATCGCGGCGACCTGGTGCTGTTTCCCAACCTGCGCCGGGTGCGTGGCAGCGTGCTGGTCAACGCCGTGGAAAAAGCCTTCTACCAGAACCCGCTGTGCCGTCGCCTCATGGGCTGGTGCATCGAGCGTGGCTGGCTCAAGCCGCAGCTGCTGCGCATGGTGCCCGGCAATGTGTACTTCTTCTGGGGCTACCGCTCGCTGCACGCCAACCAGCCGTGCAATCCAGCCCACCGTCGCGCCACCGCCCTGTTCCACTACGGCGACCCCCATGCGGGCAGTCTGACCACACGACTGATCCTGAAACTCAACCAGCATCGCGCCCGACGCGCGGTTGCCAGAAGCAAGACCGAAGCGTCCTGAAGCCCTATGGCGACAGACCACGTGCAACGGCAATTGCCAGGGAGCACCGCATGATCAACGTGACCAAGTCTTATCTGGGCGACATCAGCAAATTCAAGGCCTATGTGGACCGTATCTATGCGTCCCACTGGCTGACCAACCACGGCCCGCTGTGCTGCGAGCTGGAAGAGCGCCTGAAAGACTACCTGGGCGTGCGCCACATCATTCTGACCAACAACGGCACCCTGGCCCTGCAAGTGGCCTACCGCGCCCTGGGCCTCAAGGGCAGCGCCGTGACCACGCCGTTCAGCTTCGTGGCCACCAGCAGCTCGCTGCACTGGGAAGGCATTCGCCCGCTGTTCGCCGACATCGACCCACACACCTGGAACCTGGACCCGGAGCAGATCGCCGGCAGCCTGCAGAGCGACACCAGCGTCATTGTCGCCACCCATGTGTTCGGCAACCCCTGCGCGGTCGAGCGCATCGAAGCGGTGGCCCGCCGCCATGCACTGAAGGTGGTCTACGACGGCGCCCATGCCTTCGGCGTCAAACACGTCGGCCAGTCGGTGCTCAGCTGGGGCGATGCCAGCACCTTGAGTTTCCATGCCACCAAGCTGTTCCACACCATCGAAGGCGGCGCCATCGTCACCAACAGCGACGAAGTCGCCGCCAAGGTGCGCAAGCTGTGCAACTTCGGCATCACCGACGTGGACAAGATCGAAGGCCTAGGCACCAACGCCAAGCTCAACGAATTCTGCGCGGCCATGGGCCTGACGGTGCTGGACGAGATCGACAACATCCTCGCGCGGCGCGCCGAGATCGCCCATCACTACCGCCAGCGCCTGGGCGGCTACCTGGACCTGCAACGCCAGGCCGACCACAGTCAGATCAACAACAGCTACTTCCCGGTGGCGCTGCAGAACGAGCCGCAGGTACTGGCAACCCGCATTGCCTTGCAGGAAGCCGGAATCACGCCGCGGCGCTACTTCTACCCGTCGCTGGACACCCTGGACTACCTGCAGCCCCAGGCGGTGCAGCCGCAGTCCCGGCGCCTCAGCGAGCGGGTGTTGTGCCTGCCGATCTACCCAGGCCTGGAGCGCGCCACCCAGGACCAGGTCGTTGACATCCTGCTGCGCGGTCACGAGCTCAAGCAGACCCCTGCGCTTTCATTGGCCGCAGCGGTTTGACCGCGCACTCAGGACAGCCTTCGATGAAGAAGCGATCAGTCATCCACAACACCGCGCTGAGCTACCTGGGTCAGGCCTACGCGTTGCTGATCGGCATTCTGATCATGCCGTTCTACCTGGGCCACCTGGGTGCCGAGGCCTACGGTCTGATTGGCTTCTTTGCGGTGATGCAGGCCTGGATGCTGTTGCTCGATGCCGGTATCTCGCCGTCGCTGGTGCGCCAGATCGCTCACCACCAGGGCGCCAGCGACAGTGCCACCGCCAGCCGTATCGGCGGCTGGCTGATGCGCTCTTTCGAACTGGTGTTTCTGGGCATGGCGCTGATCTGCGCGGTGGGGGTGTACCTGGCCGCCGACTGGGTGGCCAGTCATTGGCTGCAAGGCCAACAGCTGTCGGCCCACACCATTGCCAACTGCGTGATCCTGATGGGCGTGATGATTGCCCTGCGCCTGTTCGCCACCTTGTACAAGAGCGGCCTGCAAGGGCTGGAGATGCACGCCTGGCTGAACAACGCCAACGTCGCCATCGCCACCCTGCGCTATTTCGGCGGCCTGGTGCTGGTGACCTGGGTGTCCCAGGACGCGCAGGTGTTCTTCGAATTCCAGCTGTTCGTGGCGCTGGTGGAAATGCTGATCTTCGCCGTCAAAGCCTACCGCCATTTGCCCGCCCCCCATGCCCTGAGCGGCTTCAACTGGGGGCTGGTCAAGCCGATCCTGCCCTTCGCCGCCAGCGTCTCGCTGACCGCCATTGTCTGGATCGTGCTGACCCAACTGGACAAGGTGCTGCTGTCCAAGGTGCTGCCGCTGGACCAGTACGGCTACTTCTCGCTGGTGGCATTGCTGAGCACGGGCATTCTGATGTTGATCAACCCGTTGGTGCAGACCCTGCTGCCGCGCATGACCGTGCTGGTGGCCGAAGGTCGCGAAGCCGACATGCACGCGCTTTACCTGGGTGCCAGCCGCTTCGTCAGCACCTTTCTGTTTCCGTTGGCGGCGATGATCGCGTTCTACGCCGAGCCGCTGCTGTTCGCCTGGAGCGGTGACCACGCCGCCGCCGACTGGGGCGCGCCGATCCTGTTCTGGTACGCCCTGGGCAGCGCCATCCTGGCGGTCAGTGCCTTTCAGTACCACCTGCAATACGCCTACGGCGAGATGCGCCTGCACATCTGGTACAGCGTGATTTCCGCCGCCATCACCGTGCCGGCCATGATCCTGGCTGTCTACGGCTGGGGCGCACTGGGGGCCGCCGTGACCTGGTTCCTGTTGCGCCTGGTGTCGTTCGCACTGTGGCCGCAGGTGGTGCACCGCCGCCTGGCCCCCAAGGTCCATGCACCCTGGCTGCGCGACATCCTGCGCATCAGCCTGGCCACCGTGCTGGGGCTGGTACTGACCCATCCGCTGTTTCAGGTCATCGCCGATGGCCAGGACAGCCGCCTGGTGACATTCGCGGCCCTGGCCCTGTGCGGCTTGCTGACCCTGGGCCTGGTTGCAGCCAGCTACAAGCCGCTGGCCATGCGTGTGTTTCTGAAGTTGAGCAAAGCGAGCGCGCAACGATGAACAGAACCGAACAAGAGATCATGCACAGCTGGACATCGTCGAGCGAGCCGCTGCTCTCGATCACCTGCCCTGCCTATAACCATGGCGCGTACATCAGTCAGACCCTGGACAGCTTCCTGGCGCAGCGCACCACCTTTGCCATCGAGATTCTGGTCAACGACGACGCGTCCACCGACGGTACTACCGCCATCATTGCCGACTACGCCCAGCGCTACCCGAACATCATCAAGCCGATCTTTCACGAGACGAACCAGTACCAGCTGGGCCGCTGGTGCTTTCCGGCGTTGTTCAACCGAGCCCGGGGCAAGTACATCGCCTATTGCGAAGGCGATGACTACTGGGTGGACCCGCTCAAGCTGCAAAAACAGGTCAGCTTCCTGGAAAGTCACCCCGACTACGTGCTGACGTACCACGACGCCATGGCGTTCGATGCAGAAGGCGAGAAAGGCATTCAGCTGGTGGGGAAATATCAAAGCGACGCCACGGCCATGGAGCTGCTCAAGACCCGGCCCATTTCTACCCTGACCACCTGCTTTCGCAATGTCCTGCACGAGCTGCCCCGCGAACTCGAGCAGGCACCGGTGCTGGACCTGTGCTGGTGGTCGATGCTCGGCGCCCACGGCAAGGGCAAGTACCTAGCCGACATCCTGCCTGCGGCCTACCGCCTGCACCCCGGCGGCATTTTTTCCCAGCGCCCGGGGCAGAACAAGATGCAGATGACCCTCTACACCTACGCATGCCTGGCCAACTACTACTTCCGCCAGGGTGACCGCGTGCTCTACGAGCATTTTCTGGTGCAGGTGTTCGGCCTGTGCCTGTCGGCGATCTCGCCGGTACGCAAGCTCGGTGCCCTGCTGCATGTCGCGCGCAATGTCAGCCGCAACCTGTGCCGCCGGCTGTTTCCCACCATGGCCAAGGGATGACGGCGCCCATGTTCAGCAAGGTTCTGGTGATCTGTATCGGCAACATTTGCCGCAGCCCGATGGCCGCGGCGATGTTGCGCCAGCAGGCGCCCGCCGGTGTGCAGGTGCGCTCCGCGGGCTTGGCCGCCTGCGTGGGCTACGACATGGACCCGCTGGCGTTGCAGGTGCTCGGTGGCGAGGCGATCGAGCACCTGCCACACAGCGCCAGCCAACTGACCGAGGCGATGCTGCGCTGGGCCGACCTGGTGTTGGTGATGGATCACCAGCAGTGGAAAAGCGTCACTCGGCATGCCCCCTATGTACTTGGCAAGACGTTCCTGATCGGCAAGTGGCGCGACGACCTGGAAATCGCTGACCCCTACCGTCGCCCGCTCAGTGCCTTTCAACAGACCTACGCCCATCTGGGGCGCTGTATCGAAGGCTGGTTGCCCTATCTGAGTTCTGAGGATCAAGAAAAATGACCGCGATGAACCGCTCCAACCTCGAATACTACAAAGACACTCAGATCGACCTGGCGACCATTGCCCGCACCCTGTTCGACCACAAGTTACTGATTGCGGTGGTGGTGGGCCTGTTCACCGCGCTGGGGATTTTCTACGCGGTGATCGCCACGCCCATCTACCAGGCCACGGCGATGATCCAGATCGAGCCCAAGAAAGTCGGCCTCGATGCCACGCCGCAGTTCAACACCAAGCCGGCCTCGGTATCGGAAGCGGTGACCGAGATCGAACTGATCAAGTCCCGCACCGTGCTGGGCCAGGTGGTCAGCGACCTCAAACTGGACGTGGTGGCCTGGCCGCGCTACTTCCCCGGCATCGGCCGCTATATGGCGCGCCAGTTCACCCCCACGGCCAACGAGAAAGTGGCCGCGCCGCTGTTCGGCCTGGGCGCCTTCGCCTGGGGCGGGGAAAAGATCGATGTCTACTCCCTGGACGTGCCCGATGACATGCTCGGTGCGCGCATGACCGTGATCGCCGGTGAGAACGGTGCCTACCGCCTGATCGACAGCGACGGTGCCACCCTGCTCCACGGCCAGGTCGGGCAGATTGCCGGCGGCAACGGGGTGACCCTGCAGATCGCCGAACTGGTCGGCCGGCCAGGCACCGAATACCGTCTGACCAAGAACCGCATGCTCAACGCCTCGCTGGACTATCAGCAGCGCCTGCGCGTGGTCGAGTCGGGCAAGGATTCGGGCATCGTCTACCTGAGCATCAATGACGCCGACCCGGCCCAGGCGGTGCGCGTGCTCAATGAAGTCAGCCGCCTGTACGTGCGCCAGAACGTGGAGCGCAGCTCGGCCGAAGCGGCCCAGCGTCTGGAGTTCCTGCAATCGCAACTGCCGGTGGTGCGCAAGGAGCTGGAGAAATCCGAGGAAGCCCTGCACGCCTTCCAGATGCGCACCAAGTCGGTGGACATCTCGCTGGAAACCAAGGCCCTGCTCGACCAGATGGTGGCCTACGACACCCAGCTGTCGGAACTGCGCCTCAAGCGCACCGACCTGGATCGCCTCTACACCCGTCAGCACCCGGCCTCCGCGGCCCTGTCGCAACAGATCGGCCAGATCGAAAGCCAGCGCGTGAGCCTGCAGAACCAGATCAAGGCCTTGCCTGAGACCCAACAGGAGCTGCTGCGCCTGACCCGTGACATGCAGGTCACCACCCAGACCTACACCCTGGTGCTGAACAAGGCCCAGGAGCAGGACATCATTCGCGCCGGCAACATCGGCAACGTGCGCATCATCGACAAGGCCGACACCAACCTCGAAGACCCGGTCAAACCGATGCGCGCCATCATCGTGCTGGTGGCCATGCTGCTGGGCACGGTCATCGCCATCGCCATCATCTTCATCCGCCAGGCGTTCTACCGCGGCGTGGAGAACCCGGAAATCATCGAAAGCATGGGCATGCCGGTGTACGCCTCGCTGCCGCTGTCGCGCCAGCAGGAACGCCTGCAGAAGAAGCGCTCGGCGGACGGCGACAAGGGGCCCTCACGCCTGCTCGGCGTGGCCGCCCCCAGCGAGCTGGCCATCGAGTCGCTGCGCAGCCTGCGCACCAGCCTGCACTTCGCGATGATGGAGGCGCGCAACAACGTCCTGATGATCACCAGCGCCATGCCGGGCGCCGGCAAGTCGTTCGTCAGCGCCAACCTGGCAGTGATCATTGCCCAGGCCGGTCGACGGGTGTTGCTGATCGATGCCGACATGCGCAAGGGCCACCTGCACAAGGCGTTCGGCCTGCAACCCAAGCATGGTCTGTCCGACGCCCTGGCGGCGCGGGTCGGCAACACCGACGTGATCAACAGCACCGGGGTCGACAACCTGCACTTCATCTCGTGTGGATTCGCCGCACCCAACCCGTCGGAGCTGTTGATGCACGACAACTTCAGCAAGCTGCTGCGCGACCTGTCGCCTCATTACGACCTGGTGATCATCGACACCCCGCCGGTGATTGCCGTCACCGACGCCAGCCTGGTCGGGCGTCAGGCCGGCACCACGCTGCTGGTGGCGCGCTTCGGCAAGAGCACGGTCAAGGAGATCGAGGTCAGCAAGCGCCGGCTCGCGCAGAACGGCGTGCTGGTCAAGGGCGCCATCTTCAACGGCGTGATCCGCAAGGCCTCCACCGCCGAGTACGACTGCGCTGCCTACGGCTACGACTACTCGCCGAACAAGAAGTAACCGTTCGCTCATTTCAGCAGGAGGCGACATGACCAAGACCGTAGCAATGATGCAGCCTTACTGGTTCCCCTACCTGGGCTACTTCCAGTTGATTGCCGGCGCCGACGCCTTCGTGCTCGGCGACAACCTGCAATACGTCCATCCGGGCTGGGTCAATCGCAATCGCCTGCTCAGCGCCGGCGCGCCGCTGCTGTTCACTTTGCCGCTGAAGAAGGACCGTTCGGAACTGGCAATCAATCAGCGCGAGCTCGCCGATAACACCGACGAGACTGTGGCCAGACTGATCAAGACGCTGACCATGAACTACGCCAAGGCGCCGCACCGCGATGAGGTGCTGGCGCTGATCAAGCCGTTGCTGCGCTACCCGGAAAAGAACCTCGCCCGCTACCTGGAGCACTCGTTGCGCCAGGTGTGTGCCTACCTGCAGATCGACACACCGATCCACGTGGCCTCGACGCTGCCGGTGGACGAGGCCCAGGTGCAGGACAAGCAGGACCGCGTGGTCAAGCTGACCCGGCACTTCAACGGCGACCGCTACCTCAACGCCATCGGCGGTACCGCGCTGTACGACGGTGAGTACTTCGCTCGCCACGGCGTGGAGCTGCGGTTCCACCGCATGGACGAGCTTTGCTACACGCAGTTCAAGGACCCCTTCGTTGCCAACCTGTCGATCATCGACGTCCTGATGTTCAACCCCGTGTCGCGCATCCGCCAATGGCTGTCGTGCTACAGCACCCTCAAGCCTGCACCCAGCCTGGATAGCCACACCTTCGAAACCCCTTCCGCCCACGTGATCGAGATGCGCCCATGAACGACTTCGACAGCAATGCCAACTGGTACCTCATCCAGACCAAACCGCGGCAGGAAGCCCGTGCCGAAGAACATCTGCTGCGTCAGCAATACGACTGCTTCCGGCCCTTGCAACCCCGTCCCTCTGCTACCGCGGCGCGCAGCCGCCGGGTCGTCGAGGAGGACCTGTTTCCCGGCTACCTGTTCATCCGCCTGGACTGCAACGACAGCTGGTACCCCATCCGTTCGACCCGTGGCGTGAGCCGCATCGTCGCCTTCGGCGGCATGCCATGCCCGGTGCCCGACAGCCTGATCGGGCACATTCGCCAGCGCCTGCAGCAGCCCGTGGCTACAGCGCCCGCCGCGCACCCTTTCGCCCAGGGCGAAACCGTGCGGGTGCGCACCGGCGACAGCGAACTGCAAGCGATCTTCCTGTGCGAGGACGGTGAAGAACGCGCGGTCATCCTGCTCAACCTGCTGCAACGCGAGCAGCGCATCAGCCTGCCACGCAGCAGCCTGCAACGGATCACTGCACACGCTTGCTGAAGCGCGGCACGGACACCCGCTGCGCAGCCATTTGACCGAGTAGGGAGAGCCGTTCGATGAACGCCAAGACCACCCTGGTGACACTGACGTATGGAGATCGGCTGTGTTACCTCAAGGCCTTGATCAATCGATCACTGGCCTCGGAGCAGATCGAACGCGTGGTCGTGGTCAGCAATGCTTCGCGTGCCGACCTCAACTCGCTGCGCCAGATGTGGCCGCAGCAGATCACCGTGATCGACCTGCCCAGCAATACCGGGTCGGCCAACGGCTACAAGGTCGGCATCGAGGCCGCCTTGCGCCTGGGCGCCGAATACATCTGGCTGATGGACGACGACAACGCCCCGACCCTGGGCGCGGTGGAGACCCTGCATCGGCGCTTGCACGAATGCGAGCGCCAGGTAGGCAAAGACAAGGCGGCAGTGATTGGCTTTCGGCCCAATCATCAGGCAGACATTGCCGCCGGCGTGCCCCACCGCTACGCGGTGCAACTGCGCTCCAGCTGTTTTGGTTTTCATATCGCTCAGCTGCCGTACAAGATCTGGCGCCGCACCCCCTGGGGCAAGCCTCAGGGCCGCAAGGCCAAGAGCAAACCGCTGGTGCAGTTGCCGTTCACCACCTATGGCGGGCTGCTGGCCCACCGCAGCGTGTTCGAGAAGATCGGCCTGCCGCTGCAAGACCTGCTGCTGTATGCCGATGACACCGAGTACACCTGGCGCATCACCGCCAACGGCGGGCAGATCTTCCTGGTCACCGAGGCGCTGCTGGACGATCTGGAAGAGTCGTGGAACGCGAAGGCGCGGACCAATAATATTTTTGAAAGCTTTCTGCTGGGCAACTCGGACCTGCGCGCCTACTACACGGCGCGCAACCAGGCCTGGTTCGACAAGCACGTGTGGGCCGGCTCAACGCTGTTGTACCGGCTCAATCGATCGCTGTTTCTGCTGTTGCTGCGGTATTTCGCAAAAAGGAGCGGTTCAAATCGACGCCTTGGCTTGCTTGAACAAGCCATTCGCGACGGGGAATCGGGTCGTCTGGGCATTCATGAGTCGTACCCACTATGAAGATACTGTTCCTCAACAGCTTGTATGCGCCGCACATCGGAGGCGGCGCCGAAATCGTCTTGCAACGGACCGTCGAGGGCCTGCATCAAAGGGGTGTCGACGTCTGCGTATTGACCACAGGGCCCGATGCGGGCCTGAGCCACGATTACGTCAAGGGCGTGAAGGTCTACCGGGCCGGGCTGCTCAATACCTACTGGCATTTCAGCGAGCAGCGCCCCAGTGCGCTGGCGCGCCTGGGCTGGCACCTGCGCGACAAGTACAACATGGGCATGCGCGCCTACCTGCGCGAAGTGCTGGAAACCGAGAACGTCGACCTGGTGGTCTGCCACAACCTCAGCGGCTGGTCGGTGGCCGTCTGGGACGAGATTTCCAAGGCGCAGATTCCCATGGTGCAGGTGCTGCACGACATGTACCTGATGTGCCCCAGCAGCAACATGTTCAAGAACAACACCAGTTGCAAGCGACCCTGCACCTTGTGCAAGCACTTTCGCCAGGGCCACGCCGAACGTTCGGCGCAAGTCGATGCGGTGGTGGGCGTGAGCGAGCACCTGCTGGCCAAGCTGACCTCGGCGCGGTTCTTTCGCAATGCCTCGCAGCAGGTCATCTACAGCTCGACGCCCAAGGTGGACGCCGCCCATCCTGCCCTGGGCCGGGTGGATGACAGCGAGCCGCTGCGTTTCGGCTATCTGGGCACGTTGTCCGAGCCCAAGGGGGTGAGCTGGCTGATCGAGCAGTTCAAGCGCCTACCGTTCAACGCCACGCTGCAGATTGCCGGGCGCGGGCAGCTCGATTACGAGAAGCAGCTGAAGCTGGAAGCCGACAGCGAGAACATCCATTTCGTCGGCTACCAGTCGCCGGAAGCCTTCTACCGCCAGATCGATGTGGCCATCGTGCCGTCGATCTGGAACGAGCCGTTCGGCCTGGTGGCGGTGGAAGCCTGTGCCCACTCGGTGCCGGTGATTGCCAGTGCCCGCGGCGGCTTGCCGGAGATCATCCAGGACGGTGTCAACGGTCTGCTGTGCGACCCCGACGAGCCACAGACCCTGGGTCTGGCCATGCTGCAGCTGTACCGCGATCCGCCGCTGCGCCAGCAGTTGGCCGAGCAGGCCCGTGCCAGCGTCGAACACCTGCTCGACAACGAGCGCATGCTCGACAGCTACCAGCAGCTGTTCCTCGATGTCCTGCAAAGAAGAAGCGCCCATCATGAAATCAGCCCTGTCACTGCGCCGCTATGACAAACCCGCCCTGCTGGCGGTGAACAAGTCCACGTTGATGGTGTGGACCGCCATCAGCCTGCTGCTGGTGGAGACGTTCTCCGGGGCCTTGCGTTACTACTTCGACATGGCGGGCGTTTCGGCCGTGCTGTATGTGCCGAAGATCCTTTGCGCAGCGTTTTTTCTGCTCGAGCTGCTGACCCTCAAGACCCACCGGTTGTTGTGGCTGCTGTTGCTGGGCCTGGTGCTGTCGTCGGCCTGGGGCATGTTGCAGGGCGCCGTGCTGCAAAACCCGTTGTTCAGCCTGATCGTGTACGTGCCCCTGCTGTTCGCGATCGTGTGTGGCGAGCACCTGGAGCAACGGCGCAAGGAACTGAGCTGGGCGATCGGCTTCTGCCTGGCGGCGACCATTCTGGGCGTGTATCTGGACAGCCTGTTCAGCGTGCCGTGGAAGGGCTACAGCTACAACATCGGCGACCAGCAACTGAGCGCCAACGTTTCCTGGGGCGCCGACGGTGTCGACCGCGCCGCCGGCTTTGCCCGCATGTCCACCAGCGCGGCCATGCTGACGGCGCTGTTCACGCTGTACCTGTGCGCGTTCATGCGCTCCCGGCTGTTGATCCTGGTGCTGGCTGGCGTGGCTTTCAGCACCATTCTGATCACCACCAACAAGTCCACGGCGCTGGCCTTCCTGGTGACCCTGGCGGTGATGCCACTGTTCAGGTACCGCCTGCCCTCGCGCCTGGTATTGAGCGCAATGGTGCTGATGGGCCTGGTCCTGCCGATGCTCAGCCTGTGGGCGGAACTGGACCCCAACCTGGCCAGCAGCGGCAACGAAGGTGCACTGTCATCGCTGTACGACCGGATGATTAATACCTGGCCGTCCTTGGGTGAAGAGGTCATCCGCCGCGGCTGGGCATGGACCGGGGGCGGCTTTGGCATGGTCGGCAGTGCCATCGGGATGTTTCCGGTGGACAACGTCAAGTACCCCTCGGTGGCAGACAGCGTTGCCATGTACCTGTGGGCATCGTTCGGCATCGTCGGCGCAGCCCTTTACGCCATGCTGGTGCCGATGCTGATCACCCTGCGCGACAAGAACAGCTGGATGAGCCGGGCCATGCTCGGCGTGACGCTGTGCATCGTGGTCGTGGGCTGGACCACCGATGTGCTGGAGGTGCCGGTGTGTGACCTGTTTCTGGGGCTGGCCATTTCCCATGCCCTGCGCCGCAAGCCCGTGCCCACCCATTGGCTGATCATGGAACGCCGCCGTACCGACCGCGACAACTACCCCGACGGCCTTCAACTGACGTGAATCAATATGCCCAGACTGCTGCAACGTATCGGCTGGCTACTGCTGGGCCTGGTGACGCTCGGACATGCCCGGGCGGCAGATAATTTCATCGTTGGCGTCGGCACCCATCTGCTCAACGGCAGCGGACCGCTGGCCCGCTCCGCTCAGTTGATGGGCGAGGCCGGTGTGGTCTCGGTGCGCGACGACCTGTTCTGGTCCACGGCCGAGCAACAACCGGGGCATCTGCTGATCATCCCCAACTGGCAACGCTATCTGCTGGCGCTGCGCGATCGGCAACTGGGCAACCTGTTGATCCTGGGTTACGGCAACCCCTACTACGAGAACGGCGCCAAGCCCCGCAGCCTGCTGGTCAAGGATGCCTTTGCCAACTACGTGAACTTCGTCAGCCGGCGCCTGCGCGGCCAGGTGGACTTCTACGAAGTGTGGAACGAGTGGGACCTGGAGGACCCGAGCAACGAGGCTTTGAGCAGCGACTATGCCGCGCTGGTCGTCGACACCGCCAAGCTGCTGCGGCGCAATGACCCCAACGTGCGGGTGCTGGCCGGCGCGGTCAGCAGCGAGGGCATGGACAAGGGTTTCGCCGACCGGTTGATACAGGCCGGGATCATGGAAGACCTCGACGGGCTGTCCCTGCACCCGTATGTGCACTGCCGCAAGACACTGGCCGGCAACACGCCGGAAAACTGGATGAAGTGGCTCAACGACACGGCACAGCGGCTCAATGCCCTGGCCAACCGCGAGGTGCCGCTGTACCTCACCGAGATGAGCTGGCCCAGCAGCGATGAACCTTGTGGCGTCAGCGAAACCACCCAGGCGGCGTACCTGGCCCGCAGCTTCTTTCTGGCGCGCATGCACCCCAACATTCGCGGCATGTGGTGGTACGACCTGTTCAACGACGGCCGCGATGCCAAGGAACGGGAGCATAACTTCGGTCTGCTGGACAACGACCTAAACCCCAAGCCGGCCTACCTTGCGCTCAAGGCCATTGCCCCGTACCTGACTCAATACCGCTTCGAGCGCGAACGCAGCACGGTGACCGACAGCCTGTACCAGCTGCGCTTTTCCAAGGGCGATGAGCAGGTGCTGGTGACCTGGGCCATCGGTCAGTCACGGCAGGTGAAGATCGACTCCAGCGCCTTGCTCAAGGGCGGTGTGCATGTGCTCGACACGCGCCAGGCCGGCGTCGGCATGCGCGAGGGCGAAAGCCAGTGGGACTGCGGCGAGCACTATTGCACGGCGGTGATCACCGCGTCCGAGTTCCCCAAGATCATCAGCCTGGGCAAGGCCAATTGGTTGTTCACCCGCTGACGGCTGCAGTCGCGGCCTGCTGGGCTTTTAATAAGGAAATTTCGATGATAGTCATCAATGCTCGATTTCTGACCCAGGAGCTGCGCGGGGTGCAACGGTTCGCCGAGCAGACCTGCCTGGCCCTGAAGCGTCAGCGTGATGACCTGGTGTTCGTCTGCCCCCCCGGCATCCGCATGCACGCGGCCGCCGAGCAGTTGGGCGCCCAAGTCATCGGTCGCAACGGCGGCCATCTGTGGGAACAACTGGATCTGCCGCTGTATCTGTACCGCCATGGCAAACCCTTGCTGCTGTCGTTGTGCGCCACGGCGCCGCTGTTCTACGGCAACCAGATCGCCACGCACCACGACATCACCTACATTCGCCATCCGGACAGCTACAGCTGGCAGTTCCGTGGGGCCTACCGGCTGATGACGCCGGTGCTGCTCAAGCGCCTGAAGACGCTGATCACCGTCAGCCAATTCTCCAAGCGCGAGATCAGCAGCTTCTACGGCTACCCCAAGGAAAACATTCTGGTGGTGCCCAACGCCGTGGGTGACGAATTCCAGCCTGGCGCACCGGTGGAGGCCACCCCGCGCTACCTGCTGGCGGTGTCCTCACCCAGTGCGCACAAGAACTTCAGCCGCATGATCCAGGCTTTTCTGCAACTCAGGGGCTTCGATCAGGTGGAACTGCGGATCGTCGGCGGTGGCGGCGCGATTTTCTCCGATCCGAGCCTGGAGGCGCTGGCCAACAGCGACCCGCGCGTGCACTTTCTGGGTCGGCTCAGCGATGCGCAGTTGATCGAGCAATACCAGGGCGCCGCAGCCTTCGTGTTTCCGTCGTTGTACGAGGGCTTCGGCATTCCGCCGCTGGAAGCCCAGGCCTGCGGTTGCCCGGTGCTGGCCGCCAATGCGGCCTCCATACCCGAAGTGCTGCAGTCCAGCGCGTTGTACTTCGATCCGCTGGATGTCCAGCACATCAGCCGGGCCATGGCCCTGGCCTTGAACAACCTGAACATCCGCCAGCATTTGCGGACCTTGGGTCTGCACAACGTTTCGCGGTTCAGCTGGGACGAGTCGGCCCGGCTGGTCAGTGAACGCATCGATGCAGTGCAGCAACGTCGTCCCGGCACTTCGGTGCTGCGCCACACCGCCAACGGCAAGGAGCAGTCATGACTCTCATGGGCTTGTCGCTGGCACAACAGGGGGACCGAGCAATCAAGCGGCCCCTTATTCAGTTGAGCGCAAGACTCAACGCCCGAGCGCGTGCCCGCACGCCTCTCCTCCCCGAACTGCAGGTGTCCCATGAAAATAGCGATCGTCCATGATTGGCTCGTCACCTATGCCGGTGCCGAGAAAGTTCTGGCTTCGATGCTGAAGATCTGGCCCCAGGCCGATCTGTTTTCGGTGATCGACTTTCTCAGTGACGAAGACCGCGCGCGCCTGGGCGGCAAGCGTGCCACCACCACGTTCGTCCAGCGATTGCCCTGGGCACGCACGCGCTACCAGAAATATCTGCCACTGATGCCGATGGCCATCGAGCAACTGGACCTGTCCGGTTACGACCTGATCCTGTCCAGTAGCCACGC
Source organism: Pseudomonas sp. UBA4194 (assembly GCF_002379585.1). Taxonomy (GTDB): domain Bacteria; phylum Pseudomonadota; class Gammaproteobacteria; order Pseudomonadales; family Pseudomonadaceae; genus Aquipseudomonas. Next base: position 18,676 of record NZ_DFUE01000029.1, read on the forward strand.
CGTGGCCAAAGGGGTGCTCAGCGGTCCCAATCAGCTGCACATCAGCTACGTGCATTCGCCGATCCGCTATGCCTGGGACCTGCAGCATCAGTACCTGCGCGAAGCCAACCTACAGAACGGGCTCAAGGGCCGCGTGGCGCGCATGATCCTGCACTACATGCGCATGTGGGATCAGCGCACCGCGGCGGGTGTGGATGAGTTCGTGGCCAACTCGCACTTCATCGGCCGACGCATCGACAAGGCCTATCGGCGGTCGTCCACGGTGATCTATCCACCGGTGGACACCCAGGGTTTCAACCTGCAGATCGAGAAACAGGATTACTACGTCACCGCGCAGCGCATGGTGCCGTACAAGAAGGTGCCGATGATCGTCGAAGCCTTCAGCGCCATGCCCGACAAGCGCCTGATCGTGATCGGCGACGGCCCGGAGATGGAGAAGTGCAAGGCGCTGTGCGGCCCCAACGTGACCCTGCTCGGCTACCAGTCCTTCGAGGTGCTGCGTGAGCACATGCAGAACGCCCGGGGCTTCGTGTTCGCCGCCGAAGAGGATTTCGGCATCAGCCCGGTGGAGGCGCAGGCCTGCGGCACCCCGGTGATCGCCTTCGGTCGTGGCGGCACCCTGGAAACCGTACACGGCCTGGACGATCCCAGCCCCACGGGGGTGTTCTACTATCAGCAGACCGTGGCGGCACTGGTGGCGGCCATCGAAACCTTCGAGAGCCAGCCAGAGGCATTCAATCCACGGGCCTGTCGCGAGAATGCCCTGCAGTTCGCCGAGAAGCGTTTCGAGAAGGAACTGCGCCAGTTCGTCGAGACGCGCTGGAACGACGCGCGTCTGGGCGAAGCCTTCGAGCCTGCCGGGGTACTGGGCCTGGCCGAGCAAGGGCTGCTGCTGGCCACTGTGCAGAAGATCTGAACCCTCCCCAACACCCGCGAGAAGTCCGATTCTCCAAGGAAGATTTCCATGAAACGAACTGTATTCGTAGTCGCGTTGTTCGCAGTGCTGCTGCAGGGGTGCGTGTTCTCCCCCGGCCAACATATGACTCCCGAGGACGCCGCCGACGACGTCGGCGAAACCGGGCCGGTCAACGTGGTCCCCATCAACGTTCACACGGTCAGCCAGCAACAGAACCTCTACCGCCCGGAGGCGGTGCCTGCTGAACTGTATGCCTACAAGCCGGGCGACTATCGCATCGGCGCCGGCGACGGCCTCAACATCACCGTGTGGGACCACGTGGAGCTCAACTCGCCCACCAACCAGGAACCCCGCGCCCAAGGCACGCAGATCGTGCGCAACGACGGCACGGTGTACTACCCGTTCATCAACTCGATCCAGGCCGCCGGCAAAACCGTCAGCGAACTGCGCGCCGACCTGCAGAAAGCCCTGTCGCGCTACCTCACCGACACCCAGGTGGACGTCAACGTGCAGAACTATGCCAGCCAGCGGGTGGTGATGTCGGGTGCGTTCAAGAGCGCCGGACCGCAGACGTTGAACAACGTGCCGCTGTCGCTGATCGAAGCGGTCAGCCGCGCCGGGGGGGACGATGGCAGCGCCAACCTGGCGGGCCTGATCCTCAAGCGCGATGGCCGTGAGTACCTGCTGGATATCGACACCCTGAACCGCAAGGACTCCCGGCTCAACGGCATCTACCTCAAGGATGGCGACCAGTTGCATCTGGGCAACAATCGGGCGAACAAAGTGTATGTATTGGGCGAGGTGAATGCGCCCCAGGTGATGAACTATGGTACCAGCACCTTCAACCTGATGGAGGCCTTGGGCAATGCCGGTGGGGTGTCACAGGAAACCGCCAACGCCGAGGCGATCTACGTGATCCGCGGCGCCCAGGACCGGGCGCGCCAGCCGGCCACGGTGTTTTACCTGAACGCGAAGAAGCCGACGGCTTTTCTGCTGGCGCGGCAGTTCGATCTGCAAGCGGCGGACGTGGTGTTCGTAGGGCCGTCGGATATCACCCGATGGAATCGGTTCATCAGTCAACTGCTGCCATCCGCATCGGTGGTGGCAACCGGAGATGCCCTGGGCAAATAACGGAGCAAACCCATGTAGCAGCGGCGTAAGCCGCGTCCCTGCGCCCCCTCCGTCCCCTGCGCCAACTCCATCAACCTCCGTCACCCCCGCCACCTCCATCAACCCCCGTCCGCGCCAGATCCCCCTGGCGCCGCCGTCATTCAGGTCAATTGCATAACGCCTGGACGCTGCTTACGCCGCTGCTACGGATTGTGCATACCCTGCCACGGGGCAAATCCGCTACGATACTCCCCAACAGCCTCACCCGCTCAAAGGGAATTGTCATGCACCCACCGTCCACCCCCGCATCGGCAGACCTGGTTCTGGAAAACGGCCTGCACGTGCGGCTGCACCACGAACCCCGGCTCAAACACGCCGCCGCGTTCATGCGCGTGGCCGCCGGCAGCCACGACGTTCCCGCCGCCTGGCCGGGTCTGGCGCACTTTCTGGAACACCTGTTCTTCCTCGGCACCGACCGCTACAACGGCGATCAAGCCTTGATGACCTTCGTCCAGAACCACGGCGGCCAGATCAACGCCAGCACCCGCGAGCGCTGTACCGACTACTTCTTCGAACTGCCCATCCAGGCTTTTCCCGGCGCGGTGGAGCGCCTGTGCGACATGCTTGCGCACCCGCGCATGACGCAGGCCGAGCAGTTGCGCGAGCGCGAGGTGCTGCATGCCGAGTTCGTCGCCTGGTCCCGCGACCCGGAGGCGCGGCAGCTGTTGTGGTTGACCAGCGCGCTGGACACCGAGCACCCACTGCGGGCCTTCCATGCGGGCAATCGCTACAGCCTGCCGGTACCGCGGGACTCATTCCAGCAGGACCTGCGCACCTTTTATCGGCGCTTCTACCAGACCGGGCAGATGACCTTGAGCCTGGTCGGGCCGCAGCCGCTGGAGCAACTGCGTGCCATCGCCGTCAAGGCAGACGCCGCCCTGCGCCAGGGCGATACCGCCGAGCAGGCGCCGCCACCGCCGCTGTGCGGCGTCAGCGGGGACACGGTGGAGCGGCCGGACACCAGCCGGTTCAACCTGGCCTTTGCCTGCGAAAACCTGCTGCGCGGTGCCGACCAGGCCCTGGACTTCCTCGGGCTGTGGCTGGGCGCCAGTCAGAGCGGCGGCCTGCTGGCCGAGCTGCGCCGACGCGGTTTGGTGCACAGCGTGAAACTCAACCGGGTATACAGCTTCGCCGAACAGGCCTTGATCGATATCGAATTCAAGCTGACACCCAGCGGTGAGACGTCAACCGACCTGATCAGCCAACTGTGCTTCGACTGGCTGGAATACTTCCAGGCCCACGACGACTGGCAAAGCCTGCGCGATGAATACGCCTTGCTCAACGCCCGCCGCCTGCAAGTGGGTTCGGCGCTGGACCTGGCCCGCCATCACAGCGACGGGGCGCCCTGCGAACTCAGCGCACACGCTGTGCAGGCGCTTCGTGACATCCTCGAACGGCTGCGCCCGGAGCACGTGCTGCACGGCCCGGCGCGGCCCGCCACCGCCGACCTGGGGAGCAAATGGCGGATGCCACCGCGCAATCGCTTTCTGCGCCCCAGCCGACGCCCCGACCATACGGTCAGCGCACCGCCGTCCATGACGTTTGTACACGGCACCTCGCCCAACAGCTCCGAGGCGGCGGTGTACCTGCGCTGGCGACTGAACGCCTCGCGTCACCTGGGGCTGTTCCGGATTCTGGAAGACAGCCTGCGCAAACTCACCGACGAGGCCGGCCAGGCCGGCGTGACCCTGAGCTTCATCAGCCTGGGTGATGACTGGCAGCTTCGGCTCAGTGGCGTCCAGGCGCCCATGCCTGCGCTGCTCGAACATGCCCTGGAACAGCTCGCCGTGCCCGCGCCCGAGGTTTGGCACCTCAGTGGCCAGGAACCGGCCAGCACACCGCTGACGCCGATTCGCGAGCTGCTCAAGCGCTTGCCCGAGCACAGCCTGGGCTATTTCAGCAGCCGCACGTCGGACGAAGACCTGCGTCCGCTGGCCTTGCAGAAACTGTGGAACGGCGCGCAATGGGATGGCCTGGCCGTGGGCCTGGCCGAAGGCGAAAGCAATGCGCTCAACGCCGCGCTGCGCAAGATGCCCGGCAGCCCCAATGCCCAATTGAGCCAACCGGCCGCGCCACAGCCGGGCCGTAGCTGGAGTTCGGTCGCCTGCCACGGCACCAGTGAAAACGCCCTGCTGCTGTTTTGCCCGACACCCAGCCAGAGCATTGCCGACGAAGCCGCCTGGCGGCTGCTGGCCCACTTGTGCCAGGCGCCGTTCTATCAACGCCTGCGGGTGGAGCTACAGTTGGGCTACGCGGTCTTCAGCGGCCTGCGCCAGGTGGCCGGACGTACCGGCCTGGTATTTGGCGTGCAGTCACCGCAAGCGTCGTTGCCGGACATCCTGGAGCATGTCGAGTCCTTCATCGATCGGCTGCCGACGCTGCTCAACGGGGTTCGCCCGGCGACCTTCGAGAGCCAGCGCAGCGCCCTTGCCAGCCGCTACGTCGTCGGCGAGATGGAGCTGCCGGCGTTGGCGGACCTGGCCTGGCAGGCGCTGCTGGCCGGTCGCCCGGCCGACTATCTGGCCAGCCTGCATCAAGCCCTGCTGGACCTGCAGCCCGCTGACGTGCAGCGCGCCGCCCAGCAGTTGATCGAAGCCGATGGTGGCTGGCTGTGCCTGGCCAATGGCGACGCGCCAGGCCCGGCATGGGGACCGGTGAAACGATCGTTACCGAACAGGTAACGCTCTTTATTGAATTATTAACCATTCGGTACGTTCTTATTTAGTAACATAGCGACCTAACGACCTGTGAACGTCTGTCGTTCGCCATGGCCTAAAAGTACAGATCCATCAACCCGAAAGGAGTACTCCCATGTGGACCAAACCTGCTTACACTGACCTGCGTATCGGCTTCGAAGTGACCATGTACTTCGCTAGCCGCTGATTGCTTGCGGCAGTGCAACGCCCCGGTCATCCAATGTCCGGGGCGTTTTTATTTCCAGGCCATCTCACAGGTTCTTCATGCATATCCAGATTCTCGGTTCCGCTGCCGGCGGCGGCTTTCCCCAATGGAACTGCAACTGCGCCAACTGCCGCGGCCTGCGCGACGGCAGCCTGCGCGCCCAGGCGCGTACCCAATCGTCCATCGCGCTGTCCGATGACGGCGTCAATTGGGTGCTGTGCAACGCGTCTCCGGACATCCGCGCGCAATTGCAAAGCTTTGCCCCCATGCAACCCGGCCGAGCGCTGCGCGATACCGGGATCGGCGCCATCGTGCTGCTGGACAGCCAGATCGACCACACCACCGGATTGCTGAGCCTGCGCGAGGGCTGCCCGCATCAGGTGTGGTGCACCGACATGGTCTATCAAGACCTGACCACGGGCTTCCCTCTGTTCAACATGCTGACCCACTGGAATGGCGGTCTGGATCGCCAGCGCATCGAACTGGAAGGCAGCTTCGTGGTGCCCGCCTGCCCGAATCTGCGCTTTACCCCGCTGCCCCTGCGCAGCGCCGCACCGCCTTATTCGCCTCATCGGTTCGACCCTCATCCGGGCGACAACATTGGCTTGATCGTGGAAGACCTGCGTACCGGTGGCACGCTGTTCTACGCCCCGGGCCTGGGCAAGGTCGACGACGCCCTGCTCGAACGCATGGCCGCAGCCGATTGTCTATTGGTGGACGGTACCCTGTGGGATGACGACGAAATGCAGCGCCGCGGCGTGGGCACGCGCACCGGCCGGGAGATGGGCCACCTGGCGCAGAACGGGCCGGGGGGCATGCTTGAGGTGCTGGAGCGCTTGCCGCGCCAGCGCAAGGTGCTGATCCATATCAACAACACCAACCCGATCCTCGACGAAGACTCGCCCCAGCGCGCCGAATTGGCCCGCCGCAATGTGGAAGTGGCGTTCGACGGGATGAGTATCGAGTTGTAGTGGGGTGTCAGTGAGGGCCTATCGCGGGTAGAACCCGCTCCCACAGGGGATCTGCGGTACATCTTCAAGCCCAGGCTGATCCCCCCTCCCTGTGGGAGCGGGTTCTACCCGCGATGAGGCCCGCACTGCCAACACACAATCACCGGAGACCCTGCAATGCCCGATACCCCCATGACCCCGGCTGAATTCGAGCAGGCCCTGCGCGCCAAGGGTGCGTACTATCACATCTACCATCCCTACCACGTGGCGATGTACGAGGGCCGTGCCACCCGTGAGCAGATCCAGGGCTGGGTCGCCAACCGCTTCTACTACCAGGTGAACATCCCGCTCAAGGACGCCGCCATCCTGGCCAACTGCCCGGACCGGGAAATTCGCCGTGAATGGATCCAGCGCCTGCTCGACCACGACGGCGCCCCCGGCGAAGACGGTGGCATTGAAGCCTGGCTGCGCCTGGGCCAGGCCGTAGGGCTGGACCCCGATCAACTGCGCTCCCAGGAACTGGTACTGCCCGGCGTGCGCTTTGCCGTCGACGCCTACGTCAACTTCGCCCGCCGCGCCAACTGGCAGGAAGCGGCCAGCAGCTCGCTGACCGAACTGTTCGCCCCGCAGATCCACCAATCACGCCTGGACAGCTGGCCGCAGCATTACCCCTGGATCGACCCGGCCGGCTACGAGTACTTCCGCACCCGTCTGGGCCAGGCCCGCCGCGACGTGGAACACGGGCTGGCGATCACCTTGCAGCACTACACCACCGCCGACGGCCAGCAGCGTATGCTGGAGATCCTGCAGTTCAAGCTCGATATCCTGTGGAGCATGCTCGATGCCATGACCATGGCCTACGCGCTGAACCGCCCGCCCTATCACAGCGTTACCGACCAGCGTGTCTGGCATAAGGGGGTTGCCCTATGAGCTTCGACCGTACACTCACGCCCACATGGCGCCAAGGCTACCGCTTCCAATACGAGCCGGCGCAGAAAGGCCATGTCCTGCTATACCCCGAAGGCATGATCAAACTCAACGAAAGTGCCAGCGCCATCGGCGGGCTGATCGACGGTCAGCGCAACGTGGCCGCCATCATCGCCAAGCTCGACGAGCAGTTCCCCGGCGTGCCCGAGCTGGCCGCGGATATCGAGCAATTCATGGAGGTCGCCCGTGCACAGCACTGGATCGAACTTGCCCAGCCTGCCACCGACGCCTGAGGTCGGGCTGCCGCTGTGGTTGCTGGCGGAACTGACCTACCGCTGCCCCCTGCAGTGCCCCTACTGCTCCAACCCCCTGGACTTCGCCGCCCAGGGCAAGGAGCTGACCACCGAACAGTGGTTCAAGGTCATGGGCGAGGCGCGCGAGATGGGCGCTGCCCAGATCGGCTTTTCCGGCGGTGAACCCTTGGTGCGCCAGGACCTCGCGCAACTGATCGGTGAGGCGCGGCGCCTGGGGTTCTATACCAACCTGATCACTTCGGGCATCGGCCTGACCGAACAGAAGATCGCCGACTTCAAAAGCGCCGGGCTGGACCATATTCAGATCAGCTTTCAAGCCAGTGACGAACAGGTCAACAACCTGCTGGCAGGCTCGAAGAAGGCCTTTGCCCAGAAGCTGGAGATGGCCCGCGCGGTCAAGGCCCACGGCTACCCGATGGTGCTCAACTTCGTGACCCACCGGCACAACATCGACAAGATCGACCGCATCATCGAGTTGTGCATCGCTCTGGAAGCGGATTTCGTCGAGCTCGCCACCTGCCAGTTCTACGGCTGGGCCGAGCTCAACCGCGCCGGCTTGCTACCCACCCGTGAGCAACTGGTACGCGCCGAGCGCATCACCAACGAATACCGGGCCAAGCTGGAGGCGGCAGGCAGTGCCTGCAAGCTGATCTTCGTCACCCCGGACTATTACGAAGAGCGGCCCAAAGGCTGCATGAACGGCTGGGGCAGCATTTTCCTCACCGTCACCCCCGACGGCACCGCCCTGCCCTGCCACGGCGCGCGGCAGTTGCCGGTAGCGTTTCCCAACGTTCGCGAACACAGCCTGCAGCATATCTGGTATGACTCGTTCGGCTTCAACCGCTTCCGTGGCTATGCCTGGATGCCCGAACCTTGTCGCTCCTGCGACGAGAAGGAAAAGGACTTCGGCGGCTGCCGCTGTCAGGCGTTCATGCTGACCGGCGATGCCGCCAATGCCGACCCGGTGTGCAGCAAGTCACCTCACCACGGGGTCATCCTGCAGGCTCGGGAAGAAGCCGAGCATGCCACGCTCACCATTGAACAGTTGGCCTTTCGCAATGATCGAAACTCACGCCTTATCGCCAAAGCCTGACACCTTCACCGCGGCCCAGGCAGTGGCCGCCGGGACCGACTTCGCCGAGTTGCGGGTCGGGCCTGCCGGGGTGTTCTGGAACGAATTCCGCCCTCAGGATGCGGCCTGCCGACTGTGGCACCTGTTGCCCGAGGGACCGACATGCCTGACCCCGGAGGGCTTCAGCGCCCGTAGCCGAGTGTATGAGTACGGCGGCGGTTCGTTCTGCCTGGCCAACGACGAGCTGGTGTTCGTCAACGAGCACTGCCAGCAGTTGTATCGCCAGGCGGTGAACGGTGGGGTGCCGCAGCCGCTGACCCACGGCCACCTGCGTTACGGCGGCCTGGAGTACGCGGCCGGTCAGGTGCTGGCGGTCGAGCAGGATGCCAACACTCACCGCATCGTCGCCATCGACATGGCCAGCGAGCGCCGTCGAGTGCTGGCCGAGGGCGCCGACTTCTACGCCTCGCCAGTGCTCAGCCCGGATGGCACGCGCCTGGCCTGGATCGAGTGGGACCGTCCCCATCAGCCGTGGACCGAAACCCGTTTGATGTGCAGCCAGATGGGCGCCCTGCCCGACTGCGTCGCCTCGGGCATCAGTTTGCAACAACCGCGGTTCGACGAGCAGGGCCGGCTGTATTGCCTGTCCGACGCCAATGGCTTCTGGCAGCCGTGGGGCGAGCTCGGTGACCGCTGGGCGCCGTTGCCGGCCGCCCCGGCGGATCACGCTGGCGCGCCCTGGCAACTGGGCGCCTGCACCTGGCTGCCGTTGGGCGAGCAGGCGTATCTGGGCTGCTGGTTCGAGGATGGCTTCAACCGCCTGGGCGTGTGTGACGGCCAAGGTGAATGCCGCGATTACACGGGCGAGTTCAGCCGTTTTCGGGCGCTGGCGATGGACGCCGACCGGCTGTACGCCATCGCCGCATCGCCGTGCCTGCCGTCGGCGGTGGTGGCGATCGACCGCGACAGTGGGCACGTCACAACCCTGGCCGGGGGTTATTCACCACTGCCCGCCGATGAGATCAGCCTGCCCCAGCCGCTGGCCTACCCCAGTGGTGACGGTCAGGCCCATGGCTTTTTCTATCCCGCCAAGGGCACCGAACGTCAACCGCCGCTGGTGGTGTTCGTGCATGGCGGGCCCACCTCGGCCTGCTATCCGGTGTTCGATCCGCGCATCCAGTACTGGACGCAACGGGGCTTCGCGGTTGCCGATCTGAACTACCGTGGCAGCAGTAGCTATGGCCGCGACTATCGCCAGGCGCTGCACTTGCGCTGGGGCGAAGTGGATGTGGCGGACGCCTGCGCGGTGGTGGCTCATCTGGCGGCCGACGCACGCATCGACCCGCGCCGTGCGTTCATTCGCGGGGGCAGTGCCGGCGGCTACACGACCCTGTGTGCGCTGGCGTTCCACAACGTCTTCCGTGCCGGTGCCAGCCTGTACGGCGTGAGCGACCCGGTGGCCTTGGCGCGAGCGACACACAAGTTCGAGGCCGATTACCTGGACTGGCTGATTGGCGATCCGCAGCAGGATCGGCAGCGCTATGCCGACCGCACACCGCTGCTGCATGCGCGACAGATCCAGGTGCCGGTGATTTTCTTCCAGGGCGAACTGGATGCGGTGGTGGTGCCGCAGCAGACGCGCGACATGGTGTCGGCGCTGGAGGCCAATGGTGTGCAGGCCGAGGCGCATTACTATGCGAGCGAACGTCACGGCTTTCGTCTGGCGGCCAACCTGGCTCACGCGCTGGAGCATGAGTGGCGGTTTTATCTGCGGGTGATGAGTGAGGAAGAGGACCGGGGATTGGTGGATCTGGTGTGAGTCGGTGAGGGCCCTATCGCGGGTAGAACCCGCTCCCACAGAGGCGATGCACGTCGACTGTGGGAGGTCGGCTGGGGCCCTGACGTGGGCTCTGCCCGCGATGGACTTTACCCGATCAACGTTTGGCGATGATGTACACCGCATGCACGATGCCGGGAATGTAACCGCACAGCGTCAGCAGAATGTTCAGCCAGAACGCCCCACCGAAGCCGACCTGCAGGAAGACACCGACCGGCGGCAGAAGAATGGCGAAAATGATGCGAATCAGGTCCATGGTGAAGCTCCTTGAGGTTGATGGTGTACAGACCTCCAGGGCGGGTAGGCGTTCCGTGGGACGCCGGGAGGGATCGGCGGTGAATGGTCCCCTCACCCCAGCCCTCTCCCTGAGGGAGAGGGAGCTAAAAGCGGATCGCGGTGGGTCGGCTGGCGGTGATCGGCTCCCTCTCCCTCAGGGAGAGGGGGCTAAAAGCAGATCGCGGTGGGTCGGCTGGCGGTGATCGGCTCCCTCTCCCTCAGGGAGAGGGCTGGGGTGAGGGGACCATTCACCGCCGATCTTACGCCCGGCCCAACAACCCACCGAGCGCTACCAACAACCGCCCCAACGCCCCCTGATTGGCGCGCATCACTGCCAACCCCGCCTCCCCCATGCGCTTCGCCGCCACCGGCAACTCGATCAGTTCGCGCACCGCCATCGCCAATCCCTGCGCCTCGTCCACTTCCTTCAAAGCCCCCGCCTGGCGCAACATCGCCGCGATTTCGAGGAAATTGAACAGATGCGGCCCACTGATCACCGGCTTCGCCAAGGCCGCCGGTTCCAGCAGGTTATGCCCGCCGTTGCTCACCAGACTCCCCCCCACGAACGCGATGTCTGCCAAGGCATACATGAACAGCAACTCGCCCATGGTGTCGCCCAGCAGCACTTGAGTAGCGGGGTTCACCGCCAGCCCCGAAGAACGCCGTACGGTGTCGAACCCCCGCTCCACGCACAGCCCATGCACCGCATCGAAACGCTCCTGATGCCGGGGCACCAGAATCAGCAAGGCATCGGCGTGACTGTCCAGTAACTGCCGATGGGCCGCCAGTACCACGGCGTCCTCGCCTTCATGGGTACTGGCGGCGATCCACACAGGGCGGCCATCCGCCTGCCATTGCTCGCGCAGCTGTTGCGCGCTTACCGGCAAGGCCGGGTCGATGCTCAGGTCGAACTTGATCGAGCCGGTGACCTGCACGCACTCCGGCCGCGCGCCCAGATCACGGAAGCGCTGCGCCTCCGCCTCGGTCTGCACCGCCAGCAGGCTCATCTCGGCCAGCATCGGCGCGGTGAGCCTGGCGAAACGGGCATAACCGCGTGCCGAGCGCTGCGACAAACGTCCATTGGCCAGCGCCACCGGGATGTTACGCCGCACGCACTGGTGAATATGATTGGGCCACAGTTCGGTTTCCATGATCACCGCCAGTCGCGGTTGCACATGGTCCAGAAAGCGTCCGGCCGCCCAGGGCAGATCGTAGGGCAGATAGCAATGCTGTATGCGCGGCTCGTTGGCAAACAGCGCCTGGATACGCTCCGAACCCGTTGGGGTCATGCAGGTCACGGTGATCGGCAGACCGGGGTGTTCGGCCAGCAACTGGCGAATCATCGGCGCGGCGGCGATGCTTTCGCCCACCGATACCGCATGCACCCAGATGCCACCCCTGGACATCGGCGCCAGGCCCAGGGCGAAACGTTCGCCAATGCGCCTGGCGTAGGCCGGAGCCTTGCGCGATCGCAGCCACAGACGCACCGCCAGCCACGGCAGCCCCAGGTGAAACAGCAAGGTATAGAGGGTTCTGTTCATGGAGGCGAAGTGTACTCAGGTCAAACGGCTTAACCAATGGCCCGCAGGTGGCGGGCGAAGCTTTGCGCCAGCGAGCGGCCTGCCGGACCTGGCGGCTCGTCGCGACGCCAGACCAGTTCGACCATCAACGCCGGCGGCACCCACTCGCTGCGCAGTTCCACCATCTGAGCGTGGTACGCCGGGTACTGCACCACGTGGCGCGGCAACCAGGCCCAGCCCAGACCGCGCATCAGCAGTTCGGCCATGACGTAGAAGCTGTCGGCGCGCCAGATCAGCGGGCTGATCGGTTCGCCGCCGGGGTAGCTGCTGCTCTGCAGGGCAATCGACAGCTGCCGGTGGCGGGCCAACTGTTGGCGGCTGACGTCGAGGAGACGGGCCAGGGGATGATTGACGGCACACACCGTGACCATCTCGACGCTGCCCAGGGCCTGGCGCTCGAGTTCGGCCGGCATGTGCTCGTGGTGGAACAGCAGGCCCAGGTCGGCCTGGCGCTGCACCAGCTTGCGCGCGACATCGCCTTGGGCACCGCTGGCCAGTTGTACTTCCAGGTTCGGGTAGGCGCTGGCCAGGGTTTCCAGGCTGTCGAGCACGGGTTGGTAGGGCATGGCTTCGTCATGGGCGACCCGCAGGCGCGCTTCCTGGCCGCGTTGCAGGGCCTGGGCGCGGCCGTCCAGGCGCTCGCAGTGACGGAGCAGTTCGCGGGCCTCTTCGAGCAGCGCTGCGCCGCCTTCGGTCAGGCGGGGCTGACGTCCGCTGCTGCGTTCGAACAAGACCACGCCCAGGTCGGTTTCCAACAGGGCAATGGCGTTGCTGACTGCCGACTGAGCCCGGTGCAGGTCGCGGGCGACGGCGGAGAAGGAGCGCTGTTCGGCGACTTTGACGAACAGGCGGATGTGTTCAAGGTTCCAGTGCATCAGGGGGTTCTCGGGTGTGCTGGCGGGCCTCTTCGCGGCTTGACGCCGCTCCTACAGAGGGGGATTTGTGGTGGCGCAAGCACCTGGGTCTGGCTCGGTCCCCTGTGGGAGCGGGCTCTGCCCGCGATGGGGCCCGCATGAGCGCCTCCAACCTATCTGGTTTGAAGATAGGTAATGACTTTACCCCATTTCTGTTTCCCCTAGAATGACTGCCATCGAACAGGAGCCTGATCATGAATGCCTACGCTTTTCTCGCCATTGCCATTTGCGCCGAGGTCATTGCTACCGTCTCCATGAAGGCGGTCAAAGGGCTGAGCACCCCATTGCCGCTGTTGCTGGTAGTGGTCGGCTACGCCATTGCCTTCTGGATGCTGACTCTGGTGGTGCGCACGGTACCGGTGGGGATCGCCTATGCGGTGTGGGCCGGGATGGGCATCGTCATGGTCAGCATCGCCGCGCTGTTCATCTATGGCCAGAAGCTCGACCTGCCGGCCATGCTTGGCATGGCGTTGATCGTGCTGGGCGTGGTGGTGATCCAGCTGTTCTCGAAAACCGCGGGGCACTGAGGCTGTATACTGCGCACCTGTCTTTGCCGTGAGGTCTGCAAATGCCGTCTGAAATATCCACTGATATCGTCATCGTCGGCGCCGGTGTCGCCGGGCTGTGGCTCAACGCCCGGCTGCGGCGCCTGGGGTATTCGACGGTGCTGGTGGAAAACGCCACCCTGGGCGGCGGCCAGACCTTGAAGTCCCAGGGGATCATTCACGGCGGTGCCAAATACGCCCTGCACGGCGCCCTGACCGGCGCCTCCGAAGCCATCGCCGACATGCCGCGACGCTGGCGTGAAGCGCTGGCCGGCAGCGGCGAGCTGGACCTGTCCGGGGTGCGCCTGCTGTCCGAGGCGCACTACCTGTGGTCGCCCGGCACCCTGGCCGGCAATCTCACCAGTTTCTTCGCCAGCAAGGCCGTGCGCGGGCGGGTCGATCAGGTCAAGGGCGAACAACTGCCCCCGGCGCTGCAGGACCGCGGGTTCAAGGGCAAGGTCTATCGCCTGGCCGAACTGGTGGTCGACACCCCAAGCCTGGTCAAGCGACTGGCCGAACTGGGCGGCGACGGCCTGTTGGCCGGGCAACGCATCGAACCGCTGCGCGAGCATGGCGAACTGGCCGGCCTGATCGTCGACGGCCTGAGCATTCGCGCCCAGCGCGTGGTGCTCAGTGCCGGTGAAGGTACCGAGCACCTGCTGCGCGACCTGGGTATCGAACAGCCGGCCATGCAGCGCCGCGCGCTGCACATGGTCATTGCCAAGGGCCCGAACCTCAAACCCCTGTACGCCCATTGCCTGGGGGGCGGGCCGAAGCCGCGCATCACCGTGACCACCCACCCGGCCGCCGACGGCCAGTGGGTGTGGTACCTGGGCGGTGACATTGCCGAGGCCGATGGCGTGGCCCGCGAACCGGCGGCGCAGATTGCCGCCGCGCAGAAGGAAATCGGCCACCTGCTGCCCTGGGTCGACCAGCGCCAGATCCGCTGGGCCACCTTGCGGGTCAACCGCGCCGAGCCCGCGCAGTCTGGCCTGGTACGTCCGGACAACGCCTTCCTCGCCGACCAGCCTGGCCTGCTGGTGGGCTGGCCGACCAAGCTGGCACTGGCGCCGGATTTTGCCGACCGGGTGATCGCCACCCTGGAACGCGACGGCATCCAACCCCGCGCGACCGACACCCTGCCTGAACTGCCACGGCCAGCGCTGGCCACACCTGTATGGGACCAACTGCTGCCATGACCCTGCCAACCCTGCACGACCTGCATCGCCCCTTGGGCAGTACCGGCCTGATGGTTTCCCCGCTGGGGCTGGGCACGGTGAAACTGGGCCGCGACCAGGGCGTGAAATACCCCAGCGGCTTTACCATTCCCGACGATCAGATCGCGCGGATGCTGCTGAATCAGGCCCGTCAGCTGGGTATCAATCTGATCGATACCGCGCCGGCCTATGGCACCAGTGAAGAACGCCTCGGGCCCCTGCTGCGGGGTCAACGCCAGGACTGGGTGATCGTGAGCAAGGTGGGTGAAGAATTCGAGGCCGGGCAATCGCGCTTCGACTTCAGTGCCGCGCACACCCGCTTCTCTGTGGAACGCAGCTTGAAACGCCTGGAAACAGACTTCATCGACCTGGTGCTGGTGCATTCTGACGGCAACGACCTGCACATTCTCGAGCACACCGACGTCTACCAGACCCTCGCCGAACTCAAGGCCGAGGGCAAGATTCGCGGCTTTGGTTTTTCCGGCAAAACTGTGGCCGGCGGCCTCAAGGCGCTGCAAACCGGGGACTGCGCCATGGTTACCTACAACCTCAACGAGCAGGCCGAGCGTGAGGTGCTGGACTACGCCGCACAGCACGGCAAAGGCGTGCTGGTGAAAAAGGCCCTGGCCAGCGGCCACGCCTGCCTGGCCCCGGGGGTCGATCCGGTGCGCGCCAGCTTCCAATTGCTGTTTGACCACCCCGGTGTGGCCAGTGCTATTGTCGGAACGATAAACCCGCTGCACCTGTCCCACAACGTAGCGACAGCCGCCGCCGTGATACTCAGGAACTGACGCCGCGGACGCGGCCGACCCCGACGCAAGAAGGAGCCGAAATGCCGCGTACGTTGACAACAAAAAACCCCAGCAACTTCAAAACCCTGCCGCTGTTCGTCGAAGCCACGCCCGAAGCCTTGAGCTACGAGAGCGTGGGCATGCCCCTGAATTTCGTCCAGACCCTGGAGCGTCGCCGCCAGATCGAGGTGCCCGACAGCGAGCGCTTCTCCGTGGAGCTGGCCAACCTCGGCGTTTCGGTTCGCCTGACGCTCAACTGGCAAGGCCGCGACTACTGGGTGCTGGTGCGCCAGCGCCGCGAGGATCGCGGCGACGTGGTGCTCAAGCTGATCTCCGGTTACGTGCCGGCCCACGAGGTCAACCTGCCCTTGCACACTGCCATCCAGGAAGTGGCCGAGGAATGCCTGCTGGAGACCCCCGAAGGCTGGCTGGGCGGACGCTTCAACGACACCTGGCTGCCGGCACCCTACGCCAGCGCCCTGCATTACCGTGAGGCCCTGCCCTTTCGCCTGACCACTCGCTCCGGCGCGGCCCGCCCGGTGCGTTGCGGCAGCCTGAACCTGATCGAGCGACCACGGGCGTACGTGCATCTGCCCACCGCCTCACTGCAGCTGATCTACGACCTGCGCCTGGAAGTGCCGGCGCAGGCCAAAGGCTTGAGCCTGTTCCATGTGGATGAGCGGCTGGCAAAAGGCCAGTTGGTAGCGCGCCTGAGTCGCAGCAAGCCTGACCTGTATCTGATTCCGCTGAACGATGGCCAGCCCTGCGCCGAGCTGTACACCCTGAAAAAGGACAAGCTGCACCCAGCCAGTACCCGGGGGATATTTCTGGCCGAGAGCTTCGCGCCGCAAGAGGGCTGGCTGGTGCGCGAGGAGCGGGTGCGCTGGCGGGACTGGGTGGCCGAGAAGGGCCTGGCGGTGCCGAAGAAGCCCAGGACCGGACTGCAGAAATTCAAGGTCAAGGCGCGGGTGCTGGTGCGGATGGTGCGTGGCGGTTTGCACAAGTAGCCTGCGTGCATCCGCCCGCCTTACAGGCCCCTCTGCCTGAGGGAGGGGCTGGGCAGCACGCCTTGCCCCCCGTTATTCACCGACTGCGGATCTTCTCCACGATCGCCGTAGTCGAGCTGTTCTCCACCAACCCCAGTACCTTCACCGTCCCGCCATAGGCGGACACAATATCGGCGCCTACCACCTGCTCCACCGAATAATCGCCACCCTTGACAAGCACGTCGGGCCGGACGTGGGTCAGCAGGTTCTCGGGCGTCCCTTCGGGAAAGCTGATCACCCAGTCCACTGCGCCCAAGCCTGCCAATACCGCCATGCGCCGATCAACGCTGTTGATCGGGCGGCCTGGGCCCTTGAGGCGGCTGACCGAGGCGTCGTCGTTGACCGCCACGATCAGCCGGTCGCCCTGAGCGCGCGCCTGTTCCAGGTAGGTCACGTGGCCGGCGTGCAGGATGTCGAAGCAGCCGTTGGTGAAGACGATACGTTCGTTGTGGGCGCGGGCGTCGTCGATGGCCAGCAGCAGCTGGTCAAGGCTGAGCACGCCGCGTTCCGAACCTTCTTCACGCTGAATGGCACGGCGCAATTCAGGGGCGCTGATGGCGGCCGTACCCAGCTTGCCGACGACGATACCGGCGGCCAGGTTGGCCAGGGCAACGGCGTGAGGCAGTTCCTCACCGGCGGCGATGGCCGCCGCCAGGGTGGAAATCACCGTATCGCCGGCGCCGGTGACGTCGAACACTTCACGTGCACGGGCCGGCAGGTGCAGGGCCGGGTGGCCCGGCCGCAGCAAGGTCATGCCGTGCTCGCCACGGGTCACCAACAGCGCGCCCAGCTCCAGTTCGGTCATCAGCTGTGCGCCTTTGGCGACCAGATCCGCTTCATCGCTGCAGCCACCGACGATGGCCTCGAACTCGCTGAGGTTGGGGGTGATCAGGCTGGCGCCGCGATAGATGGAAAAGTCCTTGCCCTTGGGGTCGGCCAGCACCGGGATGTTTTTTGCCCGGGCCGCCTGGATCAGGCTCTGGTGATTCTTCAGCGCGCCTTTGCCGTAGTCCGACAGCACCAGCACCTTGACGCCTTCGAGCAGCGCGTCGACTTCGGTGCCCAGCGCCAGCGGGTCGGTGGCGAAGGGTTCTTCGAAATCGATGCGCAGCAGTTGCTGATGACGGCTCATGACCCGCAGCTTGACGATGGTCGGCTGGTGGGCGATGCGCTGGAAGATCGCTTTCACGCCGGCGGCCTTGAGGCTGTTGGCCAGGCTTTCAGCGGCCTCGTCTTCACCGGTCACGCCCACCAGCGAAGCCGGTGCGCCCAGGGCGGCAATGTTCAACGCCACGTTGGCGGCACCGCCGGGACGATCCTCGATCTGCTCGACCTTGACCACGGGCACGGGCGCTTCGGGCGAAATACGCGAAGTACCGCCATGCCAGTAACGGTCGAGCATGACGTCGCCGACCACCAGGACAGGGGCCGATTCGAATCGCGGCATGGATAACTTCATGGGGCAACCCGCATACAGAATGAACAGGGCGGCGATATTAACACGCAGGGACATTTTGCGGTGTCAGGCCTGCCGCCATCGCGGGCAGAGCC
>NZ_DFUE01000064.1:0-794 GCF_002379585.1 Pseudomonas sp. UBA4194
GCAGCTTGCCGCGCTCCACCAGATCGCGCAGCGAATAGCTGGGGGCGGTCTTGACCTCCAACACCACATTGGGCCAGGCCGCGGCAAAGATCGGCAAGATGTCGCGGATCACATGGGCGGAATATTCGTCCGGAATACCCAAGGTGACCCTGCCCGACAGTTGGGTACCTTGTACTTCGCTCAAGACCCGGTCGTGGGTATTCAGCAACTCGGTGGTGGCAATCAGCAAACGCTGGCACAGCACGGTCAAGGCGACGGATTGGTTGTCTCGGTCCAGCAGTCGGCCGCCGGCCACGCTCTCCAGCCGCTGAATGTGCACGCTGATGGCGGCCGGACTCTTGTGCAGTTGCTCGGCGGCCGCCTTGAAGCGCCCCGCGCGAGCCACGGCGTGGAAGGTACGTAACAGTTCGATATCCAGCACGGACGGCATGATTCAATAATCCTGTACGACTAAGTCAGCTTATTTTGATTTATTAGACTACGCCCGTTCGTTACGGTGCAGGCATGAATCCGACCACTGCCACACCTCGTCCATGCGCCCCACCCTGCTCCACGCCGGGCTGGCTGTTCACCGTGCCCCTGGTGGTGCTCGAGGCCGGACTGGTGCTGAGCTGGAGTTCCGGCTTCATCGGTGCGCGCTTTTCGCTCGATCATGCGCCGGCGCTGTTGGTGGTGTTCTGGCGCTGCGTGGTGCTCAGCCTGATGTTGCTGCCCTTCGCCTGGCGCCAGATCCGCGCGCTGACGCCACGAACCTTGGCCCACCATGCGGGGATCGGCCTGCTGGCGATGGCGGG
>NZ_DFUE01000064.1:874-13975 GCF_002379585.1 Pseudomonas sp. UBA4194
GGCAGGGCTCGCGGCGCTGTTCGCGGACTTGTTGCCCATCGGCACCGCCGTGCTGGCGGCACTGATGGGTCAGCGGCTGAGCCGGGGGGTATGGTTCGGCTTGGCCATTGGACTCGGCGGCGTGGTGCTGGTGACCTACTCCGGATTGTCCTTGGGCAAGGCACCGCTCTGGGCCTATGGGCTGCCGCTGTTGGGCATGCTGTCGCTGGCAGTGGCGACGTTGTGGCAGAAACATTCGAGCGGCGCAGGCTCGCCGGGATTGCTGGGAACACTGTGGTTGCAGGCCTGTGTGAGCAGCGTGGTGTTTGGCGCCGTCGTAGGCTGGCAGGGTAACCTTTGGCCGGTGCCCACTGCAGGCTTTGCGATCAGCGTCCTGTGGACGGCCCTGCTCTCGAGCCTGGGTGGCTATGGCCTGTACTGGCTGTGCCTGAGCCGTTCCAATCCCACCCGGGTCGCGAGCGTTCTCTACCTGAGCCCGGGCGTGACCTTGCTGTGGGCGTGGTGCATGTTCGATGAGCCGCTGTCCTGGCTGATGTGGGTAGGCACGGCGGTGTCCGGCGTCGGCATCTGGCGCGTGATGCACGCGCAACGTGCATAGCCCACCTCAGCTGCCACCCTTGATCAACACGATGCCGGCGGCCACGAGCACAGCGGCCATTACCCGGCGACGCCCGAACGGCTCTTTGAACAGCACCGTGGCGACTACCGCACCGATGATCACGCTGCTCTCGCGCAGGGCCGCCACCTTGGCCACGTTATCGAACGTCATGGCCCACAGCACCAGCCCGTAGGCCGCGCAGTAGGTCAAGCCGCCGAACAGCGAGAGTTTCCATTGGCTGCGGATATGGGCCGTCAATGCGCCACCTCGACGCCAAGCGGCAAAGGCGGGAATCGGTATGCTCAGCACCAGGGTGAAATAGGCCAGATACGACAGCACCCCCTGCCCGCTGCGCACGCCCTGGGCATCGATCACCGTGTACAGCGCCACGCAGACCCCAGCCGCGAGGGCGTTGCCGGGGGCGCGCCAGTCGCCGCGCAGGTGCAACAGACTGAGCACGCCCAGCGACAGTACGATCACACCGACAACGCCCAGCGGTGGCAGCGCGTCGCCCAGCCAGAGGGCGGCGAATACCACCACCAACAAGGGTGGCAGGCCACGGACCAGCGGATACACCTGGCCAAAGTCGCCGAAATGATAGGCGCGGATCAGGAAGTAACGGTAGAACAGGTTGACCAGCACGGACAGCGCGATCAGGCCCCACATGGCGGGCGTGGGAAAGGCGACGAAGGGCACGATGAGCACTGCGAGGATGAAAGCGACCGCGTCCACCATGGCCATCGAGGACAGCCGGTCGCTGCTGGATTTGACCACGGCATTCCAGCTGGCGTGCATGAAGGCGGAGATCAGGACCAGCACGGTGGCCAGGTTGGCGTCGGACATGGGTGGCTCCAGAGTGAGGAGCGGGCAGCATGGCAAAGGATGGGGAGTTGGGCCAATTGGTTTGAGGGTGGGCGGGTATCAGTGGGGGTTATGGGGATTTGCGGTGAATGGTCCCCTCACCCCAGCCCTCTCCCTGAGGGAGAGGGAGCTAAAAGCAGTACGCGCCAGCCGCAACCCCATCGTACGGCTCCCGCCCCTCAGGGAGAGGGGGCTAAAAGCAGTACGCGTCAGCCGCACCCCTGCGTACGGCTCCCGCTCCCTCAGGGAGAGGGGGCTGAAAGCAGTACGCGCCAGCCGCAACCCCACCGTACGGCCCCCTCTCCCTCAGGGAGAGGGGGCTGAAAGCAGTACGCGCCAGCCGCAACCCCACCGTACGGCTCCCTCTCCCTCAGGGAGAGGGCTGGGGTGAGGGGACCATTCACCGCACATCCCAGATCACCCCCGATAATCGCTCGGCTTCATTGGCTGAGGCTCATACTTGGGCCCTTCCGGCTGCTCGCCATGCCCCACCAGATCCTCGGTGCTCCACCAGCTCTCGGCTGTCTCGCCGCCCTTCTCGGTAAACTCCGCGTACTGCTCCGGCTGCGCCTCCCATGCCGGCATGTCCTCTGGGAAGTAGTACTCGTACCACTCATCCGTCAGCTCTGGATCGTCGTCCGATACGTACTTGTATTCGACTCCGGCCAGGTAGTTGAACTTGTCGCCCCAATCCTCTTCCATCACCCCCAGGTCACTCAGGTAGCTGAGCTGGTCGCGCACCTCATCGGCCGCTTTCTTTTGCTTGTCGTACTGGATCGCCGAAGCAATACCCAGGCCGATCACCGACAGCACGATGCCGATCGCGCCGAGCGCCGTGCCCGCCGTGGAGGCGGCTGCGGCAGAGCCTATCCCCAGCCATGAAGCGGCACCTGCAAACGATGCCCCGGTCCACGCCAATCCAGCGGTCAGGCTCAGCGCGCCCTGGGTTTTCTCCAGGTCCGTGGTGTTGCTGTCGAACTTGGCAATGGCGTCGGCGCCCATGTAGACGCCCAACAGGCTGCCACCCAGATAGGACGCGTTGGCCACCAGTTTGAGGCCGGGACCAAACAGCTTGACCTTGTCCGACAAGCTGAGGTTGGCGTAGGCGGTGCCCATGGACTTGGCCATCTTCTCCACGGTTTTGCTGACCGCCGACTGCTCGCCCGAGGACATCTTGTTGAAGGCCTCGAGCACCTGGCTGCCGGTCGGCGTCTGAATGCGGGCATTGATGTCCTTGTACAGATTGGACACGTTGGGGTTGTTGACCTTGGGGGCCTCGGGGTCGGGAATCAGTTTACCCTTGAACACGTCGGAGCCGTTCATGTCCAGGCCCAGGGCCTGGGTCACCCCAGGCTTGCCCAGCAGCCTGGCCAGCGGATCACCGATCGCACTGACCGCGGTGGGCGCCGACGACACTGCAAACAGCAGATAGAACGCCGAGGTCATGCGTTCTTCCGGGGTGGCTGCGGCGTTGCCGCCGGCCTGGGTCAGGGTCATGGTCGCGGCAACGATACTGGCCAAGGCGCCGGCGGTGCCGAACACGCCATCCTTGGCCAGACCCTTGATCATCTCGCCCACTTTGCCCTTCTCGGTAGGCAGCACGTTGGCCTTGTCCATGGCGTCCTTGAGCTTGGCGTCCAGGTCACTGTTCTGGAAGTCGCCGAGCGCCTTGAGCCAACCTCTGTCGGTATCGGTCACCGACACGGTGATGGTGCTCTTCAAAGAATCCTTCATCATCTCGGACATCACATCGCGCGCCGACTTGGCCGCCTTGAGCTTGTCCATCTCGTCCTGGGTCAGGACAGTGCCGCCTTCCTTGCGAATGTCCTCCAGCTTCTTGCCGCTCATGAAGTCATCGTAGGCACTGGTCAAACCGCCAGCCGCCTCGCCGAAATAGGAGCCCAGCACCGACGCCCGCACCGTGGTGTACACGACGTCGTCGATGGCGGTATTCAGACTGTCCTCGCTCAGGCCGGTGTCGCTCTCCACCAGGTCGTTGAGCTTTTCCACGGTGGAGTTCATCTGCAGGTTCTGCTGCACCTCGCGGGCCTTCTCCGGGTTGAGCAGGTTGAGCGAATTGAGGTCACCGTTGAAGCGGATCATGGCGCCGTTCTCGGCGGCCAGATCGGCCTTCTGCAGCTCATCCTGATAGGTCGGCGACGTCATGGTGGCAACGATGCGGTCTTCGAGGCCCTGCTTGTCCTTGACCTCGCCCACGGCCTCCTGCAGGTATTTCTGGGTGTCGGCGGTGATCTCGTCGTTGCCGGCCAGCTTGGTCAGCTCTTCCTGCAATTTGTCCTCGTTGACCAGCCCCTTCCACTCTTCGGCCGTGAGCCCCGCTGGCGCATCGGCATACACCAACTGGTCATAGCCAGTGTCGTAGTAGTAAGGCAGGAAACCGAAGCCGCCGCTCAGTGCGTTCTGCGCCTTGAGCAGGGCCAGGAATTTTTCCTTGTCGGAACCTTCGGGCTCATCCTTGTAGGCGGCCTCGAGCTTTTCCATGTACAGCTCGTTGACGGTTTTGCCCCCCGACGTTTCGGCATTCATGATGTCGGTGGCCGAGGGTGTCAGCAGCTCTTTCTTGTCGTCGTTGTCCAGGCCACCCTCGGCCACCGGCTCGCCGGCTTCCACGTACTGCGCGTAGGCATTTTCGGCAGCCTTGTTGGCGTCCATTTCGCCGCCGTGCTTACTCCAGTAGTTTTCGACGATACCGACTTTCTCGTCCTTGATTGCATCGCCGCTCAAGGCCGATCCAAGGCGGGCGAACAACTCATCCTTGACCTGGGCAATGGCGTCGTCGAGCGACACTTTGTGTTCCAGCTTGTCGTTGATCAGGTTCTGGTACAGCGCCTTCAGGGTCGGGTCCTGCAACCCCGACAGGGTCCGCGTGTCGTCCAGCGTGCCGCCGCCCAGGGCCAGTGCCAGGGCATTAAGGTTGTCTTCGTAATTGGGGTTGTCGAGCACCGTGTTGTCGCCGATGAAGGTGGCGTAGGCCTCGCGAGCGACATCGCCGGCGTCGGATTTGCCCGAATGCTTGCCCCAATAATTGTCGAACAACTCCATCTTGTCGTCGGCCTTGGCGTCGTCGCGCAAGGCATTGGGCAGGCGCTCGAACAGGTCGTTCTTGACCTCGTCGTAGGCAGCGTCGAGGTTGGGGTGCTCGCCTCGCTCGCGCTGCCCTTCCAGCTTGGCGTAGATCAGGCTGGCGTAGTCGTCGCGAATGCTCTTGTCGGTGAAAGGGGTGACCGTGCGACTGTCCAGGTCGGCACCGGCAGCCATGTTCGCGGCCACCTGATTGAGCGTGTCATCGTAGTCGATGCGGGTGTGCACTTCCGACACCTGGGGCGCCGGCGGCGGTGTGCTGGTCTTGAATTCTTCATAGGCCTGGCGGGCCAGGCCGTCGGCATCATCCTTGCCGGCATGCTTGTCCCAATAGCCCTCGATCACGTCGACGATATCGCCTTGATCCACATCGCTGTTGGCCGCGGCACTGCCGATGCGGTCGAACAGTTCCTGCTCGACCTCTTGCATGGCTTCGTCCAGGTTGGTGGGCGAGCCCTGGGCCTTGAGCTTCTCGGTGATGAGGTTCTGATACAGCTGGGCCAGCTCCTGATTGTTGTTCAGGCTCAGGGCCAACGTGCGACTCTCGACGTTGACGCTGCCCACCAGGGAGCTGGCCAAGGCATTGAGGTTGTCGTCGTAATTGGGGTTGTCGGTGCTCGGCTTGCGTTCGGCCCAGTAGCTCTGGAACGCGCTGTTGGCGAGGCCGCCGGCGTCGCTCTTGCCACTTTGTTTGTCCCAGTAACCGTCGAGCACATCGATCTTCTTGCCGCCACCCTTGTCGCCACTGACCGCGTGTTCGGAACGCGCACGCAGGTCCTTGATCGCATCGTCGCGGGCTTTCTCAACGCTGACCTGTTTGCCGTCCTGGGCTTGTTGCTTGAGCTTGTGCTGCACCAGGGTCTTGAACAGGTCGCCATGCTGCTGGCTGCCGCTGACACCGACCACCGTGCGCTTGTCCACATTGACGCTGCCCGTCAGGCTCACCGCCAAGGCATTGAGGGCATTTTCGTAGGCCTGGGGATCGAGGGTGTCGGGGTTGTCTTTGGGCGCGTCGTCGACGGCCTTGCGGGACAGTTCGAGAATGGCGGAGAACCTGGTTTCCAATCCGTCGGCGGCGCCGTCGGTGGTTTTACCATCAGTGGAACGCGCGGCTGCGAGGCTCATGGGGGACTCCCTGGTGGGAGGCGGAGCGAGAGCGGCCCCGCCGTATTGTCCAACAATCCCATGAACGTTTTGCGGGTGTCAGCCGGGGATGTTGCAAAGTGTCAGGTGGGACACAGAAAGGGTTGGGTTGGTTGGGGAAGGTTTGGGATCTTCGGTGAATGGTCCCCTCACCCCAGCCCTCTCCCTGAGGGAGAGGGAGCCGTACGGTGGTGTTGCGGCTATCCACGATCCGCTTTTAGCTCCCTCTCCCTGACGGAGAGGGAGCCGTACGGTGGTGTTGCGGCTATCGACGGTCCGCTTTTAGCTCCCTCTCCCTAAGGGAGAGGGCTGGGGTGAGGGGACCATTCAGCGAAGATCTCGACCTAGACCAACACCACCAGCTCAGTCTCAACCCCCTCAGGGCCGATATCCATCATCACCAACGTGATCGACAACTTGAAGCGCCGCGGCCCCGCACTGCCAGGGTTCAGATACAACCGTTCATCGCGCCACTCGATCACCGGCTTGTGCGAATGCCCGGTGATCACCAGGCGGATACCGGGATCGAGGTCTCTGGGAACGTCCGCCATATCGTGCACCAGCAGGCCGCGCCAGCCTTCGATCTCGAACTCCAGGTGATCGGGGATGGACTGCGCCCACGGCGCATTCAGGTCGTTGTTGCCGCGTACCACCGACACTGGCGCAATGCACGCCAATGCTTCGAGAATCTGCGCCTTGCCGATGTCACCCGCGTGAATGATGCGCTCGCACCCCTGCAACGCCGCCAACGCCTCGGGACGCAGCAGTCCGTGGGTATCGGAGATCACGCCCACCTTCATGCCGGGCTCCCGGCCGCTGCCGCGATGTATTCCTGGTAGAAATCCAGCGCCGCGAGATTTTTGTGCTTGGCCTCGAACATGATGTCGAACCGCGGCAGAAATTGCAGTGCGTAGGTGTTGGTCCAGCGGTTCCACATGCGTTCGCTGTGGCCGTACAGGTCGCGCTTGGGCATCACTTCCAGCAGCGCCGCCATCTCCAGTTTCTGCTCGGCGCTGAAACCTAGCTCCTGCAAGCGCTCCTGTGGCTGGGAATAATGCATGGCCGGGCGCACGCCGCGCCAGCTGTCGAGAATACGTTCGACCCGGGCGCCAAAAGGGTCGATATAGTCGTTCTCGTTGATCCAGCAATGGTGAATATCCAGCACCACCGGGGCCAGATCGGCCAGCCCGAGGCAATCGTCGACGCCGTAGGTCTTCTCTTCGTTTTCGAAGGTGATGCAATGCCGTGCCTCGGTCGACAAGCGCGGCCAGATTGCACGAATACCCTCGGCGCCCAGGCGTCCGGCAATATGGACATTGCATTTGAAATCCTGGAAGCGCACGCCGTAGCCCATCATGCGAATCATGTCGGCGTGGTACTCGAACTCGGCAATACTGTTCTCCACCACCTCCGGCTTGTCCGATCCCAGCACGCAATACTGCCCGGGGTGCAGCGACAAGCGGATGTCGGCGTTGCGGGCCAGCGCGCCGATGGCCGTGAAGCGTTCGCCCAGCCAGCGCTGCATGTCAGGGTCGTGATAGAACGCAGCCACCTGGGGGTGGCTATAAAAAGGCAACAGATCACTGCTCAGACGCAGCATGCGCAGCGTCGGCGGGAGCTCGGCGACATACGCCAGCAGGCGCAGTTGGGCATCCAGGTTATGGGTCACCACTTCCAGCAGCTTGTCCCGCGCCTGTTGCGGCGACACTCCGTTCATCCAGCGCAAGGTGGTGGTGCGCGGGTTGAGGCCGCCTTCGATGACCTTGAGTGCGGCCAGTGACAAGCTGCGAATGGGATGGCGATATTGGCAGGCAAAGCCGATGCGAGGATGACTCATGGGCGCTGGCGGACTCCGCGATAAAAAGTGTGTGAGGGGTAGACAACCGGATCGTCCCACCGGCTCCGTCGATTGTCTGGCGTATAGTGTCGGCACTGCCCTGCCACTCTCTGGACGTGCGAATCCTCACCATGAAAGTCATTGCCGTCACCGCAACCGACGAGATCGAACTGTACTTCCAGCCGCCCTTCGACTGGCAGCGCATGCTGCGTTTCTTTGGCGGCCGCTCCAGCGCCGGGGTGGAGGCCGTGGAGAACGGCATCTACTTCAGGACCATCGAGTGGCTGGGCGACAGTGGCTTGCTCAGCGTACGCCTGGACCTGCAACGACCCTGTCTCATCGCCCGCATCGAGGGTGAGGCCAGCCGGCATCTGGCAGCCCTTGTACCGAAACTGCTGCGTCTGTTCGACCTGCACACCGACCCCGCGGCGATTGCTCAGGCTTTCAGCCAGGACCTCTGGCTCAGCCGCCTGGTGGAACAGGCGCCGGGCTTGCGTATCCCGGGGGCGTGGTCAGGCTTCGAGCTGGTGGTGCGTACCATCGTCGGCCAGCAGGTCAGCGTGAAGGCGGCGACCACCATCACCGGGCGCCTGGTGCAGCGCGCCGGCCTGCCGGTGGTCGGCCCCAGCCACCCCCTGGCGGGCTGGCAGTTCCCTACGCCCGCCGCCTTGGCAGCGGCCAATCTCGATGCCATCGGCATGCCCACCAAGCGTGTCGCCGCCCTGCAGGGGTTTGCCCGGGCGGTGGCCGAGGATCGCGTGGTGATCGATGCAGTGGGCGAGGATCGGGCCCACCTGGATGCGTTGCGCAAGGGCCTGCTGGCGCTGCCCGGCATTGGTCCCTGGACCGTGGAGTACACCGCCATGCGCGCCTGGCGCGACGCCGATGCATGGCCAGCCAGCGACCTAGTGCTGATGCAGGCGATTACCCGGGAGCATCCTGAACTGCTGAAACCGGGCCACCAGGCGGTGCGCAGCGAGCGTTGGCGCCCTTGGCGGGCGTATGCGGCGATGCATTTGTGGAATGAGATTGCGGATCGGGTGGGGGGGGAGCGTGGGGGGTGATTCTTGGGTGGGTGGTGGAAGGGTTGGGATTTGGGGGGCGGTGGAAAGGTTGGGATTTGGGGTGAGGGGACCATCCCCCCCAAACCCCCAACCTGATCACTCATGCCGCGGCAGATAAACACTCACCGTCGTCCCCTGCCCCACCTGGGAACGCAGCTGCACCCGCCCACCGGATTGCCGTGCGAAGCCGTAGATCATCGACAAGCCGAGCCCGGTCCCGGAGCCCACCGGTTTGGTCGTGAAGAAGGGTTCGAACGCCTTGGCCATGACTTCCTCGGTCATGCCGGTGCCGGTGTCACTGACATGGATCGCCAGATACTCGCCAGCGCCGATGGCGTTATCCAGGTCATCGCTGCCATCGAGATGCTCGTTCGCCGTCTCGATCAGGATGCGGCCTCCCTGCGGCATCGCATCGCGGGCGTTGATGCACAGGTTGAGCACCGCGTTCTCCAGCTGTGCGCCATCTATCAATACCGTCCAAGGGTTGGCAGTACCTTGCACCTGCAGGTCGATCGTCGCGCCCACGGAGCGGCGCACCAGTTCCTCCAGCCCCTGGATCAGTTCGTTGACGTTGGTGGGCAACGGTGCCAGGTTCTGCCGCCGCGAAAAGGCCAGCAGCCGATGGGTCAGGGACGCCGCGCGCTTGACCGCGCCCTGGGCGACAATCAGGTAACGCCCCATGTCCTCCAGGCGACCCTGTGCCAGGCGCATCCTCATCAGCTCCAGGCTTCCGGAGATGCCTGCCAGCAAGTTGTTGAAGTCGTGGGCAATCCCACCGGTCAGCTGCCCGACCGCCTCCATCTTCTGGGCCTGACGCAACGCCGCCTCGGCATCTTCGCGCTCGGCGATGGCAATGCGTACGCGCTCTTCCAGGGTCTGGTTAAGCTCCTGCACGGCGGCCTCGGCTCGCTTGCGGGCGGTCACATCGATGGAGGAGCCGATCAAGCCCACCACCTCGCCCGCCTCGTTGAGCAGCGGCGCCTTGAGTGACAGCCAGGTCGCTGCCGTGCCATCGGACAGGCGCACCTGTTCTTCGATTTCCACGGTCTGGCGTCCTTCCATGATGCGCCGGTCGTTTTCCATGATGACTCGGGCCTGAACCTTGTCTTCGAGAAAGTCCAGGTCGGTGCAACCGATGTACTGCTCCGGCGGCTTGCCGATCAGCTCGGTGGCGCCATGGTTGGCCACCAGCATGCGGCCTTCGCGGTCCTTGGCGTACACCACGCCCGGGACCGCCGAGGTAAAGCTGCGCAGCAAGCTGGTGATGCGGTCGCGCTCGGCCTCGGCATTGCGCCGCGTTTCGATGTCCAGCAGCACGCCGGGGAAGGTACAGGGGCGACCTTGCTCATCGAACTCGACGTGGCCGCTGGCTTCGATCCAGCGGTAGATGCCATCGCTCTGCAATACCCGGTATTCGCACCGGTACGGGCCCCCACGGCCCAGCGCCTCGAAGATCGCCGCCTGGACGCGACTGCGGTCCTCGGGGTGAATGCAGGCGGTGACCTGCTCCAGCGGCAGGCCCTGGGCACAGACCTTGGCCGACAGCCCGAAGGAACGTGCAAAACGCTCGTCGCCACTGACATGGTCGGCGGCCACATCCCATAACCAGGTACCGATGATGACCCCGGCATCCAACGCCAGCTGCAGGCGCTGGGCGGCGTCGTAGCCACGCAATTGTAGAGGCAGGGACTCGCTGCCGGAACGTTCATCTGGACGGCTCATGGATGGATCGACTCGCGTTGCACAGCGGGTTTCGGGGAGGCTATGGCTGAGCTGATGGCCTGATGCCTGGATGGTGACGGGACGACCGCCGGAATTCAAGCGACGTGCGTCCATCGTTCAGACACAGAAGGCGAGTAGATGTTCGGGAACCTGAGCCGGCGATCATCACGCCGCTCCCATGGCTACCGGCAATGAAGCAGCCCGGTACCCTGCAGGGCACCGGGCCGGAGGTGAGCAGGACAGGCCTGTCGCGTTTAGAGCGCCTTGACCGCGCCTGGTGCAACAGGCGCGACGCCTTCGCCGATCGGGTTGATCAGCGGTGCACCGAATGCCTCGCTGGCGATCTCGAAGCGATCGCCGGGGCGGGTCTGGATGCCGTCGGCGAACGACAAGGTAGCCGTACCGAAATAATGCACGTGCACATCACCCGGACGCAGGAACTGGGCGTACTTGAAGTGGTGATATTCGAGGTTCTCCAGGCTGTGGCACATGTTGTCCTCGCCCGACAGAAACTCTTTCTCCCAGATCACTTCGCCGTCACGACGAATGCGGCTGGTACCCACCAGGTGAGGGGGCAATGCGCCGACGCGCAGCTCCGGTCCATAGGCACAGAAGCGCAGCTTGGAGTGGGCCAGGTAGAGGTAGTTCTTGCGCTCGGTAACGTGGTCAGAGAACTCGTTGCCCAAGGCATAGCCCAGCCGATACGGCTGGCCATCGTCGCCGATCACGTAGAGCCCGGTAAGCTCGGGTTCTTCCCCGGCATCTTCGGCGAACGGCGGCACCGGGAACGCCTGACCCGGGCGCACGACAATGCTGCCATCGCCTTTGTAGAACCACTCCGGCTGGGCACCCACCTGACCGGCTGCCGGCTTGCCGCCTTCCAGACCCCATTTGAAGATGCGCAGGGTGTCGGTCATGGCGGCTTCGCCCTGCTCGGTCTGCTGATGCATCTTGTCGCGGGTGGCGGCGCTGCCCAGATGGGTCAGTCCGGTACCACTGACCAGGCAGTGTGCCGGGTCTTCATGATCCAGCGGTGGCAGCAGCCTGGCGCTGGCCAACAGCGCGGCGTACCCAGGTCCGGCCTGGGTGCCTCGGGCCGCCACTTCGGCGGCCAGGGAGCGGCCCTGGCGAATCGCCGCCAGGGCCAGCTCGCGGGTGCTGGCGATGTCGTTGACCACCTGCACGTGTTCGCCTTCGACCACACCGACCTGACGCTGCCCCGCTTCGTTTTCGAACTGTATCAAGCGCATGTGCACAGCCTCGCTTACTCGATGATGTTGAATTCGCTGAGGTACTCGTCGCTGATTTCCAGGCCCAGGCCGGGTTTGTCGTCATCCAGTTGGATATAGCCATTGACCGGTGCCGGCTCGCCTTTGAACACGTAGTAGAACAGCTCGTTGCCGACCTCTACGTCGAACACCGGAAAGAATTCGGCCATGGGCGACGCGGTGGTGGACATGGTCAGGTGGTAGTTGTGCATCTGCCCGGCATGCGGGATGACCGGCACCGACCAGGCCTCGGCCATGGCGTTGATCTTGCGGGCCGCGGTGATGCCACCGACGCGGTTGGTGTCGTACTGGATAACGTCCACCGCGCGCCGCTCGAGCAGGTCCTTGAAGCCGTAGGAGGTGAATTCGTGCTCACCGCCGGAGATCGGCATGATGCCCATCTTCTTCAGCTCGATATAGCCTTCGATGTCATCGGCGATCACCGGCTCTTCCAACCAGCGCGGTTCGAACTCGGCCAGCTTGGGCAACATGCGGCGGGCGTATTCCAGGGTCCAGCCCATGTAGCATTCGAGCATGATGTCGACGTCGGGGCCGGCCAGTTCTCGCAGGGCACGCACCTGTTCGATGTTGCGGCGCATGCCCGCCGGGCCGTCCTTGGGACCGTAGCCGAAACGCATCTTCAGCGCCGTGAAGCCTTGGGACAGGTAGCCCTGGGCTTCTTCCAGGAACAGGTCGAGGTTGTCATTGGCGTAAAGTTTGGAGGCGTAGGTCCAGATCTTGTCCTTGGTGCGCCCGCCTAGCAGCTTGAACACCGGCTTGCCCACTGCCTTGCCCATGATGTCCCAGACCGCGATGTCGATGGCCGAGATCGCCGCCATGCCAATGCCCTTGCGGCCCCAGGCGTGGCTCTGGCGGTACATTTTCTGCCAGATGTATTCGTTGTCGAAGGGGTCTTCGCCGATGGCGATGGGGGCCAGGTACGTGTCGATGATTTCCTTGGCCACCCGCGGCGCCAGGGCACAGTTGCCGATGCCCACCAGGCCGGTGTCGGTTTCCACTTCCACCACCAGCCAGCCGTGAAAGCGGAACGAGCCCATGGCATCGCCGCGCTCGAACAGGATATCGCTGGCGTTGGTGCAGAAGTGCGCCTGGGGCGGCACGACCTTGCCTTTCCATTCGAATACACGGGTACGGATCGCTGTTATTTTCATTGTTGTAGCTCCTTTCAGGCGCCGAGCGGACGCCGTTGTACATGCCGTTGAAGGCTTCTTGTGATTGGGCTCGAGCGGGCTCGATGGGGAGACTGTAGCGAGGGGAGTGATATCCAGCTAATCACTTATGGGCATTTGGTGATAGCTGGGGGTTATCGGGGGATTGGGGGGATTGGGGGTGGGGGTTTGGGTCCTCGGTGGAGGGTTTGGGAGCGGTGGTGGGTGGTCCCCTCACCCCAGCCCTCTCCCTGGGGGAGAGGGAGCTAAAAGCGGATCGTCGATAGCCGCAACACCACCGTACGGCCCCCTCTCCCTCAGGGAGAGGGTTGGGGTG
>NZ_DFUE01000064.1:14067-19643 GCF_002379585.1 Pseudomonas sp. UBA4194
TGAGGGGACCATCCACCCCAATCATCACCCCCTACGCGAACCCCCCATCCGACACGCAATCTCGAACGCCTGCCGCATTGCCCCCAGGTTCGCCTTGCCCTGCCCGGCGATATCGAAGGCCGTACCATGCGCGGGCGTGGTAATCGGGATCGGCAGCCCACCCTGTACCGTGACGCCACGGGAAAAGCCCATCAACTTGATCGCGATCTGCCCCTGGTCGTGGTACATGGTCACCACGGCATCGAAGGCCTTGGCATCGCCCTGTACCTTGAGAAAGATGGTATCGGCCGGGTACGGCCCGTCCGCACCGATGCCCAGGCCTTTGGCCTGCTCGATGGCCGGGCCGATGATGTCCAGCTCCTCGCGACCGAAGCTGCCGTTGTCGCCATTGTGCGGGTTCAGGCCACACACGCCGATGCGCGGCGTGGCCAAACCGCTGCGCTTGAGTTCATTGTCGATCAGCTGGATGGCCTCGAGCACCCGCTCCTGGGTGATCATCTTCGGCACTTCGGCCAGCGCCACGTGGGAGGTGGCGCGGGACGTCCAAAGGTTGTCGAGCACGTTGAACTCGCAGAACGGCCCGTTGAAATCCAGGTACTCGGCGAACCAGTGCAACTCGTCGCTGTGAGCCATGCCGGCCATGTGCAGGGACGTCTTGTTCAAGGGCCCGAAGATGATCGCGTCGGTATCGCCGGCGGCGGTCAGGCGCAAGGCCTGTTCCAGGGTATCGAGGCTGTAGCGGCCGCCAATGACGCTGGCCTGGCTGCGAGGAAACTCGCCCTGCGCCTGACCACGAAAGTTGTAGAACAGCGGCATGGAGCCGCTGAAGTCGAGGTGGTCCAGGCTGTCGATCGGCTGATAGGCGAACTCGGTACCGGCAATGCTCATGCCACGCTTGAGTTCGGCTTCGTCGGCGATCAACACGAAGCGGGCCTTGCTGTTGACGTCCGGCTCACTCAACAGGCGCGCGATCAATTCAGGGCCGATACCGGCCGGGTCGCCCAGTACCATGGCAATACGGGGAAGGGATTGACTCATGGGCTGCTCCTCATTGTTGTTGTAGGGGTTCATCACGGCATGCCTTCGTTACGGCATGCTGCGCGCAACCCAGCTGCCATCACTATAACCACCCTTCAGCGATAACCGTCTAATCAAACCTGCTCATACACCTATCACCTCTGGCTATCAGATAGGCGCTATAACCCAAGGTTATCGCCGTATGTAATATTTTGACTAGACGCGAATCACCCCCTGTCCGCACACTCGGCTCACCTGATAACAAACACAATAACGAGGTCCACCATGCCTACCGTACTCGGTCGACATTTCGCGCCCCTGCTCGCCGCCTGTTCGTTGCTGGCCGCGACATCCTTTCCCGCCCTCGCCGCCTGGCAGCCCGACAAGAACGTCGAGATCGTCGTGGCCGGTGGCCCCGGTGGCGGTACCGACCAGTTGGGCCGCCTGATCCAGTCCATCATCACCCAGCACAAGTTGCTCGATGTCAGCACCGTGGTCATGAACAAAGGTGGCGGCAACGGCGCCGAAGCGTTCCTGGACATGAAGCTGACCAAGGGCGAGGCCGATCGCCTGGTGATCGGCACCAACAACGTCTACCTGCTGCCGTTGGTGGCCAAGCTGGGCTATCAATGGAGCGACCTGACCCCGGTCGCCGCTGTGGCCGAGGATGACTTCATCCTGTGGACCTACAAGGATGCCCCCTGGAAAGACGCCAAGGCGTACTACGAAGCGGTCAAGGCCGAGCCGACCCAGATGCGCATGGGCGGCAGCCAGTCCAAGGACGTCGACCAGACCCTGACCCTGCTGCTCAATCAGACCACCGGCAACAAGCTCACCTACATTCCGTTCAAGAGCGGCAGTGAAGCGGCGATTCAACTGGCCGGCAAGCACATCACCTCCAACGTCAACAATCCCAGCGAAAGCCTCAGCAACTGGCGCGGCAACCAGGTGCAGCCGCTGTGCGTGTTCAGTCAGGAGCGCATGGCCTATGCCGAAAAAGTCACCGACACCCAGAGCTGGGCCGACATTCCCACGTGTCACGAACAAGGCCTGGGCGTGGACCAATACCGCTTTCCACGCACCGTGTTCATGCCCGGTGGCGTGACCGACGAGCAGCGCGCGTTCTACGTGGAGCTGTTGCGCAAGGTCACCCAGGCGCCGGAGTTCAAGGCCTACGTCGCGCGCAATGCACTGGTGCCGACCTTCCTCGAGGGCCAGGGCCTGGTGGACTACATCCAGAAGGACACCGCCCGGGTCACCCCGGTGTTCGCCCAAGCCGGCTGGTTGCGCCAGTAACCGCCCGCCAAGGACGCCGACCGCGGCGTCCCCTTCAGGTGCGCGTCGTTTGCCGCGCCCCGCTCAGGAGGTAGACACATGTCCCATTCCACACCTGCATTGGTGAGCACGCGCTGGGTCGAACTGGGCCTGGCGATCTTCACTGCCACGGTTGGCACCGTGGTGATGGTCGGCAGCCACGCCAGTGGCATCGGCTGGGGTGACGCCGGCCCGGAGCCGGGCTATTTTCCCTTTTACATCGGCCTGCTGTTGACCGGCGCCAGCCTGGCCAATCTGGTACTGACCCTGGTGCACTGGCGCGCCTTGACTCAAGCCTTCGTCAGCCGCACGGCCTTCGCCCAGGTGCTGAAGGTATTCATCCCCATCGTGCTGTTCGTGGCCAGCATGCCGTTCATAGGTCTGTACCTGGCGTCGGTGCTGTTCATCGGCTGGTTCATGTGGCGCGATCGTCAGCGCGATACGCCCTACGGTTGGTGGACCATCCTGGCGGTGGCCGGCGGCGCGGCGCTGTTCAGCTACCTGGTGTTCGCCCTGTGGTTCAAGGTTCCGCTGGATGCTGGCCCCCTGGGCGATCTGGCCCATTTCGTGTCGAGGGCGATGAAATGAGTGAATTCGATTCCTTGATGCAGGGCATGAACCTGATCCTCACCCCTGGCCACATCGGCCTGATGGTGGTGGGTGTACTGCTGGGCATTCTGGTGGGGGTATTGCCGGGCCTGGGTGCTCCGAACGGGGTCGCCCTGCTGCTGCCGCTGACCTTCACCATGTCGCCGGTCTCGGCCATCATCCTGCTGTCGTGCATGTACTGGGGGGCGCTGTTCGGCGGCTCGATCACCTCGATCCTGTTCAACATACCCGGCGAGCCCTCATCGGTGGCGACCACCTTCGACGGCTATCCCATGGCCCGCCAGGGCAAGGCCGGCGAAGCGCTGACCGCCGCCTTCAGCTCGGCATTGCTGGGCGCGCTGGTGGGCGTGTTGCTGCTGACCTTCCTGTCCACCCGCATCGCCGAATTCGCCATGCGCTTCAGCTCGCCGGAGTTTTTCGCGGTGTACCTGTTGGCGTTCTGCACCTTCATCGGCATGAGCAAGAACCCGCCGCTGAAAACCATTGTGGCGATGATGATCGGCTTTGCCATGGCGGCTGTCGGCATGGATACCGTATCCGGTGACCTGCGCCTGACCTTCGATCAACCGTGGCTGCTGTCAGGCATGAGTTTCGAAGTGGCGGTGATTGGCCTGTTCGGTATCGGCGAGATTCTCTGCACCGTCGAGGAAGGCCTGGTATTTCGCGGCGAGCATGCGCGAATCACGCCGAAGGTGATCTGGCAGACCTGGAAGAAAATGCCGCGCTACTGTCTGACCTGGTTGCGCAGCACCCTGGTGGGGTGCTGGATGGGCATTACCCCCGGCGGGCCAACGGCGGCGTCGTTCATGAGCTACAGCCTGGCCCGGCGCTTCTCGAAAAATCGCGACAACTTCGGCAAAGGTGAAATCGAAGGGGTGATCGCGCCAGAAACCGCTGACCACTCGGCGGGCACCAGTGCCCTGCTGCCGATGCTGACCCTGGGGATACCGGGTTCGGCCACCGCGGCGGTGATGCTCGGCGGCCTGATGATCTGGGGCCTGCACCCAGGGCCGACCCTGTTTACCGAGCAGCATGATTTTGTCTGGGGCCTGATTGCCAGCATGTATCTGGGCAACGTGGTGAGCCTGATCGTGGTACTGGCGACGGTGCCGCTGTTCGCCGCGATCCTGCGCATCCCGTTTTCGATCATCGCGCCGATCATCGTGATGGTCTGTGCGATCGGCGCGTACTCGGTGCACAACTCGATGTTCGATGTGGGCATGATGCTGGTGTTTGGTGCCCTGGGTTACCTGTTCAAGAAACTGGGCTACCCCATTGCGCCGCTGGTGCTGGCGGCGGTACTGGGCGACAAGGCCGAGGACGCCTTCCGTCAGTCGATGCTGTTCTCGGGCGGCGAGCTGGGGATCTTCTGGTCCAACCCCCTGGTGGGTGGGCTGACCACGGCGGCGCTGCTCATGCTGTTCTGGCCTCTGATCGCGCGCGGCATCAAAGCCCTGTTCGGATTGCGCGGCCGGCGCGTGGAACGCGCGGTGGAGTGAGATCGGCGGCGCCCCCTTCGCGGCTGCACGCCGCTCCTACACCCCCCCTGTAGGAGCGGCGTCCAGCCGCGAAAACGCCCACAAAGGCGCCGCACAACCAATTGATGTACCCTTCGGCAAGCCCTGCGCGGCTTGCCTTTTTTCATTCCTGCCGAGCCTTTCCCATGTCGCGAATCCCGGAAGCCAGCCTGATCCACAGCCGCCTGCGCCTGCGGCAACTGCGCCTGATGCTGACCCTCAAGGAGTTCGGCTCGCTGCGCCGCGCCGCCGACGAGATCGGCATGACCCAACCTGCCGCCACCAAGATGCTCCACGAAGCGGAAAGCCTGCTAGGTGTCGAACTCTTCGAGCGTCTCCCCCGCGGCATGCGCGCCACGCCCTTCGGCGAAACCGTCATCTACTACGCGCGCATGGTGTTCGCCGAACTCAGCGGCATGCGCGAGGAACTGGTTGCCCTGGAATCCGGCAACCTGGGCCGCGTCACCGTCGGCGCCATCCCGGCGCTGGCCTCGGGCCTGCTCACACGCACCATCGCCACCCTCAAGCAGAGCCATCCACGGCTGTCCATGAGCATTCAGGTCGACACCAGCGATGTACTCGTGCAAGCCCTGCTGCAGGACCAACTGGAAGTGGTGCTGGGCCGCATCCCTACCGGCATGCGCGCCGAAGACCTGCTGTTCGACAGCCTGGGCGAAGAAGAACTGTGCGTGATCGTCGGCGCGCAGAACCCCATCGCCGCCGCTGGCAGTTTGACCTGGGAAGAATTGCAGAGCATGACCTGGGTACTGCAGCAACACCCCAGCCCCATGCGCGCCATCGTCAATCAGGCGTTCCACGATGCCCGCGTCGACATCCCCAACAGCGTGGTGGAAACGACCTCGATCATGACCTTGCTGTCGCTGCTGCAACAGACCGACATGATCGGTGTAACCCCAACTTCAGTGGTCGAGGACTACCCCGGCAAGCACCTGCTGGCCGTGCTGCCAGTGGCGTTCGAACCGCGACTGCCGCCGTTTGGGTTGATTACCCGGCGGCACCGGATCAAGTCGTCGGCGATGCAGGCGTTTATCAATGGGGTGAAGGAGCAGCATGGGGTGAGGCGGTAGTTGAGATGGTGGCAGGGCTGAAGATTTGGGG
>NZ_DFUE01000064.1:19871-24472 GCF_002379585.1 Pseudomonas sp. UBA4194
TGAGGGGACCATCCACCACCGCCATCAGCCCCTACCCCTTACTTACCCAACAACTTCTTCCCCAACGTCACCACCGCCAGCACCACACCCCCCGTGACGATACCCGTCACCGCATCCACCAGGGTGCTGGCCACCGTCCCCATCACGCCGCCGCCGGCCATCTGCACCACCGCCTCGCTAATGTGATGCACGAACGGCAAGCCGTGGGCAATGATCCCACCGCCCACCAGAAACATCGCAATGGTCCCCAGAATCGACAGGGTCTTCATCAGCACGGGCGCCAGCCACAGCAAGCCGTTGCCGACTGCCTGGCTGACGGCGCCGGTCTTCTGCTTGAGGTGCAGGCCCACGTCATCGAGCTTGACGATGCCCGCCACCAGGCCATAGACACCCGCGGTAATCAGGACCGCCGTGATCACCAGCACGCCGACCTGGTCGAGAAACGGGCGGGTGGACACCACGCCCAGCGCCAGCACGATGATCTCGGCCGAGAGGATGAAGTCGGTGCGGACGGCGCCTTTGATCTTGTCCTTTTCGAAGGCGACCATGTCGACCTTGGCGTCAGCCATGGCAGCCTTGCGCTGTTGATGCTCGGTTTCCACCTCCTTGTGAAGAAACTTGTGGGCGACCTTTTCGAAGCCCTCGAAGCACAGGTAGGCGCCGCCGATCATCAGCAGCGGTGTGATCAGCCAAGGCGCAAACGCACTGATGAGCAACGCGGCTGGCACCAGGATGGCCTTGTTCAGCAGCGAGCCCTTGGCCACTGCCCAGACCACCGGCAGTTCACGGTCGGCCTTGACGCCGGTGACCTGCTGCGCATTGAGCGCCAGGTCGTCGCCCAGTACACCGGCGGTTTTCTTCGCGGCCAGGGACACGTCGTCCAGCAGTGTGGCGATGTCGTCCAGAAGGGTAAGCAAGCTGCCTGCGGCCACGGGTATATCCTTGTGTTGGGGTTAGGAAGCTGACGCAAGCCATGGGCTTAAGTTCCATGTTACGACATGCCAAACCCCGGCGCAGGCCCCATTCTTGAGGCGTGCGCGAGGGCGGTGCTACCATGCCGGACCACCCGGCCCGGCAGCTTGCCGTGATCGAGAGACAAGGACCCTGCCCCACCATGAGCAGTATTCGTGAGCGCAACAAAGAGCTGATCCTGCGTGCGGCCAGTGAAGAGTTTGCCGACAAGGGCTTCGCCGCCGCCAAGACCAGCGACATCGCCACCAAGGCGGGCGTGCCCAAGCCCAATGTCTATTACTACTTCAAGTCCAAGGACAACCTCTACCGCGAGGTGCTGGAAAGCATCATCGAGCCCATCCTGCAGGCCTCCACGCCGTTCAATGCCGACGGTGTGCCCAGTGAAGTGCTCAGCGCCTACATCCGCTCCAAGATCCGTATTTCCAGGGACCTGCCGTTTGCCTCCAAGGTGTTCGCCAGCGAGATCATGCACGGCGCCCCGCACCTGAGCCCGGAGCAGGTGGAACAGCTCAACGCCCAGGCGCGGCACAATATCGAATGCATCCAGACCTGGATCGACCGCGGGCAGATCGCTGCGGTGGACCCGCATCACCTGATGTTCAGCATCTGGGCGGCCACCCAGACCTACGCCGACTTTGACTGGCAGATCGCCGTCGTAACCGGCAAAGCCCGGCTTGAGGAGCAGGATTACGAGGCGGCTGCCCAGACGATCATTCGGTTGGTGGTCAAAGGGTGTGAGGTGGGGTGATTGCCTTGGCTCTGATTGGGGTCGGCGATTGATGACCCCTGCCCGCCAATATTGTATCCAAATTCTAGCCTGATTCGTTCCACGCTTGTCCCGTCTCCAATCCCCCTCCCCCGAAAATAAACGATTGACCCCGGCCCGATCTCCTGAATAAACTCGCCTCCAAGGAACTTGTATACAATTACAAAATCTATGGAGCACAAAATAATGACAAAAATGAGAGCAATCGACGCAGCAGTTCTGGTCATGCGACGCGAAGGCGTCGATACCGCCTTCGGCATTCCCGGAGCCGCGATCAACCCGCTGTATTCGGCAATGAAAAAAGTGGGCGGTATCGATCATGTGCTGGCGCGGCACGTCGAAGGCGCTTCGCACATGGCCGAGGGCTACACCCGGACTCAGGCAGGCAACATCGGCGTGTGCATCGGCACCTCCGGCCCCGCCGGCACGGACATGGTCACCGGCCTCTACAGCGCCTCGGCCGACTCCATTCCCATCCTCTGCATTACGGGCCAGGCACCACGGGCACGCATGCACAAGGAAGATTTCCAGGCGGTGGACATCACCAGCATCGTCAAGCCAGTGACCAAGTGGGCGACCACGGTGCTCGAACCTGGGCAGGTGCCCTACGCCTTCCAGAAAGCCTTCTACGAAATGCGCTCCGGGCGGCCTGGTCCGGTGTTGATCGACCTGCCGTTCGACGTACAGATGGCCGAAATCGAATTCGACATCGACGCCTACGAGCCCCTCCCGGTCGGCAAACCTGCCGCCAGCCGCATCCAGGTGGAGAAAGCCCTGGCGCTGCTCGACAGCGCCGAAAGGCCACTGCTGGTGGCCGGCGGCGGGATCATCAACGCCGATGCCAGCGACAAGCTGCAGGCCTTCGCCGAGCTCACCGGCATCCCAGTGATCCCCACCCTGATGGGTTGGGGCACCATCCCCGACGACCATCCGCAGATGGTCGGCATGGTGGGCCTGCAGACGTCCCATCGCTACGGCAACGCCACCC
This sequence comes from Pseudomonas sp. UBA4194, assembly GCF_002379585.1. Classification (GTDB taxonomy): domain Bacteria; phylum Pseudomonadota; class Gammaproteobacteria; order Pseudomonadales; family Pseudomonadaceae; genus Aquipseudomonas. The sequence continues at coordinate 22,598 of NZ_DFUE01000064.1, forward strand.
TGCTCAAATCCGATGCGGTGCTGGGCATCGGCAACCGCTGGGCCAACCGCCACACCGGGTCCGTGGACGTCTACACCGAAGGCCGCCGCTTCATTCATGTGGACATCGAGCCGACCCAGATCGGCCGCGTGTTCACCCCCGACCTGGGTATCGTCTCCGACGCCGGCCTGGCGCTGGACATGTTCCTCGAGGTGGCGCGCGAGTGGAAAGCCGCCGGCAAACTCAAGTGTCGTGCCGCCTGGCTTGCCGATTGCCAGCAGCGCAAGGGCAGCCTGCAACGCAAGACCCACTTCGACAGCATCCCGGTCAAGCCCCAGCGCGTTTATCAGGAGATGAACCAGGTGTTCGGCAAGGACACCTGCTATGTCAGCACCATTGGCCTGTCGCAGATCGCTGGCGCGCAGTTCCTGCACGTCTACAAACCCCGCCACTGGATCAACTGCGGCCAGGCTGGCCCGTTGGGCTGGACCATTCCGGCGGCGCTGGGGGTGGTCAAGGCGGACCCGACGCGCAAGGTCGTGGCACTGTCGGGCGATTACGACTTCCAGTTCATGATCGAAGAACTGGCCGTGGGGGCCCAGTTCAACCTGCCGTATATCCATGTGGTGGTGAACAATTCGTACCTGGGCCTGATTCGCCAGGCCCAGCGCGGTTTCGAAATGGACTACTGCGTGCAGCTGGCCTTCGAGAACCTCAATGCGCCTGAGCTCAATGGCTACGGCGTGGACCACGTGGCGGTGGCCGAGGGCTTGGGCTGCAAGGCGCTGCGGGTGTTCGAACCGGATCAGATCCAGCCCGCGCTGCGTCAGGCGCAGGCGCTGATGGCGCAGTTCCGGGTGCCGGTGGTGGTGGAGATCATCCTGGAACGGGTGACCAACATTTCCATGGGCACCGAGATCAATGCCGTCAACGAGTTCGAAGACCTCGCTCTGGTGGGCAATGATGCGCCGACCGCGATTGCCCTGCTCGACTGACCCTCTATCCTGACAAGACCTGCGCCCTGGCCCCGGGGCGCCGCTACCGGAGACCGACCATGCCGCGTTTCGCTGCCAACCTGTCCATGCTGTTCACCGAACAGGATTTCCTCTCGCGCTTCGCTGCCGCCGCGAAGGCCGGCTTCACGGGCGTGGAGTACCTGTTTCCCTACGACTACGAACTGGCCGATCTCAAGGCCCAGCTCGATGCCCATGGCCTGACCCAGGTGTTGTTCAATTTGCCGGCGGGCGATTGGGCCAAGGGTGAGCGCGGCATCGCTTGCCATCCGGACCGCGTGGAGGAATTCCGTGCCGGGGTCGATCGCGCCATCGCCTATGCCCAGGTGCTGGGCAACACCCAGATCAATTGCCTGGCCGGGATCACCCCGACAGGTGTCGATGATGGGTTGGTGCGCAAGACCTTGGTCAATAACCTGGCCTACGCTGCCGACCGCCTGGGTGGCGCGGGCATTCGGCTGATCATGGAGGCTATCAATACGCGCGATATCCCTGGCTTCTACCTGAACACCACGGCGCAGGCGCTGGAGATCCAGGAACAGGTGGGCAGCAGCAACCTGGGCTTGCAGTACGACATCTACCACATGCAGGTGATGGAGGGAGATCTGGCCCGAACCCTCACCACTCATCTGGCCCAGATCGATCATGTGCAGTTGGCCGACAACCCAGGCCGGCATGAGCCGGGCACCGGCGAGATCAATTACCGGTTTCTGTTCGAGCACCTGGACCGGATTGGCTATCAAGGCTGGGTGGGGTGTGAGTACAAGCCGTTGACCACCACCGAGGCGGGGTTGGGCTGGATGAAGCAACTCAACGTGGTCTGATTCGAATCGTGTGCGTTTAGCGCCCTCTCCCCCAGGGCGAGGGCTGGGGTGAGGGGACC
>NZ_DFUE01000042.1:0-8432 GCF_002379585.1 Pseudomonas sp. UBA4194
TACCTTTGGAAACGGCGGCCATGGCACTAAGCTGGAACAGGGTAGCGAGGGAGACGACAGTGGCGAGGCGAGAGATCGCATTCATGGGACATCCTTTTTTTGTTGTTATGCAGATGCAAGTCTGGTGCTTGCGCTGCAGGGGAGTGTAATCAGGTGTTGCGGCGGGTGAAGTAACGAAGGGATGGGGAAATGTCACGGGATGGTGACATTGGGGTTGGGTACTGTTTGAGGTTTGCGGTGAATGGTCCCCTCACCCCAGCCCTCTCCCTGAGGGAGAGGGAGCCGTGCGCGGTGCGCTTTCAACCCCCTCTCCACCGGGAGGTAGCCGTACGCGGTGAGCTTTTAGCTCCCTCTCCCTCAGGGAGAGGGCTGGGGTGAGGGGACCATTCAACGCAAATCTCAACCCTCACTCACCCCACATTACGCGGTAGCACCAATGTCACCCGCAACCCACCTACGGGCAGGTTCTGCAATGACACTTCCCCACCATGGCTGTGGGCGATATTGCGCGCGATACCCAGCCCCAATCCATAGCCCTGCTGCGTGCCAGCCAGTCGAAAGTGCGGTTCGAACACTTTCTGCAAGCGCTGTTGGGGCACCCCCGGCCCTTCGTCGTCGACGTACAGCACAAAGGCCTCGGCATCGTCCTGAATAGACAGGTGAGCACGGTCGCCGTACTTCAGCGCGTTGTCGATCAGGTTGCCCATGCAGCGCTTGAGGGCCAGCGGCTTGCCTGGGTACGGGCGCCTGGCTTCGCCCTGCAAGGTCACCCGCCCATTGCCCTGGGGCGCGAGATACGGCTCGACCAGGCAGTCGAGCACCTGATTGAGGTCCACCCGCTCGATGTTCTCGTGGATGTCGGTGTCCTTCACGCACTGCAGGGCGCCTTTGACCAACAATTCCAACTCGTCCAGGTCGCGCCCGAACTTGGCCTCCAGCAGCGGATCCTCCAACAGCTCCACGCGCAGGCGCAAGCGGGTGATGGGCGTGCGCAGGTCATGGGAGATGGCGCTGAACAACTGGCTGCGCTCGGTCAGGTAGCGGCTGATGCGCTCGCGCATGGCGTTCAGCGCCCGCGCCACTTCCACCACTTCGCTGCCGCCGCCCTCCATGGGCGGCTCATCGTTCACGGCGCCCAGGGACATATCCCGGGCGGCTCTGGCCAGCCGCTTCAGTGGCCGGCTTTGCCAGTGCACCAGCAGGCCGATGAACAGCAGCAGAAAGCCGCTGGTCAGAGCGATGAACCAGATCTGCTGGGCAGGCAAGCCCTCTTCTTCCAGGGTGGTGTAGGGCTCGGGCAGCAACGAAGCGATGTACAGCCATTCAGTGGGCCCCAGGCGGATCTGGGTCACCAGCACCGGCGGGTTCACCGGCTCCAGGGTCAGGGCGTAATGGGCCCAGGAACGCGGCAGTTCATCCAGCTTCAGGCCGCTGTTGAAGATCCGCAGATCGTCCGGGCTGACGAAGGTCACCGAGATATCCACATCACTGCCCAGCTGGGTTCTGAGCACACTGGACACCGCATCGATCACGGCTGACTTGCGCGCCGTGGGCTCGAGCAGTTGCATGCCCAGAGGCTTGTCGTTGAGCGATACGAAAAATCGCGTGCCACCCATGCTGCGCAACTGGTCCAGCACCAGCGGACGATAGGCCAGCGGCAGGGAGCGAAAATAACTGACGCTGGCCGCCATCGAATGGGCCAGGCTGCGGGCGCTGGTCACCAGCCCCTCGAGTTGCGTGGCGCGCAACTGCGAGAGCCAGATCACGCTGGACAGGCCCTGCGCCAACAGCACGGCGAGTAACGTCAGCAGCAACATCCTGCCCAGTAGCGAACGCGGCTTAAACAGGCGCAACGTGGGCCGCCAGCAAATACCCACTGCCACGCACGGTACGGATCAGCCGGGGCGGCTTCTCGTTGTCGCGCAGGCGTTGGCGCAACCGGCTCACTGCCATGTCGACGATGCGATCCAGGGGCATGGGCTCGCGCCCCCGAGTGGCGTTGCCGATGGTGTCGCGGTCGAGGATCTGCTGGGGATGGTCGAGAAACAGCTTGAGCAGGGCGAAGTCGGCACCGGACAGGAACACCTCTTCGCCATCGATGTGAAACAGTCGATGGCTGACGGTGTCCAGCCGCCAATCTTCGAAGCCCAGGACCTCGCTGCTGCGCTCCTGACCGAACTGGCTGCGGCGCAGCAGCGCCTTGATGCGGGCCTGCAATTCGCGTGGACTGAACGGCTTGCCCAGATAGTCGTCGGCCCCCAGTTCCAGGCCGATCACCCGGTCGGCTTCGTCGGAACTGGCGGTGAGCATGATGATCGGCACATGAGCCATGCGCGGGTGCTGGCGGATCCAGCGGCACAGGCTGAAGCCATCCTCATCGGGCAGCATCACGTCGAGGATCACCAGATCGGTGGCGGCTTCGGCATTCAGCGCTTCGCGAAAGCCCGCGCCGTCGGCGGTGGTGCGCACGGCGAAACCGGCGCGGCTCAGGTAGGTGTCCAACAGTTCGCGGATTTCCTGGTCGTCATCGACCAGCAGGATCGACTTGCCGGCAGTGCTCACGTTGGCGTCCTTGTTGTTATTGCCGGGTCGATACGCCCGGCTTTTTTCAAGGCCTGATTAAACGCTCAAGCCAGCGCCTGTTGCAAGGCCACACCGGCCCCCAGCAGGCCCGAGAACTCGGCGGTCACCACCCACACCGGAATGCCTTCGAAGTATTCGCTCATGCAGCCCTTGTCGGCGAAGCTGTCGGCGAAGCCGCTTTCGAGGAACAGATCGAGAAAACGCGGAATCACACCGCCCACGATATACACCCCGCCACGACCGCCGACGGTGAGCACATTGTTGCCGGCGACGCGGCCGAGGAAACGGCAGAACTGCTCGATGGTAGCGACGGCGGCGGGGTCGCCCTCAAGGCCGGCTTCGGTGACTTCGGCCGGCGATGTGCAGGTGGCCTCGAGGCCATCCACTGCGCACACAGTTTGATACAACCTCAGCAAGCCGCCACCGCTGAGGATGGTCTCGGCACTGACGTGGCCGATCTGCGCTTCGATGTGGGCGCGCAACTGAGCTTCGCGAGGACTGCCCACCGGCAGATCGACGTGACCGCCCTCCCCCGGCAAGGCCATCCAACTGTTGCGCAGGCTGAGCAAGGTGCCCACGCCCAGGCCGGTGCCCGGACCAATCACTACGGCGGGCCGGGACGGGTCGGCTTCGCCGGCGCAAACCTGTTGATACTCATCGGGCTGCAGGCGGGTCATGCCCAGGGCCATGGCGGTGAAGTCGTTGATCAGCAGCAATTGCTCGACCTGCAAGGTCTTGCAGAACGCCTTGCGGCTCAGCCGCCAATGACTGTTGGTGAAGCGAAATTCATCGCCGTCCACGGGCCCTGCGACCGCCAGGCAGGCGTGGCCGATGTCGCCCTTTTCAAGCTTGAGGTCAGCCATGTATACGCCGATGGCATGCTCGGGGCTGGTGTGGTCGGCTGTGGGGAACACCCGAACCGAATGCAATGCATCGTTTTCCCAGATGGCGAAACGTGCGTTGGTACCGCCGATGTCGCCAACCAGGGCGAGTGTCATCGCAAAATCTCCAACCCCGAAGTAAAGGCACTGGCGCCCTGCTCGGCCGAGCTGAAGGCCTGGCGCATGAACGCAAAGAGTTCACGCCCGCAACCCACGCCGTTGGCCAAGGTGCCGACCGCCGGGGTGCGACTGGCCAGCGTCTGGGCATCGAGACGCACCTGCAGGGTGCCTTCGATACCGTCGACCCGGATGATATCGCCATCCTGCACCAACGCCAACGGGCCACCACTGGCCGCTTCCGGGCTGACATGGATAGCCGCCGGGATCTTGCCTGACGCACCGGACATGCGTCCGTCCGTGACCAGGGCGACTTTGAACCCGCGGTCCTGCAATACGCCCAGGAACGGGGTCATCTTGTGCAGTTCGGGCATGCCATTGGAGCGCGGGCCCTGGAAGCGCATCACCGCGACAAAATCTTTTTCCAGCTCGCCGGCCTTGAAGGCGTCGGCCAGTTCCTGCTGGTCCTGGAAGACCCTGCACGGCGCCTCCACCACCTGGTTTTCCAGCGCTACGGCAGACACCTTCATCACTCCGCGACCCAGGTTGCCCTCCATCACGCGCAGCCCGCCTTCAGCGGAGAAAGGCCGAGCGACGGGTCGCAGAATGGCTTCGTCGAGGCTGTTGACCGGGCCTTCGCGCCACACCAGCTTGCCGTCTTCCAGAAACGGTTCCTGGGTGTAGCGACTCAGGCCAAAGCCGGCCACGGTGTTGACGTCTTCGTGCAGCAGCCCGGCGCCGAGCAACTCGCGGATCAGGAACGACATGCCACCGGCAGCCTGGAAGTGGTTGATATCGGCTTTGCCGTTTGGGTACACATGGGACAGGGTCGGCACCACCTCGGACAGATCGGCCATGTCCTGCCAGGTGAGGATGATGCCTGCGGCCATGGCGATGGCCGGCATGTGCAAGGTGTGATTGGTGGAGCCGCCGGTGGCGTTCAACGCGACGATGGAATTGACCAGCGACTTCTCGTCGACGATACGGCCGATGGGCGTGAAATTGCCGTTGGCCTTGGTCAGGCGGGTCACCTGGTGCGCGGCCTCGTGGTTGAGGGCGTCGCGCAGCGGCGTATTCGGATTGACGAACGAAGCGCCCGGCAAGTGCAGACCCAGCACTTCCATCAGCAGCTGGTTGGTGTTGGCGGTGCCGTAGAAAGTGCAGGTGCCCGGGCTGTGGTAGGACTTCATCTCCGACTCCAGCAGCTCCTCGCGGCTGGCCTTGCCTTCGGCGTAGCGCTGGCGAACGTCGGCCTTCTCCTTGTTGGAAATACCTGATGGCATCGGTCCGCCGGGCACGAAGATCATCGGCAGGTGGCCGAAACGCAGCGCGCCCATCATCAGGCCTGGAACGATCTTGTCGCAGATCCCGAGCATCAGGGCGCCGTCGAACATGTTGTGCGAGAGGGCCACGGCGGTGGACAGCGCGATGGTCTCGCGGCTGGCCAGGCTCAACTCCATGCCGGGTTCGCCTTGGGTCACACCGTCGCACATGGCCGGCACGCCACCGGCGAACTGGCCCACCGAGCCGATTTCGCGCAGGGCCTGCTTGAGTTGCTCGGGGTAGGTCTCGTAAGGCTGGTGCGCGGAGAGCATGTCGTTATAAGACGAAACAATTGCGATATTCGCCGCGTTCATCATGCGCAAATGATGCTTGTCTTCACTGCCGCATCCCGCCACGCCGTGGGCAAAGTTGGCGCACTGCAGCTTGCCGCGCATCGGGCCATCGCTGGCAGCGCCGTCGATCAGTTGCAGGTAGTGCTCGCGCGTAGCTCGGCTACGGGCAATCAGCCGTTGGGTGACCTCAAGGACGCGGGGATGCATGTGAAGAACTCCAGGCTAATGGGGCGACCTCTGCGGTATTTCCCAGAACTCCAATCCACGCCTAGGCTCAAAGGCTTGAAGGCGGAAAATCGAATCAAAGGGAATGCCGTACCGGTCACTCGTTGTAGATAGAACAAAATATTGCCACTAAAAAGGCTTGTTTTCTATTTCTATGCGAATAATCTTGTAATTCCAACAACAAAACAGATTACGTGACCTGCTTGCCCCGGACCTGACCACGGGGAATCACCCAATCTGACACAGGAATCACTCATGACTCTTCGCATAGCAATCAACGGTTTCGGCCGTATCGGCCGCAATGTCCTGCGTGCACTCTATACCCAAGCCTATCGCCAGGACCTGCAGGTCGTCGCCATCAACGACCTGGGCGACAGTGCCATCAATGCTCATCTGCTCAAGTACGACACCGTCCACGGCACCTTCGATGGCACGGTAGAACATGATAAAGAAGGTTTGACGGTCAACGGCGATCGCATCGCCGTGAGCGCCATCCGCAACCCGGCCGAGCTGCCGTGGAAAGCCGAGAACATCGACGTGGTGTTCGAGTGCACCGGGCTGTTCACCGACCGTGAAAAGGCTGCCGCGCACCTGACCGCCGGCGCGCGCAAGGTAATCATCTCCGCACCGGCGAAGGGCGCCGACGCCACCGTGGTGTATGGCGTCAACCATGATGTGCTGCGTCAGTCCCACCAGATCATTTCCAACGCGTCGTGCACCACCAACTGCCTGGCCCCGGTGGCCCAGGTGCTGCACCGCGAACTGGGCATCGAGCAGGGCTTGATGACCACCATCCACGCCTACACCAACGATCAGAACCTGATCGACGTCTATCACAGCGACCCGTACCGGGCCCGCTCGGCGACCCAGTCGATGATCCCCAGCAAGACCGGCGCCGCCGAAGCGGTAGGTCTGGTATTGCCGGAGCTGGCAGGCAAGTTGACCGGCATGGCGGTGCGGGTCCCGGTCATCAATGTGTCGCTGGTGGACCTGACCCTCAACCTCAAGCGCGAAGCCAGCGCCGATGAGGTCAATGCGCTGATGAAGGCGGCCGCCGAGCAGTCGCCGATCCTGGGTTACAACACCCTGCCCCTGGTGTCCACGGACTTCAACCATAACCCGCTGTCGTCGATCTTCGATGCCAACCACACCAAGGCCAACGGCCGGATGCTCAAGGTCATGGCGTGGTATGACAACGAGTGGGGGTTCTCCAACCGGATGCTGGATAACTGTTTGGCGCTGTGTAACGCCAGGTGAGATGAGGGGGGGGGCGGGACGCGGCTTACGCCGCTGCTACAGGCGTAAGCGGCTTTTGGGACTTGACCGGATACACGGATGATAAGCATTATCATCCGCTGCATCCTGGTCGGGTACCTCCGTGAGTCAGTCACGCTTCAATTCCGTGTTCATCACCCAACGCCTGAGCCTGCTGCGCACCCTGCAGCGCATGGTACGCAACCCCAGCACCGCCGAAGACCTACTTCAGGAAACCTACCTGAGGGTCAATCGCGCCATCGGCGAGCGGCGCATCGAACACCTCGAACCTTTCGTGTTCCAGACCGCGCGTAATCTGGCGCTCGATTACCTGCGCTCGCGCCGCGTGCACGAACGGACTATGGTCGAAGACGTGCCCCTCGACGTGCTACAAGGTATTGCAGCGTCGGCCAGCACCCCGGAGGAAGCCGCTCATGCGGAGCGCTTGCTAGCGCGCCTGACCGTCAGCCTTGGCCAACTGACCGCACGCCAGCAACGGATCTTCATGCTCAGCCGGTTGCATGGCAGCAGCTATGTGGAGATCGCCGAGGAGCTGGAGGTCTCGGCCAGTACGGTACAAAAGGAATTGAAGTTGATCATGGCGATCTGTGTCGGCGTGGCACAGCGCATGGAGGAATACTCGTGAAAGGGCAACACTCACAAGAGCCGGCGCCACTGACGCCCGCCATGGAACAAGCCATCGACTGGCTGATCACCCTGCCCTGCGCCGACGCCGCCGAGCAGCAGGCATTCGACGCCTGGCTGGCGGCCGATCCCGAGCATGCCGCGGCCTTCGCCCAGGCGCGGGGAGTGTGGCACGGCGCGCCGGTCCATGATGCTGCCGTGCAACTGCAAGGGCGTCGCCCGGCTTCGGCGCTGCGCCGGCGTTGGAAGCCGCTGGCCACCGCTGCGATGCTGCTGGTGGGTGCGCTGAGTTTTACCAACCTGCCGCTGCGGGTGCAGGCCGATCACCTGACCCAGGTCGGCGAGCGCCAGCACCTTGAACTGAACGATGGCTCCAAAGTGCTGCTCAACACCGGCTCGGCGTTCTCCAGCCGCGTCGACAGCCGCCAACGCAGTGTGCGCCTGTATGAAGGGGAGGCGTTTTTCGAGGTGCCGCCCAGCCGCCAGCAACCCTTGCAACTGGAGGCCGGCCCGGTGCGTGCCGACGTGCTCGACAGCGCCTTTGCCGTGAGTTACCACGATGGTCAGGCGCAAGTGCGGGTGCAACGGGGCAATGTCGACCTGAGCGCCAGCCATGACGAGAAAGTGCGCTTGAGCGCCGGCGACAGCATCCGCATCGGCCCCAAGGGATTTGGCACGCGCGAACGGCTTGATCCGCAGAAGGACCTGGCCTGGGTTCAGGGTCGTTTGATCTTCGAGAATTGCCCCATGGGCGAAGTGCTTGCGGAATTGCGGCGGTACTACCCGGGGTGGATCATCAGCAACGACGAGCGGCTCGAGCGGGTGGCAGTGACCGGGAATTACCGCCTGGACAAGCCGCTGGATGTGGTGCGCTCGCTGGCGCAAGTGACCTCGGCCCGGGTGCGGGAGTTTCCGGCGGTGGTGATATTGAATTAGTGGGATCGGGATTCTGCGGGGCGGCCTTTTCGCGGGTAGAACCCGCTCCTACAGGGTGTTGCTGGTGCTTGAAGGGTGATTCTGCAGGGCGGGCCTCTTCGCGGCTTTACGCCGCTCCTACAGGGGGTGCGTGGGCGGTGATTCTGCAGGGCCGGCCTCTTCGCGGCTGTACGCC
>NZ_DFUE01000042.1:8509-37656 GCF_002379585.1 Pseudomonas sp. UBA4194
GGGGATGGGGGGGGGGGGGGGAGGGGGTTCTGGGGGGGGGGCCCGTTGGGCGGTGCGCGGCGTTTGCACGGGGGGGGGGTGGGGGAGGTTTCGGGGGGGGGGGGGGGGCAACGACGTGCCCTGTAGGAGCGGCGTGCAGCCGCGAAGAGGCCAGCCCAGACACCCCTAAAAACCAATCCTGGAATTATTTTTACGCTCCCCCACTGCCCCATCCGTCTAGTCATAGCCAATGCAACTGATTCCCATTCGAATCAATGCAACTATAACGACGCACGACAGGGAGCGCTTTCGATGTCCAAAGGTTTTACCCGTCCCCACTTTCATCGCTCGGTGCTCACCGCCGCCCTGCTGCTGGCCGCCTTGCCTGCCGTGGGTACGGCCGCGGAGCCTGCACAGAACAGCACCCGCCACGGTGCCAGCTATGCCTTCAGCATCGCCCAGCAACCGCTGACTTCGGCGTTGAATGCCTTCAGCGCCGCCACCGGCTGGCAGGTGGGGCTGCCCGCCGATCTCGCCCAAAACGTTGCATCCCCCGGCGTACGTGGCAGCATGCCGCCAGAACAGGCCCTGGACCGCCTACTGGCGGGCACCCAGCTGCGCTATCGCAAGATCAGCCCCAACAACGTAGTGCTGGAGCGCAGCCCGCAGGGCGGGGTGATCGCATTGCAGCAACTGACCGTCAGCGCCACCCGCCAGGAACAAACGGTCGACAGCGTGCCCAGCAGCGTCAGCGTGCAGGACCGCGCTCAACTGGACCGCGACAACGTCAACAACATTCAAGACCTGGTGCGCTATGAGCCCGGCGTCTCGGTGGGGGGCACCGGCCTGCGCAGCGGCGTCACCGGCTACAACATTCGCGGCATCGATGGCGATCGCATTCTGACCCAGGTCGACGGCGTCGAGGTGCCCGACAGCTTCTTCAACGGCCCCTACGCGCAAACCGAACGTAATTACGTCGACCCGGAGATCGTCAAGCGCGTGGAAATCCTGCGCGGGCCGGCGTCGTCGTTGTACGGCAGCAGCGCCATCGGCGGCGTGGTCAGCTATTACACGCTGGACCCGGAAGACATCATCAAACCCGGCCAGGATGTCGGCGCCCGCTTGAAAACCGGCTACAGCTCGGCCGACGAAAGCTGGCTCAACTCGGCCACCGTGGCCGGCCGCACGGGGGACTTCGATGGCCTGTTGCACCTGAGCCAGCGCAATGGCCACGAGACCGAATCCTACGGCAACCACACCAGCACCGGCCTCAGCCGAACCGCCGCTGACCCGCAGGATGTGCGTTCGACCAACATCCTGGCCAAGCTGGGCTGGAACTACGCCGACGGTGCAAGGCTCGGGCTGACCTATGAAAAGTACAAGGACGACCGTGACGTCGATCTGAAAAGTGCCTATGGCGGCCCTTACAACAACGGCGCCCCGTTGGGCATGTACCGTTCGCGCGGCGGCAACGACACCATTACCCGCGAGCGGGTCGGCGTCACCCATGACTTCGATCTGGACAGTACCGTGGCGGACCACATCAAATGGAGCCTGAACTACCAGATCGCCAAAACCGACCAGCACACCGAGGAGAATTACTTCCCTTACGTGCGCAACGTGCTGCGGGTACGCGACACCACCTACAAGGAACGCCAGTGGGTATTGGACCTGCAACTGGACAAGGCCTTCGAGGTGGGTGAAACCGATCACCTGTTGACGTACGGCACCCAGATCCGCCAGCAGAAAGTCACTGGATCGCGCAGTGGCTATGGCACCTGCCTGACGGTATTCGGCACATGCCGAGCGGTTGGCGCGGACAGTCCAACCGATCGCCTGGTGAAATCCAGCGATTTCCCAGACCCCACCATCAACACCTACAGCCTGTTCGCCCAGGACGAGATTCGCTGGAACCAGTGGACCTTCCTGCCCAGCGCCCGCTACGACTACACCCAGCTCAAGCCACACCTGACGGAGGAATTCCTGCGCACCGTCAACCCTACGGGTGAATACGCCGTCACCGACAGCAACCGGAACTGGCACCGGTTATCGCCCAAGCTGGGGGTAACCTATGACTTCAACGACCACTACACCTGGTATGGGCAGTACGCCGAGGGCTTCCGCACGCCATCGGCCAAGGCGCTGTACGGTCGCTTCGAAAACCTGGGAGCAGGCTACACCGTCCAGCCCAACCCGGATCTGGACCCGGAGAAAAGCAAAAGCTATGAGACCGGCCTGCGCGGCAAATTCGACGCAGGGACCTTCGATATCGCAGCGTTCTACAACACGTATCGCGACTTCATCAATGAGGATGCGGTGACCGCCGGCTCCACTTCCGCAGTGTTCCAGAGCAACAACATCAAGCACGCCACCATCAAGGGCGTCGAGCTCAAGGGCCGCCTGAACCTGGACAGCTTCGGCGCTCCCCAGGGCCTGTACAGCCAAGGCTCCATCGCCTATGCCCATGGCAAGAACCAGGACAACGGCCAGCCCCTCAACAGCGTCAATCCACTCAAGGGTGTGTTCGGCCTGGGCTACGAGCAGGTGCACTATGGCGGCTTGCTGAGCTGGACATTGGTCAAGCGCCAGAACCGGGTCGATAGCAGCGCCTTCAAGTCTCCGGACGGCAGCGGCGTATTCAATACGCCGGGCTTTGGCATCCTCGACCTGGCGGGCTATTACAAGGTGACCGACGACATCACCGTCAACGCCGGTCTCTACAACCTTACCGACAAGAAATACTGGCTGTGGGACGACGTGCGCAGCTACGACGGCGTGGGTGAAGCCGCCGTGCTGGCCCCTGCCAACCTCGATCGCCTGACCGCACCCGGTCGTAATTTCGCGATCAATCTGGTCTGGGACATCTGATAATGGCACTGTAGAGGCCGCCAGCCGCTGCCTCTACGGTGATTTTTTTACGGTCCCCTGTCAGCTGATTCGTCTCGTCTACACAGCACCGCATTTTTCAAGGAATTCGCAATGACCGTCACCGAGCATACCCAGGACCCTGCCCCGCTGCGCTCCGCCCGCTTGCGCGCGATCAGCCATGCGCTGCATGACAGTCTGGAAAACGCTGTCGCCGGCTACGCACCCTTCGACACGCCGCAAAGCTACGCCCGCTTTCTGCAGATGCAGTACCTGTTCCAGTCCGAACTGCAACACCTGTACAACGACCCTGCCCTGATCGCCCTGTTTCCCGACCTGCCCGAGCGCTGCCGCGCCGAAGCGGCGCGGGCAGACCTGGCCGACCTGGGTGTGGCGATTCCCGCACCGGTACCTGGCGCTTTGAACGCGCCCAGCCTGGCCACGGCGCTGACCTGGATTCGTGTCTCCGAAGGGTCTAAACTCGGCGCCGCGATCCTGATCAAACGGGCCAACGCCCTGGGCTATACCGAGAGCTTCGGTGCTCGTCACCTGGCTGAACCCGAAGGTGGGCGCGCCAAAGGCTGGAAAGCCTTCAACGCGATCTTCGATGCCCTGCCTTTCAGCGCCGCTGAAGAGGCCCAGGCCGATCAAGCGGCCAACGATGCTTTCGCCCGCCTGCAGGTGCTGCTGCAACACACCTACGCCGACCATCGGGAAACGGCACCGGCTTGAAACCCCACGCTATGGAACTCATGGACAACCCTCGCCCCTTACCCTCGAAGATGGCCCGCATTCTTTATGGCCTGCTGGCTTACACCAGCTTGATCATCGGCCTGATCGCCATCGTGGTGCCGGGGTTGCCGACCACCGAGTTCATTCTGCTGGCTGCCTGGGCCGCCACCAAGAGCTCACCGCGCCTGAGCGCGTGGCTGGAAAACCACCGCCTGTTCGGGCCGATGCTCAGCAACTGGCGCAATGGCAAGATCATCACGCGCCGCACCAAGGTCAGCGCCACGGTGAGCATGGTCGTGTGTTCGGTGGTGATGTGGTTCACGCTCAAACAGCACTGGCCGGTGTATGCGGCCATTGCCGGCATGCTGCTGGTGAACCTGTGGATCTGGTCTCGGCCAGAGAAACCTGTCGCCGACCGCTGAGCGGACACTGCTGAACTGCCTGCGGGCGCGGGCAGTCTATGGCCTATCTGCCACGGACCCTGTAACGGAGGACCTGATTATGTTCGAGCCCGGCCATCTGCATCTGACCCATGTCGGCGTACAGCCCGAAGACACCGACTTCAGCATTGATCTCACCTATGAGGTGCGCACGGGCGAAGCCGAGGGAAAGCTGGTGCATTTCCACCTCAAAGGCACTATCAACGGCCAGAGTTTCGAGGAGGAGTTCGAACTGCCCAAGGACCTGGCCTACAACTTTGCCAGCGCAGCCGACAGGATTGCCCGCAAGCACGGCCTGCCCACCACGCAGCTGTTCCCGCTAGAGGATCACAAGGACTACGACGAAATGTTCGAAGACCTCCGCCACCAACTCGACGCCCACCCCGGCGACCCAGTAGATCCCCACCACCTGTAGCAGCGGCGTAAGCCGCGTCAGCCCTCCAAAATACCCCAACCCAAACGTAGGAGTCCAACATGGGCCCCAGACCCGGCTTACGCCGGTGCTACGTGATTATGTTGCGGGTTGGGTTTTGGCATACTGGGTGACTTCGTTTTCGGGAATGTCCGCGGCCCATGCGTATCCATGTCAGCTTCATTGACCGAGTAGGTATCACCCAGGAGGTGCTGGCCCTGCTCGGTGCCCGCAATCTGAACCTGGATGCGGTGGAGATGGTTCCGCCCAACGTCTACATCGATGCTCCCACCTTGAGCCCGCTGGTGCTCGAAGAACTGCACGATGCACTGTTTCGGGTGCGCGGTGTGGAGGATGTGAGGGTGGTGGATATCTTGCCGGGCCAGCGCCGACACTTGCAGTTGGACGCCTTGCTGGCGGCGATGACGGACCCGGTGCTGGCGCTGGACAGCGCCGGTAATGTGTTGCTGGCCAACCCGGCGCTCATCGCGCTCTATGGCCGCGAGCCTGCGGGCCAGTCCGTGGCCGAGCTGTTTGGCGACCCGGCGCTGCTCGGCGCTCTGTTGGAGAACGGCTTCAGGCTACCTCTGCGCGAGGTCACCCTCGATAGCCAGACCCTGTTGCTCGATGCCACCCCCATTACCGACGCCGGTGCCCTGCTGACCTTGTACCCGCCTAATCGCATGGGCGAACGCCTGGCCGCCTTGCACCATGACCACGCCGAAGGCTTTGATTCGCTGCTGGGCGACTCGGCGCCGATTCGCACCTTGAAGGCCCGCGCTCAGCGCGTTGCAGCCCTGGATGCGCCGCTGTTGATCCAGGGCGAAACCGGCACGGGCAAAGAGCTGGTCGCCCGCGCCTGCCACGCCGTCAGTGCCCGCCACAGCTCGCCGTTCCTGGCATTGAACTGCGCCGCGTTGCCGGAAAACCTCGCCGAGAGCGAACTGTTCGGCTACGCCCCGGGTGCCTTCACCGGCGCCCAGCGCGGCGGCAAGCCCGGGCTGATGGAGCTTGCCCACCAAGGCACAGTGTTCCTCGACGAAATCGGCGAGATGTCCCCCTACCTGCAAGCCAAGCTGCTGCGCTTTCTCAACGACGGCAGCTTCCGCCGGGTAGGCGGCGACCGCGAGGTCAAAGTCAACGTACGCATCCTCAGCGCGACCCATCGCAATCTGGAAAAAATGGTAGCCGAGGGCGCGTTTCGCGAAGACCTGTTCTACCGCCTCAATGTGCTCAACCTGGACGTGCCACCGCTGCGTGATCGCGATCAGGACATCCTGCTGCTGGCGCGCTATTTCATGCAGCAGGCCTGCACCCAGATCCAACGGCCGGTGTGTCGGCTGACGCCCAGTACCTACCCGGCACTGCTGGGCAACCGCTGGCCCGGCAACGTCAGGCAACTGCAGAACGTGATCTTCCGCGCTGCGGCGATCTGCGAGGGCAATCAGGTGGACATCGATGACCTGGATATCGCCGGTACTGCGGTGGGTCGGCGCAGCGAAGGGGAAGTGGTCAGCCTGGAGCAGGCGGTGGGGGACTTCGAGAAGGGGTTGCTAGAGAAACTCTACGGCAGCTATCCATCGACACGGCAATTGGCAGCCCGGCTACAGACTTCGCACACGGCGATTGCCACGCGGCTGCGCAAGTACGGGATCGGTGTGGGGCGGTGATTTGGATCGGCGGTGGATGGTCCCCTCACCCCAGCCCTCTCCCGAGGGGAGAGGGAGCCGATCACGGTCTGCCTTTAGCTCCCTCTCCCTCAGGGAGAGGGCTGGGGTGAGGGGACCATCCCCCACAAATCCCACTGCTGCCGTACCGATACCAATACACCGTACCCATATCAATACACCCCTCGCCCCCTCTAATCTCAACACCCTGATCCCGCAACCCTTTCCACCTGGAACGAAATCAATACACCT
The DNA here is from genome assembly GCF_002379585.1 of Pseudomonas sp. UBA4194. Taxonomy (GTDB): domain Bacteria; phylum Pseudomonadota; class Gammaproteobacteria; order Pseudomonadales; family Pseudomonadaceae; genus Aquipseudomonas. Next base: position 14,857 of record NZ_DFUE01000042.1, read on the forward strand.
CCTCCCCCGCACAAAACTCTCAAACACCCCACAACCTCCAGCCCCTAACACTTCCAGCAACTTGGCAACCATCTTGCTAAGTAACCGCCATTATCAAAGCACCTAGCCTCTGACGGAGTGCACATGAGCGAGTTGCGTTTTACCGTTGAACACGAATGGCTGCGCGTCGAAGCTGACGGCAGTGTCACGGTCGGCATTACCCCTTTTGCCCAGAACGCCCTGGGTGACGTGGTGTTCGTGCAACTTCCCGAGCTGACCCGCTACAGCAAAGACGCCGAGGCTTCGGTGGTAGAGTCGGTCAAGGCCGCGAGCAGCATCAATATGCCGCTGGACGGCGAAGTGGTAGAAGTGAACGGCGCACTCGACGCCACCCCTGAACTCGTCAACGAAGACCCCCTGGCCAGCGGCTGGTTTTTCCGCTTCGTACCTGACGACGCCAGCCAGGTGAGCGAACTGCTTGACCAGCAGGCTTACGACAACCTGATCGCTCAAAGCTGAGGACCGAACATGACTGGCTCCATCACGCTGCACACCGATAACGAATTCATCGCCCGCCACATCGGTCCCCGCCAGGCGGACGAGCAGGACATGCTGGAAACCCTGGGCTTCGACAGCCTGGACGCGTTGAGCGCCAGCGTCATCCCGGAAAGCATCAAAGGCACCAGCGTACTCGACCTGGGCGCCGGCCAGAGCGAAGCCGACGCCCTGGCTGCGATCAAGGCGATCGCGGGCCAGAACCAACTGTTCAAGACCCATATCGGTCAGGGCTACTACAACACCCACACCCCCGCGCCGATCCTGCGCAACCTGCTGGAAAATCCGGCCTGGTATACCGCCTACACCCCGTACCAGCCGGAAATCTCCCAGGGCCGCCTGGAAGCACTGCTGAATTTCCAGACGCTGATCAGCGACCTGACTGGCTTGCCGATTGCCAACGCATCGCTGCTGGATGAAGCCACCGCCGCTGCCGAAGCCATGACCTTCTGCAAACGCCTGAGCAAGAACAAGAGCAGCCATCAGTTCTTCGCCTCCAGCCATTGCCACCCGCAGACGCTGGACGTGTTGCGCACCCGCGCCGAGCCCCTGGGCATCGAAGTGGTGATCGCCGATGAGCGCGAACTCAGCGACGTCACGCCGTTTTTCGGCGCGCTGCTGCAGTACCCCGCCAGCAACGGCGATGTGTTCGATTACCGCGAACTGGTGGAGCGTTTCCATGCCGCCAATGCCCTGGTCGCCGTCGCCGCCGACCTGCTGGCCCTGACCCTGCTGACCCCTCCGGGCGAATTCGGTGCCGACGTGTCCATCGGCAGCGCACAGCGCTTCGGCGTGCCGCTGGGCTTCGGTGGCCCCCATGCCGCCTACTTCTCCACCCGCGATGCGTTCAAGCGCGACATGCCCGGGCGCTTGGTCGGCGTGTCCATCGACCGCCACGGCAAGGCCGCCCTGCGCCTGGCCATGCAGACCCGCGAGCAGCATATCCGCCGCGAGAAAGCTACCAGCAACATCTGCACCGCCCAGGTCCTGCTGGCCAACATCGCCAGCATGTACGCCGTGTACCACGGCCCGGCCGGGCTGACGCAGATTGCCCAGCGCACTCACCAACTGACCGCCATCCTCGCCGCCGGCCTCAAGCAACTGGGCGTCAACGTCGAGCAAGCACACTTCTTCGACACCCTGAGCCTGGCGACCGGCGCCAGCACCGCCCAGCTGCATGACAGGGCGCGCGAGGCGGGCCTCAACCTGCGCCACATCGACGCCCAGCGCCTGGGCCTGTCCCTGGACGAAACCAGTCGCCAGGCCGATGTCGAGCAACTGTGGAGCCTGTTCGACGGCGAGCAGCCGGATTTCGCAACCTTGGCCAGCTCGGTGAGCGCCCAGTTGCCCGACGCTCTGCTGCGCCAGTCGGCGATCCTGGAACACGCGGTATTCAACCGCTATCACTCCGAAACCGAGCTGATGCGTTACCTGCGCAAGCTGGCCGACAAGGACCTGGCCCTGGACCGCACCATGATCCCGCTGGGCTCGTGCACCATGAAGCTCAACGCCGCCAGCGAGATGATCCCGGTGACCTGGGCCGAATTCGGCAATCTGCACCCCTTTGCCCCTGCCGAGCAGAGCAAGGGCTACCAGTTGCTGACCGACGAACTCGAGGCCATGCTGTGCGCCGCCACGGGCTACGACGCGGTGTCGCTGCAGCCCAACGCCGGCTCCCAGGGTGAATACGCCGGCCTGCTGGCCATCCGCGCGTACCACCAGAGCCGCGGCGATGAACGCCGTGATGTGTGCCTGATTCCGTCGTCGGCCCACGGCACCAACCCCGCGACCGCCCAGATGGCCGGCATGCGCGTGGTGGTCACGGCGTGCGATGCCCGCGGCAACGTCGACATCGAAGACTTGCGCGCCAAGGCTACCGAGCATCGTGACAAGCTGGCTGCCCTGATGATCACCTACCCATCCACCCATGGTGTGTTCGAGGAAGGTATCCGCGAGATCTGCGCGATCGTGCACGATAACGGCGGCCAGGTGTACATCGATGGCGCCAACATGAACGCCATGGTGGGCCTGTGCGCACCGGGCAAGTTCGGTGGCGACGTTTCCCACCTGAACCTGCACAAGACCTTCTGCATTCCCCACGGTGGCGGCGGCCCAGGCGTCGGCCCGATCGGCGTGAAATCCCATCTGGCGCCGTTCCTGCCCGGCCATGCCCACATGGACCGCAAACAGGGCGCGGTGTGTGCAGCGCCGTTCGGCAGCGCCAGCATCCTGCCGATCACCTGGATGTACATCCGCATGATGGGCGGCGAAGGGCTCAAGCGCGCCTCGCAGTTGGCCATTCTCAACGCCAACTACATCTCGCGCCGTCTGGAAGAGCATTACCCGGTGCTGTACACCGGCAGCAACGGCCTGGTGGCCCACGAGTGCATTCTGGATCTGCGCCCGCTCAAGGACAGCAGTGGCATCAGCGTCGACGACGTGGCCAAGCGCCTGATCGACTTCGGCTTCCACGCCCCGACCATGTCGTTCCCGGTGGCCGGGACACTGATGATCGAACCGACCGAAAGCGAGTCGCGCGAAGAGCTCGACCGGTTCTGCGAGGCGATGATCCAGATCCGCGAAGAAATTCGCGCTGTGGAACAGGGCACCCTGGACAAGGATGACAACCCACTGAAAAACGCCCCGCACACGGCGGCGGAAATCGTTGGCCAGTGGAGTCATCCGTACAGCCGCGAGCAGGCCGTGTACCCGCTGCCCTCTCTGGTGGAAAGCAAATACTGGCCACCGGTGGGTCGCGTCGACAACGTGTTCGGCGACCGCAATCTGGTCTGTGCCTGCCCATCGATCGAGTCGTATCAGGAAGCCTGACACCGCTAGCGCGCCTGCCCTGCCGGGCTGGCGCCAACCCTATTCAAGGAGCCAACGATGTCCGAAGCGATCCTGCATAAAACTCCCTTGCATGCCTTGCACCTAGAGCTGGGTGCACGCATGGTGCCTTTTGCCGGCTATGACATGCCGGTGCAGTACCCCTTGGGCGTGATGAAAGAACACCTGCACACCCGCGCCCAGGCCGGCCTGTTCGACGTGTCGCACATGGGTCAGATCCGTCTGCTGGGTGCTGAAGCAGCCGGCGCCCTGGAAGCCCTGGTGCCGGTAGACATCGTGGACCTGCCCGTGGGGATGCAGCGCTACGCCATGTTTACCGCAGAAAACGGCGGCATTCTGGACGACCTGATGGTCGCCAACCTGGGCAACGACACCCTGATGCTGGTGGTCAATGCCGCCTGCAAGGACCAGGACCTGGCCCATCTGCGGCAACACCTGGGCAACCACTGCCAGATCGAGCCGCTGTTCGAAGAACGTGCCCTGCTGGCTCTGCAAGGGCCAGCAGCCGTCAGCGTACTGCAGCGACTGGCCCCTGAAGTGGCGAACATGACCTTCATGCAGTTCGCCACCGTGCAACTGCTGGGCGTGGACTGCTATGTGAGCCGATCCGGGTATACCGGTGAAGACGGTTATGAAATCTCGGTGCCCACTGCCAACGCCGAAGCATTGGCCCGGGCGCTGCTGGCCGAGCCCGAGGTAGAGGCGATCGGCCTCGGCGCCAGGGATTCCCTGCGCCTGGAAGCGGGCCTGTGCCTGTATGGTCACGACATGGACCGTGACACTAGCCCCGTGGAAGCGGGGCTGCTGTGGGCGGTGTCGAAATCCCGTCGGGCCGACGGGCCACGTGCCGGCGGCTTCCCGGGCGCAGACACGGTGTTCGCGCAGCAACAGGACGGCGCTGCCCGCAAGCGGGTCGGTCTGCTGCCCCAGGAGCGTACGCCGGTGCGCGAAGGTGCCGAGGTGGTCGACGATGCGGGCAGCGTGGTGGGCCGCATCTGCAGCGGCGGCTTCGGCCCCACGCTCAACGCCCCGGTTGCGATGGGCTATGTGGAAGCGCGTTTCACCAAACTGGACACGCCCCTGTGGGCCATCGTGCGCGGGAAGCGCGTGGCACTGAAAGTCAGCAGGATGCCGTTCGTTCCCCAGCGCTACTATCGCGGTTGATGCACCGCTAAGAGTGGCTGCGAAGTGCGTCGTTGTCAGTAGAAAAAAACTATGACGTCGCCGTCTGGCGTCATAGTTTCATCACATGAATCTGCACCATTTTCGTTATCGAAATGCACTGACGCCAAGCGAACGCAACGGAATGCACAAGCATGGGGCAATCGCCGTAATACGGCGTAAACACCGGCAAAAAAGGTCGAAAAGCAGCGTGTGTCGGGGCTTGTTTTTGGCGCTGAAGTTAGCGTAGAGTTTCTCCACTGTGTTTGCATGGGTCGCTTGGATCGTGACCTGGGCAGTAGCTCTAAGTATTGCTACAACCCGTTCGACGTCCCTTAACTTTCCTGCAACCAGCCCAGTACTCTTTCATTTGAAAGAAGCTGTTACTAATTCTAAGTTTCAAGGAAATTAAGCTATGTCGAATCGTCAGAGCGGTACCGTCAAGTGGTTCAACGACGAGAAAGGTTTCGGTTTTATCACTCCTGAGAGCGGTCCGGATCTGTTCGTCCACTTCCGCGCCATTCAGGGCAACGGCTTCAAGAGCCTGAAAGAAGGCCAGAAGGTGACCTTCATCGCCGTGCAGGGCCAGAAAGGCATGCAGGCTGATGAGGTTCAAGCCGAGGCTTGATTTCATCCGTATGAAAGAGCCCCAAGCGCTTCGCGCCTTGGGGCTTTTTTGTGCCCGGTTGCGGGAGTGCTAGCCTGACCTCATGAGCACTCACGTTCTTGCACCCGCCGCGAACTTCCCCCTGGCCAGCCTCGGTAGACGGCTGGCGGCCATGGTCTACGACGCCCTGCTGTGCCTGGCGCTGCTGATGGTCACCACGCTCGTGTACAAACTGCTGTGGATGGCCTGGCTTGGCGAGGGCCAACTGCGGGCGATGTCCGATGCTGGCGCGCTGGACGGCGACCCACTGCTGTCGACGCTGCTGCTAGGGGTGTTGTTTGCCTTCTTCGCCAAGTTCTGGACTCATGCCGGGCAGACGCTGGGCATGCAGGTGTGGGGCATCCGTGTGCAGAACGCCGATGGCACCGCCATCAGCCTATGGCAAGCGCTGCTGCGCTTCATGGTGGCCATCGCCTCGTGGCTGTGCCTGGGGATGGGCTATTGGTGGATGCTGCTGGACAAGCGCCGCTGCACCTGGCACGACCTGTATTCGGAAAGCGTGGTGGTGCGGGTGGCTAAATCGGGGCGATGATGGGGTGATCTTGCGGGCCTCATCGCGGGTAGAACCCGCTCCCACATAAGCCTTCCCGCACCACTGAGCCTCCCCTGTGGGAGCGGGCTCTACCCGCGATAAGGCCCGCAACACAGTCACAAAAAAACCGGCCCGCAAAGGCCGGTTCTTTCACTGCAACAACCCTACCCTGCCCGCCTCAGCAACCACACCCCGGCTACGGCACAGATCGCCGCCGGGATCACTACCGCCAGCAGCGGTGGGAAGCCGAACACCAGGCTCGACGGCCCAAGCAGGTCCTGGGCAATGCGGAACACGAAGCCCACCAGGACGCCGGTGAACACACGCTGGCCCAGGGTCACCGAACGCAGCGGGCCGAAGATGAACGAGATGGCCATCAACACCAGCGCGGCGGTCACCAGCGGCTGCAGCACCTTGACCCAGAACGCCAGCCAGTACTGACCGTTGTTCAGGCCTTGGTCCTTCAGATAGTGGATATACCCCCACAGACCGGAAATCGACAGCGCTTCGGGGGCGACGATCACGGTGCTGAGCAGTTGCGGAGTCAGGGAGACCTCCCACAGCTCGTCCGCAGCCTTGACCACTTCGGTGCGGTCGCCGTGGAATTTCGTGGTGGTGATGTCGCTCAACTGCCAGTGATCGACTTCGTATTGCGCCTTGCGCGCGAAGCTGGCGCTGAGCATGTGACGTTGATCGTCGAAACGATAGCGGGTCACCCCATACAGCAGGCCATTGGGCTGCACGGTGTTGATGTGGATGTACTCATCACCCTGACGGTGCCACATGCCGTGCTTGCTGCTCTGCGCATCGCCACTGCCCTGAGCCAGGGAGCGATCGGCCTGGGCCTTGTTTTCGGCAGCCGGTGCCACGTACTCACCGACCAGCACGCCAACGATCATCAGTACCAGCATGGGCTTCATCACCGCCCAGACGATACGGCCAACCGATACACCGGCGGCGCGCATGATGGTCAATTCGCTGCTGCTGGCCAGGCTGCCCAGGCCGATCAGGCAGCCGATCAGCGCTGCCATCGGCAGCATGTCGTAGACCCGCCGCGGCGCGGTCAGCGCCACGTACTTGCTGGCATCGAGCAAGGTATAGCTGTCGCTGATGTCGCCCATCTCGTCGATGAAGGCAAACAGCGAGGCCAGGCCCAGGATGATGCCCAGTACCGCGAGAATCGCTACCGCGACACTCTTGCCGATATAGCGGTCGAGCTTAACCACGGCTCACCCCCTGGGCGCGACGCGCGGCACGTTTGAGCCGCAGCGGCTGCCAGTACATCAGGCCCAGGCCGATGGCCAGGAACAGCACGTGCACCCACCACATGCCCAGCGCAGCGGGCAACTTGCCCTTCTCCATGGCACTGCGGGCAGCAATCAGAATCGTCAGGTAAGCCATATAAAGCAGAATCGCCGGCAGCAGCTTGAGGAAGCGACCCTGGCGCGGGTTGACCCGCGACAGCGGCACCGCCATCAGGGCCACGATGAATACCAGCACCGGCAGCGACAGGCGCCACTGCAACTCGGCCCGTGGCCGCGGTTCAGTGCTGCCCCACAGCTCGCTGGTGGGGATGGCTTCACGGTCGGTGATGTCGTCGCTGACATCGGGCTTGGGCAGCAACACACCATAGGTGTCGTACTGGATGGCCCGGTAGTTGGCTTCGCCCGGATTACCGTCGTAGCGGAAACCGTTTTCCAGGATCAGGTAGCGGTTGCCGTCGGCACGAATCTCCTGGCGGCCCTTTTCTGCAACCAGCACGGAGATGCCGCGATCCTTGGCCTTGTCTTGCGACATGCGCTTTTCGGAGATGAACACGCCGCCCAGGTCGACACGGTTTTCCGAAAGGCTCTCGGTGTAGGTCACCCGCGTACCGTCACGCAGCGCCTGAAAGCGCCCGGGCACCAGGGTGTCGAATTCGGTCATGGCATCCTGCTGGTTGATGATCTTGGCCACCTGGGCAACGCCCTGGGGGGCCAGGCTCAGGCTCAACCACGCCACCAGCAGCGCCACCAGGGCAGCAGGCGCCATGGTGATTGCCAGCAGGCGCTGCTGGCTCATGCCAGTGGCCGCCAGCACGGTCATCTCGCTTTCCAGGTACAGGCGACCGTATGCCAGCAGAATACCCAGGAACAGGCCCAGCGGCAGGATCAGTTGCAGGAAGCCCGGCAGGCGAAAGCCCATGATCATGAACAGCACGCCCGGATCGAGGATGCCGGACGCGGCCTGGGCCAGGTATTTGATGAAGCGTCCGCTCATGATGATCACCAGCAGCACAGCACTGACTGCGCTCAGGGTGATCATGACCTCGCGGGACAGATAACGGAAAACGATCAAACCAGACACTCCAGGGTCGTCGTGCTCAGGCAGCCCGACAGGGGGAACGTAGCAACCACGACAGTGGCCGGCTCGCCCGAGGCGAGCCAGGTAAAAAGTTGCCGCATTATCCTGTGAAAGGCCGTGGCTGTCACTTGGCAGCGGCAACGGGTGGACAATTACCACCATGCAAAGGTTGCTAGTGACCTTGGGCTGGGGTCAAACTGGGCGCTTTCGCGCGACCCGACAGGCGCGCGCACCGACCGATAATCAGGGGTTCTGGATATGGAATTGGTTGTAAAGAGCGTCAATGCCGAATCAGTGAAAACCGCGACCCTGGTGGTCGCCATCGGCGAAGAGCGCGCCCTGGGCGTGGTCGCCGCCAAGATCGATAGCCTGAGCGGCGGCCTGATCAGCGCGGCCCTCAAGCGCGGCGACATCGCCGGCAAATCCGGCCAGACCCTGCTGCTGCCAGGCGTGCCTGCCCTGAAGGCCGAGCGCCTGCTGCTGGTGGGTGTGGGCAAGGACACCGAACTGGGTGACCGCCCTTGGCGCAAGCTGGCCAGCGCTGCCTACGGCGCACTGAAAAACTTGGGCGGCAGCGATGCCGTGCTCGCCCTGGACGAGCTGACGGTCAAGGGCCGTGATGCCTACGCCAAGACCCGCCTGTTGGCCGAGACCTTGCTGGACGGCGAATATGTATTCGATCGTTTCAAGAGCAAGAAAGCCGAGCCGCGCGCACTGAAGAAAATCACCCTGCTGACCGCCAAGGCCACCCAGGCCGACGTCGAGCGCGCCGTGGCCCACGCCAAGGCGATTGCCAGCGGCATGAGCTTCACCAAGGACCTGGGCAACCTGCCGCCGAACCTGTGCCACCCAAGCTTCCTGGCCGACGCGGCAAAAAGCCTGAGCAAGGCGCACAAGAACCTCAAGGTGGAAATCCACGACGAGAAGAAGCTCAAGGAACTGGGCATGGGTGCCTTCCTGGCCGTGGCCCAGGGCAGCGCCCAGCCCCCTCGCCTGATCGTGCTCAACTATCAGGGCGCGAAGAAATCCGAGCAGCCGTATGTGCTGGTAGGTAAAGGCATCACCTTTGACACCGGCGGCATCAGCATCAAGCCCGCCGCCGGCATGGACGAAATGAAGTACGACATGTGTGGCGCCGCCAGCGTGTTCGGCACCCTGCGCGCCGTGGTCGAGTTGGAGCTGCCGATCAACCTGGTGTGCCTGATGGCCTGCGCCGAAAACATGCCCAGCGACCGCGCCACGCGGCCTGGCGATATCGTCGAGACCATGAGCGGGCAGACCGTGGAAATCCTCAACACCGACGCCGAAGGCCGTCTGGTGCTGTGCGACGCGCTGACCTACGCCGAACGTTTCAAGCCCCAGGCGGTGATCGATATCGCCACCCTGACCGGCGCCTGTGTGGTAGCGCTGGGCGGTCACACGTCGGGCCTGATGGGCAACAACGACGAACTGGTGGGGCAACTGCTCAGCGCCGGTAAACAGGCTGACGACCGTTGCTGGCAACTGCCGTTGTTCGACGAGTACCAGGAACAGCTGGACAGCCCGTTCGCCGACATCGCCAATATCGGCGGCCCCAAAGGCGGCACCATTACCGCCGGTTGCTTCCTGTCGCGTTTTGCCAAGGAGTACAACTGGGCTCACCTGGACATCGCCGGTACCGCGTGGGTAAGCGGCGGCAAGGACAAGGGCGCCACTGGCCGTCCCGTGCCCCTGCTGACTCAATACCTGCTGGATCGCGCCGGGGTTTGATCGTGGTGTGTCAGTGCGGGCGCGCGAGCGCGCGCACTGACACCACACTCCCCCCAGGACCCTCACCATGCCCCAAGTCGATTTCTACATCCTGCCAACCCCCCTGCCCGCCGCCCGCCTGGACTTCGCCTGCAAACTGGGCGAGAAAGCCTGGCGCCTGGGCCACAGGGTCTACATCCACTGCGCCGACGTGGCGCAGCGTGAAGAACTGGACGCCCGCCTGTGGAGCTTCAAAGGCGAAAGCTTCGTACCCCACAGCCTGGCCGAGGAAGACCCGCAGGCGCCGGTGACCCTGGGCATCGCAGCACAGGCGCCGGGCCAGGATGATCTGCTGATCAATCTGTCGACCACCGTTCCAGCCTTTGCCGGGCAATTCGCCCGCGTGGCCGAAGTGGTGGTTGAAGACCCTGCTATTCGTCAGGCCGCCCGGGAGAGTTTTCGTTTCTACCGCGAACAAGGCTATCCTCTGCAAGACCACCGCTTACAGCGACTTTGAGCCCACGATGGACAACAACACCAAGCCTTTGCCCAAGTCCGTGCACCTGCTGGACGACCTCGAGTCGATCCGACGACTGCTCGGCGACGACACCCTGCAACCGCCTCTGCTGACCGATGCCGTGGACAGCGACGAGGAACAGATTCCGCTGTTGTTCGAACTCGAAGGTGACCAGCCCGCCGCTGCCCCGGTCGAGCCGCCTCAGCCCGCTACTGCGCCGTCCCAGGCCACCCCCGAACGTAACCGCCAGGACACCCTGCTGCATTTGGACGCCGAATTGCGCGCCGCCGCGCAGTTGATCATGCAGGATGTGATCGACGACTTTGCCCCGCACATCGAGACGGAAATCAAGCGTCGCCTGGAAGCGCGCATGGAGCGGTTGTTGAATCAGGGGTGATTCGGGTCTGGGTTTTGCGGTGAATGGTCCCCTCACCCCAGCCCTCTCCCTGGGGGAGAGGGCGCTAAAGGCGGACCGCGATCGGCTCCCTCTCCCTCAGGGCGATACGGCGGCCCGGGAGGGCTGGGGTGAGGGGACCATCCACCACCGTCCCCCCAGAATCCGAACCACCCCTGCCCCATCCCCGATCACACCTACAGATTGCGCGCCACGTTCGCTATACTCTGCGGTTTTCCCGAATCATGCCTTATAGGGTCCCGCCGCGCATGGACAAGACCTACCAGCCGCACGCAATCGAAACTTCCTGGTACCAGACCTGGGAGGCCGAAAACTATTTCGCCCCGCAAGGTGCCGGCGACTCCTACACCATCATGATCCCGCCGCCGAACGTCACCGGCAGCCTGCACATGGGCCACGGTTTCAACAACGCGATCATGGACGCCCTGATCCGTTTCCGCCGCATGCAGGGTCGCAACACCCTGTGGCAGCCAGGCACCGACCACGCCGGTATCGCTACCCAGATGCTGGTCGAGCGCCAGATCGAAGCCCATGGCCAGAATCGCCACGACCTGGGCCGCGAGAAATTCCTGGAAAAGATCTGGGAATGGAAAGACCAGTCCGGTGGCAACATCAGCCGCCAGATTCGCCGCCTGGGCTCGTCGGTAGACTGGAGCCGCGAGCGTTTCACCATGGACGATGGCCTCTCCGAAGCGGTCAAGGAAGCCTTCGTGCGCCTGCACGAAGACGGCCTGATCTACCGCGGCAAGCGCCTGGTCAACTGGGACACCAAGCTGCACACGGCCATCTCCGACCTGGAAGTTGAAAACCACGACGAAAAAGGTTTCCTCTGGAACCTCAAGTACCCCCTGGCCGACGGCGCGAAAACCGCAGAGGGCAATGCCTTCCTGATCGTCGCTACCACGCGTCCGGAAACCATGCTGGGTGACTCGGCTGTAGCCGTGAACCCCAACGACGAGCGCTACCAGGCGCTGATCGGCAACTTCGTCGAGTTGCCGCTGATCGGCCGCCGTATCCCGATCATCGCCGACGACTACTGCGATCCGGAATTCGGCACCGGCTGCGTGAAGATCACCCCGGCCCACGACTTCAACGACTACGAAGTCGGCAAGCGCCACAACCTGCCGCTGCTGAACATCTTCGACAAGAACGCCCACGTGCTGCCCGCCGCCCAGGTGTTCAACCTCGACGGCACGCTGAACGACAGCATCGACGGCACCCTGCCGGCCGAATACGCCGGGCTGGATCGTTTCGAAGCGCGCAAGCAGATCGTCGCCGCGTTCGACGCCGCCGGCCTGCTGGTGAGCGTCGATGACCACGCCTTGAAGGTGCCCAAGGGCGACCGCTCCGGCACCGTCATCGAGCCGTGGCTGACCGACCAGTGGTACGTGTCCACCAAGCCGCTGGCCGAACCTGCCATCGCCGCCGTCGAAGACGGCCGTATCGCCTTCGTGCCCAAGCAGTACGAGAACATGTACTTCTCCTGGATGCGCGATATCCAGGACTGGTGCATCAGCCGCCAGCTGTGGTGGGGCCATCGCATCCCGGCCTGGTACGACGAATCGGGCAAGGTGTATGTCGGCCGCAGCGAGGAAGAAGTGCGCGCCAAGCACGGCCTGGGCGCCGACGTAGTGCTCAACCAGGACAACGACGTGCTGGACACCTGGTTCAGCTCGGGCCTGTGGACCTTCTCCACCCTGGGCTGGCCAGAGCAGACCGAATTCCTGAAGAAATTCCACTCCACCGACGTGCTGGTCACCGGTTTCGACATCATTTTCTTCTGGGTCGCCCGGATGATCATGCTGACCATGCACCTGGTCAAAGATGAGCACGGCGTCCCGCAGGTGCCGTTCAAGACCGTCTACGTGCACGGCCTGGTGCGTGACAGCCAGGGCCAGAAGATGTCCAAGTCCAAGGGCAACGTACTGGACCCGCTGGACATCATCGATGGCATCGAGCTCGAAACCCTGGTGGAAAAACGCACCAGTGGGCTGATGCAGCCAAAGCTGGCGAAGAAGATCGAGAAGCAGACTCGCGACGAATTTGCCGACGGTATCGCCAGCTACGGCACCGACGCCCTGCGTTTCACCTTCTGCTCGCTGGCCTCCACCGGCCGCGACATCAAGTTCGACATGGGCCGGGTCGAGGGCTACCGCAACTTCTGCAACAAGATCTGGAACGCCGCCCGTTATGTGCTGGACAAAGGCGAGGACTGCGGCCAGAACGGCGAAGCCTACGAACTGTCCCTGGCTGACCGCTGGATCATCTCGCAACTGCAGCGTATCGAAGCCGAAGTGACCCGCCACCTGGACCAGTTCCGCTTCGACATGGCCGCTCAGGCCCTGTACGAATTTATCTGGAACCAGTATTGCGACTGGTACCTGGAGCTGTCCAAGCCGGTACTGTGGGACGAAAACGCGCCTGTCGAGCGTCAACGTGGTACACGCCGCACCCTGGTGCGCGTGCTGGAAGTCGCGCTGCGCCTGGCCCATCCGTTCATGCCGTTCATCACCGAGGAAATCTGGCAGCGCGTAGCGCCGCTGGCCGGTGCGCACGGCAAGACCATCATGCTGCAGCCATGGCCGGTGGCCAACGAAAGCCGCATCGACCCGGCCGCCGAGCAGGACATCGAGTGGCTCAAGGGCCTGATGCTGGGCGTGCGCAACATCCGTGGCGAGATGAACATCGGTCCGGGCAAGCCCCTGGCGCTGTTCCTCAAGAACACCGGCAGCGAAGACCAGCGCCGCCTGCAGGAAAACGACGCCCTGCTCAAGAAGCTGGCCAAGCTGGAATCCATCACCGTACTGGCCGCGGGCGAGGAAGCGCCGTTGAGCGCTACCGCGCTGGTGGGTGAAATGGAAGTGCTGGTGCCCATGGCCGGACTGATCGACAAGGATGCCGAACTGGCGCGCCTGGACAAGGAAATCCAGCGCCTGAACGGTGAAGTGGCGCGCGTGGGTGGCAAGCTGTCCAACGCTGCCTTCGTCGACAAGGCCCCGCCCGCAGTGATCGACAAGGAACGCGCCAAGCTGGCCGAAGCCGAGCAAGCCCTGGCCAAACTGGCCGAACAGCACGCGCGGATCGCCAGCCTGTAATCATCCGGCGGCCCCATCGCGGGTAGAACCCGCTCCCACAGAGGTGTCCTGTACACCACCCCCCTGTGGGAGCGGGCTCTGCCCGCGATGAGGCCCGACCGGGTAACGGAAATCTTCCCCATGTCCACCCCGCAAAAACCTACCCTGCACCCCCGCAACCGCCATCAAGGCCGCTATGACTTCCCGCAACTGATCAAGGCCCACCCGGACCTCGGCCGGTTCGTGATCCTCAATCCCTACGGCAAGCAAAGCATCGACTTCGCCAATCCGGCTGCGGTGAAGGTGTTCAATCGGGCCCTGCTTAAGGCGCTGTACGGCATCGAGCACTGGGACATTCCCGAAGGCTATCTTTGCCCGCCTATCCCCGGCCGTGCCGACTACCTGCACTGCCTGGCCGACCTGCTGGCCGAAAGCAACGCTGGCGAGCCGCCGAGAGGCGCCGGGGTGCGCGCGTTGGATATCGGCGTAGGCGCCAACTGCGTCTACCCGCTGCTGGGGCACAGCGACTACCGCTGGCAATTCGTTGGCTCGGACATCGACCCCGTGGCCCTGGCTTCGGCCAATGCCATCGTCCAGGCCAACAAGCTCGGCAAAGCCATCAGCCTGCGCCAACAGCACCAGCCGGGGCACATCCTCAAAGGCCTGGTCGGCGCCGACGAACGCTTCGCCGTCACGCTGTGCAACCCGCCCTTCCATGCCTCGCTGGAAGAAGCCACCCGCGGCAGCCAGCGCAAGTGGCGCGCCTTGGGCAAGGCCGATCCCAAGCGCAAGCTGCCGGTGCTGAACTTCGGGGGGCAGAACAATGAGCTGTGGTGCGAAGGCGGCGAGATTCGTTTCGTGACGCAGTTGGTCAATGAAAGCGTGCAGGTGGGTCCACAGGTGCTGTGGTTCAGTACCTTGGTGTCCAAGGCCTCGAACCTCCCAAGCATTCAGGCGACCCTGAAGAAAGTCGGCGCGAGCCAGGTGCGGGTGGTAGAGATGGGCCAGGGCCAGAAACAAAGCCGCTTCGTGGCTTGGTCGTTCCTGAGCCCCGAACAGCAAGGCAAGTGGTTCGCCAAGTAGCCTGAATGCCCCCTGACACCTACGTCAGGGGGCATTCATATAGCCAGGCGATCAGGCCTTCGCCGGCTCCGCCACCAATTCCTCGACTTCCGGCTTCTTGATCAGCGCATACACCACGGCGGTGACCAGCGCACCCGCGACAATCGCCAGCAGGTACAGCAGCGCATGGTTGATCGCATTCGGGATCAGCAGCACGAACAGCCCGCCATGGGGCGCCATCAGCTTGCAGCCGAAATACATCGACAACGCACCGGTCAGCGCGCCGCCGGCGATGCTGGCCGGAATCACCCGCAGCGGGTCCTTGGCGGCAAACGGAATTGCGCCTTCGGAAATGAAGCACAGCCCCAGCACCAGCGCCGCCTTGCCGGCTTCACGCTCGCTCTGGGCAAACTTGCGCCGGGCGATGAAGGTGGCGATACCCAAGCCAATCGGCGGCACCATGCCCGCAGCCATGGTCGCGGCCATCGGCGCATAGCTTTGCGACGCCAGCAGGCCCACCGAGAACGCATAGGCGGCCTTGTTGATCGGCCCACCCAGGTCGACGCACATCATGCCGCCCAGCAGTACGCCAAGCAGCAGCGCATTGGTGGTGCCCATGCCGTCGAGGAACTCGGTCAGGCCGGCGAGCATGCCGGCTACCGGTTTGCCCACCACGTAAATCATCACCAAGCCAGTGAACAGGCTGGCAAACAACGGAATGATCAGAATCGGCTTCAGCGCTTCCAGGCTGGCGGGCAGCTTGGCGTAACGGTTGATCGCCTTGGCGGCGTAGCCGGCGATGAAACCTGCCGCGATACCGCCGATGAAGCCCGCCCCCAGAGTGCTGGCAAGCAAGCCACCGATCATGCCCGGCGCGAGGCCTGGCCGGTCGGCAATCGAGTAGGCGATGTAGCCCGCCAGCAACGGCACCATCAACTTGAACGCAGCATCGCCACCGATCTGCATCAGCGCGGCCGGCAAGGTGCCCGGCTCCTTGAACGCCTCGATGCCAAACACGAACGACAACGCGATCAACAGGCCGCCAGCCACCACCATCGGCAGCATGAACGAAACACCGGTGAGCAAATGCTTGTAGACCCCGGTTTTCTCCTGCTTCTTCGGTGCGCTGCCGGCACTGCCGGTGGACTCCAGCTGGCCTTCAGCCAAGGCCTTGTTCAGCGTTGCCTGGGCCTGCTTGAGGGCGATACCGGTGCCGCAGCGATAAATGCGCTTGCCGGCAAAACGCTCGGTGGCCACCTCGATGTCGGCCGCCAGCAACACCACATCGGCGTCATCGATGGCTTCCACGCTCAAGGGGTTGCGCGCGCCCACCGAGCCCTGGGTCTCGACCTGCAAGGTGTAGCCCAGTTGCTTGGCCGCCTGGGCCAGCGCCTCGGCGGCCATGAAGGTATGGGCGACACCGGTCGGGCAGGCGGTCACCGCCACCAGACGTGGCGCACGGGAAGCCGCCACCGCGGTAGGCAGCGGCGCATCGGCGTAGATCTTGGCCTGCTCGGCAGCCATGCCGAGGAATCCGTCGACATCCTGCAGGGCGTGGGCCGGGGTGCTCTGAAAGACCCGCTTGCCGACGAAACGGCTGAGGTCCAGGGCGCCGGTATTGACCACCAGCACCCAGTCGGCAGCGTCGATGTCGGCAGGCGTCAGGCGCTTTTCCGGGTGCTGTGGGTCGTGCACTTCAACGCAGGTTTCCCAGCCCCGGCGCTTGGCCGCGGCGTCCAGCAAACGGGCGCTCAAGACACTGGACACCCTGCCGCTGGGGCACGCAGTGACGATAGCTAGCTTCATCTTCAACCCTCTTGTTGTTCTGGCAGCGGACGCACGCACACGCCGCTTTCGAGCCGCGCCAGCTGCGCGACATCATTGATTCCAAATCCGATCTGGGTCACCGCCATGGCGGCGATGGCCGTGGCGGTGCGCAGGCTCTGCTCGGGGCCACTGGCCTGCAGCAGGCCATGCACCATGCCGGCCAGCAGCGAATCGCCCGCACCTACCGTACTGGCGATGTCCACGGTCGGCGGCAGGGCTTGCAGGGCCAGGCCGCTGGCAAACCAGTTGACGCCCTTCTCACCTTGGGAAATGACCACGTTGCCCACACCGTCCTCCAGCAATCGGCGAGCGGCAGCGGCCTGTTCGGCCGGGGTTTCCACCGAAGCACCGAGCACGTCGCCCAGCTCATGGGTATTGGGCTTGATCAGCCACGGCGCGGTCTGCAAACCGGCGCGCAGGGCAGCGCCACTGGTGTCCAGTGCCACTTTCAGGCCCATCTGCCCAAGGCGTTCGAGCACGCCCTGGAGCCACTCTGGCGTCACGCCGCGGGGCAAGCTACCGGCAACCACTACCGCGTCATGACCCGGGGCAATCACTTCCAGGCGCGCCAGTAACGCCGCCTGGGCCTGATCATCCACCACCGGGCCGGGACCGTTGAGGTCGGTGACCCGGCCGCTGCGCTCGGCCAGTTTGATGTTGCTGCGGGTTTCACCGGGCACGCGGATGAACGCGTCGACGAAACCACGCTGGGCAAACAGGGCTTCGAACGGCTGCGGGTTGGCGTCACCCAGAAAGCCGGCCACGGTCAGCTCATGGCCCAGGTCCGCCAGGACCTGCGCGACGTTGAGGCCTTTGCCGGCAGCGTGGCGGTGCAGGCCCTCGCTGCGATTGACCTCGCCCAGCGCCAGGTCGCCGATTTCCACGGTCAGGTCCAGTGCAGGGTTCAAAGTCAGGGTCAGGATGCGTGCCATCAATAATTCTCCACCAGGGACCGCACTTCAGTGGCGGTGCCCAGGCCCAGCGCTTGCTGAGCCAGTTGCTGCGATTGGCTGAAGGTCAGTTCGCGTACCCCCGCCTTGACCTCGGCGATGCTGCGCGCCGAGACACTCAACTCATCCACACCCAGCCCCACCAGCAGCGGTACCGCCAACGGGTCACCGGCCAGTTCGCCGCACACCCCTACCCATTTGCCATGGGCGTGGGCGGCACGCACGGTGATGTCGATCAACTGCAGTACTGCCGGGTGCAGGCCATCGGCCTGGGCCGACAAAGTTGGGTGACCACGATCGATGGCCAGGGTGTACTGGGTGAGGTCGTTGGTGCCAACGCTGAAGAAGTCTACTTCGCGCGCCAGCACCGGCGCCAACAGCGCGGCGGAGGGAATCTCGATCATGATGCCCAGCTGCAGATCGGCCACCGGGACTTCCATTCGCAGGCGCTCAGTCATGGCCTTGGCCTGGCGCCATTCTTCGACGCTGCCCACCATCGGAAACATGATCCGCAACGGCCGGTTGTCGGCGGCGCGCAGCAAGGCTCGCAACTGGCCTTCCATGACGTCTGGACGCTGCAAGGTCAAACGAATGCCACGCACGCCCAGGAAGGGGTTTTCTTCCTTGTCGATGGGCCAGTACGGCAGCGGTTTGTCGCCGCCCACGTCGAGTGTACGCACCACCAATGGCCGGCCAGCCAGGCCGTCGAGCACGCGCCGATACTCTGCCTCTTGAGTGGCCTCGTCGGGGGCTTGGGCGTGAGCCATGAAAATCAGTTCGGTGCGCAGCAGGCCAACGCCTTCGGCGCCCTGCTCCACGGCCTTGGCAACGCCGGCGCTTTCACCGATGTTGGCGAATACTTCAACAGCATGGCCGTCCAGGGTCACCGCGCTTTCCATGCGTCGAGCGGCCGCCGCTTGCAGGCGTTGCTCACGATGATCGCGATCGGCGATGGCGCGCTCCAGCACATCGGCAGCAGGCGCCACCGTGAGCAGGCCACGCTGGCCATCGATCAACAGATCGGTTCCCGCAGCAATCAGCAGCACGGCTTCACCGGCGCCTACTACCGCGGGAATGCCCAGGGCGCGGGCAACGATGGCGCTGTGCGCGGTGGCCCCGCCGCGCGCGGTCAGGATGCCGGCGACCCGGGCAGGGTCCAGCCGCGCAACGTCAGAGGGGCCCACTTCGTCCATCACCAGGATGTACGGCTCGTTCGGCTCTTCGGCGGTTTGCACGCCGCACAACTCGGCCAGGACCCGGCGACCGATGTCACGCAGGTCGGCGGCGCGCTCGGCCAGCAAAGCGTCCTGCAAGGCTTCCTGTTGTTTGGCTGCCGCTTCGATGACGGCGTTCCAGGCGGCCGGCGCACTTTCGCCCTGGTGCAGGCGCGTGGTGACTTCTTCGGTCAGCGCCGGGTCGTCGAGCATCTCCTGGTGGGTGATGAAGATATCGCGAATCGCCTGGGCCTTGGCGCGTTGAATCAGGCCTTCGATGTCTTCGCGCACCTGAGCCAGCGCCGCCTGCAGACGCGCCTGCTCGGCGGCCTGGGATTCACCGCGCTGGGCATACTCGAAATCGTGCAGCACCTGAATGTGTGCCGGCCCCATGGCGATGCCAGGCGCCGCGGCGATCCCTTGCACCACGGCACCGACGGCCAATGGCTCGACCTTGGCCTTGAGCACGGGCTGGGCGGCAGGCTTGGCCACGGGCGCGGCGCTGACGGCGGGCAGCGGCTCGACTTCTTCGCCCAGACCGGCCTCGATGGCCGCCAACAGCGCCGGCAATGCATCCTCGGCGATGGTGGGTTCAGCGACCAGTTCCAGGGTCTGCCCGCGGCGGGCGCCCAGGCTCAGCAGCTTGCTCAGGCTCTTGGCCGATACCGCCGCTTCGCCGGACTCGACCACGCGCAAACGAATCTCACCCTCGAAACTCTTGGCCAGTTGCGCGAGGATTTTTGCCGGGCGAGCGTGCAGACCATGGGCGTTGGCCAGCACGATCTGCGCGCTCGGCCAGTCCGCCGGCAGCTCACCGCCCAGCGCTTCAAGCACCGCACGGGTGCTGGTGGCCTGGCCCAGTTCGGTGCCGCGGCCTTCGATCAGCAGCGAACACAAGCGCTCCAGCAGCGCCTGATGCGCTTCGCCCAGGCTCGCCAGGCAGAACAGGCCGGTGAGCGGCTGCCCCAGATAACGCAGGGGCTTGTCCGGCGTCACGAACGCCAGACCCGGCCTCTTCACGGTCTGCTCGCTGTGCAGCCACCACAGGCCATCACCCAGGGGCAGTGCTTCAACCTGCTGCAACAGCGCAGCGAAGCCATTGCTGACGCAGTCGGCATGGCGCAGCAAGCGAGCGCCGCGCCACACCAGCTCCTCGAAATCTTCGGCCATCACGCCCAGGCCAATCAGCTGAGCGTCCAGCGCCAGTTCCTGCGGCGCGCCCTGCAACAGCTTCAACAGCGCCTCCGGCGTAGCGGCGCGGCGCAGGGCTTCGCCCAGATCGGTTTCACCGAGCGCACGGGTCAGCAGCTGCAGCAGGCGCAGATGTTCATCGGATTTGGCGGCAATGCCGATCGCCAGGTAGACCATCTGCCCATCACCCCAATCCACCCCTTCGGGGAACTGCAGCAGGCGCACGCCGGTGGCGAACACCAGTTCGCGGGTGTCCGGGGTGCCGTGGGGAATGGCGATACCCTGCCCCAGAAAGGTCGAGCCCTGAGCTTCACGGGCCTGCAAGCCGGCCAGGTAACCTTCGGCAACCAGGCCGTCAGCCACCAGCCGGTCGGCCAGCAATTGCAGGGCGGCGGGTTTATCCACAGCCTTCTGGCCCATGGATATCTGCTCTATAGTGAGCTCCAGCATTGCCTGTCTCCTTTACAGCGGCGGCAGCGCGCTGAGGTATTGTTGTGAAGGGTTCAGCATAGGGCGCTCGGTTGGAAACGGCGCGCTAGACTGATTGCACGAGCGGCTTGCGACCCCGAGATAAATAAGACCCCGGCATAAGGCTTTTGACGGCAGAAACTCGCAAGCTGAATCGTTTCATCTAGAATGGACCGCACGTTACTCGATAATCTTCGATCATTGAAGCCCAACTTGTCGGTTGCGTGCAGCCCCGCTGCTGCACACCCTCTACCGAATGAACGACAATGCTCCTGCGATGGCCATTCGCGTCGCCGTGACAAGAACAAGGAATCCAAGGTTGAAACTCAGTGATATCGCCCGTCTGGCTGGCGTCTCGGTCACCACCGCCAGCTATGTCATCAACGGCAAGGCTGTCCAGCAACGCATCAGCAAGGCCACGGTCGAGCGCGTGCAGGCCGTGGTGCTGGAGCATGGTTTCACGCCCAACCCCCAGGCCGCAGGCCTGCGCAGCCGCCACACCCGGACTTTGGGCTTCATCCTGCCGGACCTGGAAAACCCCAGCTACGCGCGCATCGCCAAGCTGCTCGAACAGGGTGCCCGCGCCCATGGCTACCAACTGCTGATCGCCAGTTCCGATGACGATGCCGCCAGCGAGCTGCAACTGCTGCAACTGTTCAAGGCGCGCCGCTGCGACGCCCTGTTCGTGGCCAGTGGGCTGCCGGCCAGCGACGACAGCTACCGAGAACTGCAAGCCAAGGGTACACCCGTGATTGCCATCGACCGGATGATGGACCCCTCACAGTTCGTCTCGGTCATCAGCGACGACCGCAATGCCAGCCTGCACCTGACGCAAAGCCTGCTGCAACCGACGCCCCGGCACATCGCCCTGATCGGCGCACGGCCGGAGCTGAGCATCAGCCAGGAGCGTGCCGGCGGATTTACCGACGCGCTGCAAGGCTTTGCCGGTCAGGTACTGGTGGAGCACAGTGAACACTTCAGCCGCGACGGCGGCCACCACGCCATGCTGGCGCTGCTCGACAAGCTAGGGCATTTGCCCGATGCCCTGATCACCACCTCGTACGTGCTGTTGCAGGGCGTGTTCGATGTACTGCAGGAGCGCCCCATCGATTCCCAATCCCTGCATCTGGGCACCTTCGGCGACACGCAGCTGCTGGACTTTCTGCCACTACCGGTCAACGCCATGGCCCAGCAGCACAGCATGATCGCCAGCAAAGCCCTGGAACTTGCCCTGGCCGCGGTGGAACAAAAGCATTACGAGCCGGGCATCAACGCTGTGCCTCGTACCTTCAAGCAGAGGATTCACGAGGCCTGATCGTGCGTTTGATCGACACCCACACCCACCTCGACTTTCCCGACTTCGACGCGGACCGCGCCCTGGTGCTGGACAACGCCAGCGCCCAAGGCGTTGGGCGCGTGGTGGTATTAGGTGTGCACCAGGCCAACTGGCAGAGAGTGTGGGACCTGGCCCTGGCCGATGCCCGCGTATACGCCGCGCTCGGCCTGCACCCGGTGTATCTGGAAGAGCATCGGCCCGAACATCTGCAAGCCCTGGGCGACTGGCTGGACCGCCTGCGCGGCCATCCCAAGCTCTGCGCCCTGGGCGAATTCGGCCTGGACTATTACCTCAAGGAGCTGGACCGGGAGCGGCAGCAGTCACTGTTCGAAGCGCAACTGAAGCTGGCCCTGGACTTCGACCTGCCTGTGCTGCTGCACGTGCGTCACAGCCATGCCGCGGTGATCGCCACCCTGAAACGCTTCAAGCCGCTACGCGCAGGGGTGATCCATGCGTTCGCCGGCAGTTGGGAAGAAGCCCGCGAATACCTCAAGCTCGGCTTCAAGCTCGGACTCGGTGGCGCCCCCACCTGGCCGCAGGCACTCAGGCTGCGCAAGGTGCTGCCACAGCTACCGCTCGACGCCGTCGTGCTGGAGACGGACTCACCCGACATGGCGCCATCGATGTACCCCGGCATGCGCAACAGTCCGGAACATCTGCCGGAGATTGCCCGGGAGCTCGCGCGGGTGATGGACGTTGAAATCGAAGTATTGGCACAAGCAAGCAGCCGAAATGCAGCGCAAGTATTTGGCTGGAAATAACCACCCCGCCTGTAGGAGCGGCGTGCAGCCGCGAAGGCGTCTTCAGCGTCGCCACCTGATCCAAAATGTGTAGCGCCTATCATGCCCCCATCGCGGGCAGAGCCCGCTCCCACAAGGGATTTGTGCAAAGGCCCAACACCCCACACCCCGCAGCCCCCCTGTAGGAGCGGCGT
>NZ_DFUE01000042.1:37678-90237 GCF_002379585.1 Pseudomonas sp. UBA4194
AGGAGCGGCGTACAGCCGCGAAGGCGCCAGCAGCGCCACCACCTGATCCGAAATGTGTAGCGCCAATGATGCCCCCATCGCGGGCAGAGCCCGGTCCCACAGGGTCCTATGACTCAGCGCAACACCGACCACACGGCCAACACCGCATACCACAGCACCCCGGCTCTGACGATCATCTGCCACAGATCATCCAGGCTCTCAACACCGGCAGCGCCGGTCACTGCATCGGGCGCTTCTGCGGCCACCCGCCCTACTCGCGCGATCAAGGCGGGCGCGGTGATTTCCCAGCTCAGCACCTCATGCAGCATTACTCGGCTGACCGCCACGAAGTTGCCCACCATCGCAAAGCTGGCGGCCAGCAAGCGCACCGGCAGCCAGTCGAAGGCGTGGCGCAGTTGGCCGGCGCGGTCGGCGACGGCGGTGTTGCGGGATTGCTCGGTGCTCAACGCCAGCAGCCGATACACCAGCGCCGCGACCGGGCCCAGCAAGGCGTACCAGAAGATGACCGCGAAAAAGCTCTGATAGGACTCCCACAACAGATGCCCCTGAACCCGCTTCAACAAACCTGTTTCATCCTCGGCGATCACGCCCATGTCACGCTCGGCGACATGCACCGCAGCCTGCACGTCTTCGCGTCGCCAGGCGTCACGAAACGGCCCCAGCCCCAGTTTGATATCACCGCGCCCCAGGCTGTAGACCAGCACCAGAAAATGCACAGGCAGCGCCAGTAAGCCGTAGGCCACTGGCTGCAGCACATGCAGAGTGAACGCCAGCAACAGCGCCGGCAGCAGCACGCTGATTGCCAGCACCAGCCAAGGCTGAGCGGCTAGCCGCGGGTGGCTTTCCAGGCGACGTAACTCGCCCAGGAAAAACCCGTCACGCTGAATCCGTTGACGCAGCGCGGAGAATTTTTCGGCCAGCAACACCAGCACCAACACCAGGAAAATCATTGTGTACCTTCTTTGTTCGTCAGCGCGGCGCGGTAGCGCGGCCAGTCGAAGTGGGGCCCAGGGTCGGTCTTGCGCCCGGGGGCGATGTCGCTGTGGCCGCAGATACGCTGCACCTCGATGGCCGGAAAGCGGGCCTGTAACTGCAAGGTCAGGTCGGTCAGCACACGGTACTGCGCTTCAGTGAAGGGCTGATCATCGGTACCTTCAAGCTCGATGCCCAGGGAGAAATCGTTACAACTTTCCCGCCCGTCGAACACCGACACGCCGGCATGCCAGGCTCGATCCAGGCAAGACACGAACTGGGTGACGGTGCCGTCGCGCTCGATCAGAAAATGGGCCGATACCCGCAGGTGCGCAATGCTTTCGAAATAGGGATGCTCGCTGCTGTCCAGGCGGTTCTGGAACAGCGCGTGAACCTTGCCCGTGGCAAATTGGGCGGGCGGCAGGCTGATGTTGTGAATGACCAGCAACGAGACTTCGCCACCCGGGCGTTCGTTGAAGTTTGGCGAGGGGCAATGCTGCACGCCTTCGCACCAGCCGCTGAGAGGGTCCAGCTGCATCGGGGTTCCTTGCTGCAGTTCGATCGGGGCGCTCAGTATGCCCCCTCCCGGCAGCCCAGGGCAGCCCTGGCAAAATGAAATCCCCCGATCAGGCTTTCAGCTTGCGCAGGTTGTTGACCACCGAATCCAGAGCGCGATCGAACAATAGGGTGTCATCGAGCACCCGCACCGTGCCGCGGCGGAACTCGACCGCCAGGCCCATGCGGGTCTTTTCCAGCACCTTCATACCCGTGCGGTTGACGAAGATGTACTTGCCCGACGCCTCGATGATGGCGGTCAGCTTGCAGCGCAGCTTGAACTCCTCGTCTTCCTGGATCTCGACCCAGGAGCCGACGCGCAGCTTGTCCACTTCGAGCAGGCCGGGATCGTTGTCCGGCAGACGGATCTGCGGCTCCAGCGGAACGCTTTCGCCGGGTGCGGTGAGGACGATTTCGTCGATCACCTCCACCATCGAATCATCTTCCTGGGCGCTACCTGGGGCATCGGTCAGCTCACGCTGGAACGCCTGCACATGCAGCAGCTCCAACTGACTGAAGAATTCGCTGGTCGCGAAAGGGTCGAACGCCGAGCTGGTCAGGCCGTCGCGCAGGGACTTCAGCAAGCTGGGCACCAGCTCCAGCAACTGCATGCGCGTTTCCGCGTCATCGTGGGGCTCCACGCTCCAGATCAAATCGTCCACGGTGCTCAGGGCCGCTTGCCATTCGGCAGAATCGGCGCCGTGTTTGAGGCACACCAGCAGCAGCACTCTGCTCCAGGCCTCCTGCAGCAAACGCACAACGACTTGTGGCAGGGTGCGGCCGAGCAGACGGCTATTGAGTTCCTTTTCCACCAGGTGCCGGGCCAGATCGGCACGGGCACGGCCTTCCTCGGCATCGCGCGTACGTTGCTCGAGCAGTTCGCTGCGTCGACGTTCGTCGTTGCTGAAGGCGAGGAAATCCACCAGCAACTCGGAGAACAGCGCCGGGTCGTCGACGAAGTCGTTGAGCAGCCGCTGAACGATCTGGTCGATGCGCATGTACAGACTGTCGCGCTGGTAGTCGTCGCGATTGCCCCAGCCCATGGCTGCAGAGGCAATTTCATTGAGCAGCCGCCGCGCCGGGTGGGCACCGCGGCTGAAGAAACTCTTGTCGATGACCGCGACCTTGAGCATCGGAATTTGCAGGCGAGCAATGAGCGCCTTGAGCGAGTCAGGCAGATTGCGGTCGTCGAGGATGAATTCGAAAAGCATGGCGATCAGGTTGATCACGTCCTCGTCGACCACACCTACCACACGGAACTTGCCGCTCTTCACGCTCACTCGGGTCAGCAATTGTTCCAGCTGATAGCGCAGGTCGTAGTCGTCCTGCGGCGCCTGCTGCGGCACGTACTGCTGCAGGTGGGAAAGCAGGCGCATCAAGTCGTTGGTAGAAATGGGCAGCGCTTCGGACGGCGCCTCCATCTTTGGCGAAATGCTGCCACGCAGATCGTGCAGCAGGTGTTGCAGGGCACCGAACACTTCCTGCACGCCTTCATCGAACTGGGCCGACTTGACCTTGGCTTCGGCCTTGGCTTCAGGCTCGGGCTTGCGCGGGCGGTCACTGGCCCGATCCGCCGCCCGGCGCGCTGGCGCCGCCTTGAGTTCCGGCAGAATGCCAGCGGCGATCAGCAGCTGGTTGGCTTCGGCGTACAGCTGGTCGGTATCGGTAAGCACGTACTTTTCGAACAGCTTGAGGATGATCAACTTGACCTTGATGTCCACACCCAGGCTGCGCCCGGCCTGCAGGAAGTAATCGCAGAGCATGGCCGGGCCCAGGGGATTGGTCGCGTCATCCAGGCGCTTGCTCAGCAGGACATTCAGCCGGGTGGTGAGCTGGCCGAGGGCGAAGCCGTCGCGACTGAATACCTTGGCAACCATGGCATCCAGAGCGACCGTGCGCTCCAGTTCGTCATTGGGCACCAGCGCCAGCTTGTCGTAGCTCAGGGGCGGCGGCGGAACGTCCGCCACTTCGTAATGACCTATACGAACGAAGGTTTCGTAGAATTTCTCCAGAAACCCCCGTTCGATGCTCTTTCGCTTGAGGCGCAGGTCACGCATGGCCTCGAAAAAGGTGTTCTGGTCGGCGTTGTTCAGCGCCCTGTCGGCCATCTCGAACAACGTGTCGTCGGCGTTATCGAACAACACCTGCAACGCTTGCTTGAGTTGCAGCGCAGACTTGTCACGCACTTGCAGCAGGACGACAGGCAAACGAGCACTGGCAGGTTGATTCACGTGCTCTGCGGCGGCCTTGTTCAGAGGCACCACCTTCCCGTCGTTCGGCATGCAAGTCTCCCAATGAAAGAAGTGAATCGTTAGCGACAATGGCATGACGCCATTATTCCGGCACGCCCATTTTCCGCCTGCTGTGACTGCGATTCCAGACTTCAGTTCACGGCTATAGGACCCAAGTGAGAGATTGACCACAAAAATGAACAAAAGCTCATCGGAGCCGACCAAATGCAGCCGTTTCGTCCGATCGACAAGGCGTCTGCCACGGGGCTTCGCTCCAGCCATGGCAGTGCCCTATAATCCGGCCACTTTGCCGATGGAGCTCGCCATGCCCAATCTTCGCCTCGCCGACCTGACTGCCGAAGTCGAAGCCAACGTGCGCCGCGCACTGCTGGAAGACATCGGCAGCGGCGACATCACCGCGCAGCTCATTCCCGCCGAGCGCCTGGCCAAGGCCACCATCATCACCCGGGACGACTGCAGCGTGGCCGGCACGGCCTGGGTCGACGCGGTATTTCGCCAGCTCGACCCGCGCGTGGCTGTGCACTGGCAGGTCATCGATGGGCAGCGGGCCGAGGCCAACCAACCGCTGTTTCACGTCGAAGGCCCTGCTCGCTCGCTGCTGACTGGCGAACGCAGTGCCTTGAACTTCCTGCAACTGCTGTCAGGCGTGGCCACACGCGCGCAGACCTTGGCCAATCAGGTGGCCCATACCCAGGTCAAACTGTTGGACACCCGCAAGACCCTGCCCGGCCTGCGCCTGGCGCAGAAATACGCAGTGACCTGCGGGGGTTGCCATAACCACCGTATTGGCCTGTACGATGCCTTCCTGATCAAGGAAAACCACATCGCTGCCTGCGGCGGCATTGCCCAGGCCGTCGCCGCCGCTCACCGCATCGCCCCTGGCAAACCGGTGGAAGTGGAAGTCGAGAGCCTGGAGGAGCTGCGCGAGGCGTTGGCGGCCGGGGCAGATATCATCATGCTCGACGAGCTGAATCTGGACGACATGCGCGAAGCCGTGCGCCTGAATGCAGGGCAAGCCAAACTGGAAGCCAGCGGCGGCATCAACGATTCGACCCTGGTAAGCATCGCCGAAACGGGAGTGGACTACATCTCCATCGGTGCCCTGACCAAGGATGTAAAAGCCGTAGACCTGTCCATGCGCCTGAGCCTGTGACAGCCACACATTGAATTCGACCAGCAAAGGTATGGAGTTTTTCGCAGTGACCACCACATTCACCCAGGGCGCCGACCAGGTCTACATCACTCGCATCGACGGCACCCGCTTCGGCCCCTTCCCCACGACTGCCGAGCCGAACAAGGTACTGATCTACGAAGTGACCTTGAACGCCGGCGCCGGCGACCACCTCGAGTTACGCCTGGCCGACGGCAGCGTGCACACCCACGTGATCTCCAACACACACTTCCAACCGCAGATGAGTGACGTACCAGCGCACTACACCCTTCGCTGGCGCGACTGAGGATGATGGCGATGCGGCTCGGGCCTTGGTTCGAGCTGCATCGAACTCACCGCACATCGCCTTGCACGGTAAAACTCCTTGACTCACCCTATCGATTCGCCCAAAGGTGCTTGAAACAAAACCAGCGTAAGGAAGCAGCCTTGAGCATCGTCGAACAGTTCTACACCGGCCTCAAAGCCGCACTGCCTGCCCCGAGTCTTGACGAACTGTCGTTCGCCACCGGTGCCTCGTCCACCCAGCTGGCCAGCTTGAAAGAAGTGTACCCGCTGTGCCCCGACAGCCTTCTGCAACTGCTGGGCAAGGTCAACGGTACCCATTGGGAAAAATACGAGAAAGGTGAAGTCTCGGTGCTGATCCTGGGTTCGGACATCTCCGAATACCCGTATTACCTGCGCTCGGTGGAGCAAATCCTCGAGGACCGCGCCAAGAACGATCAGAGCATCGCCGACGTCTACGGCGACGACTTTCTGGAAAACCCGGACATGCTGGACCGCCGCATCGACTCCGACGTGGTCCAGGGCGAGCGCCTGTGCTTTTCCTACTGCATGAACAACGGCGGCACCTCCACCCTGTTCATCGACTTCGCGCCGACAGCGAGCGGCAAAGTCGGCCAAGTGATCCGCTTCGTTCACGATCCCGATGAATTCGTGGTCATCGCCGACAGCTTCGATGCCTACCTGCAGATGCTGGTGGACGACAAATTCGGCTTCATTCTGGAGGATTGATAGTGACGCAGCCGTGCCCGCCGCAATGGAGGGCATGGCTGCTGATGCCGCGCAATAGCTAGAGACATGTCGTTCGGGCCCCATCGAAGCGAACACCGAAGATGACTGCCTGTATGGCGAGATCCGGTTCATTCGCGCCTTGGTCAGCTACGAAGCCGCAACCGTATCAGCGCTGGCGGACCTCCTCGCGCAGTATGGGTGACATCAACCCAACACCACCAACCGATCCGGCAACTCGTTGCGCGCCTGAGTAAGCTGTACATGCTGCTTCAAGTGTTGCCCACACGCCTCGATACAGGCGACGAAACCCTCCATGGTTTCCCCGCGCGCCACGCGCCGAGTGAAGTCCTCGATGATCGCGGCCCAGGTCTCGTTGCCGATACGACTGGAAATGCCTTCATCCACCAGGATCTCCACATACCGCTCGGCCTCGGACACGAAAATCAACATGCCCGTACCATTCTGCGTGTGATGCAACTGGCGCTCCAGAAACTGCCGGCGCGCCATATTGCCCGCACGCCAATGGCGAACATGCCGTGGCACAAGCCGAGTGGTAACACTCGGAATACGGAACACCAACCCCAGTACGATGAACGTCGCCCACTGCGCCAACAGCAGCAGATGCGCGTTCAGCCAGCCCGGTATGTAATTGATCAATCCCGGCACCACCAGCGCTAGCAGCCCTGCCCATAGCAAAGGGATGTAGGTGTAGTCGTCCGCCTGTGGCGCCAGCACCGTGACCAATTCGGCGTCGGTTTCCAGCTCAACCTTGGCAATCGCCGCGGCCACCCGCTTCTGCGCAGTCTCATCCAGCATCGTCATGACTCATTCCCGCCTTGTTCACCAACCACCGGACGCACCTCCGCCACCAAAACCGCCACCACCGCCGCCGAAGCCACCTCCGCCGCCGCCAAAACCACCTCCGCCACGACCACCGCCAAGCACGCTGCCCAGCACAGCACCGGTCAATACCGACCCGCCACCACCGCCGCCACGCCGACCACCACCGCCGCCGCCCTTGATCATCAACACTACGATGACGATCAAGATCAGAAACGCTGGCCACGGCAACCGCTGCTGCGAATGCTGCGGGGCATTGCTCTGCTGCGGTTGCGCCAGCGGATCACCACCCAGCACCTGCAACATTGCCGCCGCCCCGGCTCGAATACCGCCGGCGAAATCACCCTGGCGAAACGAAGGCAGGATCACGTTATTGATGATGATCGAAGACTGGGCATCGGTAAGTGTGCCCTCCAGGCCATAGCCCACCTCGATACGCACCTTGCGCTCGGCCTTGGCCACCAGCAACAACGCACCATTGTCCTTGCCCTTCTGGCCGATGCCCCAAGCCCGGCCCAGCTGGTAGCCGTAGTCCTCGATCGCTGTACCTTGCAGGTCCGGCACGGTGACCACCACGATCTGCTCGCTGGTGCTCTGCTCGTGGGCCTGCAGCATCTGGCTCAACTGGGCACTGGTTTGAGCGTCAAGCAAGCCGGCCTGGTCCACCACACGTCCACTGAGCGCCGGAAACTCCAGCGCCCCTGCCGTCATCGCCCACAGCAGCAACAGCAGCGGCAGGCACCGCCACGGCCTCATTGGAACTTCACGCTCGGCGCTTGCTCGGCGTTCGGCGCAGTGGCCTTGAAGTTTTCCCGGACTTTCTGGTCACGGTACATGGTCATCTGCCACAGCTTCCCGGGGAAAGTGCGGATTTCGGTGTTGTACTTCTCAACCGAAGCGATGAAGTCGCGACGCGCCACCGCGATACGGTTCTCGGTGCCTTCAAGCTGCGACTGCAATGCCAGGAAGTTCTGGTTGGATTTCAGATCCGGATAGCGCTCCACCGTCACCATCAGCCGGCTCAACGCACCGCTTAGCTGCTGCTGTGCCTGATCGAACTGCTGCAGCTTGGCCGGATCGTCCAGGGTGCTGGCATCCACCTGAATCGACGTCGCCTTGGCCCGCGCCTCGATCACCCGCGTCAGGGTGTCCTGTTCCTGCTTGGCATAACCCTTCACCGTTTCCACCAGATTGGGGATCAGGTCGGCACGCCGCTGATACTGGTTCTCCACCTGCGCCCAGGCCGACTTCACCTGTTCGTCGTACTGCGGAATGTTGTTGATGCCACAGCCGCTCAACAGTGTGGTGAACATCACCACGGCGAGCAGCCGCGTGCGCAATGAAATGGTCATGATAAGACTCAGCTCCTTGAGGGGGTGCAACGTGCCCCGGCCCAGGCTGGGCAAGCGGCAGGTAATGAGAGGTTAGCAGCCTGGAAAACCGGCAGTCGCCAAATCGCAGACAAAGAAAAGCCCGCCGACGGGGAGGAAAGCGGGCTTGAAGAAGGAGCAAGGTCAACACTACGCCCCAGGATGTGAAGATGGCGTGAAACGGATGTGAAGGCCAAGTGAGCCGCACTTTTCTTCGCCGGCCCCACGCGATTAATGGCTATCAGCCACTTTTCGCTCAATCTCGGCAGTCTTGCGTTGCAGGGTTTCAGCGTCCTGCTCCTTCTCTTTGATGGAGGTAGGCGTAATCACCTTATCCACACCTTCAGTGGCGGGCGTCTCGTTCTCGATGTCGCGCTCGACAACGTCGACCGGCTTGCCGCTCTGGTCGAGGGTCGGGGATTTGGGTTGGGTTTGATCTTGGGTGGTCATGGCAGTAGGTCTCGATAATGTGTACATGAATTCGAGACGCTGGCAGGAGGGTAAGTTCGATCTGTTTGGGTGGGGCGGCAACTGGGCCGGGTATTTCATCGGCCAGGGGCAGATCCATTGCACGACCAGCGCCCGGGCCGGTCACACCCTTTTAGGAACCTTACCAGGGAGATGAATCATGGCCGTTTCAGTCAAGAAACTTGAAGGCACCGACGTCCCCGAAGCGCTGCAGGCACAGGGGTTGGAAACGGTATTCGAGGTGCGAGACAGCGAGGGGCAGGTGCATATCAGGAAGACCGATGAGGAGGCCGCGGCGCTGGCGGTGGAGTTTAGTGAACGGGAGCAGAAAGAGCGGTGAGCCAGGCGGCTGGACCGCGTTTCTAGCCTGGCGCTACATCCCGCTCATCTAGTCCGCCCTAGGCTCACATTTGCGTCCTGATCAAGGGCTCGCACTACTCAATGGCCGCTACTGCCTCCGCGAACCGGGCGTCAGTGATGGCCTCGGTGCCGCCTCTCTCCCGGAACCGTCGCAGCGCCTGCTCGAAATAGACGCCGCGGATACGGCCGTCAGAGCCGACAAATGCCAAGGCGTCTGGCTTGGCCGCGATGTAGGAGCCAGGACGGACAGTGAAATCCGTCGAGAGGCTGGTGACCGTGGTGATGCGCAGGGTGGTGGTAGCGAAAGGGTCGTCGGAAAGGTCGTCGGAGGCTTTCTTAGCGTGGGCTTCAGAGAGGAGAAAGAGTAGCGGTAGCAGTAAGGGGTAGGGTTTCAACGGGTCGCGATCCTTGCGGGGTGGTAACTGAAAGAGATGAGGACGATACGCCTTTATTCTCTCTTGGCCGGGGCCATTATCTCCTTGAGATAGCCTAGGACCAACCCACCGAATGCGCTGCTGAATAGCATCTTGTCCATAGACTGAAGATCGACGTCGCTCAACCACCTCACTTCCCAACCAAAAAAAGAATAAGGTCCCGCTACATGCCAAAAACGGATGGTTACCATCACGGCTATCAGGAATGCACCGTACCGTAGAGCATGCCTGGCAATCACGTGAAGCTCACCTTGAACAGCTGTCCGCCCAGCAGCCAGCGCCTTTTCCTCTTTTTCTGCGTTTATGAGCGCGCCCGTAGGCATCGAGTTAGCCCTGATGGCTTTGAAAGGGTCTTCCTTATCGACCATGCCACGTCCCTTGTGCGCTATATTTTGTTTTTGTAGTGCTTTTCGATCAGGTCGTTGGGAATGATCGCGCCGCAATAATTATCTCCCCCCGCCGCGCGCCAGGTTTCGTCCCAAGGGGTGCCGGCCTGATGAGTCATTGCTGACAGCTGCACGCCGCCAAACCGGCTGTACGTGTCCCAAACTCGGTCCAGCAACGCGATTGTGTGCGGGTTTGGCGGAGGGTTCGCCGCATCACCAACGACGCCATATCCCGAGATTGGGGAATCTATATCTCGGCGCCCGTAACCCTTTACCTTGCGGTATAGATCAGGAATCACAGGCCCATATCGCCAAGCCTGCACAGCGTCGTTGATCAAGTTTTCCGAAAAATATCCGCGATGCCATCCATGAGCGATGTACACCAGCTTCAACAGCTTCATCGGAGTCAACCCGATGCCAGTGTCGAATGATTTCTGGATGAAATAGTTGGCAACGGCTTCGCTGTTCAACACAACCGCTCCTCCTCGTTGGGTGATCCGATGCAACGCTAATGCGGCCGAATTATGACTCGTGGATGTGGGCTGTCAAACACGACCAGCCCTAATAAGTGGCTATCCATCCAGTACAGGAAATTTTGCACCCTGGCTTCCAACTGTGCACTAGGAGGTTCGCGGTACCTGCGGTAAGTGATCGCCGACACCGTGCGAGATCGATTACGCGTGAGCGTATCGGCTTCGGATAAAAGCCGAGCCGTTGATAACGGTCATACCCATGTGCCTTGCCCGCGCGAGACACACACAGAGACTGGTGACTTGATCAACTACCCACCAGAAGCGTACATTCCCGCCGTCGCTGCCAATTCAGCGACCGGGTTTGGCGACCCGAACAGTAAACGGCGCAACAGCGCCCCATCATGACCGCAGCTGATTCTCTGACGCTAGCGGCTTCGTGTTATGGCGGCTGTGCGCGGGAGACCTTAGAGTCTGCCGGGTTCCGTTTACCCCGGTTCGCCAACCTGCGTACAGCTGCCACCCTGACCATTTGGCGATGGTTGTTGGCGGCTCCCACTGTAAACGGAGCTCTACATATGACTGCTACTACGATTGTCAAACTTACCCGCATTCAATCCTGCCTCTTTGCAACCGCCGAAGCCGCGGAATCCTCATCGACGTTGCTTCGTGAGCAAGTAGCGCTGCTTTCGGACGGGCTATGCCGCGTGCAGAGCCTCGTCCGCGAGATAGGTGAGGTGAGCGCCGCTCTTGATACCCTCCAGCAATTGCTCGATACCGCAGAGGCCAATCATTTCTCGGGCGATCAAATGCACAGTTTGATTGGGCCGATCCACGCCAAATTAGCCGATAGCTTGGAAGGCTTAGAGCGCGTGCTTTAAGACGACGAAGGAATAGCGCTGCGTTACTGCCGTCAATGCAGCGCTATCAACGAACGTTGGATAGAAGCCGTATTCTTTGCGGGTAGATTCAGGCTGATGACTTACTTGGCTGCCTATGACGCGCGTACATCACCGGTGGTCCACCTGTTCCATTCCTGGCCTCCAGCTCGAAAGCATGTGGATAGCCTCTGATCAACTCACTCAATTTTTTGTAACCATGAGTGCGAGGATCGAACGCCGGTCTGAGCTTCGTGATGTTCATACCAAGGGCTCCCAGATGAGCCCAGCCATCCTCATCAGCGATGTCATCCATAATCTTGGCGATGAAATTGACAGGGGCTTTGGGTTTCTTGGGCCGCTCGACCGGAGGGGATTTAGCAGTATCGGCAGCGGCGACCAAGCTTGGAGAGGTATCTGCGCCTACTGGAACCACCGCCTCCTCCCGCAACAGTTCGATGTAGATGAACTTGTCGCACGCAGCGACGAATGGCCTGGGCGTCTTCTCCTCGCCAAAGCCATAAACGGTCAATCCTTCCTCTCGCAACCGAGATGCCAATCGGGTGAAATCACTGTCACTGGAAACCAGGCAGAAGCCGTCGAAACGTCGGGTGTAAAGCAAGTCCATAGCGTCGATGATGAGCGAACTGTCCGTAGCATTTTTACCTTTGGTGTAAGCGAACTGCTGGATCGGCTGGATTGAGTAATCGAGCAATATCTTTTTCCAACCACCGAGCTGAGGGCCTGTCCAGTCGCCGTAAATACGCTTGACGCTAGCGACGCCATACTTTGCGATTTCTTCGAGAAGTTCTTCGACAATGGCCGCAGGAGCGTTGTCGGCGTCGATAAGGACGGCGAGGCGTCTTTGCGAGTGATGGATGTTAGAGCTGGGCATGGTTCGTCCTTGATGGGTGATTCAGCCTACCGTGAAATTGGATCGTTATGTTTTCCGCACACAGATGCAGTTTGACCGTAAATTGAGCATCGAGATCAAGCCGCACTTATTTTTGGGAGCCTACGAGACGTGCCGGCCCCAATTTAGCCCTTCGCCAAGCTCCGCAAGAAAAGCCCGAGCTTGCCGATTGGAACGCAGGTGGACAACCCTGCAGGTCGAAGGCGCTGTTGCCGCCAACTGCCTCATCCTCGCACGCGCCGACTTCCGGGTGTCCCACATGAATTTGAAAAACCCTGGGAGGTTACCGAGCTGCTCAGGGCGGTTCACCGGAAGATCTGGCCGCGTGCTGCCGCGCTGAAGCACAGTTCTAAGCAGCACCCGCCAGAACCTCAGTGCAGAAGATCGATCAATCCAGACCAACAGATCGGCACGGGCAACCCTGTTATTCCAGGTAGTCGAGTGCCCGCCTTCGAATATCCAACGCTCGCCAGCCTCGACTTCAAGGCAAAGTCGGGTCTTCTCGGCAGCGCTGCGCTCGATCCAGCCAGGCTGCCAGTGAATAGTGTCGATGTGGATAACTGGCAGGCCAGTGCGCTTGCCCATTTCCCGTGCCAGAGTACTCTTACCGGAGCCAGGCTGGCCGATGATCATGACACGCTGCATATAACTTCCTTGTTGATGCGTAGGTTGATCCTATCAAGCCCAGCGCCAGATCTTCGCCGCAGCCCAAGCGTAGTCCGCCTAGCCCCTGAAGAACACATTAGTCTGTCACGAGGTCTGTACCAGAAGCTTTAGCGCCGGTTTTGAGAAGATAGGCGATTCGAGCACCTGCTCCGGGAGTGATCTTGCGCGGTTGTCTTTCAGCAAGTTGCTTTGAAAGGTCCAGCCCACCTTGGAGGCGCAGGCCGGTAATGACCGGAGGCAGGTAGTACCGGCGAAAAGACAGGTATGAAAGTGAGATACGGTAGCTAGCGATGGTGCCGGAGATAGGAATCGAACCTACGACCTTCGCGTTACGAGTGCGCTGCTCTACCGACTGAGCTACACCGGCGTTCAATCAGGATATAAAGACTCGATCTTGCAACGGCATGAATCAAGAGAATGCAGGCGGCAGCCTTTGATCCGGCTGCCGCGCGCGCTCTAAAGGCTCCGACCCGCGCGAATAGTCTTAGCGGCAGGCGTTGGCAGCCAAGCAGGTACCAGTCTGGCCCCATACCAAAGCGCTGCCAGCGGCGTTCTGAACAGGTGTCAGTATGCTTGTCAGGCCGCCGGCAGCCGCAGTGCCGGTCATAGTGATAACACCATCTACAACAGTCATACCACCTGCCAGGTTGGCGGTAGCGGCCGCAGCAGCAGGAACGCCGTTGGTGCCGGCATCGCATACGGTCAAGTCATTTGTGGTGCTGTGGCAAAGCGCAACAGCTGTCTTGTAAGAATCGCCAATCGAAACTACTTCAGCAAAACGTGCTCGAGTGGTGTAGTTGTTATAGGCCGGCAATGCAATGGCCGCCAAAATACCGATGATCGCTACAACAATCATCAGTTCGATCAGGGTGAAACCTTTCTGAGCCTGCATACACTTCTCCACAATAGATAGGAGGCCAAAAAACCAGCCTTGACTAGACCTAAGCATATGACGTGCCAACATCTTCAGGCTTAAGAACGTGAGGATCGGCCTTTTCCGCGTGATGCTAAGCGCCAAAAGGATCAAAAACTGACATTTTTGGTCACCTCGGACCGAAGCGTTTGGCTTCAATCGCTGACTGCGCTATAAGACACGTACTGCAGGTACTCGGTGCTCAAATGAACGACATCACCCTAACAGGCCTCGCCAAACAACTAGTAGTGGCGGAGCTTATAACAGATAAAAATGCCCAGTTGGCTATTCAAAATGCCCAGCGCGCGCGGACTCCTCTGATCCACTATCTTGTAGAAAACAAGCTTATAAAGAGTCGCGACATCGCCGAAGTGGCGTCTGACCAGTTTGGGATCTCTTTTCTGGATCTATCTTCATTGGATAGAGAAAGTCAACCCAAAGGACTAGTTAGCGAAAAGCTGGTGAGACAGCACCATGCATTGCCACTGTGGAAAAGGGGAAACAAACTATTTGTAGGCATCTCCGATCCGACAAACCACCAAGCCATCACGGACATTCAATTTAGCACCGGCCTGACCACCGAAGCGATATTAGTTGAGGATGACAAATTAAGCGATTTAATCGAAAAATTTTTCGAAACCTCAAGCACTGGTCTTGAGGAACTCAGCGATGTCAGTCTCGACGACTTAGATGTTCAAAGTATAAACGACGATAAAAACGACCCAGTCACCTCCCAAGACGCTGATGACGCTCCCGTAGTACGGTTCGTAAACAAGATGCTATTGGACGCAATACGAGGAGGATCGTCTGATCTTCACTTCGAGCCCTACGAAAAAACATATCGGGTACGATTCAGGACGGATGGTATTCTGAGGGAAATGGCCAGACCTCCGATCAATCTTGCCGGCAGGATAGCAGCTCGACTCAAAGTAATGGCAAGTCTTGATATTTCGGAACGCCGCCGCCCGCAGGATGGTCGGATTAAGATGAGAATATCAAAAAACAAGGCAATTGATTTCCGTGTCAATACCCTACCGACGCTGTGGGGTGAGAAAATCGTCATGCGAATACTCGATCCTTCGAGTGCGCAGATGGGTATTGATGCATTGGGTTACGAACCAGACCAGAAAGAGCTTTACGTTCAAGCTCTTAAACAACCTCAAGGAATGATATTAGTAACAGGTCCGACGGGCTCAGGTAAAACCGTCTCCTTATACACCGGGATTAACATCCTAAACACCGTTGACATAAATATCTCGACGGCTGAGGACCCTGTAGAAATAAATATGGAGGGGATCAACCAAGTCAACGTCAACAACCGCCAAGGCCTGGACTTCGCTCAAGCCCTTCGCTCCTTCCTCCGTCAAGACCCTGACGTTATTATGGTAGGCGAGATACGAGACCTCGAAACTGCTGAGATCGCGATAAAAGCGGCACAGACTGGTCACCTAGTGCTATCAACGCTACACACAAACAGCGCTGCTGAGACGTTGACCAGGCTGCAGAATATGGGTGTTGCAAGCTTTAACATCGCGACGTCGGTGAGCTTGATTATTGCTCAACGACTGGCCCGAAAACTCTGCACTCACTGTAAAATTGAGGCCGACGTCCCGCGTGAGGTGCTGATAGAAGAAGGATTCCCAGCGGATGCTATCGGAAACTTCACGCTCTATGAGCCGGCAGGATGCGAACACTGCAATGGTGGATACAAAGGCCGTCAAGGCATTTATGAAGTGGTGCGTAACACTAAAACGCTCCAGCAGATGATCATGGAGTCTAGCAACTCTTTAGAGATCTCGGCGCAAATGCGCAGAGAAGGCTTCGCGGACTTGCGGACCTCCGGGCTTCGCAAGGTTATGCAGGGCGTGACCAGCCTCGCCGAGATTAACCGAGTTACGAAGGATTAAATGATGGCCGGAAAACCTTTGAAGCCCACGATGTTTTCGTGGGAGGGCGTTGATCGTAAGGGCACAACTCTTAAAGGTGAGATGAACGGTCAGAGCATTGCCCTCATTCGAGCTCAGCTTCGTAAACAAGGCATAACCCCCAAAAAAATTCGCAAGCGCGCGACGCCATTATTTTCACGAGACAAGAAAATAACTCCCCGTGACGTCGCGCTTTTTACAAGGCAGATGGCCACCATGATGAGGGCAGGCGTTCCACTGCTCCAATCGTTTGACATCATTGCAGAGGGCACCGATAACCCTAGCATGGCAAGACTCGTCATTGAGATCAAACAGGAAGTAGCGGCGGGCAATGGTTTTGCCGCGTCATTGAGCAAACACCCAAAGTATTTCGATGAGTTGTATTGCAGCCTTGTTAATGCGGGAGAGCAAGCGGGGGCACTGGAAACCCTTTTAGATCGCGTGGCCACTTACAAAGAAAAAACTGAAGCGCTCAAAGCAAAGATAAAAAAAGCTATGACCTACCCGCTTGCAGTCGTCGTTGTGGCAGTTATCGTGTCAGGCATTCTATTAATCTATGTGGTACCTCAATTCCAACAAGTATTCGCCGGATTCGGCGCAGAGTTGCCTGCGTTCACGCTTATGGTGATAGGCCTGTCGAACGTGGTACAGAAATGGTGGTACATACTACTAGGCATCGCGGCTGCAGTGGGCTACATTTTAAAGCGTTTCCATGGAACCAATCAGAAGTTCAGAAATGCGGTCGACAGAACAACGCTTAGAATCCCAATCGTCGGTCAAATCATCTACAAGTCCTCCGTAGCCCGATATGCCCGAACGCTATCTACGACGTTTGCAGCTGGTGTGCCGCTCGTGGAAGCTTTGGACTCGGTTTCAGGCGCAACTGGCAACATTGTCTTCAAAAATGCCGTTGGCTCAATTCGGCAGGATGTTTCTAGCGGATCCCCCCTAAATACCTCAATGCGCACCACCGGCGTCTTCCCCACCCTAGCCATCCAAATGACCGCCATCGGCGAAGAGTCCGGCGCCCTAGACGACATGCTCGACCGCGTAGCCACCATCTACGAAGCCGAAGTCGACAACATGGTCGACAGCCTCACCAGCCTCATGGAACCCATGATCATGGCCGTCCTAGGCGTCGTCGTGGGTGGGCTGGTTATCGCGATGTACCTCCCCATCTTCCAACTCGGCAACGTAGTCTGACCCATGCCCCTATTTGATTCCCTGGCCAACTCCCCCCTGGCCCTGACCCTCTGCGCCCTCCTCCTGGGCCTGTGCGTCGGCAGCTTTCTCAACGTCGTCATCCACCGCCTGCCGATCATGCTCAACCGTGATTGGCAAACCCAGGCCCGGGAGATGCTCAACCTCCCCCCCGAGCCCAAGCTTGCCACTTACAACTTGGTTCTCCCCCACTCTACCTGTCCCCACTGCGCCCACAAGATTCGCAGTTGGGAGAACATCCCGCTCATCAGCTACATGATCCTCAAAGGCAAATGCGCCAGCTGCAAAGCCCGCATCAGCCCGCGCTATCCGCTGGTGGAACTGGCCGCCGGGGTGCTCAGCGCCTATGTCGCCTGGCACTTCGGTTTCACCTGGCAGACCGGTGCATTCCTGTTGCTGACCTGGGGTCTGCTGGCGATGAGCATGATCGATGCCGATCATCAGATTCTGCCGGACGCCCTGGTGCTGCCGCTGCTGTGGCTGGGTTTGATCGCCAATAGCCAAGGCCTGTTTGTGAGTCTGGAAGATGCGCTATGGGGCGCAGTGATCGGTTATCTCAGTCTGTGGCTGGTGTTCTGGGCGTTCAAACTGGTGACGGGCAAGGAAGGCATGGGCTATGGCGACTTCAAGTTGCTGGCCATGCTGGGCGCCTGGGGCGGCTGGCAGATTTTGCCGCTGACCATCCTGCTGTCGTCGCTGGTGGGGGCTGTTCTGGGGGTGATCATGCTGAAGATGCGCAATGCGCAGACCAGCACGCCGATCCCTTTCGGGCCTTATCTGGCCATTGCGGGGTGGATTGCATTGCTCTGGGGTGATCAAATAACCACCTCATACATGCAGTTCGCTGGTTTCCGATGACGACAGCTGTGGATAAACCTTGGGTGCTGGGCCTTACCGGTGGCATCGCCAGCGGCAAGAGTGCTGCGGCGCAGCGCTTTGCCGAGCTGGGCGTGCACGTGGTGGACGCCGATCAGGCGGCGCGCTGGGTGGTGGAGCCTGGGCGGCCGGCGCTGGCGCAACTGGTGGAGCGCTATGGGGTGGATCTGCTGCAGGCCGACGGCAGTCTGAACCGTGCGGCGCTGCGCAAGGTCATCTTTGAAGAGGCCGAGCAGCGGCGCTGGGTGGAGGCGTTGCTGCATCCATTGATCGCCGATGAAATCGCCCGCTCGCTGGCCAGCGCCACTTCGCCCTATGCGGTGTTTGTGTCGCCACTGATGGTGGAGTCGGGGCAGTACCGCATTACCCAGCGGTTGTTGGTGATCGATGCGCCGGAGGATCTGCGCGTAGCGCGTACGTTGTCGCGCGATAACACCACCCCGGAGCAAGTGCAGGCCATTTTGAAGGCGCAGGCGAGCCGCGAGCAGCGCTTGGAGCTGGCCGACGATGTGATCGTCAATGATCGCGATCTGGCCTGGCTGCACTCGGAAGTGGAGCGGCTGCATTCTTTTTATCTGACTTTGCATGGAGGCCAGCAATGAGCCAACCCTTGACCGTAGATTGCCCCACGTGTGGCGCCCCGGTGGAATGGACCCCAGACAACGTGAACCGGCCGTTCTGTTCCGAGCGCTGCAAGCTGATCGACCTGGGCGCATGGGCGGCCGAAGAGCACAAGATTCCGGTCAGCCCGGATGCCGAGGACGATTTGTTCAGCGAAGACCTGCCCCCGCGCGGCCACTGAGGCCCGAGATTGCGGCGATTGTTGCTTGATGCGACAATCACGCAATTGTGAATGACTATCAAAAACCTCCGAAACTGCTGCTGATCGAAGACGATGCCGAGCTGCGTGAGCATTTGCGCCAGCACTTGCAATATCGTGGCTTGACGGTGCAGACCCGCGAGCGCGGCGACCTGGGCTTGCTGCTGGCGCGTAGCGAGCCGTTCGATCTGATCCTGCTGGATATCATGCTGCCGGGCCTGGACGGCTTGAGTGTGCTCGGCAGGCTGCGTCATGAACTGGGTACGCCGGTGATGTTGATGTCGGCCCTGGGCGCGGAGCAGGACCGCATCAGCGGTTTCACCCGGGGCGCTGACGATTACCTGCCCAAGCCCTTCAGCCTGGCTGAGCTGGACGCACGCATCGATGCGCTGCTGCGACGTGTGGCGTTGGACAGGCGGGGGCCGGCA
Organism: Pseudomonas sp. UBA4194; assembly: GCF_002379585.1. Classification (GTDB taxonomy): domain Bacteria; phylum Pseudomonadota; class Gammaproteobacteria; order Pseudomonadales; family Pseudomonadaceae; genus Aquipseudomonas. The sequence continues at coordinate 56,608 of NZ_DFUE01000042.1, forward strand.
GTGCCGCCGTCTGCGCCACTGCATGGGCTGATTCGCGACGGCGAGGCTCAGGACGTCGGCTTTGACGGGCAGATGGCAGGGTTGACGCCGTCGGAGTACCGGCTGCTGCTGACCTTGCTCGACCACCCCGGCGAGTCGCTGAGCAAGGCCTTTCTGTATCAGCACGTGCTGCACCGTATCTACACCCGTCTTGATCGCGGGCTGGATGTGCATGTGTGCAACGTACGGCGCAAGCTGAGCGCTATCGGCGCCAGCCAGGTGCAGATTCATGCGGTGCGTGGCCAGGGTTACGTGCTGGTGGTGGAGCCCTGATGCGCCTGCGTCATTCGCTGCTGTGGAAGCTGGCGTTGTTGCAGGCGGGGTTCTGTCTGTTGCTGGTGTGGTTGGTGTGGTTCTGGGGGCTGCATGTGGAGCGGCGCACCTACTTTCTTGACCGCGCCGATCAGGACCGTTTGGCCCAGTACGCCGCGCAGGCGGAGCAGGTCTGGCGCGACGCTGGAAGGGTGGGCGTGGAGCAGTGGCGACGCGCGTTCGAAGCCGAGCACCAGACCTGGGCGGCGGTGATCGATGGCCACCTGCAAAGCCTTGGGACGACCCCGCTGACCTTGGAGGAATCCGCTCACCTGACCTTCATGCGCAAGCTGAACTGGCCCATGAGCCGGCGGCTGGACGACGATTTGCCGTACGTCAGCATCGCGTTTCCGGAGCAGTCAGAACGAGGCCGGTTGGTGCTGCAGCTGCCCGAACAGCTGCTGCCTGCCGGGCTGACGCCCTGGACGCATCTGGTTACCCACGGCGCGGTGCCCGTGCTGCTGGCGGCGTTGTTGGGCCTGCTGCTGTATCGGCATCTGGTGGTGCCGCTGAACGATCTTCGCGAACGCGCCAACGCGCTGCGTGCCGATGATCTGGACAGTGTCGACACCAGCACAGTGGCGCGGCGGCGTGATGAGCTGGGCGAATTGGCCCAGGCCTATGAGCATATGGCTGAACGCGTTCGGCAAAGCCTGCAGCAGCAGCGGCAGCTGTTGCGCACCTTGTCTCATGAAATGCGCACACCGTTGGTACGCCTGCGGGTGGCCAGTGAAAGCGGATTGCCTGGCGAGCAGTTGCAGCAGCGGGTGGCGCGGGAGATCGACGATATGCAGCGGCTGGTGGAGGACGCGCTGGACCTGGCCTGGCTGGATACCGAGCGCCCGGAGCTAGCCTGTGAAGCGGTAGACGTGCGCTCGGTGTGGGAGGCATTGGTGCAGGATGTGATGTTCGAAAGCCAGTGGCCGGCGCAACGGTTTCGCTGTGACTTGCCGGAAAACTGCGTGGTGTCGGCGCACCTGAACAGCCTGGCCCAGGCGCTGGAGAATGTGTTGCGCAATGCGGTGCGGCACTCTCCGGCAGGAGGCGCGGTTACGCTGACAGGCCAGCTGGAGGATGGGCGTTGGTTGTTGTGTGTGGAGGATCAGGGTCCGGGGGTGGACGAGGCGGACCTGGAACGGATATTCGAGCCGTTTCGGCGGTTGGATGGCGCGGTGGGCAAGGGGTTCGGATTGGGTCTGAGTATTGCTCGGCGCGGTATCGAGCTGCAGGGCGGGCAGTTGTGGGCCAGTGGTGGGGAGGCCGGGCTGAGGATGAACATGCTGTTGATGGCGGCTTGAGCACTGAAATGAGGATGCCGCACACCCAATTGTTTAGAAAGTTAATGATCTTTACTATCATTTAGCAATCATTACCATCAGCGATCTTCCGGCCACCTCTGGCCTGCATTCATGGAGATCACCGATGCGCCTGCGTCTGCCGCCCCTGCCCTTCTTCGCCCTGTTGCTCGGCGCCTGCAACCTGCTGCCGGTCGCGGCCCAGGCCGAGACCGCCGCCCAGCCCATCGAGCTGGAATCGCAGTCGGTAATCGCCACCGCCGAAGAGGAAATCAAGCAGGCGCCGGGGGTCTCGATCATCACCGCCGAAGACATCAAGAAGCGCCCGCCCGCCAACGACCTGTCGCAGATCATCCGTACCATGCCCGGCGTCAACCTCACAGGTAACTCCAGCAGCGGCCAGCGCGGCAACAATCGGCAGATCGACATCCGTGGCATGGGCCCGGAAAACACGCTGATTCTGGTGGACGGCAAGCCTGTGGGCAGTCGCAATTCGGTGCGTTACGGCTGGCGCGGGGAGCGCGACAGCCGGGGCGATACCAACTGGGTGCCAGCCGATCAGGTCGAGCGCATCGAAGTCATTCGGGGTCCCGCCGCCGCGCGCTATGGCAACGGCGCGGCAGGGGGTGTGGTGAATATCATCACCAAGCAGCCGGGTAGCGAAACCCACGGCTCGGCCACGGTGTATCAGTCGTTCTCGCAGCACAGCGAGGAAGGCGCCAGCAAGCGGGTCAATTTCGGCTTGAACGGCCCACTCACTGACAGCCTCAGCTACCGGGTGTACGGCAACATCGCCAAAAGCGATGCGGATGATCAAGACATCAACGCCGGCCATGAGTCAGTGCGCACCGGCAATCAGGTGGGCACGCTGCCAGCCGGACGCGAAGGCACGCGCAACAAGGACGTCAACGGGCTGTTGAGCTGGAAGCTGAGCCCTGAGCAGACCCTGGATGTCGAGGCCGGCTACAGCCGTCAGGGCAACATCTACACCGGCGACACGCAGAACACCAACAGCAACGCCACGGTGCGCAGCATGGTGGGCCACGAGACCAATATCCTGTACCGCGAAAACTTTGCCCTCACCCACCGTGGTGACTGGGATTTCGGCACCTCGCTGGCCTATCTGCAATACGAGAAGACCCGCAACCGTCGTCTCAAGGAAGGTCTGGCCGGCGGTACTGAAGGGATCTTTTCCAGCAACGATTTCAGCACCAATACCCTGCGTGATCTGGCCGCCCATGGCGAGGTGAATCTGCCGCTGCACTGGGGCGTCGACCAGATGCTGACCCTGGGTACCGAGTGGGTCGAGCAGAGCTTGGGAGACCCTAATTCCAACGTGCAGACCACCACGGCGGGCGGTGCGGTGCCTGGGCTGGCCAGCAGTAACCGCAGCAGCCATTCCGAAGCACATATTTCGTCGGTGTTCGTGGAGGACAATATCGAACTGATGCCGGGCACCAAGCTGACTCCGGGCTTGCGCTTCGACCACCACGATATCGTCGGCAACAACTGGAGCCCGTCGCTGAACCTGTCGCAGGTGCTGACCGACACGCTGACGCTCAAGGCCGGCATTGCCCGTGCCTACAAGGCGCCCAACCTGTACCAGGTGAATCCCAACTATCTGCTCTACAGCAATGGCCAGGGTTGCTATGGCCAAACCACCAGTTGCTACCTGCAAGGCAATGCGAATCTGGAGGCGGAAACCAGCGTCAACAAGGAATTGGGGCTGGAGTACCGCAACGACGGTGTGGTGGCCGGCCTGACGTACTTTCGCAACGACTACAAGAACAAGATCGAGTCCGGCCTGACCCCGGTAGGCACGGCCATCGGCGGTAGCGGCACCACGGCCAACGCCAGCATCTTTCAGTGGGAGAACGTGCCCAAGGCATTGGTCGAGGGCCTGGAGGGCACATTGACCCTGCCGCTGAACGACGACCTTAACTGGACCAACAATTTCACCTACATGCTGCGTTCGGTGAACAAGGAAACCGGCGACGTGCTGTCGGTGACGCCCAAGTACACCCTCAATTCCATGCTCGACTGGCAGGCCAGTGAAGACCTTTCGCTGCAACTGAGCGTGGCGTGGTACGGCAAACAGAAACCGAAAAAATACGACTATCACGGCGACCGTGTGACGGGCTCGTCCAACAATCAGCTGTCACCCTATGCCCTGACCGGGGTCAGCGGCACCTATGTGCTGAGCAAGAACCTGAGCCTGACCGCTGGCATCGACAATCTGTTCGACAAGCGTCTGTATCGTGAGGGTAACGCCCAGGGTGTGAATAACATCGAGGGCGCGGGCGCGGCGACCTACAACGAGTCTGGGCGTACCTTGTACACCAGCCTGACGGCGTCATTCTGATGAAAAAATCCATGTTGATCGGGCTGGCCGTCGCCGGGCTGCTGACCCACGGTGCTGTACAGGCCCGGCCCGACTTGCAGCAGCCCATGGTGGCTCCGGTGCTGGAACAGACGGACACGGGGTATGGTTTCCAGACCCGCACCCTGGACTCTGTCGACGGCCAGCGCCATTACCGCCTGTACATCGGCCGGCCCGAGCACAGCGCGCCTGCCAAGGGCTATCCGGTGGTCTACCTGCTCGATGGCAACGCGGCGGTCGGCGCGCTGGACCGGCGGTTGTTGCGCCAGCTCAATGCCAGCGCCGAGCCGCCTGTGATCGTGGCGATCGGCTCCACTTCGCCGTTGCGCATCGACCGGGTGGCGCGTACCTATGACTACACACCGAGACTGGAAAGTGGCCCGCAACTCGATCCTGCCAACGGGCTGCCCAGCGGTGGTGCGGATGAGTTTCTGGATCTGCTGGCGCAGCGGATCAAGCCCATGGTGCAGCAAACGGTGCCGGTGGATCTGAAGCAGCAGACGCTGTGGGGGCACTCCTACGGAGGGCTGCTGGTGCTGCATGCGCTGATGACGCGGCCTGGGGAGTTTTTAACCTATGCGTCGGCCAGCCCGTCGTTGTGGTGGGGCGAGGGGGCGGGACTGAAGGGGCTGTCGGGGTTGCCGGCCATGCTGGGCAGTGGCTCGGCGAATCTGCTGTTGATGCGTGGCGACAGTGAGGGCCGCGGGCCTGGAGCGCAGACCGGGGCGCCGGACCCAGGGGCTGCCGTGCGCCAGTTGCTGGATGGGGTGTACGCGGTGCCAGGGTTGCACACGCGTTACCGGATCTTTCCGGGGCTGGAGCATGGGCCAATGCTGGGCGCTTCGTTGCGATATACCTTGGGGCAGCCCTGAGCAGGAGCGCCGTCTGCACCGGCCTCATCGCGGGCAGAGCCCGCTCCCACAGGGAAATCGCGCTGTCCACTCGATCCCCTTCAGCACCACAGATCCCTATGCCAGTAGAAAACCCCTGTGGGAGCGGGCTCTGCCCGCGATGAGGCCGGTACAGACGGCGAATCCCTCAAGGAATATCTGCACCCTGCTTTCTCGCCAAGCATGATGCGGGCTAAGCTAAGGCCATGGATGATTCCGACTACCTACGCCTGCTCACCAGCCAAGCCGAGCAGGCCAACGCCTTCCTTTCCAATGCCCGCAAATGGGAGCGTGAGCGTTGGGTTTGCGAGCGCCTGCTGCAAGGGTTGAACATCCCCTACCGCCCGGACGAGTTCACGCCTGCCGGCCAGGAGCCTCCCGACGTGCTGTTTCGCGAGGCCAGCTTCGAGGTGTTCTTCGTATTGGACGAGGGTCGCCGGCTCAACGACGAATGGCGCGAAGAACTGCAACGCCGGCGCAGTGCGTTTTCCCTGAGCCAGTTGGTACGCCGCGAGGCACGCCCAAAGCGAATACGGGCGCCAGAGCTGTTGCAGCGTCTGGCGCCGACCCTGCGCAAAAAAGCCCACAACTACCGCGAGCGGGGGCTGGATCTAGGTGAACTGGACATCATCGCCTTCGCCAGTCTCAAGCGAGAGATCCTCGATCTGAACAGCCATTTCCCGCCCCCCACGGAGTTTCTGCGCCAGGGGTGGCGGTCGCTGTCGTTGGTCGGGCCTACGTTTGCTCGGGTGTTGTTTGCCCATCCCGATGCACCTGATTTTCTACGGGCCAATCTGGGGCGCAGCATTGTGTTCGATGTGGGGATCAGTTTATGAGAAGTGGGTTGGCCGGGCTGGCCTCATCGCGGGTAGAACCCGCTCCCACAGGGGGCCGCAGTGCATGCGGGATCCTGGGTGGGATCTAGGCCTGGCTGGGATGATGGCCGTGAGAGGTGGGTTGGCTGGGCTGGCCCCATCGCGGGTAGAACCCGCTCCCACAGGGGGGCCGCAGTGCATGCGGGGGCCTGGGTGGGACCTGGGTCTGGCTGGCGTGATGGCTGTGAGAGGTGGGTTGGCCTCATTGGGGGTGGAACCTGCTTCAACAGCAGATCGCGCTGCATGCAGGCTCCTGTGGGAGCGGGTTCTACCCGCGATGGGGCCAGTGCTCACAACACAAATCCCCCTGCTGCCACTGAACACTGTAGCTTTATCACAGTCTGAAACGTCTATCCTTTCGAGGCCATCATGACCAGCCGCCTGAACCCCGACGACCAGCAACGTGTCGACGAGTACCTGCGAGCCCCTCAGCACCAAGTCGAGCGCCGGCCTTTTCGGCCCTGGCTGCTCCTTGTGCTGACGATCGCAGTGGTGATTGGCCTGGGTCTGTTGAGCCGTCTGCTCAGTGGAATGGTGCTATGAGCTGCCTGGCGCTCGCCCTTCCCGCAGACCTCCCGAATTCCGTAAACCTTATGAGATATCCCCATGACACACCGTATCGTTATTGTCGGCGGCGGCGCCGGCGGCCTGGAGTTGGCTACCCGCCTGGGTAAAACCCTGGGCAAGCGCGGCACTGCCAGCGTCACGCTGGTAGACGCCAATCTCACGCACATCTGGAAGCCTCTGTTGCATGAAGTGGCGGCCGGCTCGTTGAACTCGTCCGAGGATGAGCTGAACTACGTCGCCCAAGCCAAGTGGAACCACTTCGAATTCCAGTTGGGCCGCATGAGCAGCCTGGATCGTGCCGCCAGGCAGATCCACCTCAGCGCCACCCTGGACCCGGAAACCGGTCAGGACCTGGTGCCTGCCCGTTCGATCAGCTACGACACCCTGGTGATCGCGGTCGGCAGCACCACCAACGACTTCGGTACCCAGGGCGCCGCAGAGCACTGCCTGTTCCTGGACACCCGCAAACAGGCCGAGCGCTTCCACCAGCAATTGCTCAACCACTACCTGCGTGCCCACGCCGGCCACGATGAAAGCCGCGAGCAGATCAGCGTGGCGATTGTCGGCGCCGGTGCCACCGGGGTGGAACTGGCCGCCGAGCTGCACAACGCCGCCAAGGAACTGGCCGCCTATGGTCTGGGCCGGATCGCGCCGGAAAACATGCGTATCACCCTGATCGAGGCCGGACCACGCGTATTGCCCGCACTGCCGGAACGTATCGGCAACCCGGTGCACAAGACCTTGGAAAAGCTCGGCGTGACGGTGCTCACCAATGCCGCGGTCAGCGAAGTGACCGCCGATAACCTGGTGACCGCCACAGGCCAGGTGATTCCGGCGGGCTTGAAGGTATGGGCGGCGGGCATCCGCGCGCCGGGCTTCCTGCATGAGATCGATGGCCTGGAAACCAACCGCATCAACCAATTGGTGGTACGCCCTACCCTGCAGACCACACGCGACGACAACATCTTCGCCTTCGGCGACTGTGCCGCCTGCCCTCAACCCGGCACGGATCGCAACGTACCGCCGCGCGCCCAAGCCGCTCACCAGCAGGCCTCCCTGCTGGCCAAGTCGCTGAAGCTGCGCATCGAGGGCAAGGCGCTGCCGGAGTACACCTACAAGGACTACGGCTCGCTGATTTCGCTGTCGCACTTCTCGGCGGTCGGCAACCTGATGGGCAACCTGACCGGCAGCGTGATGCTGGAAGGGTGGCTGGCGCGGATGTTCTATGTGTCGCTGTACCGGATGCACCAGGCGGCGCTGTATGGGTTGTTCAGGACCGCGATGTTGATGCTGGGCAGCCGTATCGGGCGGGGCACGGAGCCGCGGTTGAAGTTGCACTGATCCGAGGGAGGTAGCGGCTGTACCGACGCCTTCGCGGCTGTACGCCGCTCCTACGCGAGCAGTACGTGTCCTGTAGGAGCCGCGTACAGGCCCGCTCAAACCTGTGGGAGCGGGCTCTGCCCGCGATGAGGCCGACACAGCCACTGATGAACCTCAAAAAACACGCAAAAAAAAGGCGCCCATCTAAGGCGCCTTTTTTTCGAATATGGTCGGGGTAAGGGGATTCGAACTCCTGACATCCTGCTCCCAAAGCAGGCGCGCTACCGGACTGCGCTATACCCCGGTACAAAAAAGGCACCCCGAAAGGCGCCTTCTTTGGTGCCTGATGCTGTTAAACACCAGGACTTCCTTAAGATCTGACCCGGCGAACCGGAATCAAAAATGGTGGGTCGTGTGGGATTCGAACCTACGACCAATTGGTTAAAAGCCAACTGCTCTACCAACTGAGCTAACGACCCAAATATGGTCGGGGTAAGGGGATTCGAACTCCTGACATCCTGCTCCCAAAGCAGGCGCGCTACCGGACTGCGCTATACCCCGATATGAAATTTGGCTCCGTGACCAGGACTCGAACCTGGGACCCAATGATTAACAGTCATTTGCTCTACCGACTGAGCTATCACGGAACTATCAATTTCAGTACATCTACAACTGCTACAGCTTCAAGCCTGTATCACTACCGCCTTGAACTCTTCGACCTGTTCGCATCGCTGCGTTCATGTCTCTGAGGCGCGCTATTCTACAATCTTCAAAACCCCTGTCAACCCTTAAATCGCTTTCAAGACACTGATTTGCAACTTTTTTTCAGAACCGGGTGAAACGTTCGGCTCTGCGGGATGACCGACAGCGGGGCGCACTTTACAAGCCTTGAAATGAAAATGCAACGGGAAATCAATGGGGTGTGTCAGATCGGGCCTCATCGCGGGCAGAGCCCGCTCCCACAGGATCAATGGGTGCCGGTCATTTCCGATACACCCCTATTTCGGTGGGAGCGGGCTCTGCCCGCGATGGCGACCTCCCTCACACCACGTTACCCAAAAACAATCTCATCATCTGCCACCGACGCCGTCACCGACGTGCCCGGCAGGAATCGCCCGGACAGGATCAACTGCGCCAGCGGGTTCTCGATCCAGCGCTGGATTGCCCGCTTGAGGGGCCGCGCGCCGTACACCGGGTCGTAGCCAACGGCAATCAGCTTGTCCAACGCCTCGTCGCTCAGTTCCAGGCGCAGCTCGCGCTCGGCCAGGCGGCTGCGCAGGCGGGCCAGTTGGATCTGGGTGATACCGGCAATCTGATCCCGGGCCAACGGCTCGAAGATCACCACCTCGTCGATACGGTTGACGAACTCCGGCCGGAAGTGGCTACCCACCGCGTCCATTACCGCCGCGCGTTGCGCCTCGCGGTCGCCCACCAACTCCTGAATCCGCGCCGACCCCAGGTTGGAGGTCATCACGATCACGGTATTGCGAAAGTCCACCGTACGGCCGTGGCTGTCGGTCAGACGGCCGTCTTCAAGCACTTGAAGCAGCACGTTGAACACATCCGGATGCGCCTTCTCCACCTCGTCCAGCAGCACCACCGAGTACGGCTTGCGGCGCACGGCTTCGGTCAGGTAGCCACCCTCCTCGTAACCCACATAGCCCGGTGGAGCACCGATCAGCCGCGCCACGGAATGCTTCTCCATGAACTCGGACATGTCGATACGCACCATGGCTTCTTCGGTATCGAAGAGAAACTCGGCCAGCGCCTTGCACAACTCGGTCTTGCCCACGCCGGTAGGGCCCAGGAACATGAACGAGCCACTGGGGCGGTTGGGGTCCGAGAGGCCGGCACGTGAGCGCCGTACCGCATTGGAGACAGCCACCACGGCCTCGTTCTGACCAATCACACGCTGGTGCAAAAGGCTTTCCATCTTCAACAGCTTTTCACGCTCGCCTTCGAGCATCTTGGACACCGGAATCCCGGTCCACTTGGACACCACTTCGGCGATCTCTTCCTCGGTCACCTTGCTGCGCAGCAGTTGGTTGTCGCTCTTGCCGTGCTGGTCGACCATCTGCAGGCTGCGTTCCAGATCCGGGATGACCCCATACTGCAACTCGGCCATGCGGCTCAGGTCGCCACGTCGACGGGCGGCTTCCAGCTCCTGGCGGGACTGTTCGATCTTCTGCTGAATCTGAGCAGAGCCTTGAACCTCGGCCTTCTCGGACGTCCAGATTTCCTCGAGGTCGGCATACTCACGCTCCAACCGATTGATTTCTTCGGTGAGCTTCTCCAGGCGCTTGATCGCGGCCTCGTCGTCTTCCTTCTTCAGTGCCTGGGATTCCACCTTGAGCTGAATCAGGCGGCGCTCCAAACGGTCCAGCACTTCGGGCTTGGAATCGATTTCCATGCGAATACGGCTGGCGGCTTCGTCGATCAGGTCGATGGCCTTGTCGGGCAACTGACGATCGGTGATGTAGCGATGGCTGAGCTTGGCCGCCGCGATGATCGCGCCGTCGGTGATGGCCACCTTGTGGTGCACTTCGTAGCGCTCCTTCAGGCCGCGCAGGATGGCGATGGTGTCTTCTTCGCTCGGCTCCTCCACCAGCACCTTCTGGAAACGCCGCTCCAGCGCTGCATCTTTCTCTATGTATTGGCGGTACTCATTGAGCGTGGTCGCGCCCACGCAGTGCAGTTCGCCGCGAGCCAGGGCCGGCTTGAGCATATTGCCAGCGTCCATGGAGCCTTCGCCCTTGCCGGCGCCGACCATGGTGTGCAGCTCGTCGATGAACAGGATGATTTGCCCTTCCTGCTTGGACAGATCGTTGAGCAGCCCCTTGAGGCGCTCTTCGAACTCGCCGCGGAACTTGGCGCCGGCGATCAACGCCCCCATGTCCAGGGACAGCAGGCGCTTGCCCTTGAGGCCGTCAGGCACTTCACCATTGATGATGCGCTGCGCCAGGCCCTCGGCAATGGCGGTCTTGCCCACACCGGGCTCGCCGATCAACACGGGGTTGTTCTTGGTACGGCGCTGCAGGACCTGGATGGTGCGGCGAATTTCATCGTCGCGGCCGATGACCGGGTCCAGCTTGCCCTCTTCGGCGCGCTTGGTCAGGTCGACCGTGTATTTTTCCAGGGCCTTGCGCGATTCCTCGGCGTTGGGGTCATTGACCGCTTCACCGCCGCGCAGGTTGACGATGGCGTTTTCCAGCGCTTTCTTGCTCACGCCCTGACCGAGCAGCAATTTACCCAGCTTGCTGTTCTCGTCCATGGCGCCCAGCAGCACCAGCTCGCTGGAGATGAATTGATCACCCTTCTGCTGCGCCAGGCGGTCAGCCTGGTTGAGCAGGCGCGCCAGGTCCTGGGACATGTTGACGTCGCCGGTAGGGTTCTGGATTTTCGGCAGCTGGTCGAGTTCCTTGCTCAACGCCTTGCGCAGGCTGTTGACGTCGAAACCGACCTGCATCAGCAGGGGCTTGATGGAACCGCCCTGTTGGTCGAGCAGCGCCTGCATGAGGTGGGCCGGCTCGATGGCGGGATGATCCATACCCACCGCCAGGGATTGGGCATCGGATAAGGCTAATTGCAACTTGCTGGTCAAACGGTCTATACGCATGAGTCACCTTCCTAATGGGGCAGGCCGGAGCGATGGACACACCTGATGAAGAAAACCTGCCAGAGATGACAGTTAGATGGGGGGTGTTGGGGAAGATTCAAGGATGGGGGTTGCAAACAATGCTGTGGTGTGCCAATACCGGCCCCTTCGCGGCTTCACGCCGCTCCTACAAAAGCCCCCCCTGTAGGAGCGGCGTAAAGCCGCGAAGAGGCCCCTGAGCCGTACAAAAAACCATACAAACCTGTGGGAGCGGGTTCTACCCGCGATGAGGCCCTGAAGCCCTGCACACTTCCATACAACCCTGTGGGAGCGGGTTCTACCCGCGATGAGGCCCGCCGCCGCGCAGCTACTCTTCCAGCCACACCACCGAAGCAAACCGTCCGGTACGCGCAGCGCGACGATACGAGAAAAACCGCTCATCCTCGATCGTGCACAGCCCTCCCCCGTACACCGCCGTCACCCCCACCGCCGCCAGACGCAAACGGGCCAGGGCATAGATGTCGGCAATGAACTTATCGGGGGCCGCCCCAGGCACAAAAGCCTCAGCGGTTTGCGGATGGGTAGCCAGGAAGGTTTCGCGCACCTCGGCGCCCACCTCGAAATTGCGCGGCCCGATCGCCGGGCCCAGCCACACCAGCAACTGATCCGGCGACTCGGCAAAACTGTGAACGGTGGCTTCGAGCACCCCGTTGGCCAGTCCTCGCCAACCGGCGTGGGCCGCCGCCACCTGCGTGCCGTTGCGGTTGCAGAACAGTGCAGGCAGGCAGTCAGCCGTCATCGCCGTACAAGCGATGCCAGGGGTGGTGCTCCAGCTGGCGTCGGCTTCCAGCACCCGCGCCGGATCGGCCTCGACCACCTTGATACCGTGGACCTGGCTCAACCATGCCGGCAGGATGCCGAAGTGTGAGGTCAAACGCTGGCGATTCTGGGCCACGGCCTCGGCGCTGTCGCCAACGTGATTGCCCAGATTCAGGCTCGCATAGGGCGCCTCGCTGACGCCCCCTTCACGGGTAGTCACGCAGGCCCTGACCCGCTCTGGCGCCGGCCAGTCGGGAATCAGCAGGCCCTGCGCGAAGTCATTCACCCGACGAATGCCTCGCGATCCTGCTTGAGCAGGGAGAGCAGCCAGACGAAATCGTCCGGCAGCGACGACTCCCACCCCATGCGCTCACCGGTGGTCGGGTGATCCAGCTCCAGGAAGCGCGCGTGCAGCGCCTGGCGCGGGAAGGTTTTCAGCGCATCGACCATGGTCGCGCTGGCGGCCGGCGGAATGCGGAAGCGACCGCCATAGGCCTGATCGCCGACCAACGGGAAGTTGATGTGCGACATATGGACACGGATCTGGTGAGTCCGACCGGTTTCCAGCTTCACCCGCACATGGGTGTGGGAACGGAAGCGCTCGAGCACGCGGTAGTGGCTGACAGCCTGCTTGCCGCCTTCCATCACCGCCATGCGCTGGCGCTGCTGGCCGTGCCGACCGATGGGCGCGTTGATCTTGCCGCCGGCGGTGACCACGCCGATGACGATGCACTCATAGATGCGGCTCACCGACCGGCTCTGCAACTGAGCGACCAGTTGGGTCTGTGCCTGGATGGTCTTGGCGACCACCATCAGACCGGTGGTGTCCTTGTCCAGACGATGGACAATGCCCGCGCGCGGCACATTGATGATGTCCGGCACGTGGTGCAGCAGGGCATTGAGCAAGGTACCGTCGGCATGACCGGCGGCGGGATGCACCACCAGGCCCGCGGGCTTGTTGATGACAAGGATCTGGTCGTCTTCGTAGACGATGTCCAGTTCGATGTCCTGGGCCACCCATTCACCTTGCGCCTCTTGCTCGGCATTGAGCTCGAGCACGGAGCCGCCATGCACGGTATCGCGCGGGCGCAGCACGCCCCCGTCCACGGTCAGGCGGCCCTCTTTTATCCAGGCGGAAAGGCGCGAGCGCGAGTGCTCGGCGAACAATTGGGCGGCGACTTGGTCGAGGCGTTGACCGCCCAAATCGGACGGTACCTCTGCGCGAAGTTGTATGATCTCGGACATGCTCGGACTAGGCGGCGGCACAGCCTTTGGTTTCAGCTGCACGCTTGTGGTTAAATACGGCGTCTTTTGCCCCGGGGGTTCCACGGGGTGCTCATCATAACAGGACGGCCACGCCCGAGACAGCGGCCGTTTATAGGGACGCAAGCCGCCATGCAAGTGAAACACCTGCTGCTGATCGCCATCCTCGGACTCACCGCGGCCTGTTCTTCGACCAAAGAGGTCGTCGATGAAAACCTCAGCGAAGTCGAGTTGTACCAGCAGGCACAGACCGACCTGGACAACAACAGCTACACCAGTGCCACCGCCAAGCTCAAGGCCCTGGAGTCGCGTTACCCGTTCGGGCGCTATGCCGACCAGGCGCAGCTCGAGCTGATCTACGCCAACTACAAGAACTCGGAGCCCGAAGCCGCCAAGTCCGCTGCGGAGCGCTTCATTCGTCTGCACCCGCAGCATCCGAACGTCGACTACGCCTACTACCTCAAGGGCCTGACCTCGTTCGACCAGGACCGCGGCCTGGTGGCGCGCTTCGTGCCGCTGGACATGACCAAGCGTGACCCTGGCGCCGCCCGCGACTCCTACAACGAGTTCGCCCAGCTGACCAGCCGCTTCCCCAACAGCCGCTACGCGCCGGACGCCAAGCAGCGCATGATCTACCTGCGCAACCTGCTGGCTTCCTACGAAATCCACGTGGCCGACTACTACCTGACCCGTCAGGCCTACGTCGCCGCCGCCAACCGTGGCCGCTACGTGGTGGAGAACTTCCAGGAAACGCCGTCCGTCGGCGACGGCCTGGCTGTGATGACCGAAGCCTACATGCGCCTGCATCTGGACGACCTGGCCGCTACCAGCCTGGAGACCCTGAAAACCAACTATCCGGACCACCCAAGCCTGGATGACGGCAAATTCGTGCCCCAGCAGGATGAAGCGGACAACCGCTCGTGGCTGTCCAAGGCCACTCTGGGCTGGATCGGCAACAACACCGACCCACTGCCGCCGGGCGAAACCCGCGCCAACCAGGACGTGCAGCGTCAGTACCAGGAAGCCAAGGACGCCATTCCCAAGGAGCTGTTGCCAGCCTCCGAGGGGGGTACCGCCGAAGAGCAGGAACCCGCGGCTGAGGAAGGCAAGAGCCGTTCCTGGTTCAGCTACGCCACCTTTGGTCTGTTCGACTGAGAAATCGGGTTGGCGGATTGAAAAGAAGGGGCCTGCGGGTCCCTTTTTTTGTTTGTGGGAGTTGGGGTGTTAATTCTGGCCTCATCGCGGGCAGAGCCCGCTCCCACAGGGGATCTTTGGGGCTTCAGGAGGGCGGGAAGATCCGCTGATCATTGTGGGAGCGGGCTCTGCCCGCGATGACGCCAGCCTGAGCACTGCAACCTCTAAACCCTATGACCATCGCTTGCTCACCACCGCCCCCCCTCCTACACTGCGCCATCTCCCTCACCAAAGCTGAACACCCCCATGATTCGCCTGATTTTCTGGATCGCCGTCGTTTTTGCCGCCATCTGGCTATGGCGCAAGTTCAACGCCCCCGCCCGTCAGCCTCGCGGCGACGACAAACCGGCCTCATTGACCATGGTTCGCTGCGCCCAGTGTGGCGTGCATCTGCCCCAGGACCGTGCCCTGCGCCGCGACAGCCACTGGTATTGCAGCCAGCCTCATCTGGAGCAAGGGCCGACCAACGGTGCCCGCTGAAGCTCAATTTCTAGGGGGTGCCCAGGCGCAGCGAATGCTGCGTCTGTACCACCTCTACCGCCTGACCATCGGTTTGTCGCTGGTGCTGCTGATCTCCAGCAACATGGACAACCGCTTGCTGGAACTGGCCGATGGCGAATTGTTCCGTACGGGCAGCTGGCTCTACCTGATTCTCAACATCCTGGTCGTGGTGCTGATGGGCAATCCCCGTCGGCTGCTGCCGGTGTTCAGTCTGGCCACCACGGATATCGTCCTGCTGGCCGGGCTTTTCTATGCCGGAGGCGGTACTGCCAGCGGCATCGGCAACCTGATGATTGCCTCGGTGGCCATGGGCAACCTGTTGGTACGCGGCCGCCTCGGACTCTTGATCGCTGCCCTTGCCACCATCGGCATCATCTACCTGACGTTCTACCTCAGCATCTCGCGCCCGGCCGCTGCCAACGACTACCTGCAAGCCAGCACCCTGGGTGTGCTGTGTTTCGCCGTGTCGTTCATGGTGCAGGGCCTGGGTCGGCTGCTGAGCACCAGCGAAAACCTCGCTGAACAACGCGCCAGCGATATGACCAATCTGGAGGCGCTGAATGCTTTGATCCTGCAACGCATGCGCACGGGCATTCTGGTACTGGACGCCGAACTTCGGGTGCAGATGGCCAACCAGGGGGCTTTGAGTCTGTTCGGGCGGCTGCACCTTCAGGACGAATTGATCGCCGACCATTCCCCCGACCTCATTGAACGCCTGCTGCAATGGCAGACCAATCCGGCGCTGCGGGTCAAGAGCCTCAAGCTCAAGGCCACCGGGCCGTCGATTCAGGCCAGCTTCATTGCCCTGCGCCGCGGCGGCGAACAGCAGCAGACGCTGATCTTCCTCGAGGACCTGTCGCAGATCGCCCAGCAGGCGCAACAGCTCAAACTGGCCGCACTGGGTCGGCTGACCGCCGGCATTGCCCACGAGATACGCAATCCATTGGGTGCGATCAGCCATGCAGGGCAGTTGCTGCAGGAGTCTGACGAGTTGCCGGAGAGCGACCGGCGGCTGACGCAGATCATTCAGGATCAGTCCAAGCGCATGAACCTGATCATCGAAAACGTGCTGCAGCTGTCGCGACGTCGGCCCGCTGCCCCGGAGCCGTTGGACCTCAAGGCATGGCTGGAAAATTTCGTGGCCCAGTTCCGCACCGTCGCCCGCGCCGGCCAGCAGTTGCACATGTACGTGACCGACGGCGCGCTACACACCCGGATGGATGCCAATCAGCTCACCCAGGTGCTGAACAATCTGGTGGAAAACGGCTTGCGCTACAGCGCCCAGCACCACGGCACCGCGCAAGTCTGGCTGAACCTGTTCGTCGATCCGACCAACGGCCTGCCGATACTGGAAGTGCTGGACGACGGCCCCGGTTTCCCGGCAGATCAGCTGCAGCACATGTTCGAGCCGTTCTTCACCACCGAAAGCCAGGGCACGGGGCTGGGCCTGTATATTTCCCGCGAGTTATGCGAAAGCAACCAGGCGCACCTAGACTACAGAGCACGTGAGAGAGGGGGCAGCTGTATGCGAATCACCTTCGCCCACCCGCGCAAACAGGGATGACTATGAGCGCTCGGCAAAAAATTCTGATCGTGGACGACGAGCCGGACATCCGCGAACTGCTGGAGATCACCTTGGGGCGCATGAAGCTGGACACCCGCAGCGCCCGGAATGTCAAAGAAGCGCGCGAGTGGTTGGCCCGCGAGGCCTTCGACCTGTGCCTGACCGACATGCGCCTGCCCGACGGTACCGGGCTTGAGCTGGTGCAGTTCATCCAGCAACGTTATCCACAGGTGCCGGTAGCGATGATCACCGCCTTCGGCAGCCTGGAAACGGCGATCAACGCCCTCAAGGCCGGCGCCTTCGACTTCCTCACCAAACCGGTGGACCTGGCTCGCCTGCGTGAACTGGTGGGCACTGCCCTGCGCATGCCTGCCCCTGTGCCTGTGGGCAAGGAGCCCAGCATCGACGAACGCCTGCTGGGCGACTCGCCGCCGATGCTGGCGCTGCGCAAGCAGATCGGCCGCTTGGCGCGCAGCCAGGCGCCGGTGTACATCAGCGGCGAATCGGGTAGCGGCAAGGAGCTGGTCGCCCGCTTGATCCACGAGCAGGGCCCGCGCGCAGACCGGCCCTTCGTTCCGGTGAACTGCGGGGCGATCCCTGCCGAGTTGATGGAGAGTGAATTCTTCGGCCATCGCAAGGGCAGCTTCACCGGCGCCACCGAAGACAAGCCAGGGCTGTTCCAGGTGGCCCATGGCGGCACCCTGTTTCTGGATGAAGTCGCAGACTTGCCGCTGGCGATGCAGGTCAAGCTGCTGCGGGCCATCCAGGAGAAGGCCGTGCGCACAGTGGGTGGGCAAACCGAGAACGTGGTGGACGTGCGTATCTTGAGCGCAACCCACAAAGACCTCGCCGACGAAGTGACGGCCCAGCGCTTTCGCCAGGACCTGTATTACCGGCTCAATGTGATCGAACTGCGCGTGCCCTGCCTGCGCGAGCGCCGCGAAGACATCCCGCTGATTGCCAGCAACGTGCTCAAGCGTCTGGCGGGCGGCCAGGCGCCTGCCCAACTAAGCCCCGAGGCGCTGGAAACCCTCAAGGGCTACCGCTTCCCCGGCAACGTGCGGGAACTGGAGAACATGCTCGAACGGGCGTACACGCTGTGTGAAGACGAGCGTATCGAGGCCAGCGACCTGCGCCTGAGCGAGTCGGCAGCAGCGCCGGAAGCCGGTGAGCCCAGCTTGGCGGAGGTGGATAATCTGGAAGATTACCTGGAGAGCGTGGAACGCAAGCTGATACTGCAGGCGCTGGAAGAGACGCGCTGGAACCGAACAGCGGCAGCGCAGCGGCTGAATATGTCGTTCAGGTCGATGCGGTATCGGTTGAAGAAGTTGGGGTTGGATTAGGCCATGGCTGGGGATCGGTGGTGACGGGTCCCCTCACCCCAGCCCTCTCCCTTGGGGAGAGGGAGCCGATCGCGTACTACAGGAGAGAACCTACACCAACCCCAATCGCGCATCCGGCGCGTACAGCCCAGCGTCCATTACCGGTGGCCTCCCCACCAGCAAATCCGTCAGCAGCTCACACGAAGCGGGTGCCAGCACCAGCCCGTTACGATAATGCCCGCAATTCAGCCACAGCCCCGGATGCCGCTCCAGCGGTCCAATGAAGGGAATCCCCTCCGGCGACCCTGGGCGCAACCCTGCCCAATGCTTCACCGGCGTTGCGTCCGCCAGCGCCGGCAACAACTCGATCGCCGACAGTTTCAGACTTTCCAGCGCATCCAGCGTCGGTGTCTTGTCGAAACCGGCGTGCTCCAGCGTACTGCCCACCAGAATATGTCCATCACGCCGTGGAATCGCGTAGCGCCCCTTGGCCAGTACCATGGTCGGCAGAAAGTCCGCCTCGCACTTGAACAGAATCATCTGCCCTTTCACCGGCTCCACCGGCAAGCCAATGCCCAGAGTCTGCAACAACTCCCCGCTCCAGGCGCCGGCGGTCAACACCACCTGATCGCTGCGCACATCGCCCTCGGCGGTGCGCACCCCCACGACCCGATCGCCATCGCGCAGGAAACCGCCGACCTCGCAATGCTCACGCAGGGTCACATTGGGCATTGCCTGTAACGCCGCCTTCAGCGACTTCACCAACCGCGGATTGCGCACATTGGCCACCCCGGCCATGTAGATCGCCCGCTTGTAGCCGCCACCCAGCGCCGGCACGGCATCGTAGGCGGCCGAGATATCCACAGCCGACAGCGGCCGCCGATTGCGCTCGGCCCAGGCCAGCGCCTGGGCCTCATCGTCCAGGTCCAGCCAGTAAAGGCCGGTGGTGTGCACTTCGGGATCGATACCCGTGGCGGCAGCCAGTCGCTCGCCCAGCTGTGGGTAAAAATCCTGCGACCAATGAGCCAAAGCCGTCACCGCCGGGCTGTAACGCCATGGGTACAGCGGCGACACGATACCGCCGCCCGCCCAGGAGGATTCCTGGCCCATGGCACTGCGGTCGATCAGGGTGACATGGCCGCCGTGAGCAGCCAGGTTGTAAGCGGTCAGCAAGCCAATGACGCCGCCGCCGACGATCAGGGTGTGTTCGTGCATCGAAGTGTCCAAAGCAGGCTCAGCGGCCCCAGCAGGAGGCGGAGGTGGTGCCGGCGGCCATGCCGGTGTTGGTGCGGGCGCCGGTTTGATCGATGACGAAGCTGCCACACTTGTCGCCCACCATCATGGCCCCCGCCCTTGGCGCTGCGGTCAGGCTGAAGGCAGTGGCATTCTTCACCGTTACCACGGTGTACCAGGTGTTGCCAGCCACATCGGGCACATCCGCATAGGAGCCCGTCCGGGTAAACGCACGCTCGAATGTCTGGGCGCCTTCGACCAGCACTTGGCCAATCTCCACCCGGTGTGTGCGTCTCACGTACTCGGTATAGCTGGGGTAGGCGATAGCGGCCAGAATCCCGACGATCGCTACCACAATCATCAACTCGATAAGGGTAAAGCCTTGCTGCTTGTGCATACGGACACTCATTGTCGTTGTTGCCACATGATACGGCGGTTCAGGTTGCTGCCCGGGTCGGGGACTGCGGGACCGCCGGGGGCGGGGCCACTGTCGCCGGTGTTGGGCGTCTGGATCGCAACCTTTTCGTCACCATTGGCGTCGACATAGGACACCACGGACGCCGTGTTGATCAAGCCACCCGCCACCACCATCCCGGACGTGGCCTCGGTGCCGCCAAAGATATTGAAGGTGGTGATCATCTTGCCAGATTCCGCATTCACCTCCATCAACTTGCTCGAACCGGCGCTGGCACAGGGGTCGCTGGTATCGAGGATTGCCGTGGTGAAGTACACCCGCCCATCGATCAGCAATGCCGGGTACAGCACCCGCTCGCCCGTGGAAGTGGTGCCGTAGGTCAGCGGCATGTACCAGCCCTTGCGGGTGTTGTAGTCCACATCGTTCTGGCTGGTATAGACCTTGTTACCGGTGATGTTGGTGATGGTCTGGCGTTGCAGCATGGACTCGGTGTAGTTGGCGGTAGCGCCATTGGCGTCGACCACGGCGTAGAACGCCTGGGTGGTTGTGGTGGTCTTGTCCGCCACTTCATTGAGCTTGCCCGTGCCGAAGAAGATGATCTGCCGGCCTTGGGTGTAGCTGCCGATGGTCGGCTGGGCGGTGATCGCCTGTGTCGCCCCACCTGAAGCGGTGAACAGTGGCGTATTGGAGAAGCCCACTACGCCATTGGTAGTATTGGTGAAGTCGAACTTCCACAGGCGCCCCTTCAAGTCCCCGCCATAGGCATACTGCACGACGCCTTGGCTGTTGACCTCCAACGCCACCGATGAAAGTCCGTTATCCGTTTCGCCGGAGTTGACGATGGGCGTCTGGATCTCTTTGATCAATGCCCCTGTGGACAAATTGACCACAAACAGCGAAGCCCGACCGGTTGTGCTGCCGTAACCGTTGGAGATAAAGGCCGCCCAGGTGCCATCCTTGAGACGGGCCACTTCCGGCTTGCCATAGGCATACCCCATGTTGCTGTAGCCTGTGGTGTTGTTGGAAATCTCCCACAGCGCCCGCGTGGTGTTGCTGCCCCCGGCTTCGAACAGTTGCAGGGCGTAGTAGGCCCGGCCACCGGCCCCTACCCCACCCAAGGCCAATGTTTTCCAGCTGTTGTTGACCTGGGCGTCGGCCACGGTGAGTTGGCCGTCGTTCATGAACTTGTGGCCAACGCCATTGATGTAGTTGGGATTGGCCACCGCACTCAGGTTGGACAGCGTCGTTGATGGCAGGTACGCATAGCGCCGGGTGCCGTCGGTGTTGAGGACGTTGGTCATGCCATCGTTGCTGTTGACCACCAGGCTCGCACTCATGCTCGCAGCCTTGATTCCAAGGTAGGTGGTATAGCTGAAATCACCCGTAGTGTCGGAGCTGTTGATGGCAGTGGGCGAAGCGTACACGAGCGGCGAGTTGATGATGTCGCCGAGCAGTACCGAGCGCACTTTGAGCCCGGTCTTGTTGGTACCCTTGGTCCACTCGACCAGATCATTGGCGGACACAGGTTTCTCAAGCGTACTCAGACTCGAGGCGCCGGAACCCAGGGTAAGGATCTGGGCGGGTGAGAAATTGAGCAACGAAAGCGTTATCGGTTGGCCAGTCAATATGTTCCATGACTGAAACGTCGTGGTGCCTGCGGTCTTGATCTTGTCGTCCGTGCTCCACACCGGTGGAGAAGTCGGGTTGCCGGCGCTGTCGAGGTTGTAGGCGCGTACCGTGCCGCGCCAGTCGGTAGGATCGTAGAACGTCTGGAAATACAGGGAAGAGGCCGTCAGGTTGACCGAGTTGACCGCGCCACCGCCGCCCGAGCCGGCTTTGGAGGAGATGTCGTTCAGCGCAGAGGTCAGTGCCGCGCTGAGCTCGTCCGCACCGGTCGCCTGGTAATACTTGCCCTGTCCGTAACCCGCTTTCTCCGCAGCGTCCCGGAGCATCTGGTTGTTGGCGGCAAAACCCACCGTGTAGGTGGACATGTTCTGCTTGGGAAAGTCGGCGGCATCCCAACTTTTACCTGCCGCGTCGGTTCCACCTGAACGCATATCGATGTCGTAGGCGAACTTGGCGATATCATCCAGGTAGAGGGTGTCGCCCTCACCGTCGCCATTGAGGTTATCGCCGTCGTTGCTGCTGTCGCCGTCCCAGTTGGGCAGTCGCGCTCCACCCTGTGGGTCATTGGTGGGAAAGGTACGGTCATAGGTAGGCAGACCATCGGTGATCACCACACCGTAGTTCTTCTGGCAGCGATACTGGATGGGGCTGGTGTAGGTGCTCGGCGTGCTGTTGTAGTACGGCGACATGCCCCGGAAGTACCGGGTGACTTCGTAATACGCTTCGGCCAAGGGCGTGTTGGCAATGGAGCGCAAGTCGCCGATGGCGTCCTGCAGGGCATTGTAGTTGGCATTGGTGGCCGTGGACGTGGTGCTGATGTCGGCAATACCCCGCGAGATAAATCCACCCGGGCCTGAGTCCCCCGAGCGCGGCGAGTTGAAGGTGGCCAAACCAATGCGCAATGTACGGTTGGCGTCGACAATCGCGGAGGCGGAGTTGCGCGCCACATTGATACGCGAGTCTGTCGGGATGGTGCCGTCCAGGTAGTTCTTGGTGGTGGTACCGCTGGGCAAGAGGTCGATCAGATACGAGATGTAGCGCGCCGAATAACGCGTATTGCCGCCGCCGACCGGATCGGGCAGACGAAGGCAGTATCTGGTCCCGTTGGGACGCAGGAAACCAGAATAGTTGTTCGCGCAGTTACCTTGGCGGAACGCACTATAGAACAGGTTTTCATTGTCCATATCGACGTTGTAGTACTGGTTGCACGAGTTGCTGTAGCCGCAGATGTAGATCTGCGTTCTCGATACCGACTGATCGAAACCCGGCGCGCGGATGAGGTTATCCATACTGCCGGAGTCATCCACCAGCAGCATCACGTTCGGCGTCACCGAGCCCGAACTCAGCAGGGGTGAATCCGAGGGCGTGAACGCATACAAAGGCGCACTGACGTAAAGCCCCATCACCAGGCCCAGACAGAACTTGAACACACCGCGCCATTTACTGCTGCTTGGCATAGATACTCTCCAACACGGTTCGCGAAGTACCTTGGATGCCTACTCCGGTGATGCGGTACAGCTCGTAGAATTTTCGGGTGGTATTGATGGGCACACCACTGGCGATGATCGAAGGGTTGTTCGTGGTGCCGACTTTCTGGATAGCGTAATAGCCCGACCCGGACTGCACCCACACCACCCCGTTGGCGGCGGCATAACTGCTCGTACCGATGGTGTTGGCAGTGGTGGGCGGGGCGCAGTTGGCGGCGGTGTTGCAGAACGTCTGGGTATAGGCCGTGGCCTTCACGGTGTTCTCGCCCAGACGCAACATGGCCTCCGCTATCTGGAACGAGCCGTTGCGCAAGGTCACGCTACCCGCCATCTTTTCCTGCAATGTGGCGTTCTGCATCGACGAAACGCCTATCAGGGTAAGCAGCAGCAGAAACACCAGGCAGACCACCAGGGTCATCCCTCGTTGCCCGCTCGCGGCCCGGTAACGGGTTCGAATACTCATGCAAGCCTCATCACAGCAGCCGGTTGCGCAAGGCAATCACGGTATTGAACGTGCGGGTCTGCGCCCGCGTGTTGGGTGCTGCCGCCTGATCGGCCACCCGCAGACTGATACGCACGCTGCGGATCAGATCGAAGTTGGTCGGCGTGGCGACGTAACTGCTCGCATTGATGTTGTTTACCGATGAAGCCACGCCGAAGGACACGTCAAACGCCAGGACGTTGCTGATCAGCGGGCTTTGGTTGTTCGCCAGATTGCCTGCCAGTACCTGGTTGTTGTTGAACGTATAGACGATGCGGCGTATCGGGATGACCTGCTGCCCTACCACTGCAGCAGGCATGTTTGCCGGGGTGAAGGCGGTGGAGAAGGTCCGGCAGTCGGTCAATATGTTCCAGTTGGCATTGGTGCCGTTGTTGCCGACATCCGCGGTGATCAACGTCAGAATCACACTGTTGTTGGCGCCCCGGGTAATGCTGATGGGCGTTCCATAGGCGGCCGCGAAATCACCGTTGATGCTGCTGTCCAACGGGTTGGCCTGGCATCCGAAAAAACCGGCCATGCGTATTTCCTGGGTCATCTTGCTCAGCAGGAATCGCGCGTCCTCCTGAATACCGGCCGCGGCATTCTGGCTCTGATAGGTGTTCTTGGCGGCCAGGAATATCTGCGTGACCCCCAGCACGATGATCAGGCCCAGGGTCATGGCCACCATCAGCTCGATCAAACCGATGCCCCGTGATGAGCGTCTCATTTGATCCCCTTGTCGATGGCCACGCGACTGACCAGCGTGTAGGTCTGCAAGCCGTCGCCGGCCGTCTGGGTGTTGGAAACGCTGCTGGCATTGGCGGCGCGGCTGTCGCTCCACCTCACGGTAATGGTGACGGTCCTGCCGTCGACGGCAATGCTGCTACCGTCACCCACGCCATTGGGGGCGATGGCGCGGATATTGGCGGCGAAGTCGATCAAATCCTGAGTGCGGGTATCGGCTGCCGTGCCCGTGGGCGCGGCGCTCAGATTGGCCAGCACATAGTTGGCATCGGGATTGGCGCGGATGCGGTCCATCATGTCATAGGCGATGAAACTGGCCTGACTGGTGACCGCCGAACTGTCGGTGAACTTCAGCGCGTTGAGCTGCAAGGCCGCTGCACCGAGCAGGCCGATGCCCATGATCAGCAGGGACACCAGCACTTCGATCAGGCTGACACCGGTTTGTCTGGCCGCCGATTTCATGGGCAGGCCCCTCCCAGAATGACCCGACCGTTGAGGCATACGCCAATGTTCCTGGTGAACGTGCCGCGGGTATAGACGAACGCCACCGCAGTCGTCGGTGTGGCCAGGGCGCCGAGATTGTTGTATTCGATGAAAGCCAGGTTGTTGGGTGTTACCACTGCGGATGTGGCCATGGGCGCAATCACTCGATAAACCGGCGCAACGACCGAGCCTCCGCTGACCCCCTGGATCGTCAGTGTGCTGGTCCAGGTGTTTGCGGTGCCGGGCGTGATCCGTACGTTCACACCTCTGTTTATCGCCTCCAACCGCGCATAGTTGAGGGCGCGATACAAATCGGTCGATTCGGTATCGGCCTTGGTGTTGTTCATCAGGCTGACAAACGAAGGAATCCCGACTGTCACCAGAATGGCCAGCACTGCGACGGTGACCATCAACTCGACCAGCGTAAATCCCTTGTAACCATGCCGCATTGGACGCCTCCCCCAAGGAGCACCGACTATAAACCAGCGCTTGCGCGGTTTGGTGCGGGCACAGGATATACGGTTGTTTCGGGGGGATCAGCGCATTTTTGCAAGGTTCTTGCGGGCACCTGTGCAGCCAGGCATCACCCAGGGAGGGTACGCATGAACAAGGGAATGACGTTGGTGGAATTGCTCGCAGTGCTGGCCATTGCGGGAATCCTGGCCATGCTGGCGGTACCGTCGTTACAGGGTTTTGTGGCGGAGCAGCGACGGCAAGTGGTGGCCAGAGAACTGGCGGCAGCCTTGCGCACGGCACGCATGGAGGCCATTACCCGGCAGGCGCCGGTGGTCGTTCGGGCCTTCTATAACGGTTGGAGCTGGGGATGGACCACCGCGCTGGACATTCGCGGCCTGCGCAATGCCCCGAGGACGGTGCTGCGCCGGCATGTTCTGGACGGCCAAACGCGCATCGTGGGAAATCTGTGGCTGAAGAACGAAGTCCGTTTCGACAGCTCCGGCGCGCCTACAGGCACCGCAGGCCACTCCAATATCGGCTCACTGTACCTGTGCGACACGCAGCGGCCCCTGATGCGCCTGCGGATCGTGCTCGACTGGGTCGGCAGGATTCGGCTGACCGACCAGCTCGACCGTGGCACCACCGACGCCTGCGCCAAACCTGTCAAACGATAGCCTTGACCCGCAATTCCTTGGGCACCGAGAACGTGATGTTCTCCGGCCGGCCGATCAGTTCTTCCGCACCCGAGGCGCCCCACGCGTGCAACTGCTCGATCACCGCCCGCACCAGCACCTCGGGCGCCGAAGCACCGGCGGTGATGCCGATCCGCTGTACGCCATCGAACCAGCTCTGCTGCATGTCCTCGGCGCCATCGATCAGGTAGGCCGGAGTGGCCATGCGTTCGGCCAATTCGCGCAGACGGTTGGAGTTGGAGCTGTTCGGGCTGCCGACCACCAGCACCACGTCGCACTCGTCTGCCAGTTGTTTCACGGCGTCCTGGCGGTTCTGCGTGGCGTAGCAGATGTCGTCCTTGCGCGGCCCGCCGATGGCTGGGAATTTTGTCCGCAGGGCATCGATGACCACACTGGTGTCATCCATCGACAATGTGGTCTGGGTCACGAAAGCGAGGTTTTCCGGGTTGATCACCGTCAGTTGGGCGACGTCGTTCTCGTTTTCCACCAGGTAGATGGCGCCGCCGTTGCTGGCGTCGTACTGCCCCATGGTGCCTTCGACTTCGGGATGGCCGGCATGGCCGATCAGAATGCATTCGCGGCCGTCGCGGCTGTAGCGGGCGACCTCGATGTGCACTTTGGTGACCAGCGGGCAGGTGGCGTCGAAGACCTTCAGGCCGCGCCCGGCGGCTTCCTGGCGCACGGCCTGGGATACGCCGTGGGCACTGAAGATGACGATGACGTCGTCGGGCACCTGGTCCAGTTCTTCAACGAACACGGCGCCACGGTTACGCAGGTCTTCGACCACGAACTTGTTGTGCACCACTTCGTGACGCACATAGATCGGTGGGCCGAAGACTTCCAGCGCGCGGTTGACGATTTCGATCGCCCGGTCCACGCCAGCGCAGAAGCCACGGGGGTTGGCGAGTTTGATTTGCATGCTTGCCTCGGTGCCCTAAAGGGCCGTGACCGAAAGAATTTCCACTTCGAAGTTGAGCGTCTTGCCGGCCAGTGGATGGTTGAAGTCCACTGTGACCTGGTCGCCATCAAAGGCTTTTACCACGCCCGGCAACTCGGTGTTGGCGGCATCGTTGAAAATCACCAGCAAACCCTCCGACAGCTCCATGCCTTCGAACTGCGAAGCCGGCATCACCTGCACGTTCTGCGGGTTGGGCTGGCCAAAGGCGTTTTCCGGCAGCACCCTGACGGTACGCTTGTCACCGGCCTTGAAGCCGAACAGCGCGGCTTCGAAGCCCGGCAACAGGTTGCCGTCGCCGACCTTGAACGTGGCAGGCGACTTGTCGAACGTGCTGTCGACGGTATCACCGTTTTCCAGGTGCAGGGCGAAGTGCAGGGTCACTTCGGTGTTTTCCCTGATCCGCTGTTCAGTCATGCACCGCTTCTCCGCTTTTCTTGCTCTTGAACATATCCAACGCCAGCATGATTGCGCCGACGGTGATGGCGCTGTCGGCGAGGTTGAACGCCGGGAAACGCCAGCGATCCTGCCAGTGCACCAGAATGAAGTCCACGACGTGGCCGAGCACCACCCGGTCGAACAGGTTGCCGACGGCACCACCGAGCACCAGCGCCAGGGCGATGGCCAGCCAGGTGTCGCCGCGGCCCAGACGCTTGAGCCACACCACCAGCACCACACTGACCACCACCGCGATCAGGGTGAACAGCCAGCGCTGCCAGCCACCGCTGTCGGCCAGAAAGCTGAAGGCGGCGCCGGTGTTGTAGGCCAGGGTCCAGCTGAGCAGGTCGGGGATCACCACGATCTGCTCGTACATTTGCAAGGTGCCGTCGAAGTAGAACTTGGTGGCCTGGTCCAGCGCCATGACCAGCACGCTGAGCCACAGCCACTTCAAGTGCCCGAAGCGACCGAATGACGCCGATGAATCAGGCATAGTGACGCACCTCGCCATCGCCGCTGATGTTGTCCACGCAACGGCCGCAGATTTCCGGATGCTCCGGGTTCACGCCGACGTCGTCGCGGAAGTGCCAGCAGCGGGCGCATTTGACCCCGCCCGACTTGACCACTTTGAGCTTGAGCCCAGCCACGTCGGTGACCACGGCATCGGCCGGGGCCTGGGCGAACGGTGCCAGGGTGGCGCCGGAAGTGATCAGCACGAAGCGCAGCTCGTTGCCCAGCTTGGCCAGGTCGGTATTCAGGGCGTCTTCGCTGTACAGGGTGACTTCGGCCTGCAGGTTGCCGCCGATCGCCTTGGCCGCACGCTGGTTTTCCAGTTCCTTGTTGACCGCGGTCTTCACCGCCATCACCCGCTCCCAGTAGGCGCGGTCCAGCTCGACGCCTTCGGGCAGCTCGGTCAGGCCCTGGTACCAGGTGTTGAGCATCACCGACTCGTTACGCTCGCCCGGCAGGTACTGCCACAGCTCGTCGGCGGTGAACGCCAGGATCGGCGCGATCCAGCGCACCAGCGCTTCGCTGATGTGGTAGAGCGCGGTCTGGCAAGAGCGCCGGGCAACGCTGTTGGCACCGGTGGTGTACTGGCGGTCCTTGATGATGTCCAGGTAGAAACCGCCCAGCTCCTGCACGCAGAAGTTGTGCACCTTGGAATAGACGTTCCAGAAACGGTACTCGGTGTAGTGCTCTTCCAGCTCGCGCTGCAACAGCAGTGCGCGGTCCACGGCCCAGCGGTCCAAGGCGATCATTTCGTCGGCCGGCAGCAGGTCGGTGGCCGGGTTGAAACCGCTGAGGTTGGAAAGCAAAAAGCGCGCGGTATTGCGGATGCGGCGATAGGCATCGGCGCTGCGCTGCAGGATGGTTTCCGACACGGCCATTTCGCCGGAATAGTCGGTGGCCGACACCCACAGGCGCATGATGTCGGCGCCCAAGGTGTCGTTGACCTTCTGCGGAGCGATGACGTTGCCCAGCGACTTGGACATCTTGCGGCCGTTCTCGTCCACGGTGAAACCGTGGGTCAGCAGCTCGCGGTACGGGGCGTGATCATCGATGGCGCAACCGGTCAGCAGCGAGGAATGGAACCAGCCACGGTGCTGGTCGGAACCTTCCAGGTACAGGTCGGCGCGCGGGCCGTTTTCATGACCCATCGGGTGCGAGCCGCGCAGCACGTGCCAGTGAGTGGTGCCCGAATCGAACCAGACGTCCAGGGTGTCGCTGATCTTGTCGTAGTTGGCCGCCTCGTCACCCAGCAGCTCGGCTGGGTCCATCTTGAACCAGGCCTCGATGCCTTCGACTTCGACGCGCTGGGCCACTTCCTCCATCAGCTCGACGGTGCGCGGGTGCAGCTCACCGGTCGCCTTGTCGAGGAAGAACGGAATCGGTACACCCCAGTTGCGCTGGCGCGAGATGCACCAGTCGGGGCGGTTGGCGATCATCGAGTGCAGACGCGCCTGGCCCCAGGCCGGGACGAACTTGGTCTGCTCGATGGCTTTCACCGCGCGTTCGCGCAGGGTATCGCCTTCGACTGGCGGCTTGTCCATGCCCACGAACCACTGCGCGGTGGCGCGGTAGATCAGCGGGGTCTTGTGACGCCAGCAGTGCATGTAGCTGTGGCTGACCACTTCGGTGTGCATCAGCGCGCCAACTTCAGCCAGCTTGTCGACGATGTTCTGGTTGGCCTTGAAGATGAACTGGCCGCCGAAGAACGGCAACGACTCGACGTACACGCCGTTGCTCTGCACCGGGCTGATGATGTCGTCATTGGTCAGGCCGTACTGCTTGCTGGTGACGAAGTCGTCGACACCATAGGCCGGGGCACTGTGGACCACGCCGGTACCGGCGCCCAGTTCGACGTAGTCGGCCAGGTACACCGGCGACAGGCGGTCATAGAACGGGTGACGGAAGTTGATCAGTTCAAGCTTGGCGCCCACCGTGGTGGCGATGGCCGAGCCTTGCAGGTTGTAGCGGGCCAGACTGCTTTCGACCAGTTCTTCGGCCAACACCAGCAGGCGGTCACCGACGTCCACCAGGGCGTAGGTGAATTCGGGATGCACGTTCAGCGCCTGGTTGGCCGGGATGGTCCACGGGGTGGTGGTCCAGATCACGATGCTGGCGGGCTTTTCCAGGCCCGGCAGGCCGAAGGCGTTGGCCAGCGCCTGCTGGTCGGCGATCGGGAAGGCCACGTCGATGGTCGGCGATTTCTTGTCGGCGTACTCGACCTCGGCTTCTGCCAAGGCCGAACCGCAGTCGAAACACCAGTTCACAGGCTTGAGGCCCTTGAACACGAAGCCGTTTCTGACCATTTCCGCCAGGGCGCGGATTTCTCCGGCCTCGTTGGTGAAATTCATGGTCTTGTAGGGGTTGGACCAGTCGCCCAGCACGCCCAGGCGGATGAACTCGGACTTCTGCCCTTCGATCTGCTCGCTGGCGTAGGCGCGGCACAGTTCGCGGGTCTTGTCGCCGCCCAGGTTCTTGCCGTGGGTGACTTCGACCTTGTGCTCGATCGGCAGGCCATGGCAGTCCCAGCCTGGCACATACGGGGCATCGAAGCCGGCCAGGGTCTTGGAACGGATGATCATGTCCTTGAGGATCTTGTTGACCGCATGACCGATGTGAATGTTGCCGTTGGCATAGGGCGGGCCGTCGTGCAGGACGAACTTGGGACGGTCCTTGCCAATTTCGCGAAGCTTCTGGTACAGGCCAATGCTGTCCCAGCGCTGCAGAGTTTGCGGCTCGCGCTGGGGCAGGCCGGCCTTCATTGGGAAGGCGGTGTCCGGAAGGTTTAGCGTGGCTTTGTAGTCGGTCATTTCAGGCTCTTCAATTTAAGCGGTTGGCTTTGCCCAGTGGGCACGAGCGGCGGCGACATCCGCAGCGATCGCCGACTTCAGCGCCTCCAGCGAGGCGAAACGCTGCTCATCACGCAGCTTGTGGTGGAACGCCACCGTTAAATGCCGGCCATAGAGGTCACCGGCAAAGTCCAGCAAATGCACTTCCAGGTGGGCACTGCCATCACCTGCAACAGTTGGCCGCACGCCTATGTTGGCGACTCCCGGCCAGGCTTTGCCGTCGATATCGACGCTTACCAGGTAGACCCCGGTCAGCGGCACGCGACGGCGTTTGAGTTGCACGTTGGCGGTTGGCCAGCCCAGCTGGCGCGCCAGCTTCTGCCCGTGCAATACCCTTCCTTCGATGCAGAAGGGGCGGCCGAGCAATTGCCCGGCGGTGTCGAAGTCGGCAGCCGCCAGGGCCTTGCGGACCTGGGTACTGCTCACCCGCATGCCGTTCATTTCGACGGTTTGTGCGGCTTCGACGGAAAAACCCTGCAGGCTGCCGGCCTGGGTGAGGAAGTCGAAGTCCCCTACCCGATCGCAGCCGAAGCGGAAGTCGTCACCGACCTCCAGATGTTTCACACCCAGGCCGTCGACCAGGATGGTGTCGACGAACTCGGAGGCGCTGAGCTTGCACAGGCGCTGGTTGAAGGCCAGGCACAGCACCCGATCGATGCCCTCCTCGGCCAGCAACAGCAGCTTGTCGCGCAGGCGAGCCAACCGGGCGGGCGCGGTCTGGGGCGCGAAGTACTCGCGCGGCTGGGGTTCGAAAATCACCACGCAGCTGGGTACACCCAACTCCAGGGCGCGCTCGCGAAGCCTGGCCAGGATAGCCTGGTGGCCGCGGTGAACACCGTCGAAATTGCCAATAGTGGCGACACAGCCCCGATGCTGGGGCCGCAGGTTGTGGAGGCCTCGAACCAGCTGCATAACGCGCTTCTTGCTCATAAAGTGGTCGATTATAACCACACCCACGCGCCGACGACAGGCGACAGCGTGCATGGATGTGCGCTAATTCGGAAAACCGATGCCTGGCGCACCGCCTTGGCGCGCCTGACCTGGCCCTGCGGCTTCAGGCAAGGCCGCGGCGGGCGAAATCCTTGAGCCGGAAACCGAGGGCCAACAACATCCCGAAATACACCACTACACCCGCCAGCACCAACAGCCCCAGGCGCATGAAACGTTCGAGCATCTGTCCTTCACCCCACGCTGGCATGTAGTGCATCAGCACCAGCAGCACCGCCGACATCGCCAGCACGGCGACGCACAGTTTGCCCAGGAACACCGCCCAGCCGGGTTGCGGCTGGAACAGGTCCTGCTGGCGCAGCTTCCAGTACAGCAGGCCAGCATTGAGGCAGGCGCCCAGGCTGATGGCCAGCGCCAGGCCCGCATGCTGCAGATGAGTGATGAACATCAGGTTGAACAGCTGGGTGGCCACCAGGGTGAAGATGGCAATCTTCACCGGCGTACGGATGTTCTGCTGGGCATAGAAGCCCGGCGCCAGCACCTTGATCAGAATGATGCCGAGCAAGCCGATGGAATAGGCCATCAGTGCCCGCTGGGTCATGGCCGCGTCGAACGCGCTGAACTTGCCGTACTGGAACAGCGCCACCGTCAGTGGTTCGGCGAGGATGGCCAGGGCCAGCGCGCAGGGCAGCACCAGCACGAAGCACAGGCGCAGGCCCCAGTCGAGAATCCGCGAGTACTCGTGGCGATCCTTGTTGGCGTAGGTCTTGGCCAGCGTCGGCAGCAGGATGGTGCCCAGGGCCACGCCCAGCACCCCGGATGGCAATTCCATCAGGCGATCGGCGTAGTACATCCACGACACCGAGCCTGCGACCAGAAACGAGGCGAAGATGGTGTTGATGATCAGGGAAATCTGGCTTACCGATACCCCCAGGATCGCCGGCAGCATCTGCTTCATGACGCGCACCGCGCCGGTGTCCCGCAGGCTCAGGCGCGGCAGCACCAGCATGCCGACCTTCTTCAGGTGCGGCAGTTGATACAGCAATTGCATCAGCCCGCCGGCCAGTACCGCCCAGCCCAGCGCCATGACGGGCGGGTCGAAGTACGGGGTCAGAAACAGGGCGAACACGATCATCGCGACATTGAGCAGCGTCGGCGTGAACGCGGGCACCGAGAAACGGTTGTAGGTGTTGAGGATGGCGCCCACGAACGACGACAGCGAGATCAGCAATATATAAGGAAAGGTCACCCGCAGCAGGTCGGTGGTCAGCTGGAATTTTTCCGGGGTATCGGCAAAACCTGGTGCAGTGGCCCAGATCACCCAGGGCGCGGCGAGCACGCCAACCACCGTTACCAGGGCCAGGGCCAGGGTCAGCAGGCCGGCGACATAGGCGATGAAGGTCCGAGTGGCCTCCTCGCCCTGCTGATGCTTGTATTCGGCGAGGATCGGCACGAACGCTTGGGAAAACGCGCCTTCTGCAAAGATACGCCGCAGCAGGTTGGGTAATTTGAAGGCAATGAAGAAGGCGTCGGTGGCCATGCCGGCGCCGAAGATACGCGCCACGATGGTATCGCGCACAAAGCCCAGCACTCGCGAAACCATGGTGATGGAGCTGACCGCAGCCAGGGATTTGAGTAGATTCATCGAAAGTTTTTCATGCCTGTAGACGAAGAGCAGGCCCACATCCGGCCCAGGTGTGCGATACTCCGCGCCGCATCAGCAGGCAGAGCCAAAACCCCGCGAGTGTACAGGTCACTGGGAAGAAGTGAATCACTTCGACGCCGGGCCGACCACTCAGCAGTTCGTCTCAAGTACCCTTGACAACCTATTCGTTGATGGGCATGATTCGCGGCCTTATTTGTTTGCTATTTCAAAAAGTCTTTCGAGGAGCTCGACGGTGGCCAACTCACCTTCCGCCAAAAAACGTGCAAAACAGGCTGAGAAGCGTCGCAGCCACAACGCCAGCCTGCGTTCCATGGTTCGCACCTACATCAAGAATGTAGTCAAAGCCATCGACGCAAAAGACGCCGAAAAAGCACAAGCTGCTTATGTTCTGGCCGTGCCAGTTATCGACCGTATGGCCGATAAAGGCATCATCCACAAGAACAAGGCTGCTCGTCATAAAGGCCGTCTGAATGGCCACATCAAAGCACTGAACCAGGCTGCTGCTGCCTGATCAGCTGTTTGATGTAGAAAAAGCCGACCTCAGGGTCGGCTTTTTTGTGGGCGGGGTTTGGTGGCGCGGCATGTTGCATGTTGGCTGACCGGGGGTTTTGGGGTGGATGGTCCCCTCACCCCAGCCCTCTCCCTAGGGGAGAGGGAGCCGATCACCGTCAGTCGATACACCGCGATCCGCTTTTAGCTCCCTCTCCCCTAGGG
>NZ_DFUE01000085.1:0-69391 GCF_002379585.1 Pseudomonas sp. UBA4194
GGGGTGTGGGGTGGTGTGGGGCGTGGGAGGATTGTGGCTGAGGTCGGGTGCGGAGCGAGGTGGTGTTTACGAGTGATGTTGTGTGGTTCGGGGTTCGGCTACGCCCGAGATCTCCCCTCTTTCCCTGCCCTCCGCTCGTCCGATCGGAGCCTTAGCGCCCACGTCCTTGGTTGGGCTGTTTGCGTGCAGGACCTGCCCGTCGGTGGGTTGCCGGTGACCTTGGTGCTCCCGCGTGATGTGGGGTGAGGGGACCATTCACCGCAAACCTCAAACAGTACCCAACCCCAATGTCACCATCCCGTGACATTTCCCCATCCCTTCGTTACTTCACCCGCCGCAACACCTGATTACACTCCCCTGCAGCGCAAGCACCAGACTTGCATCTGCATAACAACAAAAAAAGGATGTCCCATGAATGCGATCTCTCGCCTCGCCACTGTCGTCTCCCTCGCTACCCTGTTCCCGCTGAGTGCCATGGCCGCCGATTCCAAAGGTACGGTCGAGGTGGTGCATTGGTGGACGTCGGGTGGTGAAAAAGCGGCGGTCGACGTGCTCAAGGCACAAGTCGAGAAGGACGGCTTCACCTGGAAAGACGGCGCCGTCGCCGGCGGTGGTGGCTCCACGGCCATGACCGTGCTCAAGAGCCGCGCCATGGCGGGCAACCCACCGGGTGTCGCCCAGATCAAAGGCCCGGATATCCAGGAATGGGGCAAGACAGGCTTGCTCAGCGACACGGCCTTGGAAGACGTAGCCAAGGAAGAGAAGTGGGACAGCCTGCTGGTCAAGAAGGTCTCCGATACCGTGAAGTACGAGGGCAAGTACGTCGCCGTTCCGGTGAACATCCACCGAGTCAACTGGCTGTGGATCAACCCGGAAGTGTTCAAGAAGGCCGGTATCGACAAAGCCCCTACCACCCTCGAGGAATTCTACGCCGCAGGCGACAAGCTCAAGGCCAAGGGCTTCATCGCCCTGGCCCACGGTGGCCAGGCCTGGCAGGACAGCACCGTGTTCGAGGATGTGGTGTTGTCGGTGATGGGCGCCGATGGCTACAAGAAAGTCTTCGTCGACCTGGATGAAAGCGCCCTCACCGGCGAGCAGATGGTCAAGGCCTTCACCGAACTCAAGAAAGTTGCCACCTACATGGACCCCAACCGCGCGGGCCGTGACTGGAACATCGCTGCCGCCGACGTCATCAATGGCAAGGCTGGTATGCAGATGATGGGCGACTGGGCCAAGTCCGAATGGACTGCCGCCGACAAGGTCGCCGGCAAGGACTACCAGTGCGTGCCGTTCCCTGGCACCGAGAACGCCTTCACCTACAACATCGACTCCCTGGCGGTATTCAACCTCAAAGACAAGGCCGACATGGCAGCCCAGCAAGACCTGGCCAAGGTGGCACTGGGTACGGACTTCCAGAAGGTGTTCAGCATCAACAAGGGCTCGATTCCGGTGCGCACCGACATGCTCGCCGAAATGGACAAGCTGGGCTTCGACGCCTGCGCTCAGACCGCCGCCAAGGACTTCCTGGCCGACGACAAGACCGGCGGCCTGCAGCCGAGCATGGCGCACAACATGGCCACCACGTTGGCGGTGCAGGGCGCGATCTTCGATGTGGTCACCAATTACATCAACGACCCCGAAGCCGATCCGAAAAAAGCCGCCGACCAGTTGGCCAAAGCCATCCGCTCAGCCAAGTAACCTGTAGCACCGGCGTAAGCCGGGTCCGCCCCCCGCCATTCCATCAGGCATACGCGGTGGGGCTAGACGCGGCTTACGCCGCTGCTACATGGCGTGATGCGTGACTGGACGCGGCTTGCGCCGCTGCTACTTCTTATCGAGGTTTCCATGAGCTCAATTGCTGTCACCAGCCGGGCCTCTTCCCAGGACGCTCTGCAGCGCTGGCTGCCCAAGCTGGTTCTGGCGCCGAGCATGCTGATTGTGCTGGTCGGCTTCTACGGCTACATCCTCTGGACCCTGGTGCTGTCATTCACCACTTCCAGCTTCATGCCCAACTACAAATGGGCGGGCCTGGCCCAATACGCACGTTTGATGGACAACGATCGCTGGTGGGTCGCCAGCAAGAACCTGGCGGTGTTCGGCGGTCTGTTCATCTTCATCAGCCTGGTGCTGGGCGTGTTCCTGGCGGTGCTGCTGGACCAGCGCATTCGTCGCGAGGGCTTTCTGCGCACCATTTACCTTTACCCGATGGCGCTGTCGATGATCGTCACCGGCACCGCCTGGAAATGGCTGCTCAACCCCGGCATGGGGCTGGACAAGATGCTGCGTGACTGGGGCTGGGAAGGCTTTCGCCTGGACTGGCTGGTGGATCAGGACCGTGTCGTCTACTGCCTGGTGATCGCGGCGGTGTGGCAGGCCTCGGGGTTTGTCATGGCGCTGTTCCTGGCCGGCTTGCGCGGCGTCGATCAGTCGATCATTCGCGCCGCCCAGGTCGACGGCGCCAGCCTGCCGACCATCTACCTGCGCATCGTGTTGCCGAGCCTGCGACCGGTGTTCTTCAGCGCGTTCATGATCCTGGCCCACATCGCCATCAAAAGCTTCGACCTGGTGGCGGCCATGACCGCCGGCGGCCCAGGCTATTCCTCGGACCTGCCGGCCATGTTCATGTACGCCTTTACCTTCAGCCGTGGCCAGATGGGCCAGGGCTCGGCGAGCGCCATGCTGATGCTGGGCGCGATTCTGGCCATCCTGGTGCCATACCTGTACTCCGAACTGCGGGGCAAACGCCAATGAGCAATGCAATCGGCAAACCGGCCCTGACCTTCAACCGGGTGGCGATCTACGCCGTGCTGCTGCTGGCGGCGGCCATCTACCTGGTGCCGCTGGTGGTGATGCTGCTGACCAGCTTCAAAACCCCGGACGACATCCGCACCGGCAACCTGCTCAGCCTGCCGGAAGTGTTCACGGTGATCGGCTGGGCCAAGGCCTGGGGCAGCGTGGGTGGGTATTTCTGGAACTCCGTGATGATCACCGTGCCGGCGGTACTGATCTCAACCTTCATCGGTGCCATGAACGGCTATGTGCTTTCGATGTGGCGCTTTCGCGGTTCGCAACTGTTCTTCGGCCTGCTGCTGTTCGGCTGCTTCTTGCCGTTCCAGACCGTGCTGCTGCCCGCCTCGTTTACCTTGGGCAAGTTCGGCCTTGCCAACACCACCACCGGCCTGGTGCTGGTGCACGTGGTCTACGGGCTGGCCTTCACCACGCTGTTCTTTCGCAACTATTACGTCAGCGTTCCAGACGCGCTGGTCAAGGCGGCGCGGCTTGATGGGGCGGGGTTCTTCACCATCTTCGGCAAGATCCTGCTGCCCATGTCGATCCCGATCATCATGGTCTGCCTGATCTGGCAGTTCACCCAGATCTGGAACGATTTTCTGTTCGGCGTGGTGTTTGCCAGCGGCGACGCGCAACCGATCACCGTGGCGCTGAACAACCTGGTCAACACCAGCACTGGGGTCAAGGAATACAACGTCGACATGGCGGCGGCGATGATCGCCGGGCTGCCCACCCTGTTGGTGTACATCTTCGCAGGCAAGTATTTCCTGCGCGGGCTCACAGCCGGCGCGGTCAAGGGGTAGTCACATGGCAACGCTGGAACTTCGCAACGTAATCAAGACCTACGGCAGCGGTTTGCCGGACACCCTCAAGGACATCGAACTGTCCATCGAATCGGGGGAATTCCTGATCCTGGTAGGTCCGTCGGGCTGCGGCAAGTCGACCCTGATGAACTGCATCGCGGGCCTGGAAAACATCACCGGTGGCGCCATTTTGGTGGACGGCGCCGACATCAGCGGCATGAGCCCCAAGGACCGCGACATTGCCATGGTCTTCCAGAGCTATGCCCTGTACCCGACCATGACGGTGCGCGAAAACATCTGCTTTGGCCTGAAGATCCGCAAGATGCCCCAGGCCGCCATCGACGAGGAAGTGGCCAGGGTGGCCAAGCTGTTGCAGATCGAACACCTGCTCGATCGCAAGCCGGGGCAGTTGTCCGGCGGCCAGCAACAGCGGGTGGCAATGGGCCGGGCGCTGGCGCGGCGACCGAAGATCTACCTGTTCGACGAGCCGCTGTCCAACCTCGACGCCAAGCTGCGGGTGGAGATGCGCACCGAGATCAAGCTGATGCACCAGCGCTTGAAAACCACCACGGTGTACGTCACCCACGACCAGATCGAAGCCATGACCCTGGGCGACAAAGTGGCGGTGATGAAAGACGGCATCATCCAGCAGTTCGGTACGCCCAAGCAGATCTACAACGACCCCGCCAACCTGTTCGTGGCCAGCTTCATCGGCTCGCCGCCGATGAACTTCATACCCCTGCGCCTGACCCGTCAGGAAGGTCGCCTGGTGGCCCTGCTCGACAGCGGTCAGGCGCGCTGCGAGTTGCCCCTGGGGTTGAGTGACGCGGGACTCGAAGCACGGGACGTGATCCTGGGTATTCGCCCGGAGCAGATCACCCTGGCCGACGGCGAGCCTAATGCCATGCCAACCCTGCGCGCCGAAGTTCAGATCACCGAGCCTACCGGGCCGGACACCCTGGTATTCGTCACGCTGAACCAGACCAAGGTCTGCTGTCGCGTGGCCCCGGACGACGCGCCGCAGATCGGCGCCACGCTCAACCTGCAATTCGATCCGGCCAAGGTCCTGCTGTTCGATGCCAGCAGTGGCGAACGGCTGGGCCTGGCAGCGCCGTCGGCCAGCGCCGCACCCTTGGGCAACGTGACCCAGTTCAAAGGACGCTGAATACCCGGCGGACGGCCTGTCGCCCGCCATTCGCATGGCTGTACAACACGTTAATAACAATAAAAGAGGAAGAGGGATGAACAGCAGACGCATCAATAAACCCAAGCTGATCGGCCGGTTGTCCATGGTCGGCGCCTTGAGCCTGGCTAGCAGCGTTCACGCGGCGGGGGCCTTCAGTGAAGATTCGCCCTGGATGACCGGCGACTGGGGAGGCTTGCGCACCGAACTGTTGGAGAAGGGCTACGACCTGTCGTTGGAGTATGTGGGGGAGGTGGGCAGCAACCTGGACGGCGGCTACAACGACGACACCACTGCCCGTTACAGCGATCAGTTCGCGCTCGGCGTGAAGATGGACCTGGAGAAAATCCTGGGCTGGAACGACGCCGAGTTCAAACTGGCCATCACCGAACGTAGCGGCCGCAATATTTCCAACGACCGCATCGGCGATCCTCGTGCCGGCACCTTGAGTTCCTCTCAGGAAGTGTGGGGCCGGGGCCAGACCTGGCGCCTGACCCAGATGTGGTTCAAGCAGGGCTACTTCGACAACAAGCTCAACGTCAAGATCGGCCGCTTCGGGCCCGGCGAAGACTTCAACAGCTTCCCCTGCGACTTCCAGAACCTGGCATTTTGCGGCTCGCAGGTGGGCAACTGGGTGGGCAACATCTGGTACAACTGGCCGGTGAGCCAGTGGGCGTTGCGCATCAAGTACAACATCACCCCCGAGGTGTATGCCCAGGTCGGTGTGTTCGAGCAGAACCCGTCCTATCTGGAAACCGGCAACGGCTTCAAGCTCAGCGGCAGCGGCACCAAGGGCATGATCCTGCCGGTCGAGCTGGTGTGGACACCCAAGCTCAACGACCTGCCCGGCGAGTATCGCGTGGGTTACTACTACAGCACGGCCAAGGCCGACGACGTCTACGAAGACGGCAATGGCCAACCGGCTGCCATCTCCGGCGCGAGCTACAAATCCCACAGCAGCAAGCACGGCGCCTGGATCGTGGCCCAGCAGCAGATCACCAGCCACAACGGCAGCGCCTCACGGGGCCTGAGCGTATTCGCCAACGCCACGGTGCACGACAAAGACACCAATGTGGTGGACAACTACCAGCAAATCGGCCTGACCTACATGGGGCCTTTCGATGCACGGCCCAAGGATGACATCGGGGTGGGCATCGCGCGGATTCATGTGAACGAGGATGCGCGCAAGAACCGGCGGTTGGTCAACGACCTGAACAATATCGATGACTATGACAATCCGTCGTATCTGCCGATTCAGGACACCGAGTACAACGCTGAGGTGTACTACGGGTTTCACGTGACCAATTGGCTGACCGTGCGGCCAAACCTGCAGTACATCAAGCATCCTGGGGGGGTTAATCAGGTGGATGATGCGTTGGTGGCGGGGTTGAAGATTCAGTCGAAATTCTGATTCGTGGTGTGTGCTATTTGCGGACGGCCCAGGTCGTCCGTTTTTTTTGCGCAAACCCCGTAGCAGCGGCGTAAGCCGCGTCCAGCCGTTACACAATCCACCTGCGTAACCGCGGCGCCACCGGACGCGGCTTACGCCGCTGCTACAGGGCCTGCGCTTGACCGGGGTGGGGCGAATATCAAAAGCCGAGGCAACGCTCTTGATCTGCCTTGGTTTTTGCTTCTGATCTCAAGCCCGTCCCAGCCCGGCCGAACGCAGGCGATGTGGAGGGGGAGACGAGGCAGGAGCCGAGTCAGGTGTTTAGGCCAGGGACGGCCGTAAACGCCGGCCCCCGGAGCATCGCCGGAGTGAGGGAACCCGAAGCGCAGCGCAGGGCCGTATGGAGGGCGCAGCGTTTTGCTTACTTTTTGGCGTCTGAAAAAGTAAGTCGCGCGTAAGGCGCGAAACAAAACTCAGCGCCCCCGCGCAACCGGATATGTACGCAAACCCCAAAGCCAGCCAGCGACGCGGCTTACGCCGCTGCTACGGGCGTCGGGCCATCAATCCAACCCATCCCCCGCCGGATACCGACTTACATTCAAACTCTCCTTGATCTTCCTCAAATGCGGCTGAAAATCCACTCCGCGACGAAGGGTCATCCCCGTTGCCAGAACATCAAGTACGGTTAACTGCACGATCCGCGAAGTCATCGGCATATAGATATCCGTATCCTCGGGCAGCGGTATATTCAGGCTCAAGCTGCTAGCCTTGGCCAGCGGCGAGCCCGCCGCCGTCAACCCCAGCACCGAAGCGCCGTTATCCCGCGCCAGACGCGCCACTTCCACCAGCTCGCGGGTGCGGCCGGTGTAGGAAATGATCACGAACAACTCGCCCGTATGGGCGACCGACGCCAGCATTCGCTGCATAAGGACATCGGCATGGGCCGACACCGCCAGGTTGAACCGGAAGAACTTGTGCTGGGCATCCAGCGCCACGGGTGCGGAAGCGCCGAGGCCGAAGAAGTGGATCTGCCGGGCCTGGATCAGCATGTCCACGGCGCGGCTGACCAGTGCCGGGTCCAGTTGCTGGCAGGCGCTGTCCAGCGACGCGATGGCGCTGCCGAAAATCTTCTGGGTGTAGGAGGCCGGGTCGTCGTCGGCTTCCACGGCGCGGCTGACATAGGCGGCGCCGCTGGCCAGGCTCTGCGCCAGTTGCAACTTCAGTTCCGGGTAGCCACTGACGCCGAACGAGCGACAGAAGCGGTTGACGGTCGGCTCGCTGACCTTTGCCGCCTGGGCCAGCGCCGCAATGCTGAAGCGAGTGGCCTGCTGCGGATTGAGCAGGATGACTTCGGCCACTTTGCGTTCGGCCTTGTTCAATTCATCGAGGCGGCCCTGGATCTGCTCCAGAAGGTTTCGCACGCGGTCCATGGTATGTCCTTGGGTCTGCTTCAGCGCCAGCACGCGTGTCTGGCATGGCTGTCTTCACGGGTGGCTTATCCTACTGGGGGCCGCAGCCCGCCACCACTCGAATCTGTTTAAACGGCCAAATGTTGTGGTTATTACTACATTCTGCCTTGAATCGTGCCCTGAAAAAGGGTATTACTCGTTCAACTTGATAGAAGAACAAACATCATGCCATCAATGACTGCCGAACCCTGCACCTTTGCCCTCTTTGGCGCCTTGGGCGACCTGGCATTGCGCAAGCTGTTCCCAGCCCTGTATCAACTCGATCGCGCACAGCTGTTGCACGCCGACACGCGCATTCTGGCACTGGCCCGCGAGCCAGGCGATGAAGCCCAGCATCTGGGCGAAATCGAAGCCGGCCTGCGCAAATTCGTCGCCGACGCGCAGATCGAAGCCGAGCCTTTGCAGCGTTTCCTGGCGCGCCTGAGCTACGTGCATGTGGACTTTCTGGACGCCAGCACCTACGTCGCGCTGGCGGATAAAGTCGGCGACGCCGCCCAGTTGATCGCCTATTTCGCCACGCCTGCCGCTGTGTATGGCGCTATCTGCGAAAACCTGCACAAGGTCGGTCTTACCGAACGCACCCGTGCCGTACTGGAAAAGCCGATCGGTCACGACCTGGAGTCCTCGCGCCGGGTCAACGATGCCGTGGCGCAGTACTTTCCGGAAAACCGCGTCTATCGTATCGACCACTACCTGGGCAAGGAGACGGTGCAAAACCTCATTGCCCTGCGTTTTGCCAACAGCCTGTTCGAAACCCAGTGGAACCAGAACTACATCTCCCACGTGGAAATTACCGTGGCCGAGAAAGTCGGTATCGAGGGCCGTTGGGGTTACTTCGATCAGGCCGGTCAACTGCGAGACATGATCCAGAACCACCTTTTGCAGCTGTTGTGCCTGATTGCCATGGACCCGCCGGCCGACCTGTCTGCCGACAGCATTCGTGACGAAAAGGTAAAAGTGCTCAAGGCCCTGGCGCCGTTCTCCGCTGAAGGCTTGACCCAGCAAGTGGTACGCGGCCAGTACATTGCCGGCTACAGCGAAGGGCGTCCGGTACCGGGTTATCTGGAGGAAGAAAACTCCAACACCCAAAGCGACACCGAAACCTTCGTGGCGCTGCGTGCCGACATTCGCAACTGGCGCTGGGCGGGCGTGCCGTTCTATCTGCGTACCGGCAAGCGCATGCCGCAGAAGCTGTCGCAGATCGTCATTCACTTCAAGGAACCGCCGCACTACATCTTCGCCCCCGAGCAGCGCCTGCAGATCAGCAACA
This sequence comes from Pseudomonas sp. UBA4194, assembly GCF_002379585.1. GTDB lineage: Bacteria > Pseudomonadota > Gammaproteobacteria > Pseudomonadales > Pseudomonadaceae > Aquipseudomonas. Next base: position 8,906 of record NZ_DFUE01000085.1, read on the forward strand.
AGCTGATCATCCGCCTGCAACCGGACGAGGGTATTTCCCTGCGCGTGATGACCAAGGAGCAAGGCCTGGACAAGGGCATGCAACTGCGCAGCGGGCCGTTGCAGCTGAATTTTTCCGACACCTACCGCAGCGCGCGCATCCCCGATGCCTACGAGCGTCTGCTGCTGGAAGTGATGCAGGGCAACCAGAACCTGTTTGTCCGTAAAGATGAAATCGAATATGCGTGGACGTGGTGCGACCAGTTGATCGCTGGCTGGAAGAAGTCTGGCGATGCGCCCAAGCCGTATGCGGCGGGGTCCTGGGGGCCGATGAGCTCGATTGCACTGATTACGCGTGATGGGAGGTCGTGGTATGGCGATATCTGATTTGCAGTTTCCCGAGGCGGTGAAGGTTCACGATTTCGTGAGCCCACCGCTGTTGGCAGAAGCCCTTGCGGGCAAAGTGGCCGAGCAGCTGCGCGACGCGATCGAACGCCAGGGCGTGGCGACTTTGGTGGTGTCTGGCGGGCGCAGCCCGGTGACGTTCTTCCAGTGCCTGGCACGCCAGACCCTGGACTGGTCGCGCGTGGTCATTACCCTGGCCGACGAGCGTTGGGTGCCGGTGGAGCATGTCGACAGCAACGCCGGTTTGCTCAAGCGCTACCTGCTGGTGGGTGCCGTGGCCAAGGCCCGGTTCATCAGCCTGTACCAGACCACCGCCAGCCAGGAAGAGGCTGCCGAAGCGGCCGATCGCCTGCTGGCCGAACTGCCGCCCATCGACGTGCTGATTCTGGGCATGGGCGATGACGGCCATACGGCCTCGCTGTTCCCCGCCAGCCCGAACCTGAGCCAGGCGCTGGACCTGGCCAACGAGCGCCGCTGCTGGCCCATGCTGGCCCCCAGCGTGCCTCATCAGCGCCTGAGCATGAGTCGCGCGCTGCTGGCTTCGGCTCGCTTCAAGGTGCTCTCGGTACAAGGCGAGGCAAAACTCACCACCCTGCGCACGGCGCTGGCTGGCGATGACATCGCCCAGATGCCGATCCGTGCGTTTCTACACTCGGCCCTGGACATCTACTGGTGCCAATGAATCAAGGAACCGTTTCCATGACGACGCGCGAACAACAACAACGCATGGTCGACAAGGTCGCTCAGATCGACGCCCTGGCCGCCCGCGCCCGGATCTTGCCGGTGATCACCATCGCCCGCGAAGAGGACATCCTGCCGTTGGCCGACGCGTTGGCGGCCGGTGGCCTGACAGCGCTGGAAGTGACCCTGCGTTCGGAGTTCGGCCTCAAGGCCATCAAGCTGCTGCGTGAACAGCGTCCGGAGCTGCTGGTAGGCGCAGGCACGGTGCTGACCCGCGAGATGCTCATTGCCACCGAGCAGGCCGGTTCGCAGTTCACCGTTACCCCGGGCGTGACGCAGGACATGCTCGAAGCCGGCGTGGAAAGCACCTTGCCGCTGCTGCCTGGGATCAGCAGTCCATCGGAACTGATGATGGGGTATGCCCTGGGCTACCGCCGCTTCAAGCTGTTTCCAGCGGAGGTGAGCGGTGGTGTGGCGGCAATCAAGGCGCTGGGTGGGCCGTTCCCGGAAGTGCGTTTCTGCCCGACGGGGGGTGTCAGCCCAGCCAACGTGAAGAGTTACATCGCCCAAGGCAACGTCATGTGCGTGGGCGGGACATGGATGCTGGACAGTGCATGGATCAAGAACCGTGACTGGGCCCGTATTCAGGAGTGCAGCGCCGAGGCGTTGGCTTTGTTGGACTGATTCGAATTCGTTGTGTGCTGTATGGCTTTTTCAGGGCGCTTGGTCGGCGCCCTTTTTTTTGCCTGGGGTTTATGGGGGCCGAACCGACAGCCCTGCGATCAGCGACCGTCCGCAATCCGCGGCTTGCCGTGCTTGACCCGCAAGGGGTCGAGGAGGTCCGACAGGCCGTTGTGATCGATTTCCTGCATCAGTGCCAGCAGCCCGCCGATCTCGCCGTTGGGAAATCCCTCGCGAGCGAACCAGTTCAGGTAGTGTCCCGGTAGGTCGGCAATGCTTCGCCCTTTGTACTTGCCGAAGGGCATTTCTCGGGTGATCAGTAGCTCAAGTTTCTCAGGGTTCATGGGTTGGCCGTAGATCGGGAACGAAGCATCGAGCTTACATGCATTCTGCACGAAGCCCCATCACCGGTTCATGCATAACGACACAGGGCGGTAAGTTCAATAACATTTAAGCCATTGATATTTAAGGTTTTTATATTTTTTGAAAGTTGGCACAAAGGCTGCTCTAGTCCTAGCATCCTCTAAACCGCACAAGGCATTGAAAATGAACGACCAAGCCAAAGAAGTTGTATCGATCCTTAACAACTTGATCGAAACTTGCAAAGACGGTCAGGAAGGCTTCAAGACCTGCGCCGAAGACGTCAAGAACCCTGAGCTCAAGGCGTTGTTCACCAAGCACTCCGAGGAATGCGCGCGCGCTGCCGGCGAGTTGCAGGAACAGGTGGTAGCCCTGGGCGGCAAGCCTGAAGATTCCACCAGTGTCAGCGGTGACCTGCACCGCCGCTGGGTTGACGTGAAATCGATCTTCACTGGCAAGGACGAAGAAGCGGTCCTCAATGAAGCCGAGCGTGGCGAAGATGTCGCCAAGAAAGCCTACAAGGAAGCGCTGGAGAAGCCACTGCCGGCTAACGTCTACGCCATCATCGAGCGTCAGTACCAGGGCGTGTTGAGCAACCATGACGAGGTCAAGGCACTGCGTAACATTGCTCGTGCCAGCTGATTCCACTGGCCAGTAAAAACGCCCGCGCATCGGGCGTTTTTTTATGCCTTGAATTCAGTGGCGCCGCGGCTAACGCCATCGCGGGTAGAACCCGCTCCCACAGGGGTTCGTCTTGGAGCAAGAGGTCAGTCTGGGAGCAACGGTGGTGAGTAGCACAATGTGGGAGCGGGTTCTACCCGCGATGGCGGCCGACGATCCCCCCTCGCTCTCAGGCCCAACCCTGTGGGAGCGGGTTCTACCCGCGATGGCGGCCGACGATCCCCCCTCGCTCTCAGGCCCAACCCCTGTGGGAGCGGGTTCTACCCGCGATGGCGGCCGACCTGCCAACACATACCTAACGGCCAGGCTCGTCAAACCCCACCCGATTGCGCCCCTCGCTTTTGGCCCGGTACAGCGCCTGATCCGCCGCACTCATCAGCATCTGCGGGGTAAACCCGCTCACTACCGGGTGCGCGCTGACACCAATACTGACCGTCGTAGGCCGTGTGTCACCGGCAAACGGCGGCAAGGCCTCCACGCCGTGGCGGATGGTCTCGGCGATGATCAGCGCGCCGTTGAGATCGGTTGCCGGCAGCACCACCAGAAACTCCTCGCCGCCATACCGCGCCGCCAAATCGCCGGGGCGGCGAATGCTCTGCTCGATGGTGCGCGCGACATCACGCAGCACCTGGTCGCCACCGGCATGGCCATGGCGTTCGTTGAATGCCTTGAAATGATCGACGTCGATCATCAGCACCGCCAACGGCTTGCCCTCGCGTTGGGCGCGGGCCCATTCGTTGCTCAGCGTCAGATCCAGGCGCCGACGGTTGGCCAGTCCGGTCAGGCTGTCGGTGGCGGCCAATGCGGCCAGGCTCTGCTCGGCCCCGCGGCGCAGGCGCAGCTCACGGCCCAACAGCCGGCTGAGCCAGAGAATGCCAATGCACAACAAGCCCGTCGCCACGCTCACCAGCATCGCGGTACGCCACCAGGAGGCATACACCGCGTCGGTAGAGAGCGCCACCACCACGATCAGCGGCAGGTCGCCCACTTTCGTGAAGGTATACAGCCGGGTCTTGCCGGTCAGCGCCGAAATCTCGGCAAAGTGGCCGCTGCTTTCGCGCACCATGCGCTGGAAATTCGGCGTCTGGCTGAAATCACGGCCGATGCTCGGCTGCCCTGGGGATTCGGTCTGGCGGGCGAGCAGGATTCCGCTGTCGCTGATCAGGCTGACGTTACTGTCCTGGCCAATGCGTAAGCGGTTGAACAATTCGTCGAAATACGAAAGCCGCAGCGCCCCGGTGGCCATTCCCCGAAATTCACCGCCGGGCCCGGAAATCCGCCGGCTGAAACTGATGCACCAGCCCAGGCCGCCGAGACTGTCCATGAACGGTTTGCTGATCACCAGCCCCTGATCCTGCGCCTTGAGCGAAATGAAGCTTTGCCATGTGGTGAAGGAGGCCTGACGCGGGGGCGTGACGATGGAGTCGGCAACGATCCGGCCTTGCTCATCGATCCACAGCAGATCCCCCAGCAGCGGCGCGGTAATGGCGCGGTCGAACAGCAGGCGGCGCTGCAGCGCATTGGGCAAGTCATTCAGGGCAGGGTTTTCGATCGCATCGATCATGCCTTGCAACGCCTGATCGTAGAGCCGCGCATTGCGCAGCACATCGGTATCGATCAGTTGCACGATATTGTTGGCCGCTGTAACCGCAGCGTTTTCGGCGCTGCTTTTCTCGCGCATCAACAAGAAGGTGACGATGGTGACGATGGTGATCACAGCCGCGAAGCTGCCCCATTGCAGAGCCTTTTCCGAGCTGGCAGGAGGGCGGATGGCGGGGGCGCGGGAAGTTGTCAAGGGAGCATCGACGCGAATGAGAGTCCGAAAAGGGGCGTCATTCTAGGAGTAATGAAGTGGGGCGGACAAGCAAACGGGCGTTTCAATGATCGCGAGGGGCCAGTATGCCCAGCTTCGCCGCTTCCACGCCGCTTCCACAGAATGTGCTGATCAGACCGGCAGACGAATGCCAAACGTGTTGCTGCCCGCGCGACTATGGGCAAACACCTGGCCGCCGTGCATCGATGCAATGGCCTTGACGATCGCCAGGCCCAGGCCATGATTGGCGCCGCTGTTGCTGCGCGATGCATCCACACGGTAAAAGCGCTCGAACAGCTTGGGCAGGTGTTCGGTGGCGATCGGCGGGCCGGGGTTGCTGACTGCGATGCTGACCTGCTCGTCCCTGCTGTCGATGCGCACCTCGATCACCTGGCCCTGGCTGCTGTGCTGCACGGCATTGTTGATCAGGTTGATCAGCGCGCGGCGCAGGTAGGCCTTCTCGATCCGCGCCTGGGCATCGCCCTCTACCCGGACCTGCACCTGAGCGTCCTCGAGAATGAAATCCAGGTAGTCCAGGGTGGTGGCCACCTCATCGGCCAGAGAACTGACCGGCAAGCGTGTGGCCTTGCTGCCCTGATCGGCGCTGGCCAGAAACAGCATGTCGTTGACGATGCTGCGCAGCCGCTCCAGCTCTTCGAGGTTCGATTGCAGCACTTCGAAGTAATGCTCGGCCGAACGCCCGCGGGTCAGGGCGACCTGGGTCTGGCCGATCAGGTTGGTCAACGGCGAGCGCAGCTCGTGGGCCACATCGGCATTGAACGACTCCAGCTGCGAGTAGGCCTGATCGACCCGCTCCAAGGTCGAGTTGAACGCGTTGACGAACTGGTTCAACTCCGGCGGCAATGGCGACAAGCGCAGGCGGCCCGACAACTTGGGCGGCGCCAGCTTCTGCGCTTCACTGGACAGCTCCACCAGTGGCTTGAGCCCCACCCGTGCCGCCCAGTAGCCCAGCACCGAGGCCAACAGCACGCCCAACCCGGCGAAACCGACCAAAGCCATCAGCAAGGTGTGCTGGGTTTGCCAGAAGGTTTGCGTGTCGATGGCCATCATGAAGCGCAGCGCCGGGCGCTGCTCGCGGGCGGGCAGTTCGCTGACCAGTACCTTCATCGGATACGGCTGACCGGGTAGCTGCAGATCACGGCGGCCTTCCGGGCCTTGGGAAAACGCCCGCAGCTGGGCGTCGGGCTGGCCGTAGGCGTAGGTGGGGTCCGGGCTCACTACCCAGAAACGAATGCGCCGATCTTCTTCGCTGAGCAGGTCCAGCTTGTTGCGAATGCGGTTCCAGTGCTCGGGATTGCCATAGCGGTTCAGGGCCGACTCGAGCACGCTGTAGCGCGCATCCAGTTCTGCCTCCGGCAGCAGGCCAAGACTCTTGTCCACCTGACGGTACAACGCCCAGCCGATCAGCATGAACACCAGCAGCGCCACCAGGGTGAACAACGCGCTGAGGCGCAGGGCGATGGAGTCACGCGATGCGGCGGCTTTCCAGGACATAGCCCATGCCTCGTATGGTGTGCAGCAGCTTCTCTTCGAACGGTCCGTCGAGCTTGGCGCGCAGGCGCTTGATGGCCACCTCGACAACGTTGACGTCGCTGTCGAAATTGATGTCCCAGACCAGTTCGGCAATCGCCGTCTTGGACAGAATCTCACCTTGGCGGCGAGCCAGCACGGTGAGCAGGGAGAACTCCTTGGCGGTCAGTTCCAGGCGTTGGCCGGCACGGCTGGCCTTGCGGCTGAGCAAATCTATCCACAGGTCGGCGATGCTGATCTGGACCGGCTCCTGGCTACTGGTACGGCGGGTCAGGGCTTGCAGGCGGGCCACCAGTTCGAGAAACGAAAAGGGTTTGCCCAGGTAGTCGTCGGCGCCCTCACGCAGGCCGCGAACGCGGTCTTCCACCCGCTCGCGGGCGGTGAGCATGATCACCGGCGTCTGCTTGCGAGCACGCAGGGCGCGCAGCACCCCATAGCCGTCCAGGCCAGGCAGCATGACATCGAGCACGATCACCGCGTACTCGGTTTCCAGGCCCATGTGCAGCCCTTCGATGCCGTCGCTGGCGACATCCACGGTGAAGCCTTGCTCGCTCAACCCCTTGCGCAGGTAGTCGGCGGTCTTGTCTTCATCTTCGATAATCAGCACGCGCATGGGGCGGTCCTCAATGGCTGGCCGGCAGCGCTGGCGTACCGGAGGCCTGGCGACCGTGGAACAGCCGCTCCAGCTGCAAGTATATGACCGGTGTGGTGAACAGCGTCAGCACCTGGCTCACCAGCAGGCCGCCGACCACGGCAATGCCCAGTGGCTGGCGCAGCTCGGCCCCAGCACCGTAGCCGAACATCAAGGGCAGCGCCCCGAGCAGGGCGGCCAGGGTGGTCATGATGATCGGGCGAAAGCGCGTCAGGCAGGCCTTGTGAATGGCTTCGCGGGGCGACAGGCCCTCCACGCGCTGGGCGTGCAGGGCGAAATCGATCATCAGAATGCCGTTTTTCTTGACGATGCCGATCAGCAATACCAGCCCGATCAGGCCCATGATGGAAAAATCCTGGCCCCAGAGCCACAACAACAGCAAGGCGCCGATGCCTGCCGAAGGCAGCGTGGAAATGATGGTCAGGGGGTGTACGAAGCTCTCGTAGAGCACACCCAGAATGATGTACACCGCCACCAGTGCCGCCAGGATCAACCAGGGCTGGCTGGCCAGGGAGCTTTGGAAGGCCTGGGCGGCGCCTTGAAAGGTGCCGATGATCGAGCTCGGCATGCCCAGTTCGGCCTTGGTCCGGTCGAGGATGCCCACCGCGTCGCCTAGCGCCACACCGGGAGCCAGGTTGAACGACAGGTTGGCGGCCGGGAACAGGCCATCGTGGCTGATGGACAATGGCCCCTGGCTGGGCGCCTGAACCTTGGCCAGTGCCGACAGCGGCACCATTTCCTGGGTGAGCGGCGAGCGCAGATAGAAGTAGTTCAGGCTTTCGGCCTTGCCGCGTTGCTGCGCGTTGAGCTCCAGAATCACCTTGTACTGGTTGGTGTCGGTCTGGAATTCGCTGATCTGGCGCTGGCCAAAGGCATCGTACAAGGCTTGATCGACATCGCTGGTGGTCAGGCCGAAACGCGCCGCGGCGATACGGTCGATGGTAACGCGCGTGACGCTGCCACCCAGTTGCAGATCGTTGGACAGGTCGCGAAACGCCGGGTTGGCGCGCAGCCGCTCGGTCAGGCGCTGGGTCCACAGGTTGAGCGCCTGGCCATCGTTGCTCTTGAGCACATACTGATACTGGCTGCGACTGGGGCCGGCGCTGAGGTTGATGTCCTGACCGGCGCGCAGGTACAGCACGATGCCAGGCACCTTGGCCAGTTCTGGCCGTAGCCGGTCGATCAGTTGGCTGGCGCTGACATCGCGTTCGCTCTGATCCTTGAGGCCAATCCAGAAGCGCCCGGTGGCAATGGTCTGGTTGCTGCCCGTCACCCCGACAGCATGAGAGAAGGCCCGTACCGCAGGCTCGGCCTCCACGATTCGGGCCAGCGCCAGGTGCTTGTCGAGCATGTCTTTATAGGAGATATCCGCAGCCGCTTCGGTGGTGCCAAGGACGAAGCCGGTATCCTGGACCGGGAAAAAGCCTTTGGGAATGATCACGTAGCCAACCCCGGCCATGGCCACGGTCAGAAAGAAAACGCTCAGGGTGATGCGTTGATGGGCGAGGGCCCGCACCAGCCCGCGGTCGTACCAGGCCACCAGGCGGTCGCCGAAACCGGGTGTGTCGTTGTGCTTGGGCTTGCGCATGAACAAGGCGCAGAGGGTCGGCGCCAGGGTCAGCGACACCACGACGGATATCAGGATGGTCGCCGTTGCCGTCAGGGCGAATTCCTTGAACAACCGGCCGACCACACCGCCCATGAACAACAGCGGGATGAACGCGGCGATCAGGGAAAAGCTGATCGACACCACGGTGAAGCCGATCTCGCTGGCGCCCTTGACCGCGGCCTCACGCATGCCGTCGCCGGCTTCCAGATGACGATGGATGTTCTCCACCACCACGATGGCGTCGTCCACCACAAAACCCACCGCGATCACGATTGCCACCAGGGTCAGGTTGTTCAGGCTGAAGCCCAGCGCGTACATCACCGCGAAGCTGGCGATCAGCGACACCCCCAGCACGCTGGAGACGATCAGCGTTGCCGACAGCTGACGCAGGAACAGCGCCATGACCGCGACCACCAGCAACACGGCGATGCCCAGGGTCAGTTCCACTTCATGCAGGGAGGCGCGAATGGTCTTGGTGCGGTCCATCAGCACCGTCACTTCGACCGAGGCGGGGAGCATTTCCTGCAGGCGCGGCAACGCCTCGAAAATGCGATCCACGGTGTCGACGATATTGGCGCCGGGCTGGCGGAAGATGGTCAGGTTCAAACCCGGCTGGTTGCCCGACCAGGTTTGCACGTAGGCGTTTTCGGCGCCCTTGACGACCGTGGCCACATCCTTGAGCTGGACCGGTGCGCCGTCGCGGTAGGCGACGATCAGCTGCGCGTATTCGTCGGCTTCGAAGAGTTGATCGTTGGTGGCCAGGGTGGACACACTGGCATCGCCGTACAGCGCGCCTTTGGCCAGGTTCAGGCTGGTCTGCTGAATGGCCCCGCGCAGGTCGGCGAGCGTCAGTCCCAGGGCAGCCAGCTTTTCCGGTGCGGCCTGCACGCGGATGGCAGGACGCTGCTGGCCGGTGATATTGACCTGGCCCACACCCTCGATCTGGCTCAGTTGCCTGGCCAGCAGGGTTTCGGTGAAGTCGCTCAATTCATTGGTGGGCATCTGCGCCGAGCTGACGGTCAGAATCAGTACCGGGCTGTCACCCGGATTGACCTTGCGCCAGGTGGGCAGGTTGGGCATGTCCTGGGGCAGCCGGCCGGCGGCGGTGTTGATGGCGGCCTGCACTTCCTGAGCGGCGGTGTCGATGCTCTTGTCCAGGCTGAATTGCAGAATCAGGTTGGTCGATCCCAGGGCACTGCTGGATGTCATCTGGGTCATGCCGGGAATGGCGCTGAACTGCACCTCCAGCGGCGTGGCTACCGACGAAGCCATGGTTTCGGGGCTGGCGCCGGGCAGTTGAGCATTGACCTGGATGGTCGGGAAGTCGGCCTCGGGCAAGGGCGCCACCGGCAGGCGAGTGAACGCCAGTGCACCGAGTAGCACCAGCGCCAGCGTCAGCAGTACCGTGGCGATGGGGTGATCGATGCACCACGCCGATACCGAGCGGTCGCCGGTCATGGCTGCACCGTGGCGGCAGCCGGGGCATCGCTGAGCACCTCCACGGGGGCGCCGGGTTTGAGCCGCGACTGGCCGTCGCTGACCAGCACGTCACCGGCAGCAACGCCGCTGATCAGGTTCTGGGTCGTGTTCTGGTACAGCATCTTCACCGGCACCTGTTCGACCTTGGCGTCTTTGACCCGGTACACGAAATAACCGTCGAGCCCGCGCTGTACCACTTGCAGCGGCACCACCAGGACGTTGCGTTCCACGGCAATCTGGATACCGATGCTCACCAGTTGCCCTGGCCACAGCGTGTGCCCCGCATTGGCGAACTCGGCCTTGGCGCGGATGGTGCCGGTGTTGGCGGCGACCTGATTGTCGAGCAGGGTCAGATGACCCTCGCCCAGCAGCGTGCCGGACTCGGCGTCGCCGTTGATGAAGGCCCGCACCGCAGCCGGCTGGGGGGCGTCGAGCAAGGCCTGGAGAGTCGCCAGGTCTTGTTGGGGCAGGGAAAACTCCACCGCGATGGGATCGATCTGGGTCACGGTGAACAGGCCTTCGGCGTCGCTGACCCGAAGGAAATTACCGGCATCGACGTTGCGAATGCCGACCCGGCCCGTGACCGGGGAACGAATCTGGGTATAGGACAGCTGCACCTGGGCGGAGGCGATGGCCGCCTGGTTACCCTGCAGCGTCGCTTTCAGCTGGTCGACCAACGCCTGTTGTTCATCCAGCAGTTGCCGCGAGATCCCGTTGTCGCGGCTCAGGTCCTTATAGCGTTTGAGGTTGACCCCGGCCACTTGCAACTGCGCCCGGCTCTGGCTGGCCTGCGCATTCGCCTGGTCGAGGCTGGCGCGAATGCCGCGATCGTCGATGGTCGCCAGCAGGTCACCCTTGTTGACCCATTGGCCTTCCCTCACGGCCAGGCGCGTGAGGATGCCATCGACCTGGGGGCGGATGGCGACGCTGTGCAGCGACAGCACCGAACCGATGCCGCTCAGGTAACGCGGTACATCGGCCTGGACCACCTCCACCACCCGCACCGGGACCGCAACGACGCCAGCCGCCCTGGTTTTACCGGGACGATTCCACAGCCAGAAAGCGGCTGCCAGAAGGATCATGGCCAGGCACACCAACACGACATTTCGAGTTGCTTTGCGCATGCGATTCGGACGCCAGAACAAGGAATTGAGGGGATGGCAGTTTGACTCTGTCGTTATACGTTGCCAAGCCGGACACGAAGCTGACGGCTGGCTGACACCGCCGTCAGAAACCTGCGCACACAGACTAAACGGTGCGGAAGAATTGTGACCGCGAGATTCAGTAACACCTTGGCGGCGTGATGAGAATCATCCGAGTGTCATTGGCCGTGTTTCCTACGCAACTAATCGCAGAGTCCTACAAGCGCTGCTGATTTACCTGATGGCAATCCCACGATGATGTCCAGAGACTTGCCTGCCTATAACAACTCGATAAATGAGGGAAGGTCAGTGATCTATATGGATTGTCTGAAGTATGGCAAGGGATTGCTGCTCGCGAGCTTGATCCCCACTTCGCTCCTGATCCTGCTCACCTGTTCGCTGCCTCCGGACGCCAAATGCTGGGCTTTCCATCTGATCGTGGCCGTCGGCAGCCTGCTGGTGCTGTCGAGCAAATTGCTGTGGTTGCGGGTGCTGATCATTGCCAGCTTCATCATCAAGTTCGCGTTGGTCGAAAGTCTGGACGAACGTGCGGGCAGCATGCCCGTGGTGAGCATGCTGTACGCTTTCATTCTGCTCTGAACCGCTGTCGACCTCTTTACTTGCCCTGAACCGAATCCCACTCCGTCACGAAGGCACTGCGTTTGTTCTTGTCGTACAGGCACAGTTCGGCACCGGGCTGGTTCTTCATGTGCGGCTGTGGATAACGACCCTGGATCAGCAGCGCGGTGTAACCCACGCGGTCATCGAATTGAGCGAGCTTGCTGGCCACCCGGGCCTGCTTCAGGGTGGTGGCCTTCAGGCAACTGGCGGTCACGCGCTTGTCGTACTCGGCCCAGGCATCGCTGGTGGCTGCCATGGTCTGGGTGCTCAAGGCAGCCAGGACCAGTACAAGGATCAGGGGCGCTTTCATGTTTGCAGGTCCGTCTCTGTTGGATTCGGCCCTATTATGCCTGATCGACCTCAATGCGCCTGATTGGCGACGAATCGCGCGGCGGTCACCAGGCAGCCGGTGAGCTCGGGCGAGGAAAACTTGGTCAGCACTGCATTGGCCCCGGCCAGGCGGGCTTTCTCGCTGTTCATGGTGCTGTCCAGCGAGGTGTGCAGCAGCACATACAGGTCCTTGAAATCCGGGGTCTCGCGCAATGTGCGGGTAAGGGCATAGCCGTCCATTTCGGACATTTCGATGTCCGATACCAGCACGTTGATCTGGCCCGGGGTGCCTTGCAGTTCCAGCAGGCAGTCGATGGCCTCCCGTGCGCTGCGCGCAGTGCGACACTCGATGCCCAGGTTGCGCAGGGTCAGCAGGGACTGCTGCAACGCCACCTGGCTGTCGTCCACCACCAGGATGTTGGCACGGGCCAGCAGTTGCGCGTCCGCTTCGTCCAGTTGCGAGCTCACGGCCTCGACGCGCATCGGGGTGATGCCGTGAATCACCTTTTCGATGTCCAGCACCTGCACCAGCGCGCCGTCGACCTGGGTCACCCCGGTAATGAAGGACTTGGCTCCGGCGCCGTAGGGTGGCGGGCGGATGTCAGTGGTCAGGCAGTGAACGATCTTGCTCACCGCCTGCACATGCAGGCCCTGCTTGGAACGGCTGACATCGGTCACGATCAGGCAACCGCCGCTGGGATCGAGCAGGGGTTGTTCACCGATGGCCCGGCTCAGATCGATCACCGACAACGCGGCGCCGCGCAGGGTGGCCACGCCTTTGACGTGTGGGTGCGATTCCGGGAGGCGGGTCAGGGCAGGGCAGGGGATGATTTCGCTGACCTTGAGCAGGTTGATTGCCATCAGCTTGCCGCTGCGCAAGGTGAACAGCAGCAGCGAGAGAGAGTCTGCGCGAGCGTTTTGGGATGCCATGAGGACCTTCTGTGTCGGGCCGATGCGGGCGGCCGTGGCCGCTGCGCAAGTTCGTTGCCGGGTTATCGACCTCGGCGCGCCAGGCTTTAAGGATTACTTCAAGCCCAGACGTTTGGCCAGACGACCGAGGTTGGCGCGGTCCAGCCCCAGTTCTCGTGCGGCGCTGGCCCAATTGTGCCGATGACGGAGCAGGCAGGCCTCGATCAGCTGGCGTTGATGGGCGTCCATGGCCTGGCGCATATCGAGCCGAGCGACGGGCAGCGTTGTGGCTGGCCCCTGGTCGTCAGCCAGGTCGGCAGGCGCGATGAGGTCCAGATCGCGGGCGTCCAGGGTCAGGATGCGAGGCTTGTGCCGGTGTTGGCCCAAGGCTCTGAGCGCCGACCGGCCAATCAGATGCTCGAGTTCCCGGACATTGCCTGGCCAGGGGTAGGCCAAAAGTGCCGCCTGGGCGTCGGGGCTCAGACGCAGGCTGTCCAGGCCCATGCGCGAGCGGTTTTGCTCCAGGAAATAACCGCTGAGCAACAGCACGTCGGCGCCGCGTTCCCTCAGCGCCGGTACCCGCAAGGGGTAGACGCTCAATCGATGGTAGAAATCGGCGCGGTAGCGGCCGGCCTGGACTTCATCGGCAAGGTCGCGGTTGCTCGCGGCGATTACGCGAACGTCCACCTGGTGTTCCCGGTCCGAGCCCAGACGCTGCAAATGGCCACTCTGCAAAACCCTGAGCAGCTTGGCCTGCACGGTCAAGGACAACTCACCCACCTCATCCAGAAACAGCGTGCCGCCGTTGGCCATCTCGAACTTGCCACGGCGCTCGCCGGTGGCGCCGGTGAAGGCGCCTTTGACGTGTCCAAACAGCTCGCTCTCCACCAGGGTTTCCGGCAGGGCGGCGCAGTTCAAACTCACCAGTGGCTTATGTGCCCTGGCCGACGCTTGATGAATCGCCTGGGCCACCAGTTCCTTGCCGACCCCGGTTTCGCCGGTGATCAACACGGTCAGATCGCTGCTGCCCACCAGCCGGATTTCGTCGAGCAAGTGGCGCAGGGGCGCGCTCTGGCCGATCATTTCCTTGGGTTGCTGGCCACTGGCCAAGCGATAGGCTTCGGCCCGGGCACGTTCATCCTGGGCATCGCGGGCCAGGCGATCGATCCGCTCGGCCACGGTGACCGTCGCCGCTGCGAGGCTGGCGAAGGCCTGCAGGGCGTCCAGTTCGATTCGGTCGAAGCGTTCGGGATCGAGCGCGTCCAGGGTCAGCAAGCCCCAGGGCTGTTCGTCCACGAACAGCGGGCAACCCAGGCAGTCGTGCACTTGCAGGTGTTCATGCAGGCCTTCGACCAGGCCGTCGTAGGGGTCGGGCAACGGGCTGTCACTGTCGAAGCGGGTGGGGCCAGGATTGGCCAGCAGGATGGCGAAGCGCGGATGTTCGCTGACCTTGAAGCGGCGACCGAGGGTATCCACGCTCAGACCGTCGACGGCCAGGGGCACCAGGCATTGGTCATCCAGGCGCAGCAGGGCAGCTGCATCACAGGGTAGCAATGCGCGCAGGGCTTCGAGCAGGCGGCGATAGCGTTCGGCCTCGGGCAAGTCGCGAGACAGATCAGAAACCAGGGGCAACAGTGCTTTGAGCAACGGGGTTGTAGTCATAAAGACTCCTGCGTGTCATTGGGACTATGCTCGCTGCGAGTCATTTTGACAATAATCCTCATAACCTGATGTTTTCGCTAGAAAAATTATGTGGCACGAAAACTGGACTGTCATGGCAGCTCATCTACGGAGAAGATTGCCATGCTTAGCCCAGAACATCGTGCCATCGTTAAAGCCACCGTTCCGCTGCTTGAAAGCGGCGGCGAATCCCTGACGACTCATTTCTATAAAATGCTCCTCGACGAACACCCGGAGGTGCGCCCGCTGTTCAACCAGGCGCACCAAGCCAGCGGCGCCCAGCCACGGGCCCTGGCCAATGGGGTACTGATGTACGCCCGCCATATCGATCAACTGGAACAATTGGGCGGCCTGGTGACGCAGATCATCAACAAGCATGTGGCCTTGCAGATCCAGCCCGAGCATTACCCGATCGTGGGAGCATGCCTGTTGCGCGCCATCGAACAGGTGCTGGGCGAGGACGTCGCCACACCGGCAGTGATCGACGCCTGGGGGGCAGCCTACGGCCAACTGGCCGACATTCTGATCGGCGCCGAATCTGCGCTGTATCGGAGCAAGGCGCAGGCGCCTGGTGGTTGGGTCGGCGCGCGGCCGTTTCGCCTGGCACGCAAGCAGGCCGAGAGCGCCGAAGTGGTGTCGTTGTATTTCGAACCCGTCGACGGGCAGGCGACCCTTCAGGCCGAACCGGGTCAGTACATCGGGCTGCGCCTCTATATAGACGGGCAGGAACATCGGCGCAATTATTCGCTGTCGGCGCTCTCGCGGTCCGGTTTCTACCGCATCAGCGTCAAGCGCGAGCCCGGTGGAGTGGTATCGAACTTCCTGCACGAGGGGCTCGATCCTGGCGCCACGGTCGAGCTGTTCCCACCATCGGGCGAGTTCACCCTGAGCGCCAGCAACAAACCACTGGTGTTGATCAGTGGCGGCGTCGGTATCACGCCCACGCTGGCGATGCTTGAGGCAGCCTTGCCCAGCGGTCGCCCGGTGCACTTTATCCACAGCGCACGCAGCGCTGAGGTTCAGGCGTTCGGTGCATGGCTGGAGGAAGTGGTGGCGAGCCATCCGCAGGTCAAGCGGTTCATCTGTTACGAGCAGGGGGAGGGCGGCGACGCACTCGGGCGGTTGGACCGCGAGCTGCTGGAACGTTGGTTGCCGGCGGATCGCGATGTGGATGCGTATTTCCTGGGGCCCAAGGGGTTCATGGCCATGGTCGATGGCCACCTGCGCGACATGGGCGTGCCGGATGGGCAGCGTCGGTACGAGTTCTTCGGACCGGCGTCGGCGTTGGTGTAGGGGCGTGGGAGCGGCGGTGCGGCCTTCGCGGCTGTACGCCGCTCCTACAGGGGGGGGGTGTGGGCGTGGATTCTGGTGTGGCTGGTGCGTGACCCTGTAGGAGCGGCGTGCAGCCGCGAAGGCGTCGGCAGATGCACCGGAGATCCATCGTTAACGCCCCTTTAATCGGCTCCCCATTAGCCTTGGCCCACCGCCAGGCTGTCCGCTGCCGATTTCCAGATTTATCCTACATTCCACCGTCCAACCCAGCGTGTAGACTGGCACCCATCGAACCAAGTCTGTTCAAAGCCTGTATAGGGAAAAGCCGCAATGACCGTTGCAACCCGTGAAACCAACCTGCCCCTGAATCGCGAACGTCGTTTCCTCGTGCTGCTGGGCGTGATCTGCCTGGCGCTGATCGGCGGTGCCCTGTACATGCAGATTGTCCTCGGCGAGGCGCCGTGCCCGCTGTGCATCCTGCAACGCTACGCCCTACTGTTCATCGCGCTGTTCGCTTTCATCGGCGCCGCCATGCGTGGGCGCAAGAGCCTGACCTTCTTCGAAGTCCTGGTAGTGCTGAGCGCCGTCGCTGGCATCGCCGCGGCGGGCCACCATGTGTATACCCTGGCCAACCCTTCGGTAAGCTGCGGTATAGACACGCTGCAACCCATCGTCGACGGCCTGCCCCTGGCCGATCTGATGCCCACGGTGTTTCAGGTCCAGGGATTCTGCTCCACCCCGTACCCGCCCGTGCTGGGATTGTCCCTGGCGCAGTGGGCACTGGTAGCTTTTGTTTTGACGGCTATCCTTGTGCCCTTGGGTATTTACCGCAACCGCCGTCGGGGCTAATCACAATTCGTGCCTGACTCCGATTCCCCGTCGATCGAGTAACGGACAAAATGCGGCAACTTGTCACCGTTGAAATTGCGCGGCCCTTGTAAACATGGGGCCGCAGCGCGGTTTTACGGGGTGCGACATCGTGTCGCAAGGCTTTGAATGTGCGTCGGATTGTTGCATAATTTGGAAATACCTGTTGCCGGATTAGTCATAGTCAATGGGGAATAGGCTCACTACAATCGCGGCAATTTCAGCGGGTAGCACTTGAAAGACGGCGCTACAGGCGATGAAAAATCATCGCGTTTGGCCTTCTTCAGAACCACTGGTGCTGCCCGAGTGAACCCTTTCATGATTTCTCCACACTCAAGGGAATGAGTCTGCAGACAGGCATCAGCCTGCGGAAATCAGAATAGAAGTACCGCTCCAGACAGGTCTTGCCCATCGCAGCAGCTGCGTTACCGGCATGCCCGTATTCAATCCCGATAAATGCTGGCGCTTGGCAGGACGAAGTGTTGGCTACCAAAACACAATTGCATTGAAGCAAGCTGCTCTAGAGGTCGTGAGATGAGTAAAAAGCGTTACCCCAGACTGTTTGGCATACTGCCCTTTTTAGGCATGCTTTTTCTCGGGGGGTGCAAATGGACCCTCATCGACTCGAAAGGGCAAGTGGGCATCGATGAACGCAACCTGATCTACATCTCCACCGCGCTGATGCTGCTGGTGGTGATCCCGGTCATCGTGATGACGTTCGTGTTCGCCTGGAAATACCGTGCCTCGAACAAGGACGCCACCTACAAACCTGAGTGGGCTCACTCCACCAAGATCGAAATGGTGGTGTGGGGTATCCCGCTGCTGATCATCATCGCGTTGGGCTACGTCACCTACGTGTCGACCCATCACCTGGATCCGTACCGTCCGCTGGACTCCGAGCACAAGCCGGTCACCATCCAGGTCGTTGCGCTGGACTGGAAGTGGCTGTTCATCTATCCGGAACAAGGCATTGCCACGGTCAACAAGATCGTCTTCCCGGCCAATGTCCCGGTCAACTTCCGCATCACTTCCGATTCGGTGATGAACTCCTTCTTCATCCCGCAACTGGGCGGCCAGATCTACGCCATGGCCGGCATGCAAACCCAGCTGCACCTGATCGCCAACGAAAACGGCGAGTTCGACGGTATCTCCGCGAACTACAGCGGTGCAGGCTTTACCGGCATGAAGTTCAAAGCAGTCGCGACATCCCAGGCCGATTTCGATGCATGGGTAAGTGAAGTAAAAGGCGCACCTAAGCAGCTCGACGCAGCTACTTATGAAGCGCTGGCCAAACCTAGCGAGAAAAACCCGGTCGAGCTCTATTCCTCGTACGCCCCGAACCTGTTCCAGACCATCATCGACAAGTATGAAGGCATGAACCCAGGCAAAGGCGTCTCCCACGAGGGTAAAGAGACAGCCTCGATGGAAGGGATGGACATGGGCAAGAATTCAGCTGCTGGGGCAGAGGAGTAAAAGATGTTCGGTAAATTAAGTCTGGAAGCGGTGCCCTTCCACGAGCCGATAGTGATGGTGACACTCGCCGTCGTTGCGCTGCTCGGGGCGGTGGTGTTCGGTCTCATCACGTACTACAAGAAGTGGACTTACCTGTGGACTGAGTGGTTCACGTCGGTCGACCACAAGAAAATCGGTGTCATGTACATCGCCGTTGCCATCATCATGCTGCTGCGTGGTTTTGCCGACGCCATCATGATGCGTTCGCAGCTTGCGGTCGCCACGGGCGGTTCTACCGGCTTCCTGCCGCCGGAACACTATGACCAGATCTTCACCGCCCACGGTGTGATCATGATCATCTTCATGGCCATGCCATTCATGATCGGTCTGATGAACATTGTCGTGCCGCTGCAGATCGGTGCGCGCGACGTGGCCTTCCCGTTCCTGAACTCGGTCAGCTTCTGGCTGTTCGTGGTCGGCGTGCTGCTGGTCAACATCTCCCTGGGTGTCGGCGAATTCGCCAAGACCGGCTGGGTGGCGTATCCGCCGCTAGCGGGGTTGCAATACAGTCCGGGGGTAGGTGTTGACTACTACATCTGGGCACTGCAGATATCGGGCTTGGGTACCTTGCTGACGGGCGTGAACTTCATCGTCACCATCCTGAAGATGCGTGCGCCTGGCATGACCCTGATGAAAATGCCGGTGTTCACCTGGAACTGCCTGTGCACCGCGGTACTGATCGCTGCTTCCTTCCCGATCCTCACCGCTGTTCTGTTCATGCTGACCCTTGACCGTTATCTGGGCTTCCACTTCTTCACCAACGAGCTTGGTGGGAACCCGATGATGTACGTCAACCTGTTCTGGGCCTGGGGCCACCCTGAGGTTTACATCCTGATCCTGCCGGCATTCGGCGTGTTCTCGGAAGTCACCTCCACGTTCTGTAAGAAGCGCCTGTTCGGTTACGTCTCACTGGTATGGGCGACCATCGCCATTACCGTACTGTCGTTCGTGGTTTGGCTGCACCACTTCTTCACCATGGGTTCGGGGGCCAACGTCAACGCCTTCTTCGGCATCATGACGATGGTCATTGCGATTCCGACCGGTGTGAAAATCTTCACCTGGCTGTTCACCATGTACCGCGGCCGGATCGAGTTCACCTCGCCCATGCTGTGGACCATCGGCTTCATCGTGACCTTCAGCATCGGCGGCATGACCGGCGTACTGCTGGCGGTACCAGGCGCCGACTTCGTGCTGCACAACAGCCTGTTCCTGATCGCTCACTTCCACAACGTGATCATCGGTGGTGCGGTGTTCGGTTACCTGGCAGGTTTCGCCTTCTGGTTCCCGAAAGCCTTCGGCTTCAAACTCAACGAGCGTCTGGGCAAGTACTCGTTCTGGTGCTGGCTGGTCGGTTTCTACCTGGCCTTCATGCCGCTGTACGTGTTGGGCTTCATGGGTATGACCCGTCGCCTGAACCACACCGACAACCCAGAGTGGACGCCTTGGCTGTACGTGGCTTTCGTCGGCGCGCTGTTCGTCGCCGCCGGTATCTTCTTCCAGCTGCTGCAACTCTATGTATCGATCCGCGACCGTCACAAGAATCAGGACGTCTCGGGCGACCCATGGGATGGCCGTACCCTGGAGTGGTCGACTTCGTCGCCACCACCGTTCTACAACTTCGCCGAGCAGCCTGTGGTCGCCGACCTCGATGCTTACTGGGGTATGAAAGAGCGTGGTGAAGCCACCGCCAATACCGCTGACTACAAGCAGATCCACATGCCACGCAACACCGGCATGGGCGTGATCATGGCCTTCTTCGGTCTGATCCTGGGCTTTGCCGCCATCTGGCACATCTGGTGGGCGGCTGCCATCGGTCTGGCCGGTATGGTCATCACTTTGATCGTGCGCAGCTACGACGACGACATCGACTATTACGTCCCGGCTGAAGAAGTCGCTCGTATCGAAGGTGAACGCATGGCTCGCCTGGCAAACGCTGCACGAGTTGATTCTCGTCTGAACTCCACGGTGGAGAAGGCTTAAACAATGTCAAACGCAACCTTGAACGCGGAAGTCGCGCACCAGCACGAGCACGGTCACGACGATCATGATCATCATGATGCCGGGGGCATGACTGTCTTCGGTTTCTGGATCTACCTGATGACCGACTGCATT
This sequence comes from Pseudomonas sp. UBA4194, assembly GCF_002379585.1. Classification (GTDB taxonomy): domain Bacteria; phylum Pseudomonadota; class Gammaproteobacteria; order Pseudomonadales; family Pseudomonadaceae; genus Aquipseudomonas. The sequence goes on from NZ_DFUE01000085.1 coordinate 29,241, forward strand.
CTGTTCGCGTCGATCTTCGCCGCTTACGCAGTGCTGGTTAACAACGTCGCCGGTGGCCCGTCGGGCCACGACATCTTCGAGCTGCCCTTCGTGGCAGCCGAGACGGCCTTGCTGCTGTTCAGCTCCATCACCTATGGCTTTGCCATGCTGGCGCTGCACGCAGACAACAAGAGCGGCGTACTGAAGTGGCTGTTCGTGACTTTCCTGCTCGGCGCTGGCTTCATCGCCATGGAAATCTACGAATTCCACAAACTGATCGAAGAGGGCTTCGGCCCGCAGCGCAGTGGTTTCCTGACCGGGTTCTTCACCCTGGTCGGTACCCACGGTCTGCACGTGACCAGCGGCCTGATCTGGATGGCCGTACTGATCGCACAGATCAAATCCAAAGGCCTGACCGCTACCAACAACACCCGCATGAGCTGCCTGAGCCTGTTCTGGCACTTCCTGGACGTGGTCTGGATCTGCGTGTTCACCGTTGTCTACCTGATGGGAGCTCTGTAAATGGCAAACCCCCATACCACTTCCGCTGGTAGCAGCCACGGCAGCCACAAGTCGTACATGATCGGTTTCGTGCTGTCGGTGATCCTGACCGCGATTCCTTTCGGCCTGGTGATGTTCCCGACCCTGTCCAAGGAAGCCACCCTGTGGATCGTGATGATCTTCGCCGTGGTTCAGGTACTGGTTCACCTGGTGTACTTCCTGCACCTGGACCGCACCTCCGAGCAACGCTGGAACGTGATTGCCTTCGTCTTCTCGGCGTTGATCATTGCGTTCCTGGTGGGCCTGTCGCTGTGGATCATGTTCAGCATCCATCACTTCATGATGGCGAAGTGAGGAAAACCTGCATGTCCGTTAAGCACTTTATCCAAATCACCAAACCGGGGATCATTTTCGGTAACGTGCTTTCCGTGGCAGGCGGTTTCTTCCTGGCCTCGCAGGGGCATGTGGACTTTGCCCTTTTCCTGGCCACGGTGATCGGTACTTCGCTGGTGGTGGCGTCCGGTTGTGCATTCAACAACTGCATCGACCGTGACATCGACGTCAAGATGGAACGTACCAAGAACCGTGCGCTGGTACAGGGGCAGATCTCGGTGAAGGTCGCACTGGCCTTCGCCACCGTACTGGGCGTCGTCGGCCTGGCCATGCTGTACAAGCTGGCCAACCCGCTGGCGGCCCTGGGCGGGCTGATCGGCTTCATCATCTATGTAGGTTTCTACAGCCTGTATCTGAAGCGTAAATCGGTACACGGTACCCTGGTTGGCAGCCTGTCCGGTGCCATGCCTCCGGTGATCGGCTATGTAGCGGTAAGCAACACCTTCGATCTGGCGGCGTTGACCCTCCTGGTGATGTTCAGTCTTTGGCAGATGCCGCATTCCTATGCCATTGCGATCTTTCGCTTCAACGACTACCTGGCCGCTTCGATTCCGGTGTTGCCGGTCAAGCGCGGCATCGTGGTGGCCAAGAAGCACATCCTGCTCTACATCCTGGCGTTCCTGTTGGCGACCCTGATGCTCACGCTCGGCGGTTACGCCGGCATGAGTTACCTGGCGGTAGCGGCGGCGATGGGTATGTACTGGCTGTACATGGCCTGGACCGGTTACAAGGCTGTGGATGATCGAGTCTGGGCGCGCAAGCTGTTCGTGTTCTCGATCTTCACCATCACCGCATTGAGCGTGATGATGTCCCTGGACTTCAAGGCGCCGACGGAGTTGTTGCTCACCTACGCGCGTTGATCCATCGGGTGCCAACAAAAACGCCCCAGGCTGAACAAGCCTGGGGCGTTTTTGTTTTTACAGTGCCAAGCCGCATGGGCGGGGCCTGCCCGCTGCTACGGGTCAATAGTGGGCTGGTTGGAAAATGGCGGGCTGGCCAGGGTGCCGTCCGGGTTGACATCCAAAGCCACCGTCTCGGTGGCGGGCAGCTGTGCTATCAGCCGGTCATACTCCGCCAAGGTGTGGTCTCCCTCATGGGTGCGGGCCTCCAGGGCCCCCAGCTCCTTGCCAAAGCGCCGATCCAAGTGGTCGATCCGCGCCGCGCGGGTGCCGGTGGTGTCGACCAGCCAGATACGCTCGGCGGGCAGTCCGCCGTCCGGCCGGGGGCCGCCCAACACTGAAATGTGCACTTCGGCAGCTACCTCGAACCCGCCGGTGGTGGAGTTATAGGGGTTGAGCACGAAGTTGTCCGCGATAGGTACGGTTTCCAGCCCTCGCGTATCGAACAGGTACACGAAGCCATCCTGCTGTTCGAGGCGCATCGCTTCAGTGTCCGATAGCGAGTCAGGGCTGGCGGAGCCGCCGGGGCTGCCACTGCCCTCATCCAAGGAACGAGCACCGGCGGGCAGCAGATCGGTCTGATAGTTGTAGGCCAGATCCTCGGCTTGCAGATGCCGGGAATAGTGCAAGGCATCTTGATAATTCAAACTGCCAACCACCGGCCGATGGCTGGTGAACTGAATGGGGTGGCTGCCCAGGCGGGTCAGTAGCCCGTCATCGCGGGCCAGCTCGAACGGTGTCCGCGAATCCCCGCGCATCACCGCTGGCAGGTCGGTGCGATAGAACGCGTGTTGGCTGTTCAACCGGTAGCCGCGGCTCAGGGCATAGTCGTGCAGAAAACGTGTGCTGAAATTGGCCACCGCGCGCCGTGCCTCCGGCGTTATGGGCTGGCGCCCGGAACGTCGCAGTGCCTCGATGACGGCATCACTCAAGCGCCGCAGCTCGTCGAAACGCGCAGGATTGTTGGGGTTCATCGACCGCTTGCGGTAGTCCGCAGCCCAATCCGGCACCCGTGGCTTGAGCCGCACATCCGCTGCCAGACGATCGCGCAATGCCTTGGGCATGTTGAAGCTGCGCAGCAGATGCTCGATGGTCGCCTTGCTCTGGCGCGGCGCCACTCGGCGCAGGGCGTTGAGGGTGTCGATATCCTTGATGGCGTCTTCGCCAGAGTTGGCGTCCCACAGATTGTCTCGCCGCGTTGGTGCGCCGCCTGGCAGGCGGTCGACCCAATGCTGGCGCCATTGTCCGCCGGCATCGCGCTGTATTGGCTGACCGAGAGAGCCGTGGGGATTGCGTGGGTTGAGTACGTACCAGGCATCGTTATGCGGCTGGCGCCGAGCCTCGTAGTGACGACCGCCTTGCTCCACAAACAATTGCGGTGGGCTGCCGTCGGTGGGCTGGCTCTGCCACAACCCTTCGTAGCCAGGATCGGTACGTGGGCGCAAACCCTTGGGTGGCTTGACAGCGTAGCGGCCATCGAGCCCGGTCAGCGTGGGTCCGGGGCGGGCGCCGGTGCTGAATACTTTGCTGCCGGCCAAGTCCGAGGACGCGTCCGTGAGATGAGCGATCGCACCCATGAAATAGGCGAGCGCCGCGTCGCGGTCCTGCGCGTTGAGGGCCTGCAGTCCCTTGCCGATAGACCACAGGCTGCGAGTCAACGCCAACGGGATCAACACCTTCACCGGCAGCACGGCGGTGATGACGTCCAATGCCAGGAGCATCACGGTGAAGGCATTGCTCACGTTGGTGTCGTGGGTTGATGTGGCCAGTGCTCGGGCGTTGAGCAGCGCCGCCTCCACCTGCGCCTGGTATTCGGCAACCGCCGGTTCGCGGCCCAGATGTTTGAGCGTGAACCAGTGCGGGCTGCCGGTGCCGAGCCGCTTCTGGGTATCGGCCTGATGCGGGTGGGGTACCCGAGCCACCAGATCCCGGCGCATGTCCGGTTCGGCCAGCGCTGCGTGCAACGCGGCAGCGTTGGAATACTCGTGGAAGCGTCGTCCACTTGCGGCGTCGGGACAGTAGAGCAGGTAATAGCGGAGGTCTGCAGGCGCAATGATCCATAGCCGGCAGCAAGTGACGCCGTCAATCACAAGATGGTGAGCCTGCAAGGCGGTGCCGTCGAACAGCGTGTCGAGGTCGCTGTGCCGATCCGCCGTCAAATCCTTGGCCAGCTTTGCCTCAAGGGCATCCAGGCGGAACTGGGCCTGCCAGATCGCTACGAAGCGCTGCTGCCGCCATTGCCCCTGACCCGCGCCCAGCAAGGCCTGACGGACCTGCGCGACGTAGCTGTTGGCAAAGTCCAACCCACGCACATGGGCGCGCACCTGGGCGGGTGAAAGTTGCGCCAGGGTGCTGCCGGCGCGGTCGTGTACCCGGGCGGTCAACAGGTAGTCGACGTCCAGCAAGCCGACGTTCTCAAGGGCCAGTTGAGTGAGCGTACGTTGGTTGGCGGCCAAGGTAACGGCGGGCCCCGTGTGCGGACGTGCGGCATTGGCCGCGTAGCTACTGGGCGTAACGCTGGCCGGACTGCTCAGCGCTCCGGTCTGCCAGGCCGAGGTGGTGGTGATGAACACCTGATCCGGGTCCAGATCCAACCCCTGGCGTTCCTTGAGGCGAGCGCGCAATGCCTCCCAGGCGTGATCCAGCACAGTCTGGCGTTGGCCATACAGATGAATCGGCAGCAAGGCCGGATCGATGGCTGCCTGCAACGCGGCCGCCAATGCTTGCCAGGCCGTACGCCACTGCTGTTGCTGTGCGCTGTCTGCGTCGCGAAGCCAGCTGGGCAGTGCCTGAGTCCACAGCGCGGTGTTGCGGGTGGTCTGAATGCCCGATAGGTCGAAGCACTGGCTAAGGTCGCTCGCTGTTTGCCATTGGGTGGCAAGCAGCATCAGGTCGCTGGCCGAACCATCGGCCTGCGCCTGACGGCTGGCATCACGCACGTCATCGATCATTTTCTGCAACTGGCCTTCGACCAGATCATCGAACAGCGATGACTCCACCAGGCTGTACAGCGGCGTTATGGGGCTGGCGCTCAACAGCCGCCCTCGGGCTTCGTTCGGGGCGTGGTAGAGCAGGGCATCGCGCTGCGCGGACTGGCTCAGGCGTTGGCGCAGGAGGGCGTCCAGATCATCGAAATGCTCGAAAGCTTCAATACCGTGCACAGCGGTGTAAAGCACTGCGCTGCCGTCGATCCAGTCGTCTCGGGTGATGACGAACGCGGCGTGCATCGGCACATCCGGCGCGCCCTGGAGGCTGACTCGGTAGACGGTCGCCTGCTGGTGAGGGTCCAGGTGCGCACGCTGGGCCTGCCGAGGGTAGTCAAGGACCTGCTGAATCAACTGATCAGCGCCGGTCGGCAGGGTCTTGTCGTAGCGGCGCAGTGCCAACTCGGCTTTCAGCCGCTCCATGTGCAGAGCCCGCAGCTGCCGGTGGCGGGCCTGACTGGCGTCCGGCGCTGTGCCTGTCCAGTAGGCGCGTAGTTGGGTCAGGTACAGGCGCTCGAGAGCGCTGGCGCAATCCTCCAGCCATTTCTCCACCCCGACAGCGTCCAGGCCCTGGATCAGATGGCTGGCTTGGGTGTGCACAGGGTCGATGGAAAAAGTCGTGAGTGCTTGATCGAAGGTAGGCCCGCGGCCATCAGCCAGGCGCCGGGCAAGCCAGGCATAGAGAGAAACGCCTGGGGTGTCTGCGTGCACATGCACGAACACCTCACGTACGCCAATCCGTGGGGCCAGGCTGGGAAACCGCTTGAGCAGTTCCCCATCGAGTGCATCGGGTACACCGGGACGCCCATCGAGCAGGCGCAGTATTTTAGTGTTCAGGTCAGTCAACAAGGCAAAGCTGGGGGCAGTCATGGCCATCCCTCAAAAGGAAAGGCCCAGAGTCTATGTACCCGCTCGCAAGCGATTGCCTATCCTTATACCACCCGGCCCCGAGCCCTGTAGGCGCGGCGTTCAGCCGAGGAAGGTGAAGCACTGAACGCATGCGAAATGTGCTGTTACGGCGTTGAGTTGATCGAGATGTATCGCCGCTGTAGGTTGCATCAACCTATAAATACTATAGATTGTTCATGACGCCCATATTGCCTTTTCCGCTGTTGCCTCACAAGGCGCTCGAGATTGTGAGATCGCTGTCAACTCGCTCCGAACGCGTGTTCTACACCCAACACGCACGGTCCCGGATGGTCGAACGCGGAATCACCGTGCCCTGTGTCATGGGCTGCCTGGCCAAGGGCCGAATTGTGGAAGGACCCATGCTTAATCCAGGCGGAGACTGGAAAGTGACGATGTCCTGGTTTCGTGCCGGATCGCCCATACAGGTCGTAGCGGCATTGGATATCGACCAAGACGGGACATTCATCGTCGTTGTCACAACGATTCTGCGAAAAGGAACACCCTGATGCATCACTACATGGAAAGCGGCCTGCCCAACGTATGGCTGACCAACGGTTTCGTAGTGAAACAAACCTCTCATGGCGAGGCGGTTGCCATTACCGATGTCCTCAGCTTGCACGATGTAATTGGCAAGGCGGTGGCACAGAAACCCGCCGCGCTCACAGGAGCCGAGTTCAGATTTCTGCGCAAGGAACTGGGGCTTTCGCAGGACAGCTTAGGCAAGATCATCGGCTTAAGCGGTCAGGCCATAGCGATCTGGGAAAAAACCGACCACATACCTTTGGTGAACGACCGATATCTGCGTGGGTTGTACCTGGAAACGAAAACCGGAGCGGCATCGTTGGCATCGACGATCGAATCGCTGAACGAGCTCGATCACCATCTCTACGCGCTGAACATGGAGTTCCAGGGCCATTGGAAAGCGGGTCGGCAGCAAGCCTGACCCGTTCAGCCCAAATCCCTCCGAACCGCGCAGGCGTCAGCTGGTTTTATCGGCGCGGAACATCTGGCGGATGCCGCGCACGGCCTGGCGGATGCGGTCCTGGTTTTCGATCAGGGCGAAGCGTACATGGTCGTCGCCGTAGTCACCGAAGCCGATGCCCGGGGACACACACACCTTGGCTTCGGCCAGCAACTTCTTGGCGAACTCCAGCGAGCCCAGGTGCGCGTACTGATCGGGGATCTTAGCCCACACGTACATCGAGGCCTTGGGGTTTTCCACCATCCAGCCCAGTTCATGCAGGCCCTTGACCAGTACGTTGCGGCGCTGGCGGTACTGCTCGGCGATGTCCTTGACGCATTGCTGGTCGCCTTCCAGAGCGGCGATGGCCGCCACCTGCAAGGGCGTGAACGTGCCGTAGTCGTGGTAGCTCTTGATCCGTGCCAGCGCGCTGACGAGCTCGGCATTGCCAACCATGAAACCGATCCGCCAGCCTGCCATGTTGTAGCTCTTGGACAGGGTGAAGAACTCCACCGCGATGTCCTTGGCGCCCGGCACCTGCATGATCGACGGGGCCTTCCAGCCGTCGTAGACGATGTCGGCGTAGGCCAGGTCGTGCACCACCAGCACGTCATAACGCTTGGCCAAGGCCACCACACGTTCGAAGAAATCCAGCTCCACGCACTGCGCGGTGGGGTTTGAGGGGAAGCCCAGGATCATCATCTTCGGCTTGGGAATGGATTCGCGAATGGCCCGTTCCAGCTCGTTGAAGAAGTCCACACCCGGTACCAGCGGCACCGAGCGCACCTGGGCGCCGGCGATTACCGCGCCGTAGATGTGGATGGGGTAGCTGGGGTTGGGCACCAGCACGGTATCGCCCTGATCCAGGGTCGCCAGCATCAAGTGCGCCAGGCCTTCCTTGGAGCCAATGGTGACGATGGCTTCTTCCTCGGGGTCGATATCGACCTCGTAGCGATCCTTGTACCAGCGCGAGATGGCGCGGCGCAGGCGCGGAATGCCACGGGAGGTGGAGTAGCCGTGGGTGTCTTCGCGCTGGGCGACAGTGACCAGCTTGTCGACGATGTGCGACGGCGTGGCGCCATCGGGGTTACCCATACTCAGGTCGATGATGTCTTCGCCGCGCCGACGCGCAGCCATCTTCAACTCGGCAGTGATATTGAACACATAGGGGGGGAGACGATCGATGCGCGCAAAGCGACGCGGGCGAACAGGTTCGGCCATGACTTCCTCGAATACGTAAGCGCCCGGAACCGTCCGAGCGACGTTGGCCACTGCGGTGACCTGTGGGCAAGATAATGGCGCAGTGGTTGGGCTGTCCAGCGGATTTTTCAACGCTGCTACCGATACGTCACGGTAAAGTTCGCGGCCGCATCGGCACTGCCGGCGGTGACGCGTTCGCCTTCGAGTTGCATGTACCGAGCCTTGAAGCGCAGCGGTGTGAGGTTTGAGTAGAAGCGCCCCACTTGTACTTCACGGCCCAGCGGCACGGGTGATCCGTCGTCGCGCAGGATCTGCACCCCCACGCCCTTGGCGGTCGCATCGGCCTGCAGGCTGAGCAAACCCTGTTCGCCATCGATGATGGTGGAGCCCTTCACACCCTCGAAGGTGATGTTCGCGTAGTCGCCACGGAAGTAGTTCCAGTCGGGCTGGGTACCGCCCCCGCCCGCGCAGCTGGTCAGATTGATCGTAAAGTCCCGGCTGGCCGTGAAGCTGCCCGGCCCGCTGAAGTCATTGGTGTAGTGGTCGCCCAAGGGCACCTGGATGGGCCGCGTGACATAGTCGGGCATCGAACAGCCCGTGACTATGGTACGTATGTTGGCGCTTCCGGTAGCCCATTCCACACCGTCCATGGTGATGCGGTACAGCGGAAGGTTCACAAAGTGACTCCCCGGCGCTATCGGCGCCGTCTTTATGAGGAAAACGGTCATCATGAGTGAGTAGGGAGTGGTCGGCGGGGCACAGATCTCGCCGGTGAAGGGAAAGAATCGCTGGTCCTTGGGCAACGGCAAGCCGTTGCGGCAAATGGACCCCCAGTTCGACTGCACCGCCACGCCTATGCCCCGTATGTTGGTGGGATAGATGTACTGCCCCTTGGTCGCCGTATCGGACCCTGCGAACGCGGGGTTGATACCCAGCACTCTTGGCTGGGGCAGAATCACATGATCCACCACGGCCCCGGTGCATTGATAAGAGGGCAGGCGAAAGTCAGACGTTTCGGCGATATGCGAACCGATGGGCGCATCCGTCGTGATGTACGAACTGCCCAGCACTGTGTGCAGGAAGGCCTGATGCATGGGCGGGCAAGGGTCGGCCAGCGCTTGTCCAGCCGCAAGCATTCCCAGCACCGGTGCAATCCTGGTCATTGTCTGCCTGCTCATGCCTGTTCCCCTTCCAGCCGCGTACAAACGATCTCGACCACCTGGTATTCATCGCGCCCCGTGGCGGCGGACAGGTCCACCTCGAATCGGCATCGCTGCGTATCGCCCTTGCCCCACTGCGCCACCAGCTCGCGCATGTCCTCGCGCAACGACAACAGCACCTGACCCCCAGGCCCGACCACGCCTACGCGTTCTTCGCCGGCCATGACCTGACTGCCGAAGGGCGGCACAGTCCCGTCGGTCATCTTCAAGTTGGCCACCATCTTCGCTGACCGACTGGCGACAAAGCGGGCCTTGACCACCGCGCCACGGCGCGGCACTACATCGGTGATACCGTTTTCGATGTCCACATCGTTCTCCAGTTGGCTGGTGTCCAGGCTCAGGCGGTTGCGCCGGTAGGGGGTCATGTAGGGCACCAGCGAATAGCCGCGGGCGTTGGTCAGGGTGCCGGGAGCATTGAGCACGCCGACGTTGGCAATGCCCGGTACTTCCACCAGGGCCAAGGTGTCACCCAGGGTATGGCCCAGCTCGATGCCGCCCTGGTGAGCGAGTACCGAGCCAGACGCAGTCACGGCGGCCTGGTGATAGCCTTCGCCCACGGTCACGCTGGAACCCAGTTGCGCGAACGGCGCCAGGTAACTCAGCGAAGCGGAACCGGCGGCACCGGATACCGGTGAGCGGCTGGCATCCAGGCCGTACATCAGGCGACCGTCCGGCGTGGCGCGGTCGCTGTAGCTGGCGCGATGGTCGTAGTCGCCACTGTTGTTACGGGTGGTGCCGTAGGTCAGGTGTCCGCCGCTGCCCAGGGGCATCGACAAGGTGAGGGCCACCTGTTGGTCCTCGCCGTAGGTGTTGGACAGGTTGCGGCTGGCGTACAGGCCATAGCTGACGCCGCGCCAGGTGCTGGAGATGCCCAGTTGATACTGCTTGTCGCGCCGGGTGGAGTTCCAGTAGTCCTGTTGGCTCACGTTGAAATAGAACGAGCCGAAGCTGGTGGGCTGGGCGATGCTGGCTTCCAGCTTGCTGCGCTTGGTGATGACGACCTGGCCATTGAGCTGCTGCTGCCACGCCGCTTCGCCGAAGTCCCGATAGCCCGCGGTGGAGTAGCGGTAGCCGGCAAAGCGCACCGAGGTGCCGGTGGCGAAGGCCTTGCCGTAACGCCAGCCATAGCTCTGGCCCTGTTCGTCCGGGCCGCCGGGGCTGGCGGTATAGGCCTGCGTCACGTCCACGGCCATGGCGCCGATGGAGCCCAGGTTCTTGCCCAGACCCAACTGGGTGGCGCGATAGAAATCGGCGCCGAGCACGCCGGTGTACAGGGTGAAATCCAGCGGCAGGCCGTAAGCGAACGTGAACTGGGCAAAGTCTGGCCGGTAGCCGTCCACGCCGTTGTATTGTCCGGCCGTGGCGCTGTAGCGCCAGATGCCCTGACGCAGCATGTTGCTCAAGGTCGCATAGGGTTGGGTGAATTTGCGCTGCCTACCATCGGCCTCGGTGATCACCACTTCCAGTTCGCCGCTGCCGGCGGCTGCATGCAGGTCGTCGATGACGAACGGCCCCGGTGGCACGAAGGTGGAATACAGCGAATAGCCGTTCTGCAACACCTCCACCTTCGCCTGGGTTTCGGCGATGCCACGTATCACTGGCGCGTAGCCTTGCAGCGAATCGGGCAGCATGCCCATGTCGCTGGCCAGTTGCACACCGCGGTAGGGCAGGCTGTCGAACACATCGCCGGGGGTGAAGCTTTCGCCCAGGGTCAGGGTGCCGAAGGTGCCGGGCAAGTCGCGTTGCACATAGGTATTGCTACGCTGCCACTCACGGGATTGTTGAGCGTTCTGGCTCAGCACGGAATTGGAGCGCAACCGCCAACCTGCCAGATTGACGCCGGCGCGCAGGTACAGGCTGTATTGATTGCTGCTGCCACTGCGGGTCCGGCCTTCGGCCCCGCTGAACTGGTAGTTGAGGGTGGCGGCGTCGATGCCGCTGTCCCATTCGGAGGGGGCCACGTAGCCCACGGCGTCACGGTCCAGGGCCACCTGCGGCACGCTGACGTCCAGCGCCAGGCGCGCGGCGTCGAAGCTGGACAGGGCGCCCTCGATCAGCGCTTCCAGGTCCACGCAATCGCCCAGCGGCTGATTGGCAGGTGCCAGGGCATCGAGTTTCACGCCCATTTCCCGCAGCAACTCAGGCGACAGGCAGGGGCTGATCTGGTCGCCACGGCCCACGGCCTTGAACAGGATATCGCGGCGGTCGAAAAAGCTCTGGTTCAGCCGCAGGGTGACCGGATAGGTCCCAGGCCCCAGGTGATCGCTGCTGGCGATGGCGTTCAGGTCCAGGTTGGGCCCGGCCTCGGTGCCGGCAAAGGGCTGCAGGAAACTGGCGTCGAAGGTGTCGCTGGCACCGGCGGCTGGCAGGGTCATGGCAGTGGCCACGGCCAGCATCCAAGGCACGGGCAAGGGCGAGCGGGTGTTGATATTGGACATGACTTCACTCGGCGCCTGGCCTTTTGGACCGGCGCTATGCAGGCAGAATGCACGCCACAGCGGGCAGGTCAGCGCGCGGGCGACAACGCGACCCGGGCGGGCTCGGTGTAGCCGCCGTGGTCGTTGATCACGGAAAACCACACCGTGTCCGGTGCAGCGCCAACGGCGCCAGGCAGTGGGTACTCACGGGTGGAGAACGGCGCAACCATCAACGGTGCGTCCACTTCCTCTTCCTTGCCGGCATTGCCCACGCGGATATGGATGAACGACACGTGGTAGGCCGAGGGATTGTTCACCTGCAGCACCGGCTTGCCTTGCGCGCGGACCACCGACCACTGCAACTTGGGCAGGCTCTCCAGCAGGGAGCCGGGCAGCCCTTTGGGGCGGTAGAAGAATTTGATCCGGGTACGGATGGCTACTTTCAGGGTGTTGCTGTCGCCCTCGGCGTTGCCGGGAATTTCCTGGGCATTGAAGTAGAACACCGACTCGCGGTCATCGGGCAGTTGTCCGGCGGTACGGACGATGCGCACCATCTGTTCCTTGCGTCCGTCCAGACGGAACAGCGGTGGGGTGGCGATGAAGGGCGCGGCGATGTTGATGTCGTCGGCTTCGGTGTTCACCCACACTTGTACGGCGTAAGGGCGGGTAGTGCTGTTGGCGACACTGATGCTGGCATCACGGTTGTGGCCATCGAACACGATTCGGGTATTGCTCAGGGTCACCGCCGCCAGCGCCGGGCTGGCAGCCAGCAGCAGGCTCAGGGCGAGCAAGGGTTTGGGGATTCGGAACATCACAGCGGTCCTCGGTCAGGCAGGCTGACGCGCGCCAGGCTTGGCGCGCGCGGTTGCAGGGGCAGCCTTACTGGATGCTGACGGTGAACGAGGCTTTGCCGTTGGCGGTGCCTGGCTCGGCGACACCGGTGGCGATGTAGTTGGCGGTGAAGCGCATGGGTTCGGTGAGGTCCATGTACTCTGCCGAAGGCTCGGACATTTTCACTTCGCCTGTGCGGTCGCGGATCTGGATCGCGACGTTCTTGGCGTAGCCGGCGGATTTTTCCAGCGACAGCCACTGCCCGCTCGGGCCGTCGACGCCGGTCAGGCCGAGGAAGGTGACCGTGGCTTTTTTACCGGTGATGTTGCAGGCCGGGTCGCTGGCATCGACGGACAGGCTGAAAGTGCCGCCACCGCCGATGGCGCCAGCCTGGCCCAGCGCCCCGGCCGGTACCGGCCCGAGCTTCACTTCGCCAGCGGCGCCGCCAGTGGTGTCGCCGATGGTGATGGCGCAGGTGGTATTGACGATGGTGCCCGTGAACTGCACTTCACCGTCCGCGGCCATGGCGGAGGTGGATACGGTGAGGGCGGCAAACAGGCTGGTAAGGGCAAACTTTTTCATGGTGTCTCCAAAGAATGGTAAGGCATTGCTTGGTCAACGGTGCCTTGGTGGTGGCACGTGAACAGCGCTCATTCTGGGGAAGCATGGGCGTGGCGGATGTAGTCCGATTCCCAAGTTTGCTGCGAAATTTCCGACATTCCTGATGCGTGTGAAATTGAGAGAAAGGCTCTGGCTCGAGCATTTCAGCCTGGTTGTAGGTCGAGGCGTGGGACGCGGCTTACGCCGCTGCTACGTCTTGCCATTCATATTGCATTTGCCGGGCGGTGGTGCGGCCGGCTTCGGCGCCGAGCAGGCGGGCGACCAGGTGCAAGGTCATGTCGATGCCCGCGGAGATCCCTGCGCTGGTGACCAGAGCGCCTGCATCCACGTAGGGAATATCTTCGACGACGTCGAGGGCAGGATAGTCGTGGCGCAGTTCCTCGATATCGGCCCAGTGGGTCGTCACGCGCTGGCCGTCGAGCAAGCCGGCCTTGGCTAGGATCAGTGCGCCGCTGCATACCGAGGTGAGCAGGGTGGTCTTGTCGGCCATCCGGCGCACCCACTCCAGGGTCGCGGGGTCAGCCATCGGCTGGTCGATGACTCCGCCAGGTACCAGCAGTATGTCGCAGGGCAAATCGTCACTGAAGTCGGCATCCGGCTGTACCCGCAGTTCATAGCGCGCGCTGACCAGTTCGCGGCGGGCGGCCACGGTGGTCACGGTGAAGGGGGCATGGCTACAGATACGATCCCGCAGGGCCACGCGGGTCGCCACGCTGAGCACTTCGTAGGGACCGGCGAAATCGAGGATCTCGACCTCGGGGTACAACAGCATGACGACATGCAAAGGGCGTTCGAGGATTTGCGCTTCCAGGGGCAGGGCGGTGGACATGGTGAGGCTCCGGCAAGTGAAGCCCCATGGTCGCGCGTGGCAAGCCATTGTTGAATGCCAATCACCCCACGAATCCTGCCATCGCAACACCCGCCCAGGCCGCGTGATAGGCAGGAGCTTATGGGGTGGATGTTATGGGGCGGGTGGTCCCCTTACCCCAGCCCTCTCCCGGAGGTGGGGCTAAAGGCCCCCCACCCACTTCCTGAAAAACAATCGCAACGAATCCCACACCTGCCCTAACCAACTCCCCGGCTCCCCGGCCTGCAACGCCACCAACGGCCGGCTGGCCAGCTTGTTTTCGCCATCGTACAAATCAAGACTTCCCACCACCGCCCCCTGGGCAATCGGCGCTATCAGGTCGCCGTCGATGTGCACCCGTGTCTGCGCCTTGCGGTTCTGGTTCCTGGGCAGGGTCAGGGTCATGTCATCCAGCAACCCGACCTGTAGGGCATCTTGCCGGCCTTTCCATAACACTGGCGTGGCCAGCACTTTGCCGGCGTGCTCGTAGGTCTGCGTGTCATAGAAACGGTAGCCATAGGTCAGCAATTTCTGCGTGTCCGCCGCGCGGTTTTCCAGGGTGCTGGAGCCGAACACAGCGGTGATCAGCCGACGGTTGTCCCGTACCGCCGACGTCACCATGCAGAAACCGGCGGCCTCGGTGTGGCCGGTTTTCAAGCCGTCCACGCTGGGGTCACGCCACAGCAGCAGGTTGCGGTTGGGCTGGCGGATGTTGTTCCAGGTGAAATATTTGTGTGCGTAGAGCTCGTAGTACGCCGACTCATCGCGAATGATCGCGCGGGCCAGGCGTGCCATGTCCATGGCCGAGGAATAGTGCTCCGGCGCGGGTAGCCCGGTGGGGTTCATGAAGTGGCTGTCGGTCAGGCCGATCTTCTGGGCCGTGACGTTCATCAAGCCCGCGAAGGCATCTTCGCTGCCGGCAATATGCTCGGCCAACGCGACGCTGGCGTCGTTGCCCGAATCGATCACCACGCCGCGCAACAGGTCATGCACCGGTACGCTGCTGTTGGGGTCCAGAAACATGCGCGAGCCCCCGGTGCGCCAGGCGTTCTCGCTGATGGTCACAGTGTCGTCGGCCTTCAAGCGTCCGGCTTGCATCTCGCGGGTGGTCACATACACCGTCATCAGCTTGGTCAGGCTGGCGGGGGGCAGATGGGCGTCCGGGTCCTGGCTGCTGATCACTGCGCCGCTGGCCGCGTCCATCAGCACCCAGGCCTTGGCGGTCAATTGCGGCGGCGCGGGAATCATCGAAGCGGCCGCCGCCACGGGAGCGGCATGGGCCGGAGCGATGGCCGTCCAGGCCAACAGGAAGGTCAAGCTCGACAGCGATTGTTTCACAGGCGTGAAGCCCCGGTTGATGGAAAGGGCGACACGGTAGGTCGGGCGGCGAGGGGGCTCAAATTAACGCCGATTAATTTAAATTTAAGGTGTCGGGCAGCGGATGCTCACGCAGGTGCCAGTACCGGTCGGTGGTACGTCGATGGCCAGGCTGTAGCCGTGCATGCGCACGATGGCTGCGACCAGCGACAGCCCCAGGCCATGTCCGGGCTCCTGGCGGCTGGCATCGCCGCGATACAACCGGCGGGTGACGCTGTCGCGCTCGGTGGCCGGAATGCCGCGGCCGTTGTCGCACACCTTGATCAGCACCTCCGAGCCCTGGCCGGCTGCGCTGATCTGGATGGCCCCACCGGGCGGGGTGAACTTGATGGCGTTGTCCAGCAGGTTGACCAGTGCCTCGAACAGCAGCGGCATGTCACCGCTCAGTGGCGGCAGATCGGCGGGCACCTGCAGGGTCATGGTCTGCCCACGCTCATTGGCCATGGGCTCGAAGAACTCGTGCGCTTGGTGCAGCAGGGTGTGCACATCGAAGCGTTCGAAGCCGGAGCGACGCCGGGTATCCTCCAGCTCCGAAATCCGCAGCAGCCCCTGAAAGCGCAGCATGATGGCTTCACTTTCCTCCATGGCCAGGCTGACGGCCTGAGCATCGCTGCCTTGCAGTTGCAGGTGCTGCAGTTGATGCAGTCGTGCCCGCAGCCGGGTGAGGGGAGTCCGTAGGTCGTGGGCGATACCGTCGCACACGCCTTTGACCTCCAGCATCAGCTGTTCGATGTGTTCGAGCATGACGTTGACCGCATTGGCCAGCATGTCCAGTTCATCCCGCCGGTTCGACAGGGGCAGGCGTTCGCCCAGGTTGCCGGAAACGATGCGCTCGGTGCAGTTCTGCAAGCGCTGTACCCGTTTCAGTGGCCGCCGACGCAGCAGTTGCCAGCCGATCAGCCCCGGGATCAGTGTCAGCGACAGCCCCCAGAACAAAGCTTGCTCGATGATGCCGCCCACGGCCGAGATCGAACCCCCGTCGCGGGCCAGAATGAGAATGCGGCCATCGTTGCGGTGCAACAGCAGGGCGTGGCTGCTGCGCGTCTGTTCTTCCCGCGGCACGGCGATACTCAAGCCTCGTTCCAGGTAGTGAACCCGGCCGTCATCGGGCAGGCTGGAGCGCAACTTCAGCAGGTCGCCGGCAATGTGCCGGCCGTTCGCCTCGAACAGACCGTAGGCATCGATGCCGGGAATCGAATAGGCCTCGCTGGCCGCCAGCTCAGCGGCCAGGTTGGCGTCGTCGACTTTTTGGTAATAGTGGGCGCGTTGCATCAGGGTGCGTTCGGCGACGGTACCCAGGTAGCGTGAGATCTCCCAGTACAACACACCGGTAAACACGGCGCCCCAGGCGACGAAGAACAGCGCGTACAAGCCAATCAGACGGCTGCTGGAGGAGCGCCAGCGTTCAGCTCGGTTCGGCAAGCACATAACCGGCACCGCGCACTGTATGAATGGCAGGCGAGCCTCGGCCTTCGATTTTCTTGCGTAGGCGACCGATGTGCACATCGATGATGTTGGTGCCGGGGTCGAAATGGTAACCCCATACTTCCTGAAACAGCATGGTGCGGGTCACCAGTTGGCCGGCGTTGCGCATCAGATAGGTCAGCAATTTGAACTCGGCAGGGAGCAGACTGATGTGCTCTCCACCCCTGGCCAGGGTGTGTTCGATCAGGTTCAGTTGCAGGTCGCCGAAAGTCAGGCAGTGGTCGTGGCTGCCCGCTGCCGGTCGGCGCAACAGGACCTCCAGGCGTGCCACCAGCTCGACCATGGAAAAAGGCTTGGTGAGGTAGTCATCGCCCCCCGACCGCAGGCCCCTGACCCGCTCGTCGACATCCGACAGCGCACTGACCATCAGCACTGGCGTGTGCAGCCCCAGGCCGCGCAAGGTGCTGACGATGGTCAATCCGTCGAAGTCCGGCAGCATGCGGTCCAGGGTGATGGCGTCATGGCCGCCGGCAATTGCACGGGCCAGACCCTCACGGCCACTGGCGGCCCATTCTGTTTGCAGCCCGTGACCCTGGAGTTCGGTCATGATGGCATGCGCCGTCACTTCGTCATCCTCGATCACCAGAACTGCACTCATTTGTTACTCCGCATTACAATTCCCGAACTTTGCCCACTTAAATGACAGCCGCAGCCTAGGCAGCGCTGGATAACGGGTAAACTAAATTTTTCTTCATCGGCCTTAATTGAGCTCCTGGCCAGAGCGTCGTTAGCGTGAAGTGTTGCAGGCCAGCCATCAGCCTGTTCTATCGTTCATTTTCAGGATCATATTGTCATGACCAAACGGCTCACCAGCGCCCTGCTGGCGTGTGTACTACTGGGCTCCAGCGGCGCCCAGGCGCAGAAAGCGCCGCCTCCCATCCAACTGTCCCTGCTCGGCTCCGGTGGCGTGGTCAGCGCCATGCAAGCCATTGTCGCAGACTACGAGAAGGCCACGGGTATCAAGGTCATCGTATTGCCGGCTCCGGCCGTGGGCGATAACCCGATGGCTATCTCCCACCGGCTGGAGCGTGGCGAACGTGCCGACCTGGTGCTCACCGAAGATGCATCGTTGAACAAGTTGATTCAATTGGGCGAAGTACAACGCGAGCCCCGGGTGGATGTGGGCAAGTCATTTATCGCCATGGCGGTGCGCCAAGGTGAAGAAAAACCCGATATCGGCAGCGTCGATGCCTTTCGCAAGACGCTGATCGACGCTCGCTCGCTGGCCTATTCCAACAGCACCAGTGGCCTCTACCTGTCGCACCTGCTGTTTCCACGCATGAAGTTGACCGAGCAGCTGCGCGACAAGAGCAGCCTGGTAGCCGATGAGCCAGTGGGCGCGGCGGTGGCGCGCGGTGATGTGCAGTTGGGCTTTCAGCAGCTCAGTGAGCTCAAGCCTGTGCCGGGCATCGATATCGTCGGTTTGATTCCCGATGCGGTGCAGAAGATGACCCTGTATTCAGGCGGCGTCACCCGCACCAGTGCCCACCCCGAGGAAGCGGCGGCGCTGTTGCAGTACCTCAGTTCGCCGGCCGCCCGGCTGGCCATCGAGGAAAGCGGGCTGACGCCTATTCACTGAGTGTGCGCAGGGTGGGCGTAAGGCCTGCCCTGCGCTAGGTTTCAGAGGATCTTGACGGTATGAAACGCCACCGTGTCATAAGGCACGGTGATGATGTCCTTGTCTTTGAGATCCGGATGGGTCGCAATGATCTCGCGCACCTGGGCGAAGATGGGTGCCTGCTGCTCCTCGGAAAGGGTGGAGACGAAGCTGATCGACCGAATGCGGTTGAGGATCACGTCTTCCGGTGTTCCGGTGTGGGTGTGGGTGAAGTGGCGTTCCACCAGCGGGTAGGCAAAACCGTGGTAGGGGAACATCTTGCGCCAGTTCTGGCTGTAGAACCGCGGGCTGTCGCCGGCCACACTGCTGACCACGTCCGCCACCTGACGTACCCAGTCTTCGCGAGTGTCCCGTAGATTCCAGATCAGGCCCAGGCGCCCGCCGCGCTTGAGCACGCGATGGATTTCCTTCATGGCTTCGGGTTTGTCGAACCAGTGAAAGGAGTGGGCGCAGATCACCGCGTCCACCGACTCGCTTTTGAGCGGGATTTCCTCGGCGGCGCCTTCAAGAATCTTCACGTAGGGTTTGTCGCCCCAATTGCGTTCCAGTTGCTCGCGCATGGCGGCCACCGGTTCAACGGCGAACACCTCGGCACCGATGTCTACCAGCCTCGGGATGAACTTGCCGGTGCCGGAGCCCAGATCGAGCACCGTGGTGTGCGGCGGGTCCCATTTGCTGTGCGGCTTGATCTCCATGATATCGCTCAGCCAGCCGTCCAGCTCCTTGGGGTAGTCGGGGCGGCCCTTGTCGAAGGCGCTGGCACCTTGTAGATACCCTTTGACCGCGGCGGCGGGCAGCACGCCCTGGAGTTTCTCGGTCAGGTCCTTGATGTGCAGAATGTCGCTCAGGTTTCTCATAGTGGCCCTCGCACGCTTGTCCGCGCTGTTGTTATCGCCATGCTGGTGGAACAGCCATACGCCCGGCCAGCCACGGTGGGGCGTTGTAACAGAAAGCGTAGCGCAAGGTGGGGGAGAGGGGCGGGGATTTATCGAGGGGTGTCTGTGCGGTCGCTTGCCGCCATGCGCAAGCCGGGCCACAGAATAGGCGCGCGCAATTTCCTGTGTAGTGATCGAATGTAACTTGATAGTGGCAGAGTAACTAAAAACTACGGGTCGACCGTAAAGACGCTGCCAAGCCTGATAATTTTAATTCAGGGAGCCATGCGCTGAACAATAATATACATCAGCCAGCGCTTGTTGAAGTGTCAGGCCGGTGATTTACTACATTCTGTAGTGATCGCCAGAAGGGTTCGGTACCCCATGCTGTTCAGTGTTCGCTATATATCATTTATATCATCTCCTTGGAGAGTTAATGATGAGCGAGAATAACGGTGTCGGCACGGCCAGTGAAAATCTATGTGCTGGAAGGTACAGTCCACGTCGTCTATCCGCGTTCCGGACGTACACCCATGCTTGGTGTACAGGGAAAGCCCCGGTCCTGGTTGAGACGGTTATTTAATCAACAGAGGGCTGAAGGGAGATAGATAACGGGCGTTCTTGTTTACACGAGGAGTGATTAGCTAAATGTTGGGCGATCGCCAAGCATTGCCGACATCGCACGCCGAAGAATATTCGGATTGGCTTTCCTATGATGCTGGGGAGTTTCTATAATGAATGAAGATGAAGAAGTAGGCTCAGTCCACGACTACGTCATGAGTACGTGGAGATTTACCGATGTTCCAAATCGTTCCTACAGCGCTCTGGCGAGGTGGTTAACCGATACGGAAGTGACGGCGGGAGATAACACTAGTGGCCAAATGCATGGTTTTGGGATCAATTTTGCCGAGAAGTGCTATGATAAACCCGGAAACTACAAGGTTCAGATGGGCTTGCCCGAGAAAAAGCCTGCAGTACACGTGCACTATTTGGTTAGCAGCAGCGGAGACCCGAATCTTCCTCCGTCAGCATGGTACTTCACCATCGATGGAGAGATGACCTATCACGTCGAATTCGACCCTGTTGCACAAACCGGGCGCACCTACGGATCTTTTCACGGGCATGCGCAGGAAATGACTGATGGAAGTGGAACCATTCATGACCTGGAAGGTACGTTCGATGTCGTCTATCCGCGTCCGTGACGTACGTGAAATACCACCGCTGCAGTCACGCATACTCGGCGCATTCTAAATGCGGCACGGCTACATCGTGGCCATCCACGGCATTGGTATGGGCCGCTTCCTGGGAAGTGGTTTTCGGGTGCTCGTGGATCAGAGTTGGTGGCCGTAGAAGTCGAAGTCGACCCAGTGGGCGCAAGCTGGCTCGCGAAGACATCCAGGTTGGCAGCGCAACTTTCGAACCCGTTGCGTGCTTTGGTACGTCTTAGTAGGCTGCTCGTGCTTTTGTAGTTATCGAATATAACCTGATAGTGGCAGAGCAACTATCATCTAAGGGGCGACCGCAAAGACGCTGCCAGGCCTGATAATTTTAATTCAGGGAGGCATGAGCTGAATAATAATATACATCGGCGAGCGCTTGCTGAAGTGTCAGGCCAATGATTTACTATTTGTTGCAGGGATCGCTTAGCGTTTTAGGGGGCTCTTCGCTGTTGAGTGTCCGCAATGTATCACTTTATGTTTTTCTTCGGAGATTTCATGATGAGCACGAATAACGATGCGCGCATGGCCAACGAATATGTGATGACTGATTGGGCATTGGCGGGAGTTCCAGGGCGATCCTACAGTGGGCTGGCTACATGGGAGATAGGGAATAAGCAAATAAACGTTCGTGATAATCGCACTGGTCAACTTCACACGCTCCTCATCCTGTTTTCCAAACCTCGGTACGACAAGCCTTTCCATGGTGTAATCCGAGTGGGGTTCCCTGACGAGGGAGGCGAGGTGGTGGTGCAATATTCTGTTATGTCCACTCCCGATCCTACCCATCCGCCGGGAAACAGTTTTTTATGCTTCGACGGGGAGATGACTCTGCACATCGAATTTGATTCAGTGACGGAAACTGGACGCACCTACGGTTCTTTCAATGGCAATGCCCATAGTGCTGCTGCTGAAGAACCGGGGATTTATGCTTTGGAAGGTACGTTCGACGTCGTCTATCCGCGTCCCGGACGCACGCCCATTCCTGGGGTGGCGGGAAAGATACGGTCTTGGTGGAGACGGTTATTTGGTCAATAGTGATACCGAGGAGTTTTTATAATGAATGAAGATGAAGAAGTAGGCCCAGCCCACGACTACGTCATGAGCACGTGGAGATTTACCGATGTTCCAAATCGTTCCTACAGCGCGCTGGCGAGGTGGTCAACCGACACGCACGTGACGGCGGGAGATAACACTAGTGGCCAAATGCACGGTCTTGAGATCATTTTTGCCGAGAGGCCCTATGATAAACCTGGCCATTTCACTATTAAGATGGGCTCGACGCAGGAACAGGATGTAAGCGTGGACTATTTGGTTTCCAGCACCGGAGACCCGAATCTTCCTCCGCAAGCATGGTACTTCTCCACCGATGGAGAGATGACCTATCACGTCGAATTTGACCCTGTTGCACAAACCGGGCGCACCTACGGTTCTTTTCACGGGCATGTGCAGGAAATGAGTGATGGAAGCATTCATGACCTGGAAGGTACGTTCGATGTCGTCTATCCGCGTCCGTGACCTACGTGACATACCATCCCTGTAGTCACGCAGATTCGGCGCATCCGTCCCCCCTCTGGAAAAACGCAGAGGGGGGCGATATGCCCCCGGTAGTCACTTGGCAAACAACTGACTCATATCCTTGAACGCCTTGAACTCCAGCGCATTCCCGCACGGATCGAACAGGAACATGGTGGCTTGCTCGCCTACCTGGCCCTGAAAGCGCACGTAGGGCTCGATCACGAATTGTGTTTCACGCTGGCGCAGGCGTTCGGCCAGAGCCTCCCATTGATCCCAGTGCAATATGATGCCGAAATGTGGCACGGGTACATCGTGGCCATCCACGGCATTGGTATGGGCCGCTTCCTGGGAAGTGGTTTTTGGGTGCTCGTGGATCACCAGTTGGTGGCCGTAGAAATCGAAGTCGACCCAGTGATCGCTGGAGCGACCTTCAGCGAGGCCGAAGACGTCGCCGTAGAAGTGCCTCGCCGCAGCAAGGTCGTAGACGGGGATGGCGAGGTGAAAAGGGGACAGGCTCACGGTGATGCTCCTCAGGTCGTTGTGATGCCAGTGTTTGCTATCGGGGATTTGATGGAAAGCAGATATTATTGCTGCCGAGCACCAATAATTTCGATCAGGGCTTTTTATGATCCGCGAGTTGAAAACCTTCATCACGGTTGCCAAACGCGGCACGTTTGCCGCCGCAGGGCAGCAGGTCGGCCTGACCCAGTCGGCGGTCAGTGCGCAGATCAAGAATCTGGAGCACAGCCTGGGCATGCGCCTGTTCGACCGCTCGGGGCGCAGTGCGCATCTGAACGCCGCCGGTGCACGGGCAGTGCCGATCGCTGAGGAGATACTTGAACTCTATGCGCGCATGGGCACGCCCCAGCGGCTGGAAGAGTACCGGGGAGAACTGCGCATCGGCGCCATTGGCACAGCCCAGACCGGCTTGCTGGCCAGCGCCCTGGTGCGCCTGCGCGAGGCGGCGCCGGGTGTGGAGCCCAAACTGGTACCAGGGGTGTCCTTGAACCTGCTGAGCCAGGTGGATGCCGGTGATCTCGATGTGGCCATCCTGATTCGGCCGCCGTTTGCACTGCCCAAGGAGCTGCACCTGGAAACCATAGCCCGAGAGCCATTCCTGTTGATTGCGCCACTGGGTACTGTCGGTGAGGAGCCGTTGCAGGTGTTGCAGGAGCAGCCGTTGGTACGCTACGACCGCACCTCGTTTGGTGGCCGATTGGTCACCGCCTTTCTGCGAGAGCAACGGCTGGATGTGCGCCAGGCGTTGGAACTGGACGAACTGGATGCGATTTTTCGCATGGTCGAGAATGGCCTGGGTGTGGCGCTGATTCCGCGGGCAGGGTTATGGCTGGAGCGCCAGGATCGCGTGCGGGTGATCGAACTGGGGGCGCTGACGTTCCACCGGGAACTGGTGATGCTGACGCGCCATGCACAGCGGCGCGAGCCTTTGATCGAGTTGTTTCTGGGGTGTTTGCGCTAGGTCGGATTGTGTCTTGGCATTGCCGACGCCATCGCGGGTAGCACCCGCTCCCACAGGATATTTCCTGGGCAGCGGGCTTGCGCGTAAGTCGACGATGGCGTCAGCCAGGCACATCGGCCGCCACTCCCACCACCTCCAGCACAGCCACCTGATCACTCTGAGCAAAGGTAAACTGCTCGGCCGTCAGGGTGTTGCTGTAGTCCCCTGCCAGCGTGACCTCGAAGTGCTGCCCCAGAGCATTCCCTTCCACATCCGTGACAGAAGTACGATCCAGCTTTTCGTTATAACTCACCTTCAACGTGCCATCGGTGCCATCGCCGAGCCCGGTGAAACCCAGCGACCCGACGTTGATGCGATCCTGATGCACGGAAAAATCAGTGATCAGGTCCACCGCTTGGGCGCTGTCGCTGCGGTAGCTTTCGGTGGCATTGAAGTAGCGAAACGAATCCGCTCCCGAGCCTCCTGTGAGTTGGTCGGCGCCCGCACCGCCCACCAGGATGTCATCCCCCGGCCCACCCGAGATCGAGTCATTACCCGCCAGCCCGCGCAGGATGTCGTCGCCCCAACCGCCCTGGAGCGTATCGTTACCCGAATTGCCGCTGGACACTCGATCCTGGCTAGGCGCCGAAGTGACCCATGTCGACCCTTGGGTATTGGCGAAAATCACATTGGCCGAGCCCAGATCACCCCAGTGATTACCATTGACCAGCACTTCGAAATGATTGCCCTGCGCGTCGGTTTCCAATGACTTGAGCGCTGTTTTATCGCCTGCAGCGTTGAGCACCACCTTGAGTGTGCCGTCGTAACCATTGCCCAGCCCGGTGAAGCCCAGCGCTGAAACGTCGATTTGATCACCGTCCTCATTGCTGAAATCGGTGATGGTGTCGCGGCGGGTGAAATCACCGGTGCTGTCGTTGCGCAGACTGTCACTGAGCTGAGTGAACACGAACGTGTCGCCCCCGCTGCCCCCGGTCAGCCTGTCAGCGGCTGCGCCACCGTAGAGGCGGTCATCGCCGGCACTGCCATCGAGGCTATCCTTGCCACCACCCCCGAGCAGGGTGTCATCCTGCGCGGTGCCGGTGAGCACGTCCCGGCCTTCAGTGCCGCGTACGAGGTGTTGAAAGTTATCGGCACCAAGGCTGTTCAGGTAGTTGCCTTTGAGCGTCAGTTCGAAGCGGTTGCCAGAGGCGTCGGCGTCCAGGCTTTTCAGGTAGGTGATGTCTTTGCTGGCGTTGTAGTAGGCCTTGAGCGTGCCGTCATGGCCGTTGCCCAAGCCACTGAAGCCCAGGCCGGCGACGTCCAGCTTGTCATGTTCGGCGTCGAAATCGTTGATCAGGTCGGCATAGGTTCGCTGCGCATCGCGGTAGCTGTCGGTCAACTGGCTGAAGCGAAAGACGTCATTGCCGTCGCCACCGGTCAGCCGGTCCGCGCCTGCGCCGCCCACCAGAATGTCATCGTTGCCGGCGCCGTCCAGCGTATCGCTGCCGTTGCCGCCGTACAGTTCGTCGCGGGTGGTGGTGCCCGTGATGATGTCGATCCCAGGCGTGCCCATTACCGACACCGCACCCGGGTTGGTCGAGTTGTCGCTATGAGGCCCATTGGCCACCGCACCCCCCAAGAGAGTCTGGCTGATCACGTTCTGGTTGATCAGGTTGTAGTCGCTGTTGCGCTCCAGCACCCCATAGGTGGAATTGGCACCGCCGGTGATCACGTTGAAGCCCACCGTGTTGAAACCAGACGTAGGGTTGCGCCCCTCCACCAGCACTTCGGCCGCCGCGCCGGCGCCGGCGTTGGCGTAGATCTGGTTGAACGACACATCGCCGTACACGCCCTTGTCCACATGCACGCCATTGCCACCGTTGCCATGAATGTCCATGCCGTTGACCACGAAGATATCCGCGCCTTGCACTTTTACCCCATCCCCGGCGTTGCCGTAGACATCGCCGCCCACCACGGTCAATGAACTGGGCGCATTGGCGACGCCAGTGCCCTCCTGGATCAGGATGCCATTGAGGCCGTTGGCATAGGCGCGGCTGTCGTTGAGGTTCAGGTCGCCGCCGATATTGAAACCGTTGCCCCCATTGTCATACGCGGTGTTATCGCGAAAGTCGCTCTGCACCAGGCGGTCGGCGATCACTCCGTCAATGGCGTTGTGATGCGCCACGCTGTCACGCAGGTCGATCTGGCTGGCCTGGCCGCGCAGGTCGAAGCCATAGGCGCTGGCATTCAGGGCTTCGACACCGTCGAGCCTGACGTCGCTGGCGCTGCCATTGAGCCAGCCGCTGGTGCTGCCGGTGGTGTTGGCGTCGTTGGCGTCCAGGGTCAGGTTGCTGGCACCGGTATGCTGGGCCGTTGCGCCGTTGAGCAGCGCCTTGGCCTGGCCGCTACCGTCCGCCAGCTTCAGGGTGGTGGTGCCCATGCCCTGGCCGTTAAGGGTGACGTTGTCGCGCATGGTCAATCCGGCACCGCTGAGCAGGTAGGTACCCGCAGCCATTTCCACCTGGCCACCGCCCGCGGCGGCCGCTGCATCGATGGCTTTCTGCAGTGCCGCTGTGTCGTCGGAGGTGCCGTTGCCTTTGGCACCGAACTGCGAGGCGTTGAACAGAGTGGTCATGGCTTGCTCCCCAAAGCTATCGGTGATCGCGGGTCTGAAGGTAGCCAAGATGGGCGATGATTCAAAAGCGCTTTTCACCAGGAATGTGAAGCGTCCGACGAACCGTGGGTGATTAAGTTTCCTGGGATTTTTTGACGTCAAATAACAGGGTGTCGTGCGCGATTGTCGGTGGAGGGTGCGGCGTGGAACGCGCTTTCAAAACCGCTCGACCCTGAAAGCCCCAGGATCGGTGAAGGGTGTCTGGCCGGTTACCATCTCCGCCAGCAGACGGCCTGTTACCGGGCCGAGGGTGAGCCCATGGTGTGCATGGCCGAAGTTGAACCATAGCCCTTCATGACGCGGCGCCGCACCGATCACCGGACGCATGTCCGGCAGGCAAGGGCGGCGACCCATCCAGGGCAGCGCAGCGGTCCGTTCGCCCAGCGCAAACAGGCGTCGGGCAATCTGTTCGGTTCTGCGCAGCTGCAGGTCGCGTTGCGGCGTGCTGTCCAGCGCAAACTCGATCCCCGTGGTCAGGCGGATACCGCCGGTCATGGGCGCGAGCACGAAGCCTGCGGCGCTGTCGCACAGCGAATGCACCAGCGGCGTCCGTTCTTCGCCATGGAAATGCAGGTGATAGCCGCGCTTGATGGCCAAGGGAATCTTGTAGCCCAATTTCTGGTAGACGCCAGCGGCGTCGGCGCCCAAGGTAATGACCGCCTGCCTGCTGCTCAACGGTCCGTCGACGGTGTCCAAAGTCCAAAGGCCTTGGCGTTGTGCAAGGCTGAAAGCATCGCCGCTGTGAAAACGCCCGCCTGATCGTTCGAACAGCGCTAGATAGGTCCTGACCAAGGCCTGGGGATCGCGGACGGTCTTGGGGTCGGTCCAGTGGATGCCGCCCACGGCGCGCTCAGTCAGGCCAGGTTGCACGGCGGCCAGGGCGGCGCTGTCGAGCAGGCGGTAGTGCACATCGAATCGCCGCAGCGCCCTGGCTTGATCGGCAGCGCCTTGAAAGGTTGCCAGTGAGCGGAACACCTCGATCCAGCCCCGGCTCGAAATCAGCTCGTGCGCACCCGCCATGTTCACCAGATGATCGTGTTCCTGCACTGACCGTTCGATCAGCGGCAGCATGGCCTCGGTGGCCCGTTGCAGCGGACCGGGTGCAGACTGTTGCCAGTACCGCCACAGCCAACCGGCCAGGCCCGGCAGGGCCGAGGGCTGATAAACCACATCCGGTCGAGTGTTGCTGGCGTACAGCAGCAGTTGGCCGATCTGCCGCGGAAACGCATAGGGCACCACGCTGGAACGCTCGATCAAACCGGCATTTCCGTAGCTGGCGCCACTGCCGGGCTCGGCGCGATCGACCAGACACACTGCCATGCCACGCTGCTGCAGGTGCAGCGCCGTGCAGACGCCGACGATACCGGCACCGCATACGATGATGTCGCAGTCCATTGGCACTTCCTCAGCCGGGGCTATCGAGATGACGATTCAGGCGGCGCTCGACCACCCGCAATAGGCGCCGCAGGGTTTCGACAATCAGCAGATAGAGGACGGCGGCCCATAGATACACCTGGAAATCGAACGAGCGCGAGAACGCCAGTTTGGCGATGCCCATCACATCGTAGACGGTGACCAGCGAAGCCAGGGCGCTGGCCTTGATCAGCAGAATGAGCTCATTGCCCAACGGGCCGATGGCAACCATCAGCGATTGCGGCAGCGTGACCTTGCACCATCGCGCCCAGCGAGAGAGTCCCAGGGCCATGGCTGCCTCCTGTTGGCCGGCGGGAATGGCCAGGAAACTGCCGCGAAATATCTCGGCCTGATAAGCGGCGGTGTTCAGCGAGAACGCCAGCAGTGCGCAGTACCAGGCGTCACGGAAGAACCACCACAGCCCCCAGTCTTGCCAGAACTCGCGTAGCGAGCCGAGCCCGTAGTACAGCAGAAAAAGTTGGGCCAGCAATGGCGATCCGCGCATCAACCAGCAGTAGGTAGCGCTGAAGCAGCGCAATATTCGCCATCGCGACAGCCGGGCAAACGCCAACAACAATCCCAGTACCATGCCCAGGCTGTAGGAGATGGCCACCAGCACCAGGGTTACCCACAAGCCGGCCAGCATGCGCGGGCCGTAGGTGGCCCACAGGGCGGCGTCGAAAACGTTGCCGAGTACGCCGTCCATCAGCCAGCCCTCCCGTAACCCCGGTTATAACGCCGCTCGGCCCACGCAAAAGCCCGGCCCGAGACTGCAGCGAACAGCAGATAGATGGCACAGGCGGCGCTGTAGAACAATACGGGCTCTTTGGTCGTGCTGACCGCCAGGCCCGTCTGACGCATCAGGTCGACCAGCGAAATGGTCGATACCAGGGACGTATCCTTGAGCAGTGTCAGCCAGTTGTTCGAAAGCCCAGGCAGGGCGACCCGCAGCAACTGCGGCAAGATGATGGAAAAGAACGTGCGCGATCGGGACATGCCCAAGGCCATGCCAGCCTGGTATTGCCCCTTGCCGACGACCTTGAAGGCCGCGCTCCAGACTTCGCAGGAGAACGCCGCCAGCACCAGGCTCAAGGCGACCATCGCCGCCACGAAAGGGGAGATGTCCACTTGCCCCTGCCAACCGTTGAGCGCGAGTAGTTTCTGCGCACCGATTTGAAAGCCGTAGTACACGATGAACAGCGTAAGCAGCTCTGGCAGTCCGCGAAATACGGTGGAAAAGCCATACACCAGTGTGCGTACGAAGCGGTGCCGGGAGCGTTCGGCACTGGCCAGCAACAACCCGAGAGGCAAGCCTATCGGCGCGCAGCAAATCGCCAGCAGCAGCGTGATACCAGCGCCGCTGAGCAGCGCCAGTCCCCATCCGCCGTCCCCGAACGACAGTAATGCGAGTTGCTCGAACATGAGGGTACCTCGCCGATCGCGACCGGCCCAGCGGGGCCGTTCGTGCTCAGCTCAACGGGCGTCTGACAGGCTCAGTAGATGCTCTTGGAGAAATACTTTTTTTCGATTTCGCCGTAGGTACCGTTCTCGATGATGCTGGCCAATGCCGCGTTGAGTTTTTCGCGCAAGGCGTTATCGTCCTGGCGCACGGCGATCGCTACCGGGTCCTCGGTGCCCGCGGCTTCACCCAGCCATTTGCAACAGGCCTCGCCGGTCTTGCCCAACCACTCCAGCATCGGGAATTTGTCGTTGATCACCGCATCGAGCCTGCCGTTGGCCAGGTCCATGTTGGCGTCGTCCTGGGTGGGATACAACTTGACGGTGCCCCCCGCCTTGCCCAGCACATCTTCGGCATAGGTGGCCTGTGTCGACGCCACCTGAGCCCCCACCACCAGGCCCTTGAAGGATTCAGGCGCCATACTCTCCAGCGTCGAGCCCTTTGCGACGGCAATGGCCAGTTGGGTGGTGTAATAGCGATTGGTAAAGGCCACTTTCTTCTTGCGTTCTTCGGTCGCGACCATCGATGCCACGATGGCGTCATAACGCTTGGCCAGCAGCGCCGGAATCATACCGTCCCAATCTTGCGCCACCAGGGTGCACTGAACCGCCATCTCCTTGCACAGGGCATTGGCGATATCGACGTCGAAGCCATGCAATTGGTTTTGCGAATCCACGTAGTTGAAGGGCGGGTACGCGCCTTCGGTGGCGATGGTCAGGGGAGTGGCCTGGGCGAGCCCTGAAAGGGCAAGCGCTCCAGCCATTATCAAAGTGCTGTTGAGTGAAAAACGCATGGCATGACTCCTGAGTTTATTATTGTTCTGTTGGCGGAGCTTCATGCCCCGCGAGAGCTGTAGCACCGTGATAGTTATTGGTCGGAGTGTCAATTGTTGCTGGTAACAGGCCATTTCAGGTTGCGTTGAGGTTTGTTTAGATTTGTTTGAATTTGTATAAAGCAGGTACAACTTCGTTAAAGTTGTACCTGTTTGTTTCTTTGGATGTGTTTAAACCGGCTGCAATTTCTGCTCGAACACGATTTGCCCATCCAGATCCCGCAGCTGTACGGTCATTTCGCCGCTTAGCCCCTCAATCTGCACTTCACCAAAAAATTGGAAGCCAGCAAACGGCGAGGTGTTCTGTGCAGGCGGCGCCTTCTGGAACACCACCTGCGGTCCGAACGTCGCATCCAGTGGGTTGGGCCCGAAACTGCCCGCATTCAACGGCCCGGCAACGAACTCCCAGAACGGCTCGAAATCCTGGAACGCGGCGCGATCCGGATGGTAATGATGCGCTGCGCAATAATGCACATCGGCGGTCAGCCAGACGGCATTCACCACGTTCTGCTGGCGCATGAAGCCCAACAGCTCAGCTATCTCCAGCTCCCGTCCCTTGGCCGCGCCGTTGTCCCCATTGGCCATGGCCTCCCAGCGGCCCACACCTGGGCTCACCTCACCGTCCGGCACACCCAGGCCGATGGGCATGTCCGCCGCAATCACCTTCCACTGCGCCCCGGAGCCTTTCAGGCCGGCCTTGAGCCAGTCCAGCTGGGCGCGTCCTAGAAAGGCGGTATTGGGGCCTGGTTTATCTGCAAGGTTGTCATCATTGCCGCCGCGGTAGCTGCGCATGTCCAGAACGAAGATGTCCAGCATCGGCCCGTAGCTGAGCTTGCGATAGATGCGCCCGCCGTTGTCCGCCTGCTGCAGACGCATCGGCGCATATTCGAGCCAGGCCTGGCGCGCGTTGCCCACCAGGGAGCGGATATCGCGGGTGTGGTAGCGAGCGTCCAGTTGTTTGCTCGGTGACCAGTTATTGGTCACTTCGTGATCGTCCCATTGCCAGATCTGCGGCACTTCGGCATTGAAGCGGCGAACGTTTTCGTCCATCAGGTTGTAGCGATAGTTGCCGCGATAGTCGTCCAGCGTCTCGGCCACCTTGCTCTTGGCTTCGGTGGTGATGTTGCGCCACACCCGGCCATTCTCGGTGGTCAGGGACGCGGGCACCGGACCGTCCGCGTAGATGGTGTCGCCGCTGTGGATAAAGAAGTCCGGCAGGCGCAGACGCATGGCCTCGTAGATACGCATGCCACCGATGTCAGGGTTGATACCGAACCCCTGGCCTACCGTGTCCCCGCTCCACACAAAGCGGATATCCCGACGCTGCGACGGCTCGCTGCGCAGATGGCCAAACCAGGGCTCGCTGCTGACGCCGGTCTGGGCGTCCTGAAATTGCACGCGATAGAAAATCGCCTGGTCCACGGGAAGCCCGCTCAGTTCCACACGCGCCGTGTAGTCTGTGCGGGCATCGGCCAGCGGCGACACCAATCGGCGGGGGTTGGTGAACATGCTCCGCGTGTCCCATTCCACCACCATGCGCGCGGGTCGATCGCAACGGCTCCAGACCATCGCCTTGTCGCCCAGCAGATCACCGGACTGCACACCGTCGGTAAGCTGCGGCCGGTCCTTGACCGAAGCGATCACCGCCGGCGCCAGGCCTGGCAACAGCATACTTGCGCCAACGGCCTGGACAAGGCGACGGCGCTTGAGGTCGAACATGGTCATGGCATAGCTCTTCAAGTAAAAGGGCTATGTAAGCGTCGGCATGTGACAGGGGCGTGAACCCGTTGGGCTTATCGGTTTGGCAATGCAACAGGCGCCAGTTGCACCGCAGTCTTGCGGCCCAGCACCACAGTGCACACCACTGCGGCGGCGAACACCCAGGTCAGGTGGTCGATATGCTCACCGAAAAACAGCGCCGACAAGGCCATGGTGAAGAAGATCTGCAGCAGCTGTACCTGGCCGACGCGGGCAATGCCGCCCATCGACAGCCCCGCGTACCAGGCAAAGAAACCAATGAACTGCGAGAACAGGGTGATGTACCCCAGCGACCACCACGCCGCCGTCGAGACCGGACCCTGATGCTGCCACGCCAGCCACAGGACCGGACCCAGCAACAGCGGACTGGCGATCACCAGCGCCCAGCAGATGACCTGCCAGCCGCCCATGTCCCTGGCCAGCCGACCTCCCTCGGCATACCCAAGGCCGCCGGCGACGATGGCCAGCAGCATGAGGACGTCACCGGCACTGATCGTGCCCGCCCCCTGAATCACCGCATAGGCCAACACCAGGCAACTGCCCAATGCCGCGCACAGCCAGAACGCCTTGGATGGACGCTCGTGAGACAGCCAGGCAGCGAACAGCGCCACCATCAACGGCTGCAGGCCGTTGACCAACGCGCCATGGGACGCGGGCAAGGTCTGCATCGCCCAGCACGACAGAATCGGGAAACCCAGAATCACCCCGACCACCACCAGGCACAGGCCCTTGAACTGTGCGAAGGTCGGCAGTTTCTCCCTGCGCCACAGCAACAATGCCGCCGCGGGGATCGCCGCCATCACGGCGCGGGACAAGGCTGCCAGCAGCGGATTGATGTCCTGCACCACCACGCGGGTCATGGGCAGGGTGAGGCTGAAGATGATCACGGCAAGCAGGCCGAGGGCCATGCCTTGGTTTTCGCGCTGGGTCATGAGCTGTTCGCAGAACGGGCGAATGGGATCAGGAGTGTGGCACGGGGTGACTGAAGTGGATGATTACAGCTATGGGCAGGTTTGGCCGTACAGTTGTGGCAGCATTCAACGGCGCGTCACGCCGCTCGAAGCGTTCGCATCCCTGCCAGCACGATAGTTACCATCGAGACCCCGGCAAACATCGCCACGGCGAAACCTGCGCGCGCGCCGAAATGGTCGATGGTCACGCCCGCCAGGAAACCGCCCGCTGCCATGCCGACACCCACGCCGGTGCTCATCCAGGTCAGCCCTTCGGTCATCTTGGCGGCAGGCACCACCATCGTGCCCAGGTTCATGACCACGATGAACGTCGGCGCAAATGCCATACCCGCCACGAACAGGATGGCAGCCAGGGCATAGACGCCCGGCGCGAGAATAGGCAGCCACGCTGTCGCCGCCAGGACCAGCGTGCCCATCAGGAACTGTGTCTGCATCGACGCGCCTATCTTGAGGCCGCCGAATGTGATCCCTGCAAGCATCGAACCTGCCGCATACGCGGCAAGGATGAAACTGGCAGCAGGGGGCCAGTCCTGTGCCTTGGCGAAAGCCACGACTGTTACGTCAATCGAGCTGCCCACCACACCCAAGGCCATCAGCGCCAGAACGATGACCCTCAACCCAGGGATTTGCAGAGCGGACGTGCTATCGCTGTTGAGTACAGGAATAACGGGCGGCTCGGTCTCCCGCTGTTTGAGGAATGCCGTGATGCCCACCGTCAGCATGGCGACCGCAAACAACGGCGCCGCTTCGGCGAACAGGCTGGTACTCAAGGCAATCGCCAGCGGTGGTCCAATGATAAAGGCGCACTCCACCAGTACCGTGTCCAACGAAAAGGCCGTATGCAATTCGGGTTTACCGCGAAACAGGTGCGTCCAGCGTGCTCGTATCAGCGCGGGCAAACTGGGCAAGGTCCCGGCCAGGGCGGCCAGCAGAAACAATAGGGGGACCGGTCCGTTTGCGTACACGGCGATAATCAACGCCAGCAGCATGCCGAGGCTGAAGGCCGCCACGGGAGGGACGACCCGGCTCTGCCCATGGCGGTCGACCAGCCTGGAAATTCTTGGCCCGATTAACGCATTGGCCAGGGTGAACGTGCCGCCAACGGCCCCCGCGAGCCAGTACAACCCGGTTTTCTGTACGAGCATGACGATGATGCCAATGCCGACCATGGTCTGCGGCAGGCGTGCCAGGGAACCAGCGATGATCAGTGCAGTGACACCCGGTGTCTGCAACAGGGCGCGATAGGCTTTGGTCATGGGGAAGGTAGGAAATCCTTGTTCTTGGAGAAGCGCGTCTATGCGCAGCGTTTCATTACGCAGCGGTGAACCTACCGCTGTGCGCCGGGTTAAGCAAACAGACCGTCCGATGGTGAGCATCGATCAGAGGAGTTTCAGACAGATCCGACAGGGTTGCCCGCCGGGCAGGCAACTGCCGTGGCGTCTATTTTCGCCCCACCAGGTACTGCACGCCCTCGGCGCCGAACACTTCCGAATGAGGCTCGTCACGATGCAGATGAAAAATGTCCCCTGCCTTGTAGGTGCGTTCCGAGTCGGCGATGCGGATCGTCAGTTCGCCTTGAAGGACAAGCGCCTTCGCTTCGAACTGGTGGGCATGGGATTCAAGAGTTGCGAAGGCTTCACGCTTGACGACAACTGTGGTGCCGAAACCCTGCTCGGCAAGGAGGTTGAGGAATTCGGTTTGTTGCATGGGATGGTCCGGTAGTGGGTTATCAACGTTTGAGAGTGCGGGATTGATATTGTTCGGTTGAGTCGAGCGGCTGGGATTGAAGGTCTTCTTCATCTACGGCTGACGTGTGCCGATACATCTCCGATCCGGCTTACTGCGGGCGGCGTCGGTAGCACTGCTCTTAGCCAGTGCTGCCTGTATCTGATCACGCGTTCTCATCGCCTGGTCGCGTGAACGAATACCGATCGATATCCCTTCGTAATTGCCAGCCCAAGCGTTTCCAGTAACCCGCAGCCGCCTCGTTTGATACCAAGACATCCAGATGGAATTTACGGATGCCTAGCGCTTCGAGGCTGCTGATGGAGCGCTCGACCAGTTGTGTGGCTATACCCTGACGACGGTATTCAGGCAGCACCAGTAAATGCTGAAGATAGCCACGCCTACCGTCGTGGCCGGACATGATACAGCCGCACGCAACGCCACCCGCTAGGGCAACGAAGCTCAACCCGGGATTACGTTGCAGGTAGCGTGCAGTGGCTTCGCGAGAGTCGGCATCGCGCAGTGAGATGCCCGGGGTGGAGCGCATTAGAATGGTGACGGCATCATAGTCGTCAATGGTCATGGGGCGGATGCTGGGTGCCATGCTCACAACGTCATCGTGGGCCGGTTGGCTACGCTGTATGTTCATCTCGCTTCCTCCTTACCGAGTACCAGAACGTTACTGCCCATGTCCTGGCCAAACCGCCTGCAATTATCATCGGAGTTCAGGCCTATCTAGCATTGCTGGGTATCTATCACCACGCGCCCGCGAACTTCCCCGGCCAGCAAATCACCCGCGGCACCGATCACCTCCGCCAGCGAAATGTCACTCGTCAGCTTCTCCAGCAAACCGATATCCAGCTCTGCCTGCAACCGATCCCACGCCACCACTCGTTCCGCGTAGGGCCGCGTCACGCTGTTGATCCCCAACAAGCTCACGCCGCGCAGAATGAACGGGGCCACGCTCCCAGGAAAGTCCATTCCCTGCGCCAGTCCGCAGGCTGCCACCCAGCCATCGGCGCGGGTTTGCGCACACACGTTGGCAAGGGTGTGGCTGCCCACCGAATCGATGGCTGCTGCCCAGCGCTCCTTACCCAGCGGTTTGCCGGGTGCAGACAGGGTCGAGCGATCAATGACTTCCTTCGCTCCCAGTTGAATCAGATGTTCCTGCTCTTGCATCCTCCCGGTCGCAGCGATCACCTCATAGCCACCGGCCGCCAACAGCGCGATGGCAATACTGCCCACACCGCCATTGGCACCGGTTACCAGCACCGGCCCGTGCTGCGGAGTCAGCCCGGCACGCTCCAGGGCAATCAGGCTGAGCATCGAGGTGTAGCCCGCAGTGCCGATGGCCATGGCATGCCGAGGCTGCATGCCTTCTGGAAGCGGGATCAACCAGTCACCATTGACCCGCGCCTTCTGCGCCAACCCGCCCCAGTGACCTTCACCCACACCCCAGCCGTTGAGCAGCACGGCATCACCCACGCTGTAGAGCGGATGCTCGCTGTGCTCAACCACGCCAACGAAGTCGATCCCGGGCACCATCGGAAACCGCCGCGCGATGGGGCTGCGACCGGTGATGCACAGGGCGTCTTTGTAGTTCAGGGTGCTATGGGAAACCCGAACAGTGACATTGCCCTCGGGCAGTTGGCTGTCGTCCAGCTCCTGCAGGCTGGCCTGGCTTGCATTTTCAACGTTGTCGATAACGATGGCATTGAACATGTCCACTCCTTTTAGACCGGTCGTCTTTTCCGCAACTCGTGACTTTAGCGTTCGAAATGGATTATTGCGAATTCGAGTATTTGAGGGGGCTCGGCGTTCACGTGACTCCGATACCATCATCCGCTGCCTAGCCACATTTAAGGTGATGGCATGCTCTACCCCGTCGAAGCGGCATCTAAGAGCAAGGTCGCTCAGTGAGACAATTGGCAAGCCTCTGACCTCAACCTTCCTGAAGCTACGCGTTCAAGTCGCTGGCGCTTAGGCGCTGGCTCACCAGTCTTCCGATGCTCTGGAAGCAGGGCTGACCGAATGACTGCGCACGCTGCTCATAGTCATGTCCAACCTCCGCCACGAGATCAGTGCCTGTTTTGGATGAGAAGTGCCAGCCCACCATCCGATCTAGATATAGCTTGATTCCGGCCGCCAGGTAATGCCGCCGAATCTCGGCCCGAATTTTGAATGCAGGCAGTCTAGTCTTGGGCAAGTTGTAGCGATAAGTGCTAGTGCAGACGGATCAAATCTGAAGAACTAATGGAAGGTGGTACATATTGCAATGGTAGCGCTATATCGTCGGTGTATGATCCTCTATGTTCATTGTTAGATGAACGCTACTATTGACTAGCATTAAATTACAGGAGTTTTAGGCATGTCTATTGTACTTCCCCCTAGCCACGTTGGAGCAAATTCCAGCTATTTCAGTCATTTCGGACTAAACCCGTCCAACGCAACCGATCTCATGGCGCATTCACCTGGATTCTGGCTCCTGATGCAACAGGAAGCTGACGAGAATTTTCGTTTGGATAGGTACAAGGCGGGAGATTGGGTAAGTGCATTCAATTGCGCACTTCTTTGGGGAGAGGCCGCTGGCTTGGAAGAACTGAGAAATGCACGGAAGGCAGACTCTTATATCGCCAAAGGGATGGTATCCGGCGCAGATGAAGCCATGCGTATGGCCATAAGTAAGCCATTTGGCTCTGTTATAGGTACCGATAACGAGCTTACAGGTGGCGTTTTATCGCCTCTTTCTGCGTTGGCCCATTTTGTGGAGGGCACGGGTCGCCCGATGTGGATGAATATTCATAATGTTGGTATGCGCTTTGATCTTGGTAAGTTTAATCATCTCAAGAACGCCATGCAGACTGCGCCTCAGGGGGTGTCAGGCTACTCCATCGCTAAGCAGAATTACAACACAATTGACGATTCACTTGCAGTAGGAGGCGTTCTTGGGAATATTACACTGCGACTCGAAGGCACAATAAATAAGGTTGGCAGTTTTACCTCGTTTTCTGGAGTGGCGAGCGCCTGGGATGACTCTTTTGATACAAACTTAGGGGATTTCAGGAGTGCGGCGGCTGAGTTTTCGACGAGAGTGCTGAAGAAGATAGAGCAGGCGACTAATGCCAAAGAATATCCAATTCAGATTATCGGGCAGCTACCGCTGCATTTCGAACTGCACTAGATCAACCTGTTTCGTGGAAGCAGTGTGATTTTCCCTGTGTTAGTGTTTGCGGCAGCACCTAGAGAATAGCTCGCACCTCTAGGTGCTTTCCTTAACTGGTAAGATAGGCGGAAGCTATATATAGATGCAGTATCCAGGTAATGGCTGTTGGAACTCGGATGTCCGAGGATGCAGCGTGATTCGTCAGGATTTGCGCGCCCAGAGGCAAGTCGTGGTTGACGTAACAGGTTGTAATCCTTCAAGGCGAGCGATAGTCATTCCCATGCTTTATACTCTGCGCCCAATCAATTTTGTCTCACGCCTAGTAAGAGTGTGGTTGGAAAAAGATACTCGTGGTATTTGTTACCCGGACTTGTCCGCTATTCCAATATTCTCGAGGCACTAAGACTCAAGGAAGGTGGCGCTATGATTTTTTTAAGATATGCACTTTTTGTGCCCGTTATTTTCGCGTTGCCTGCATGCGAGCGCAAGCCAGAATTGCCGTGCCCTCTCGCGGGTCCAGAGTTGTGGGAGCCCGCGATTCGTAGCTATTTTGAGCGTTACCCTCCTGAGCGAAGACCTAATGCAGTCAAGATTCAGGAATACCCCAGCTACAGCTCCACACTGCCTGGGTGGATGGTTGACGTTGAAGTGCCAGGGTCCAAGTATATAGCTCTGGTAAGTTGTAGTGGCTATGTAGAGCTTTCGGGAGGGGATTCATACTGAGATGTTGTTTCAGATTATTAAAATGCTGTATTGAGAGTCTTCGGTAGCTACGTCTGATGGCCCATAATTTCATCTAGAGTTCGTTGGCTGGCTGTGAATCGGTCGTGCTGAAGTTTCTGGATTCCAAGTGGATCAATGTACCGCGAGACAGCTGACGTCTGTGGTCTAATTCGCTCGTCCCCTACATCTTTATTTTATGGGGCGGTCTGAAGCTTGCCGCAACGAGCGAATGCCTTGAACCTCGGTTGCTCCACACTCAAAGGCGCCGGTCGATTTGACCCAGCGCCTTGAGCGCTACCGTCTACTGCTCGTGTAACGTATCCCGTAGGCCGGCCTTGTGCATCCCAGCCAACGACGCCTCCACCAACGCTCGGGCGAGTTCGATGCTGTGCTCCGCTGAGCGCGCTAAAGCTCGCAAATGCGGCGGGCTATTCTCGACCACCTCGCTGGCGATAGCACTGGCCGATTTCAGATATTCGCAAGCACTGATCAGCGCTTCATCAACGGGAAAACCATCCCGCACGGCGAACACCGGCATATCGCCTTGGCAGGGGCCAAACGAGTAGGGGTGGGTAAGCGCGGCCCCCTCGGGTGGATCTGGAACGGGTTTGATCATGGCAAAGCTCCTTTTGCGGTGAAGCCAGCACCCGTCGCTACTAAACGATTGGGTGGCGGCTGTGACACAGGTTAGTAGACCGAGGCAAAAGGAACCCGGCAGGGCAAGCCCTCCTGAGCACAGCCGCCATAGAGCGATGCGCGGGCACGAAAGT
The DNA here is from genome assembly GCF_002379585.1 of Pseudomonas sp. UBA4194. GTDB lineage: Bacteria > Pseudomonadota > Gammaproteobacteria > Pseudomonadales > Pseudomonadaceae > Aquipseudomonas. The sequence continues at coordinate 68,040 of NZ_DFUE01000085.1, forward strand.
GCCGAGCAAGGTTTTTGGAGGTATGCCCTTTTGCGGTTCGGGCTACTAAACCCGGCCGCTGAATTTGCAGCGGCGCCGGAAGGTTAGCCGAGTCAGAAATCAAACACAACGCTGGCAAAGCGGTATGAGATGAGGGCGGAAATAAGGGGGCTGGGGCGTGCCTCTTCAGATCTGCTTCTGTCCGAAGCGAACGGCATGTGTTGGTCTCCATAGCCTACCCAGGCCGCTGCGAATGAGATGCTCGAGACATCAAATGTAACGACACCACGTAGAAAATAGGCTGAGCCATATCTGGATTTGAGATATTTTGGGTTTTATGTTGTAGTGCCAAGGACGGAAAGATGCGCGTGATTGCAAAATCGGCGGTGACGCAGGCGATGCGTGCGCACAGCCAGTGGCAGGCGGCGTTGAGTTTGTGGCTAGCCACGTTTGACCGCCCAGCGGTACGTTTCGAGTCCTTCGATCAACTGCGGGGAGTGTGGCTAGAAGCGTCCGGGTGGAACGTCGATCGAGTACCCCACTCCAGACTTCGCCCAACGAGTCGAAAAGGCCCACTCGATATCTATGTGTTCGATATCAAGAGGAATGAATGCCGTATTGTTTCCTGGATCAACGTGAACAACGGCACGATATTCATAAAGGCAATCTTGTCTCACGCAGCCTATGACAAGTGGTGCAAGGCCGACGTGAAGTAGCCAGCGGGGTGGTGTGTGAGTGTCGCGATTAAAGGTGAACCCATGAAACGCAAGGAAAACGACGTCGGTGGCTTCGATGCCTTCATCGCCAATTTATCTTTGTTGCTGGACGGCCTGAATGGCCAGGCCGCGACACTGGCAAGGTTGTTGACGGCTTGCCACGACAAGATTCTCGACGACGCCGACCTGAAAGATCGCATGACCTTGATTGACGAACTGTACGCACACGCCGACACCGAGCATCACGTGGCTGCACGCTTCGCCGAGCTGGTGGCGGATCGAGTTCATGAGTACGAAGCTGCAACGGTGGTTGTGCCCTATTCATCACAGGCTCAGGTCCTGGCTTTTTTGATGGCTGAACGAGGGGTGAAACAGAAGGATCTGAGTGACATCGTCAATCAAAGTGCGGTATCCGAAATTCTTGGTGGTAAGCGCAAGATGACAGTGGCGCAGATCAAGCGGTTTGCAGCATTTTTCGCGGTGCCTGCGGAGGTTTTTTTACGTGGCGTCGATTGAGGGAGGATGCGCAGGTGTGGACCGGTTGCAAAGGAGCGGGGCGGCGAATTGGGTGATCGCGGGCAGGGTGCGCTCTTGCAGGGAGGGCTGACGGGGGAATCCAGAGGGTCAAAGAGCTTCGCGGCTGTACGCCGCTCCTAC
>NZ_DFUE01000085.1:69433-93422 GCF_002379585.1 Pseudomonas sp. UBA4194
GTGGGGGAGGGAGTGAATTTTGGGCGAAAAAAAAGACCTCGTAGAGGTCTTTTTTTCTGATTTGGTGCCCCGAGGGAGACTCGAACTCCCACTCCTTTCGAAAACGGATTTTGAATCCGCCGCGTCTACCAATTCCGCCATCAGGGCTTACAGGCGGCGAAGTATAGAGATCACTCGACCACTGGTCAATCAGCTTTCATGGTCAATTTTGAAGATTTTTGCTAGACTTTTCAGCCCTATATAGCCGAACCCCATCATGCGCGTCGCCGATTTCTCTTTCGAACTCCCCGATTCCCTGATCGCTCGCCACCCGTTGGCCGAGCGCCATGGCAGCCGTCTGTTGGTCCTCGATGGGCCCACAGGTGCGCTGGATCATCGTCAATTCACCGATTTGCCGGGCTTTCTGCAGCCGGGCGACTTGATGGTGTTCAACAATACCCGGGTGATTCCGGCGCGGGTGTTTGGCCAGAAAGCGTCGGGTGGCAAGCTGGAGATCCTGGTGGAGCGGGTGCTGGACAGCCACAGCGTGCTGGCCCATGTGCGCTCCAGCAAGTCGCCCAAGCCGGGCTCGATGATCCTGATCGACGGCGGTGGCGAGGCGGAAATGGTTGCGCGGCACGACGCGCTGTTCGAATTGCGCTTCGGCGAGGAAGTGCTGCCGTTGCTCGATCGCGTCGGCCACATGCCGTTGCCTCCTTATATAGACCGCCCCGACGATAGCGCCGACCGCGAGCGCTACCAGACCGTGTACGCCGAGAAAGCCGGCGCGGTGGCGGCACCTACGGCGGGGCTGCATTTCGATGACGCACTGCTGGCGCAGATCCGTGCCAAGGGCGTGGAGACTGCGTTCGTCACCTTGCACGTGGGCGCGGGCACGTTCCAGCCGGTGCGGGTCGAGCACATCGAAGACCACCACATGCACAAGGAGTGGCTGGAAGTCAGCCAGGAAGTCGTCGACGCCGTACAGGCCTGCAAGGCTCGTGGCGGTCGGGTGGTGGCGGTGGGCACCACCAGCGTGCGCTCGCTGGAGAGTGCGGCGCGCGATGGCGTGTTGAAGCCGTTCAGTGGCGACACCGATATCTTTATCTTCCCTGGGCGGCCATTTCATGTGGTCGATGCCCTGGTGACCAATTTCCATTTGCCGGAGTCCACGCTGCTGATGCTGGTCTCGGCCTTCGCGGGTTACCCCGAAGCCATGGCCGCCTATGCGGCAGCCGTGGCCAACGAGTACCGCTTCTTCAGTTACGGTGATGCCATGTTCATCACCCGCAATCCGGCGCCTCGCGGTCCTAGCGTTGCCGCGCCAGGGGATCACCCATGAGTCGCACCTGTCGTATGTCGTTCGAGCTGTTGGCCACCGACGGCAAGGCCCGCCGTGGCCGCCTGACCTTCCCGCGTGGCGTGGTGGAAACCCCAGCGTTCATGCCGGTGGGCACCTACGGCACGGTCAAGGGCATGCTGCCGCGGGATATCGAGGCAATCGGTGCGCAGATGATTCTGGGCAATACCTTCCACCTGTGGCTGCGCCCGGGCACCGAGGTGATCAAGGCCCACGGCGACCTGCACGATTTCATGCAGTGGAAAGGCCCGATCCTGACCGACTCCGGCGGCTTCCAGGTGTTCAGCCTGGGCGCCATGCGCAAGATCAAGGAGGAGGGCGTGACCTTCGCCTCGCCCGTCGACGGCTCCAAGGTGTTCATGGGCCCGGAGGAGTCGATGCAGGTGCAGCGCGACCTGGGATCGGACGTGGTGATGATCTTCGACGAATGCACCCCTTACCCGGCCGACGAACTCACCGCGCGCACCTCCATGGAGTTGTCGCTGCGTTGGGCCAAGCGTTCCAAGGACGCCCACGGCGACAACACGGCGGCGCTGTTCGGTATCGTTCAGGGCGGCATGCACCAGGATCTGCGCATGCGCTCGCTGGAAGGTCTGGATCAGATCGGCTTCGACGGGCTGGCCATCGGCGGCCTGTCGGTGGGCGAGCCCAAGCATGAAATGATCAAGGTGCTGGACTACCTGCCGGGGCAGATGCCGGCTGACAAACCTCGTTACCTTATGGGGGTAGGCAAACCCGAAGACTTGGTCGAGGGTGTGCGCCGCGGGGTCGACATGTTCGACTGCGTGATGCCCACGCGCAACGCGCGCAACGGGCATCTGTTCATCGACACAGGCGTGCTGAAGATCCGTAACGCGTTCCATCGCCATGATGATTCGCCGCTCGATCCCACCTGTGACTGCTACACCTGCCGCAACTTCTCCCGCGCCTACCTGCATCACCTGGACAAGTGCGGCGAAATGCTGGGTAGCATGTTGAATACGATCCACAATTTGCGCCATTACCAGCGGCTGATGGCTGGTTTGCGCGAGGCTATTCAACAGGGTACATTGGCCGCCTTTGTCGATGCCTTCTATGCCAAGCGCGGGCTGCCTGTGCCGCCTTTGGAATAACTGTTTTATAAAGACTTTAAGTCAATAACTTCTAAGTAACTGGAGCGTTGAATGAGCTTTTTGATCCCCGCCGCGTACGCGGACGCCGCTGCACCAGCCGCTGGCCCTGCCGGCACTGGTTTCGAGTGGATTTTCCTGGTCGGCTTTCTGGTCATCTTCTACATGATGATCTGGCGCCCACAGGCCAAGCGTGCCAAAGAGCAGAAGAACCTGCTGGGCAATCTGCAGAAGGGCGACGAAGTGGTGACCTCCGGTGGTATCGCCGGCAAGATCAACAAAGTGACTGACGACTTCGTGGTGATCGAAGTGTCCGACACCGTCGAGCTGAAAATCCAGAAGGGCGCGATTGCCGCAACCCTGCCTAAAGGCACGCTCAAAGCGATCTAAGCGACAGACTTTTACCCATGTCGGGGCGCGCAAGGCGCCCCGCGTCTTGAACGGGCGGCGTGATGCTGAACAAATACCCTCTGTGGAAATATGTACTGATCCTGGCGGTGCTGGCGATCGGTTTTATCTATTCCGCACCGAATCTCTACCCTGATGACGCGGCCATTCAGGTCAGCGGCGCGAGCACCGCGCTGCAGGTCAATCAGGCGGATCTGGACCGCGTCAGCAAGGCGCTGACCGATGCCGGCATCCAGGTCAAGTCCGCGGCCCTGGCCGAAAACGGCAAGGGTGGCCTGCTGCGCCTGACCAAGGCCGAAGATCAATTGCCCGCCAAGGACGTGGTCCGCAAGGCATTGGGCGACGACTACGTAGTGGCCTTGAACCTGGCCCCGACCACCCCGCAGTGGCTGCGCAGCGTTGGCGCCAGCCCCATGAAGCTGGGTCTGGACTTGTCCGGTGGTGTGCACTTCCTGCTGGAAGTGGACATGGACAAAGCCCTCGACGCTCGCATGAAAGTCTACGAAGGCGAAGTCAAAACCCTGTTGCGTAAAGAGCGCGTGCGTTATCGCAGCCTGCCGCAACAAGACGGTGCCGTTCAGTTGGGCTTCAGCGACACGGCTTCCCGCGACCAGGCACAAGCCTTGATCCGCAAGAATTTCACCGACTTCGACCTGACCACCACCGACCGCAACGAATTGTCGGTGCTGCGTCTGGCGATGACCCAGGCCAAGGTTGCGGAGATCCGCGAATACTCCATCAAGCAGAACCTGACCACCGTGCGTAACCGGGTCAACGAGCTGGGTGTGGCCGAGCCGCTGGTTCAGCGCCAGGGCGCCAACCGCATCGTGGTGGAACTGCCAGGCGTGCAGGACACTGCCGAAGCCAAGCGTATTCTGGGCAAGACTGCCAACCTGGAATTCCGTCTGGGTGCAGGCCCGGATGACTCCAAGGCCACCACCGAAAGCTTTGAATTCCGCGAGGGCAATCGCCCACCGGCAGCGGTGGAGCGTGGCTTGATCATCACCGGTGACCAGGTGACCGACGCCCAGGCCAGCTTCGACGAGCATGGCCAGCCGCAAGTGAACATCAAGCTCGACGGCCATGGCGGCGATCTGATGAGCCGCGCCACGCGCAGCAACGTCGGTCGTAGCATGGCGGTGATCTTCATCGAGCAGCGGCCTACCACGCGTTACGTCAAGCAGACGGTCGACGGCGTCGAGAAAGACGTTGCCGTGCAGACGTTCACCGAAGAGAAGAAAATCATCAGCCTGGCGACCATCCAGTCGCCGCTGGGCAGCCAGTTCCGCATCACCGGCCTGAACGGCCAGGGTGAGTCGTCGGAATTGGCCCTGCTGTTGCGTGCCGGTGGTCTGGCTGCGCCGATGTACTTCGCTGAAGAACGTACCATTGGTCCAAGCCTGGGTGCCGACAACATCACCAAGGGTGTCGACGCTTCCCTGTGGGGCATGCTGTTCGTCTCGCTGTTCATCATTGCCATCTACCGCTTCTTTGGCGTGATCGCCACCGTGGCACTGGCTTTCAACATGGTCATGCTGCTGGCGCTGATGTCGTTGCTGGGGGCTACGCTGACCCTGCCAGGTATCGCCGGTATCGTCCTGACCATGGGGATGGCGGTGGACGCCAACGTGCTGATCTTCTCGCGTATCCGTGAGGAAATCGCCAATGGCATGAGCGTCCAGCGCGCCATTCACGAAGGCTTCGACCGTGCCTACACGGCCATCATCGACGCCAACCTGACCACGTTGCTGGTCGGCGGCATTCTCTTCGCCATGGGCACCGGCCCGGTGAAGGGCTTCGCCGTTACCATGTCCCTCGGGATCTTTACCTCGATGTTCACGGCCATCATGGTGACCCGCGCGATGGTCAACCTGATCTACGGCGGTCGGGACTTCAAGAAGTTGTGGATTTAAGGGGCTGCCATGTTACGTACCATCAACTTCATGGGCGTGCGCAATGTTGCGTTCGCCATCACCGTGCTCCTTACCGTGCTGGCGCTGTTCAGCATGTTCCACAAGGGCATGAACTACGGGCTGGACTTCACTGGCGGTACGCTCATCGAGCTGACCTACGAGAAGCCGGCCGATCTGGGACTGGTGCGCGACGAACTGTCCAAGGCCGGCTACCACGATGCGATCGTGCAGAACTTCGGTGCCACCACCGATTTGCTGGTGCGCATGCCCGGCGAAGACCCGCAACTGGGCAACCAGGTGGCGGCGGCCCTGCAGAAAGTGGGCGGGGATAACCCGGCCACCGTCAAGCGGGTCGAGTTCGTCGGTCCGCAGGTAGGTGAAGAACTGCGCGACCAGGGCGGCCTCGGCATGTTGCTGGCGCTCGGTGGCGTACTGATCTACCTGGCGTTCCGCTTCCAGTGGAAATTTGCGGTGGGGGCGATCCTGTCCCTGATCCACGACGTGATCGTGACCGTGGGCCTGCTGTCGTTCTTCCAGATCACCTTCGACCTGACGGTGCTGGCGGCGGTGCTGGCGATCATTGGCTACTCGCTCAACGACACCATCGTGGTCTTCGACCGGGTTCGCGAGAACTTCCGCGTGATGCGCAAGGCGTCGTTGATCGAGAACATCAACGTGTCCACCACTCAGACCTTGCTGCGTACCGTGGCCACGTCGGTGTCGACCTTGCTGGCCATTGCCGCACTGATGTTCTTCGGTGGCGATAACCTGTGGGGCTTCTCGCTGGCGCTGTTCATCGGCGTCATGGCCGGTACCTACTCGTCGATCTACATCGCCAACGTGGTGCTGATCTGGCTGAACCTGAGCAGCGAAGACCTGATTCCACCGGTGGCCAAGGACCAGGCGGACGACCGCCCATAAGCGTTCACCCCTGACCGGCAAGGCCCTGAAAAGGCGCGAGTATTGAACTCGCGCCTTTTTTTATGCTCCAAGGCTGGGAGAAACGCGGGCTTTGTCCCGTGATCGTAGTCAGGAGGTTCCAAGTGAATAAGTCGTTGCTGATTGGTGCAGTATTGGGTGCTGTCGGTGTCACCGCCGGGGGTGCTGTTGCGACCTACAGCCTCGTAAAAAGTGGCCCCGAATACGCAGACGTATTAGCCGCAGAGCCGATCAAACAGCAGATCAAGACGCCTCGCGAAGTGTGTAAGGACGTCACCGTGACCCGCCAGAAGCCGGTGCAGGACCAACACCAGATCGTCGGCAGTGTGCTGGGTGCCGTAGCGGGTGGTTTGCTGGGTAACCAGGTGGGTGGCGGTAACGGCAAGAAGATCGCCACCGTGGCCGGTGCGGTCGGCGGTGGTTATGCTGGTAACAAGGTGCAGGAAGGCATGCAGAACCGCGATACCTACAGCACCACACAGACTCGGTGCAACACGGTCAATGACATCAGTGACAAGGTCGTTGGGTATAACGTGAAGTATCAGTTGGACGGCAAGGTTGGCCAGGTGCGGATGGACCGAGATCCTGGTTCGCAGATTCCGGTGAACAAGCAGGGACAGCTGGTATTGGGTGAGAATCAGGCTGCGCAGTGATTCTGGGTTGGCAGGGCATGTAGAGTGATCTCTCACTTACCATCCTCGAACCAGACCCCAAAAAAAAGCACCCTTAAGGGTGCTTTTTTGTGCCCAGCTGAAACTCAGCGCTTCAGCGAAGCCGGCAGGTGCGGCTGAATAGCCGTCAGCACAGCCTTGAAGCACTTGGTGTTACCCGCCACGATGTGGCCGTTCTCCAGGAAGTTATGACCGCCGGTGAAGTCGCTCACCAAGCCACCCGCTTCCTGAATCAGCAGCACGCCTGCGGCCATGTCCCACTCCGACAGGCCCGACTCCCAGAACGCATCGAAACGACCAGCTGCCACATAGGCCAGGTCCAAGCTGGCGGCACCGGCGCGGCGAATGCCGGCGGTCTGGCCGACCAGGCTGCGGAACATGCCCAGGTAGTTGTCCAGGTTGTCCATCTGGTTATCACGGAACGGGAAACCGGTCCCCAGCAGGGCGCCATCCAGGCTGGTGCGGCCGCTGACGCGCAGGCGACGACCGTTGAGCTGGGCGCCGCGGCCACGGCTGGCGGTGAATTCTTCCTGACGAACCGGGTCCAGGACCACGGCGTGCTCCAGGCGACCGCGGTATTTGCAGGCGATGCTGACGGCAAAGTGCGGCACGCCGCGCAGGAAGTTGGTGGTGCCATCGAGCGGGTCGATGATCCACAGATAGTCTTCGCCCTCACCGCTGCCAGCGTGGAAGCCGGTTTCTTCGCCCTGGATGGCGTGGGTAGGGTAGGCCTTGCGCAGCGCGTCGATGATTTTCTGTTCGGCGGCGCGATCCACTTCGGACACGTAGTCCTTGGCGTCCTTCTCGTCGACCTTGATGGTATCCAGGCGCTCGATGGAGCGGAAAATCAATTCACTGGCGCTGCGGGCGGCGCGCAGCGCGATATTCAGCATGGGCTGCATGGACGTTTCACCTAGGTCGTTAAAGAAAGCCGCACATTCTAGCAGAAAAGTCATGGACAAGAAGAGGGACATAGCCTTACTTATGAGCCTTCTGTAATATTTGCCCCCCTTTCCCCGACACAGAGCGCTTGCCGTGCTGGATAACATCCGAGTCGTCCTGGTCAACACCAGCCATCCCGGCAACATCGGTGGCGCGGCGCGCGCCATGAAGAACATGGGCCTGTCTCGCCTGGTGCTGGTCGAGCCCCGGGACTTCCCCTCACCGGAAGCCGAGGCCCGCGCCTCCGGCGCCAGCGATGTGCTGGAGAGTGCCCAGGTGGTGGCCACTCTTGAAGAGGCGCTGGTGGGCTGCACCGTAGTGCTCGGCACCAGCGCCCGTGATCGCAGCCTGCCCTGGCCATTGGTCGATCCCCGCGAGTGTGGCGAAAAAGTCATCGCCGAGGCGGGGCAGGGCAAGGAGATCGCATTGGTATTCGGTCGCGAGCACGCCGGGTTGACCAACGACGAGCTGCAGCGATGTCACTTCCACGTGCATATCCCGTCCAATCCCGACTTCAGCTCGCTGAACCTGGCAGCGGCGGTGCAGGTGCTGAGCTATGAAGTGCGCATGGCGTGGTTGGCGGGCAATCGCCCGGCGCCTGCTGTGGACAAGGCCGAGGAGCTGGCGACCAGCGATGAGATGGAGCGCTTCTACGGCCATCTGCAGGACACATTGGTGGACATCGCTTTCCTCGACCCGCAGAAGCCGCGCCACCTGATGGCCCGTCTGCGTCGCCTGTTCGGCCGGAGCGCGGTGAACAAGTCGGAAATGAGTATTTTGCGCGGCATCCTCACCGAGACCCAGAAGGTCGCCCGGGGCGAGCCGCATAAGCGCAAGGATCAGTAAATGTTCGAACGTCTGCGGGAAGATATCCAGAGCGTGTTTCATCGTGACCCGGCGGCGCGCAACGCCTTCGAGGTGCTGACCTGCTACCCCGGCATGCACGCGATCTGGCTGCATCGAGCGGCCCATGGCTTGTGGAAGAGGGACCTGAAGTGGCTGGCTCGGGTGGTGTCCAATTTCGGCCGCTGGATGACGGGCATCGAAATTCATCCTGGCGCTACGGTGGGCCGGCGTTTCTTCATCGACCACGGCATGGGCATCGTCATCGGCGAGACCGCCGAGATTGGCGATGACGTCACGCTCTATCAGGGCGTGACCCTGGGTGGCACCAGCTGGAACAAGGGCAAGCGTCACCCTACCTTGGCTGACGGTGTGGTGGTCGGCGCGGGGGCCAAGGTGCTTGGGCCGTTCACGGTGGGGGCGGGGGCCAAGGTTGGCTCCAATGCGGTGGTCACCAAGGAGGTGCCGCCCGGCGCCACCGTGGTGGGTATTCCCGGCAAGATCATCGTCAAGAGCGATGACGAGCTGGATGCGCGACGCAAGGCCATGGCCGAGAAGATCGGCTTCGATGCGTACGGGGTGAGTGAGGACATGCCCGACCCGGTGGCGCGAGCAATTGGTCAGCTGCTCGACCATTTGCATGCGGTGGATGGGCGCTTGGAGGGCATGTGCGGGGCCTTGACCCAGTTGGGCAGTGATTACAGCGCCAAGAAGCTGCCTGAATTGCGTGATGAAGATTTCGAGTGCGTGCAAGGGGCGGAGCGCAAGGTGCAGGCGTGAGGGGACCGTTCACCGCCTATCCCCCTGCCAACCATTAGTCTGCTACCATTGCGCCGCCGTTTCGCAGCTAAACCCGAGTAATCCAGTAGGACTTATAGTTGACGAATTTACTCGGAAATAGCATAATTGCGCCTATTCCGAGAACCCGTGGTACTAGCCATGCGACTGACAACTAAAGGCCGATACGCCGTGACTGCCATGCTCGACCTGGCGTTGCACGCGCAGCATGGGCCGGTCTCATTGGCCGACATTTCCGAGCGTCAGGGCATTTCGCTTTCCTACCTCGAGCAATTGTTCGCCAAGCTGCGCCGGGGCAATCTGGTGTCCAGCGTGCGTGGACCGGGCGGTGGTTATCAGCTGTCCCGCGAGATGGAAGGCATCCAGGTTGCACAGGTCATCGACGCGGTCAACGAGTCGGTCGATGCCACCAAGTGCCAGGGCCTGGGCGATTGCCACGCCGGTGATACCTGTCTGACCCACCATCTGTGGTGCGACCTCAGCCAGCAGATTCATGAATTTTTAAGCGGTATCAGCCTGTCCGACCTTGTTACTCGCCGTGAGGTACAAGAAGTCGCCCAGCGCCAGGACCTGCGCCGTTGCGGTACGAACGGCAAGACGCAGCGTCTGGACAAGATCGAAACGTCTGCCGTCGAATGAGTATGCTCAGGTTAGCCGCCTGATAGGAGATTTCAATGAAGTTGCCGATTTACCTCGATTACTCCGCGACCACCCCGGTGGATCCACGCGTTGCGCAAAAAATGATCGAATGCCTGCAGATGGACGGGAACTTCGGTAACCCGGCCTCGCGTTCCCACGTGTTCGGCTGGAAAGCCGAGGAAGCCGTTGAAAACGCCCGTCGTCAGGTGGCCGACCTGGTCAACGCCGACCCGCGCGAAATCGTCTGGACCAGCGGTGCTACCGAGTCCGACAACCTGGCTATCAAGGGTGTGGCGCATTTCTACCAGACCAAGGGCAAGCACATCATCACCACCAAGATCGAGCACAAGGCGGTCCTGGACACCACGCGTCAACTGGAGCGTGAAGGCTTCGACGTCACCTACCTGGAACCGGGTACCGACGGCCTGGTCACCCCAGCCATGATCGAAGCCGCCCTGCGCGAAGACACGATCCTGGTGTCGGTGATCCACGTGAACAACGAAATCGGCGTGATCAACGACATCGCCGCGATTGGCGAACTGACCCGTTCGCGCGGTGTGTTGTTCCACGTCGACGCAGCTCAGTCCACCGGCAAGGTCGACATCGATCTGGCGGCGCTGAAGGTTGACCTGATGTCGTTCTCGGCCCACAAGACCTACGGTCCCAAGGGTATCGGCGCGCTGTACGTCAGCCGCAAGCCGCGCGTGCGTCTGGAAGCTGCCATGCACGGTGGTGGTCATGAGCGTGGCATGCGTTCCGGCACCCTGGCGACTCACCAGATCGTTGGTATGGGCGAAGCGTTCCGTATTGCCAAGGAAACCATGGCGGCGGAAAACGTGCGCATCAAGGCCCTGAGTGATCGCTTCTACCAGCAGGTCGAGAACCTCGAAGAGCTGTACGTCAACGGCAGCCTCACTGCCCGCGTGCCGCACAACCTGAACCTGTCCTTCAACTATGTCGAAGGCGAATCGCTGATCATGGCCCTCAAGGACCTGGCAGTGTCTTCCGGTTCGGCGTGCACCTCGGCTTCCCTGGAGCCTTCGTACGTTCTGCGCGCCCTGGGCCGCAACGACGAATTGGCGCACAGCTCGATTCGTTTCACCTTCGGTCGCTTCACCACCGAGGAAGAAGTCGATTACGCCGCGCAGAAAGTCTGCGAGGCCGTCACCAAGCTGCGCGCTCTGTCGCCGCTGTGGGACATGTACAAAGACGGTGTCGATATCTCGAAGATCGAGTGGGCGGCGCACTAAATAGTCGCCGGCAAGAGCGGCTTACCTGATGAGTTTCAGTAAGGATCAATACCATGGCTTACAGTGAAAAGGTCATCGACCACTACGAAAATCCACGCAACGTCGGCAAGATGGACGCCGAAGACGCTGATGTCGGCACCGGCATGGTCGGCGCGCCGGCCTGCGGCGACGTGATGCGCCTGCAAATCCGTGTCAACGAGCAGGGCATCATCGAAGATGCCAAGTTCAAGACCTACGGCTGCGGTTCGGCAATCGCTTCCAGCTCCCTGGCCACCGAGTGGATGAAGGGCAAGACGCTGGATGAAGCGGAAACCATCAAGAACACCCAGTTGGCAGAAGAGCTGGCGTTGCCGCCAGTGAAGATCCACTGCTCCGTGCTCGCCGAAGACGCCATCAAGGCCGCCGTACGCGATTACAAGCAGAAGAAAGGTCTGCTCTGAGTTCGACACTGTTGCTGGCGGGTGAGGTGCGCAGCGCACCTGATCAGCCGCACGAAACCGTTTGCAGGTAAGGAGTCACGATGGCTATCAGCATGACAGAAGCCGCCGCCAACCATGTTCGTCGTTCCCTAGAGGGGCGCGGCAAGGGTGACGGCATTCGCTTGGGCGTACGCACCACCGGTTGCTCGGGCCTGGCCTATGTGCTGGAGTTCGTCGATGAAGCCGGCGCCGAAGACGAGGTCTTCGAGAATCATGGCGTCAAGGTGATCATCGATCCCAAGAGCCTGGTCTACCTGGACGGCACCGAACTCGATTTCGTCAAGGAAGGGTTGAACGAAGGCTTCAAGTTCAACAATCCCAACGTGCGCGGTGAGTGTGGCTGCGGCGAAAGCTTCAACATCTGAGGCTGCCCGTGGGAACTCCTTGTCATTTCGCCTTGTTCGACCTCAAGCCCGGCTTTCGCCTGGATCTTGACCAGTTGGCCGTTCGCTACCGCGAACTGGCTCGCGATGTCCATCCCGATCGCTTTGCCGACGGTTCCGAGCGCGAGCAACGCCAGGCCCTGGAGAAATCCGCCGGGCTGAACGAGGCGTATCAGACCCTCAAGGCTTCGCCCAAGCGTGCGCGCTATCTGCTGTCGATCAGCGGGCGTGAAGTGCCGCAGGAAGTCACGGTCCACGACCCCGACTTCCTCATGCAGCAGATGCAGTGGCGCGAAGAGCTCGAAGACCTGCAAGACAGCGCGGACCTGGCCGGCGTGGCGACGTTCAAGCGTCGGCTCAAAGCCGCCCAGGTGGAACTCGACGACAGCTTCGCCGCCTGTTGGGATGACGCAGCGCAACGTGAGCAGGCCGAGCGCCTGATGCGGCGCATGCAGTTCCTCGACAAGCTCTCCTACGAAGTGCGCCAGCTCGAAGAGCGCCTCGACGATTAACCCAGTGTCGCTACGGCCGCACGCCTGAATTCCTGACCTGATAAGCATGGCCCTACTGCAGATCGCCGAACCTGGCCAGAGTCCCCAACCCCACCAGCGTCGTCTGGCGGTCGGGATTGACCTGGGCACTACCAATTCGCTGGTCGCTGCATTGCGCAGCGGCCTTTCCGAGCCTCTGGCCGACGCACAAGGGCAGGTGATCCTGCCGTCCGCCGTGCGCTATCACGCCGATCGCATCGAAGTGGGTGTCGCCGCCAAGGCGGCAGCCGCCAGCGACCCGCTCAACACCGTGCTCTCGGTCAAGCGCCTGATGGGCCGCGGCCTTGCCGACGTCAAGCAGTTGGGCGAGCAATTGCCCTACCGCTTCGTTGGCGGCGAGTCGCACATGCCGTTCATCGAAACCGCCCAAGGGCCGAAAAGCCCGGTGGAAGTGTCTGCCGATATCCTCAAGGCGCTGCGTCAGCGCGCCGAAGAGACACTGGGTGGCGAGCTGGTTGGAGCGGTGATCACCGTGCCGGCCTATTTCGATGATGCCCAGCGCCAGGCCACCAAGGACGCTGCGCGCCTGGCCGGCCTGAACGTGCTGCGCCTGCTCAACGAGCCTACTGCGGCGGCCGTGGCCTATGGCCTGGACCAGCATGCCGAAGGGCTGGTAGCCATCTACGACCTGGGTGGCGGCACTTTCGACATTTCCATCCTGCGCCTGACCGGCGGTGTTTTCGAGGTCTTGGCCACCGGCGGCGACAGTGCCCTGGGCGGTGACGACTTCGATCACGCCATCGCCGGCTGGATCGTCGAACAGGCAGGCCTCTCGGCAGACCTGGACCCGGGCGCCCAGCGCCATCTGCTGCAAGCTGCCTGCGCGGCCAAAGAAGCCCTGACCGATGCCCAAAGCGTTACCGTCAGCTACGCCGACTGGAGCGCCGAGCTCAGCCGTGACGGCTTCAACGCCTTGATCGAAGCCATGGTCGCCCGTAGCTTGAAAGCGTGCCGCCGCGCCGTGCGTGACGCCAACATCGAAATCGACGAAATAGGTGCGGTGGTGATGGTGGGCGGTTCGACCCGCGTTCCGCGCGTGCGCGAAGCGGTCGGTGAACTGTTCGGTCGCGCGCCGTTGACCGAGATCGACCCGGATCAGGTGGTCGCCATCGGTGCCGCCATTCAGGCCGATACGTTGGCGGGCAACAAGCGCGAAGGCGGTGAGTTGCTGCTGCTTGACGTGATCCCGCTGTCGTTGGGCCTGGAAACCATGGGCGGGCTGATGGAGAAGGTGATTCCGCGCAACACCACCATCCCCGTCGCCCGTGCCCAGGACTTCACCACCTACAAAGATGGTCAGTCGGCCCTGCTGGTGCACGTGCTGCAAGGTGAGCGCGAACTGATCAGTGACTGCCGTTCTCTGGCCCGCTTCGAACTGCGCGGGATTCCGGCCATGGTGGCGGGCGCGGCGAAAATCCGCGTGACCTTCCAGGTCGATGCCGATGGCTTGCTCAGCGTCTCGGCGCGCGAGCTGGCATCGGGCGTGGAAGCCAGTATCCAGGTCAAGCCTTCCTATGGCCTGACCGACGGCGAAATCGCCAAGATGCTCAAGGATTCCTTCCAGCACGCTGGCGACGACAAGGTTGCCCGTCAGTTGCGCGAACACCAGGTCGACGGTGAGCGCCTGCTCGAAGCGGTTCAGGCCGCGCTGGATGCTGATGGCGAGCGGCTGCTGGATGAAGAAGAGCGCATGGTCATCGGCCTGCAGATGGACGAGCTGCGCACGTTGGTCAAGGGCACCGATGGCCCCGCCATCGAACAGCAGACCAAGCTGCTGTCGCAAGTGACCGATGCCTTTGCCGCTCGTCGCATGAACAATGCCGTGAAAGACGCCCTGTCAGGGCGCAACCTGAATGAAATTGAGGAATAACTGATGCCGAAGGTGACTTTTCTGCCCCACGCCGAGCATTGCCCGGACGGCATGGTGGTCGAAGCTGAAACTGGCAGGTCGCTGCTCGACGTCGCCCACGATCATCACATCGAGATCGAGAGTGCCTGCGGTGGCGTGTGCGCCTGTACCACCTGCCACTGCGTGATCCGCAAGGGTTTCAATTCGCTGGAAGAGGCGGACGAGCTGGAAGAAGACTTCCTCGACCGCGCCTGGGGTCTGGAGGCTACATCGCGCCTGAGCTGCCAGGCCAAGGTGGGCACCGAGGACATTACCGTCGAGATACCCAAGTACTCGCTCAACCATGCCGCCGAAGCGCCGCACTGACCGAGGGATTGTCATGAGCTATGGTTGGAATGATGTACAGCGCATCGCCGAGGAGCTTGAAGAGCAGCATCCGGACATCGACCCCTACTCGGTGGGCTTCACCCGGCTGCAGCAGATGATCAAGGCGCTGCCCGATTTCGACGACACTTCGGGCCGGGTCGGCGAGAAGGTCCTCGAGGCAGTGCAGACCCTCTGGGCCGCTGAAAAAGACTGATCGATTTGCAGGTTAGGCAATACCCAGGAACCCGCGTATAATTCGCGGGTTTAATTTTTCGCTTCAATCACCGTTTCTGGAGTTTCACATGGCTGTTCAACGTACTTTCTCCATCATCAAGCCTGACGCCGTTGCTAAAAACGTAATCGGCGAGATCACCACTCGTTTCGAAAAAGCCGGTCTGCGCGTCGTTGCCTCGAAACTGAAGCAACTGTCCAAGGCTGAAGCTGAAGGTTTCTACGCTGAGCACAGCGCCCGTGGTTTCTTCGGCGAGCTGGTTGCCTTCATGACTTCCGGTCCTGTTGTCGTTCAGGTTCTGGAAGGCGAGAACGCCATCGCCCTGAACCGCGAGCTGATGGGTGCCACCAACCCTAAAGAAGCTGCTGCCGGCACCATCCGCGCCGACTTCGCCGAGTCCATCGACGCCAACGCCGTTCACGGTTCGGACTCCGAAGCCGCTGCTGCTCGCGAAATCGCATACTTCTTCGCTACTACCGAAGTAACCACTCGCTAAGCCACGGCTCACGAGTGAAGGTGAATCCATGACTGTTATGACTGGCAAGACAAACCTGTTGGGGCTGACTCAACCGGAAATGGAAAAGTTCTTCGACTCGATCGGGGAGAAGCGCTTTCGTGCCGGTCAGGTCATGAAGTGGATTCACCATTTTGGCGTGGACGATTTCGATGCCATGACCAACGTCGGCAAGGCCTTGCGCGAAAAGCTCAAGGCCTGTGCCGAGATTCGCGGTCCCGAAGTGGTCAGCGAGGACATTTCCACCGACGGCACCCGTAAATGGGTGGTGCGCGTGGCGTCCGGCAGCTGCGTCGAGACGGTCTACATCCCGCAGGGCAAGCGCGGCACCTTGTGTGTTTCGTCCCAGGCGGGCTGCGCCCTGGACTGCAGCTTCTGCTCCACGGGCAAGCAAGGCTTCAACAGCAACCTCACCGCCGCCGAAGTCATCGGCCAGGTGTGGATTGCCAACAAATCCTTCGGCAGCGTCCCGGCTACCATCGACCGCGCCATCACCAATGTGGTGATGATGGGCATGGGCGAGCCGCTGCTGAACTTCGACAACGTCATCGCGGCCATGCGCCTGATGATGGATGACCTGGGCTATGGCATCTCCAAACGCCGGGTCACCCTGTCTACTTCCGGCGTCGTGCCGATGATCGACGTGCTGGCCGATCACATCGACGTCTCCCTGGCCCTGTCGCTGCACGCGCCCAATGACGCGCTGCGCAACCAACTGGTGCCGATCAACAAGAAGTACCCGCTCAAGATGCTGCTCGAGTCGTGCCAGCGCTACATGTCCCAACTGGGCGAGAAGCGCGTGCTGACCATCGAGTACACCCTGCTCAAGGACGTCAACGACAAGCTCGAGCACGCCGTGGAAATGGTCGAGCTGCTCAAGAACGTGCCGTGCAAGATCAACCTGATTCCGTTCAACCCGTTCCCGCATTCAGGCTACGAGCGTCCCAGCAACAACGCCATTCGACGCTTCCAGGATCACCTGCACCAGGCCGGGTTCAACGTGACCGTACGTACCACCCGTGGCGAAGACATCGACGCCGCCTGTGGCCAGTTGGTAGGGCAAGTGATGGATCGCACCCGCCGCAGTGAACGTTATATCGCCGTACGCCAATTAGGCGCTGAGGCCGATATGCCGCAAACTGCCGCCAATCGGAACTGATCGAGAGGACCTCCATGACCCTGCGCGCCGCGCTGCTGATCGTATTCGCTCTGCTCACGGGCTGTGTCACCACGGGCAAGGTCAACCCCATGGACACCAGCAAGGGTCGCGACCAGGCCCGTCAGGCCTACGTGCAGCTGGGCATCGGGTATCTGCAGGAAGGTCGCACCGAGGGCGCCAAGGTTCCTCTGAAGAAAGCCCTGGAGCTGGACAGCTCCGACCCCGACGCCAACGCCGCGCTGGCGCTGGTGTTCCAGGCGGAGATGGAGCCGGAGTTGGCCGAGCAGCACTTTCGCAAGGCCCTGAGCTCCCGTGACGATGCGCGCATTCGCAATAACTACGGCAGTTTTCTCTACGAACAGAAACGTTACAAAGAAGCCTACGAGATGTTCGAGAAGGCTGCCGCTGATACGCTCTATCCCGAGCGTTCCCGGGTCTTCGAGAACCTTGGCCTGACGGCGGTAGCGCTGGGGCAGCGCGAGTTGGCCCAGCAAAACCTGGAAAAGGCCCTGCGCCTGAATCGTCAACAGCCTCGCGCCTTGTTGGAAATGGCTGAGATGTCTTACGAAGACAGGCATTATGTGCCAGCCAAGGAGTATTACGACCGGTTCAGTCAGTTGAGCGAGCAGAATGCCCGCAGCCTGCTGCTCGGTACGCGCCTGGCGAAGATCTACGAAGACAAGAACAAGGCCGCCAGTTATGGCCTGCAACTGAAACGACTCTATCCCGGTACGCCGGAATATCAGCAATACGTGTCGGAGCAATGATGAAAGCGGCGCATCCCGAAGTAGCAGCAGCCTCTCGCGTTAACCCCGGCGAGACCCTGCGTCAGGCCCGCGAGAGCAAAGGTTGGTCGTTGTCCGAAGTGGCCGCCAAGCTGAACCTGACCCTCACGTCACTGGCCAATCTTGAGGCCGGGGCGTTCGACAAACTGCCTGGGCATACCTTTTCCCGGGGGTATATCCGCGCCTACGCGAAATTGCTGGGCATGGACCAGGCCGTTCTGGTGCAGGCCTTCGACCAGTACACCGGTACCAATGCCCAGGGCAGCAATGTCCATGGTCTGGGCCGTATCGAAGAGCCCTCGCGCCTGGCCCATAACCTGTTGCGCATCGTCAGCCTGATGCTGGTGTTGGCGCTGGTGGGTGGCGGTTTCCTCTGGTGGCAGGACAACACGGCCCGCCGTGGTGCGGAGCAATCGTCCATCGCCATGGAACACGTCGAGGTCGAAAGCGCCGACGGCACCACCCAGATCCATCCGCTCGACGAACCCGAAGACCAGGCCGTTGCCGCCGCGAAGGAAGGCGAGCCTACCGCGCTGAGCCTGAATCAGGGCCAGGCACCGGTCGATCCGGCTACCACCGGTACCGCGGCCGCGCCTGCGCCGTCCGCGGCAGTACCAGCACCCGCAGCCCCGGCGTCCGCGACCGCTGTAGCGCCAGCCACGACACCTGCGCCTGCTGCACCCGCTGTGCCTGCTGCAACGACTCCAGTGGCCGCGGCACCGGCAGCGGGCGAGGGTCAGGTGGGTATCAATTTCACCGCCGACTGCTGGACGCAGGTCACCGATGCCTCGGGCAAGGTGCTGCTCAGCGCGCTCAAGCGCAAGGGCGAAACCATTCAGGTCAATGGCAAGCCGCCGTTCGCGGTGCGCCTGGGTGTGGCCAGTGCCGCGCAGGTAACCTACAACGGTCAGGCGGTGGACGTCGCACCCTTTACCAAGGGCAACACAGCTCGCATGAAGGTGGGGCAATAACGCATGCACGGTGAATCTCCGATCAAACGCCGCCAGTCGCGCAAAATCTGGGTAGGCTCGGTACCGGTCGGTGGCGATGCCCCGATCGCGGTGCAGAGCATGACCAACACCGATACCAACGACGTCGACGCCACTGTCGGGCAGATCCAGCGCCTGGTGGATGCCGGTGTCGATATCGTGCGGGTGTCGGTCCCCGACATGGACGCCGCCGAGGCCTTCGGCCGTATCAAGCAGCGCGTCAGCGTGCCCTTGGTGGCGGATATCCATTTCGACTACAAGATCGCCCTGCGCGTGGCCGAACTGGGTGTGGACTGCCTGCGTATCAACCCCGGCAACATCGGTCGCGAAGACCGCGTGCGTGCCGTGGTCGATGCCGCCCGTGACCGTGGTATTCCGATCCGCATCGGCGTCAACGCGGGCTCCCTGGAAAAAGACCTGCAGAAAAAATACGGCGAGCCGACGCCCGAAGCCCTGGTCGAATCCGCCCTGCGTCACGTCGAGCATCTGGTGCGCCTGGATTTTCATGACTTCAAGGTCAGCGTCAAGGCCTCCGATGTCTTCATGGCCGTCGATGCCTATCGTCTGTTGGCCAAGCAGATCGTGCAGCCGCTGCACCTGGGCATCACCGAAGCCGGTGGCCTGCGTTCCGGCACGGTGAAATCGGCAGTGGGCCTGGGCATGCTGCTGGCCGACGGGATCGGCGACACCATCCGCATCTCGCTGGCCGCCGACCCGGTGGAAGAGGTCAAGGTGGGCTACGACATCCTCAAGTCGCTGCGCCTGCGTTCACGCGGTATCAACTTCATCGCCTGCCCCAGCTGCTCGCGTCAGAACTTCGACGTGGTCAAGACCATGAACGAGCTGGAAGGGCGCCTGGAAGATCTGCTCGTCCCGCTGGACGTGGCGGTGATCGGCTGCGTGGTCAACGGCCCTGGCGAAGCCAAGGAAGCCCACGTGGGGCTGACCGGCGGCACGCCGAACCTGATCTATATCGATGGCAAGCCGTCGCAGAAACTGACCAATGACAACCTGGTGGAAGAGCTGGAAAAGCTGATCCGCCAGAAGGCCGCCGAAAAGGTCGAAGCCGACGCGGCATTGATCGCCCGTGGCTAATGGATTCTAAGGAAACTTTGTGAGCAAGACTCTGCAAGCCATTCGTGGCATGAACGACATCCTGCCCGAGCAGACGCCGCTGTGGCGTTATTTCGAGAGCACCGTGGCCGGGTTGCTGGACAACTACGGCTACCGCCAGATCCGCATGCCCATCGTCGAGTTCACCGACCTGTTCAAGCGTTCGATCGGCGAAGTGACCGACATCGTCGAGAAGGAGATGTACACCTTCGAGGACCGCAACGGTGACTCGCTGACCCTGCGTCCCGAGGGAACGGCGGCCTGCGTGCGTGCCGTGCTCGAGCATGGCATCAGCGGCGGCGGTCAGGTGCAGAAGCTCTGGTACATGGGCCCGATGTTCCGTCACGAACGGCCGCAGAAAGGCCGTTACCGGCAGTTCCACCAGATCGGTCTGGAGGTGTTCAACCTCGACGGCCCGGACATCGACGCCGAGCTGATCGTCCTCACCTGGCGCCTGTGGAAGCTGCTGGGTATTCGTGATGCGGTCACCCTGGAGCTCAACAGCCTGGGCACCAGCGAGGCCCGTGGTCGCTACCGCGAAGCCCTGGTGGAGTTTCTCACCGCGCACCTGGACCAGATCGACGAAGACAGCCAGCGTCGCCTCAAGACCAACCCTTTGCGCGTACTCGATACCAAGCACCCGGACACTCAGGCGGTACTGGTCAACGCGCCGAAGCTGGCCGATTACCTGGACGAAGAGTCCCGCGTTCACTTCGAGGGTCTGAAAGCGCGTCTGGATGCCGCCGGCATTCCCTACGTCATCAATCCCAAGCTGGTGCGCGGCCTGGACTACTACAGCAAGACGGTTTTCGAATGGGTAACCGACAAGCTCGGCGCCCAGGGCACCGTGTGTGCCGGTGGCCGCTACGACGGTCTGGTGGAACAGATGGGCGGCAAGCCGACACCCGGCGTTGGTTTCGCCATGGGCATCGAGCGCTTGATCCTGCTGCTCGAGACCCTGGAGCAGGTACCCGAGTCCATCGCGCGTCAGGTCGACGTCTACCTGTGCGCCTTCGGTGAGCAGGCCGAGTTGGCCGGGCTGGCCCTGGCCGAGCGCTTGCGGGATCGACTGCCGACGTTGCGCCTGATGGTCAATGCCGGCGCCGGCAGCTTCAAAAGCCAGTTCAAGAAGGCCGACAAGAGCGGCGCGCTTTACGCCCTGATCCTGGGGGACGACGAATTGGCCCAACAAGTGGTAGGTTTCAAACCCCTGCGTGGTCAGGGCGAACAACAGAACATTGCCTGGGATGCTCTTGCCGAGCACCTGGCCACCTGCGCCGTGCAGGGCTGAATCAAGCAAGCATCAAGCATTTGCGAGAATAGGAGTATTGGGGTGTCGAGTACCGAAGACGAACAACTGGGCGAACTGAAGGACTGGTGGCAGCGTAACGGCAAGCCCCTGGTCACCGGCGGCCTGCTGGCCCTGGTGGTCGTGTTCGGCTGGCAAGCCTGGACCAAGTACCAGAGCAATCAGTCGCAGAGCGCTTCCAACCTGTACCAGCAGTTGCTGGAGACCAGCCTGACCCCCACCGGAAAGCCTGACACCGCTCAGGTTGCCGATCTGGCCGGCAAGCTGAAGAACGAGTTCGGCGGCACTGCCTACGCGCAGTACGCCAGCCTGTTCCTGGCCAAGGCCGCGGTCGACGCCGGCAAGCTGGACGATGCTGCCGCCGAGCTCAAAGGGGTGGTCGACAAACCGTTCGATACCACCTTGGGTGAAGTGGCACGTCAGCGCCTGGCGCAGGTACTGGCCGCGCAGAACAAGACCGAAGACGCCTTGAAACTGCTCGACGGTGACGCCGACAAGGCGTTCCTGGCGGCACGCGAAGAACTCAAGGGCGATCTGCTGGTGCAATTGGGCCGCAGCGACGACGCCTATGCCGCGTATCAAAAAGCCAAGGCTGCGCTGTCCGATGAAGCGGCGGTAGGCGGCCTCCAAATCAAGCTCGACGACCTGGCCAAAGGGGATGCGTGACGTGATCCGTTGGAAACATGCAGCATTGCTGGCCCTGGCCCTGATGGCCGTGGGTTGCAGCAGCAACAGCAAAAAGGAATTGCCACCGGCCGAGCTGACCGATTTCAAGGAAGAAGTGTCCTTGCAGAAGGTCTGGAGTCGCGGTATTGGCGATGGCCAGGGCGAAACCTACAACATGCTCGTGCCGGCCGTGGAAAACGACCGCATCTACGCCGCCGACGTCAACGGTGAAGTGGTTGCCATGAACCGCCTGACCGGCGACGTACTATGGAAGAAAGACCTCGACCAGCCCGTATCCGGCGCCGTCGGCGTCAGCTACGGCATGGTCACCCTTGGGACCCTGCGCGGCGACGTGATTGCCCTGGATGCCGACACCGGTGAGCAGCGCTGGAAGTCTCGCGTCAACAGCGAAGTGCTGGCGCCGCCTGCCAACAACGGTGACGTGGTGGTGGTGCAGACCCAGGACGACCGCCTGATCGGCCTGGATGCCAGCACTGGCAACCAGCGCTGGTTGTACGACAGCACCCCGGCGGTACTGACCTTGCGCGGTACCGGCGCTCCGCTGGTGACCAATCGCCTGGCGATTGCTGGCCTTTCGACCGGTAAAGTCGTTGCACTGGATATCACCAACGGCGTGCCGGTGTGGGAAGCCCGTGTGGCCGTACCGCAAGGTCGCTCCGAACTGGATCGCGTGGTGGACATCGACGGTGGTCTGCTGCTGTCTGGCGGCACCCTTTATGTCACCACCTACCAGGGCCGCATGGCGGGCCTGGATCTGGAAAGCGGCCGCGTGCTGTGGCAGCGTGATGCTTCCAGCTACGCAGGTGTCGCCCAGGGCTTCGGCAGCGTCTACACGAGTCTGGCTTCAGGCACCGTGGAAGGCGTGGACGAGCGCTCCACCACGGCGTTGTGGAGCAATGACCAACTGGCCCGTCGCCAGCTGTCGGCGCCCGAGGTGTACTCCAGCTACATCGCCGTCGGTGACCTGGAAGGTTATGTGCATCTGCTGAGCCAGGTCGATGGTCGTTTCGTTGGCCGGACCCGGGTCGACAGCGACGGTGTGCGGGCTCGCCCGCTGGTGGTCGGCGACATGCTCTACATCTTCGGCAACAGTGGCAAACTGGAAGCCCTGACCGTCAAGCAGTGATTGACTATGCTTCAGGGCACCCGAGGGTGCCCTGAAGCCGCTTCTAGCGAAGCGCTTCGAACCTCGGCCGCTGCCTGCAGCGGCCTTTGTATTTCTTGAATCAACGCAGTGGAGAGCCGCATGGTTCCCGTAATCGCCCTGGTGGGCCGACCCAACGTCGGTAAATCCACCATGTTCAACCGCCTGACCAAGAGCCGCGACGCCATTGTCGGCGACCTGTCTGGTCTTACCCGTGATCGCCAATACGGTGAGGCGCGCTGGCAAGGGCGTTCCTACATTCTGGTCGACACCGGCGGTATTTCCGGTGACGAGCATGGCATGGACGAAAAGATGGCCGAGCAGTCGCTGCTGGCCATCGAAGAAGCCGATGTCGTGATGTTCCTGGTCGACGCGCGCGCCGGTTTCACCGCCGCCGACCAGATGATCGCCGAGCATTTGCGCAAGCGTAACAAGCGCTCGCTGCTGGTCGCCAACAAGGTCGACAACGTCGACCCGGAAATGGCCAAGGCCGAATTTGCCCCATTGGGCATGGGCGACGCCATTCCGGTGGCCGGTGCCCAAGGCCGCGGTGTCAACACATTGCTGGAAGCCGCCCTGAGCGAGTTCCCCCGCGATGTGGAAGAGGTCGACCTCAACGCCGACGTCGCCGAAGGCGAGGAAGCTGCGCGCATTCCCGGCCCGAGCGAGAAAGATGGCATCAAGATCGCCATCATCGGCCGTCCCAACGTCGGCAAGTCGACCTTGGTCAACCGCATGCTCGGTGAAGATCGGGTCATCGTGTACGACCAGCCGGGTACTACGCGCGACAGCATCTACATCCCCTTCGAGCGCAACGAAGAGAAGTACACGCTGATCGACACCGCCGGCGTACGCAAGCGCGGCAAGATCCACGAGGAAGTGGAAAAGTTCTCGGTGGTCAAGACGCTGCAGGCCATCAAGGATGCCAACGTGGTGATCTTCGTCATGGACGCCCGCGAAGGCGTGGTCGACCATGACTTGAACCTGCTGGGTTTTGCCCTGGAAACCGGCCGCGCCATCGTCATCGCCCTGAACAAGTGGGATGGCATGCAGCCCAGCGAGCGCGACTACGTGAAGACCGAGCTGGAACGTCGATTGTTCTTCGTCGACTTCGCCGATATTCATTTCATCTCGGCCCTGCACGGGACCGGCGTGGGCAACCTCTACGCTTCGGTACAGGCGTCGTTCAAGTCGGCGATCACACGCTGGCCCACCAGCCGCCTGACCCAGATCCTCGAGGACGCGGTGCAGGAGCACCAGCCGCCGATGGTCAACAGCCGTCGCATCAAGCTGCGCTACGCTCACCTGGGCGGTGCCAACCCGCCGCTGATCGTGATCCACGGCAACCAGGTGGAGAAGGTGCCCAAGTCGTACGTTCGTTACCTGGAGAACACCTATCGCCGTGTGCTGAAGTTGGTGGGTACACCGATTCGCATCGAGTTCAAAGGTGGCGAGAACCCGTACGAAGGCAACAAGAACACGCTGACCGACCGTCAGGTCAACAAGAAGCGTCGCTTGATGTCGCACCACAAGAAGGCCGACAAGAAACGCCGCGACAAGCGTTAGTCGATGGTTCTG
>NZ_DFUE01000085.1:93641-95600 GCF_002379585.1 Pseudomonas sp. UBA4194
GGGCTGGGGTGAGGGGACCCTTCACCGCACAACCCAACCCAAACCACTATTCCCCCCGCTTTTTCCCACCCCCCTCCATGGGCTATCCTGCTGATCACTTCTCAGGGAGCAGCTCATGATCACCAGCAAGCTGCCGAACGTCGGCACCACCATCTTCACCACCATGTCGCAACTCGCCGCGCAAACCGGCGCGCTGAACCTCTCCCAGGGTTTTCCCGATTTCGATGGCCCGCAGGCCCTGCGCGACGCGGTGGGTAAGCACATCGCCGCCGGCCATAACCAATACTCGCCCATGACCGGCCTGCCTGCCTTGCGTGAACAAGTGGCGGCCAAGGTGTCACGACTGTACGGACGCACGCTGAACCCCGACAGCGAGATCACCATCACGCCCGGTGCGACTCAGGCCATTTTCTGCGCCATTCAGACCGTGGTCCGTCCGGGCGATGAGGTTGTCGTGTTCGATCCTTGCTATGACAGCTACGAACCCTCGGTAGAGTTGGCCGGTGGCAAGTGCGTCCACGTGCAACTGGGCGCCGAGGACTTCTCCATCGACTGGCAGCAGCTCACTGACGCGATCACCCCCCGCACCCGCATGATCATACTCAACAGTCCTCACAACCCCAGCGGAGCGTTGATCACCCCCGCCGAGCTCGATCGACTGGCGGCATTGATCGCCGACCGCGACATTTACATCGTCAGCGATGAGGTGTACGAGCACCTGGTGTTCGACGGCGTTCGCCACGCCAGCGTACTGGCTCAAGAACAGCTGTTTCAGCGAGCCTTTGTGGTCAGCTCGTTCGGCAAGACCTACCACGTCACGGGCTGGAAGACCGGCTACGTGATCGCCCCCCCCGCGCTCACGCTGGAGCTGCGCAAGGTGCATCAGTACGTCAGCTTCTGCGGGGTCACGCCGCTGCAGTATGCGCTGGCCGATTACATGGCCGATCAACCCGGCCACGTCGACGAGTTGCCGGGTTTCTACCAGGCCAAGCGTGATCTGTTCTGCGACCTGCTGGCCGAGTCGCGCTTCACCTTCACCCGCACGCCGGGTACCTATTTCCAGTTGGTCGACTATTCTGCGATACGACCCGACCTCAACGATGTGGAGATGTCGTTGTGGATGACCCGGGAACATGGCGTGGCCAGTATTCCGGTGTCGGTGTTCTACCAAACGCCGGTGCGCGAGCAGCGCCTGGTACGCCTGTGTTTTGCCAAACGTGAGGAGACGCTGCGGGAAGCGGCGGCGAAGCTATGTCTGATATGAGCAACAGCACCCCCCTGAATGGACGCACTGGCGAGCTGAAACTGGCGCTGGTTCAAACCACCTTGGCCTGGCATGACCGTACGGCCAACCTCGAGCATTTCGAGTTGCTGCTGGAACAGGCTGAAGGCGCGGACCTCGTGATCCTGCCGGAGATGTTCACCACCGGTTTCTCGATGAACTCCGAGGAACTGTCCGAGCCGGAGCAGGGGCCCACCAGTGATTGGCTCCGGGCGCAGGCGGCCCGCCTCAATGCGGTGGTGACAGGCAGCGTGATCATTCAGGCGGCCGACGGCAGCCATCGCAATCGGCTGCTGTGGGCGCGACCGGACGGTGAACTGCTGCATTATGACAAACGCCATCTGTTTCGCATGGCCGGCGAGCACAAGCACTACACCCCGGGCGAGCGCCAGGTACAGTTCGAGGTCAAGGGCTGGCGCGTACGGCCCTTGATCTGCTACGACCTGCGTTTTCCGGTGTGGAGCCGCGACGCTCAAGACACCGACCTGCTGTTGTACACCGCCAACTGGCCAGGGGCGCGGCGTTTGCACTGGAACCGTTTGCTGCCGGCCCGAGCCATCGAGAACCTGTGCTATGTGGCGGCGGTGAATCGGGTGGGCACCGACGGTAAGGGGTTTGCGTATACCGGGGACAGTCAGGTGCTGGATTTCCAGGGCGAGAACCTGCTCAGCGCAGGC
>NZ_DFUE01000084.1:0-43398 GCF_002379585.1 Pseudomonas sp. UBA4194
GCCGCGAAGAGGCCCCCACAATCAACGCAAGGTCCGAACCCGGCGCTAACAGAGCGGACACCCTCCCAGATTGGACCCCGCTCCACAGAGAGTAATCCAGCCTTAGATAGGAGGCTAACGATTGCCTTGACATTGTCTGCCTAAGCAGTAACATTATGTTTCCTATCTGCCCAGGCAGGCTTTGCGCCGATGAATCACTACACCCCCGACACCTTCTACACCTGCAACCTGGGCCTGCTGCTGGGCCGCGGATCGGCCCTCAAGGATCGCATCCTCGACGCGCATCTGGTGCCCTATGGTGTGACTGCCGCGCAGTTCAAGGTGCTGATCATCAACGCGCGCTTCGGTGTCGACACCCCTGCCGAGATGTCCCGTTACCTGGCCCTGGACAGCGGCTCGATGACCCGCATGCTCGATCGTCTGGAGCAGAAGCAGTTGATCGTGCGTCGGCGCAGTGAAGCCGACCGTCGTCAGGTGCAGTTGGTCCTGACTGAAGAGGGCGAGACGCTGGCCGCACGCCTGCCGGTGATTGGCGCCAATGCCATGAATGAACTGGTGGGCATGCTGGAACCGCAGGAAATCACCGAACTGGAACGTATCCTCACGAAAATCCTGATGGCCTCGGGCGACTCGCTCATGGCCCTGGGGGCAGGTGCCAAATGAACCGCACAACCCTGCGCAGTGCCTTGAGCCTGGCCTTCGTGGCCGTGGCCCTGGCCGGCTGCGCCAATAGCAAGGGGCTCGATCCCCAGGGCGTGGCCGTCGATGCCAGCACTTTGCAGGCCGGTCAGAGCTTGTCCGGCGTGACCCTGTCGCCCGCGGCCTGGCCGCGGAGCGACTGGTGGGCCAGCCTCGGCGATCCGCAACTCGATGCGCTGATCAAGGAGGCGCTGCGCGACAGCCCGGACATGCAGGTGGCTCAGGCCCGTGCCCATCAGGCCACCGCCGCCGCCTACGCCGCCGACGCCGCGCGCATGCCCACCGTGGACGCCGAAGGCGCGGCGACCCGCTCGCGGATGTCTCGGGAACAAGACCCCCTGGGACAGGGCGGTCGTTACGGCACCCTGCGCAGCCTGGACGTCGCCTTCAACTACACCTTCGACCTGTGGGGCGGCCAGCGCGCTGCCTGGGAAGCCGCCCTCGGCCAGGCCCGCGCCGCCGAAGTGGACAGCCAGGCGGCGGCCCTGACCCTGGCCGCCGATGTCGCCCGTGCCTACAGCCAATTGGGCCAGGCCTATATCGTCAATGATCTGGCTCAGGAAGACCTCAAGCGTACCGGGCAGATGCTCGACCTGGGCAAGCGCCGCTTGAGCGCCGGCATCGACAGCGACTACCAGTACCAGCAGACCGAAAGCCTGGCGGCCGACTCGAACGAGCAGGCGCTCAACGCGGCCAAGCAACTGCGCAGTGCCAGCATTGCCCTGGCCGTGCTGCTGGGCAAAGGCCCCGACCGCAGCGCCGAGATAGCCCGCCCGCGCGTGTTGCAACCCAGTGCCGTGGCGCTGCCTTCGCAGCTGCCTGCCGAGCTGCTGGGCCGGCGCCCGGACCTGGTGGCAGCGCGCTGGCGCGTGGAAGCGGCAAGCAAGGACATCGAGGCGAGCAAGACCCGCTTCTACCCCAACCTCAACCTCAGTGCCGCCGCCGGGGTGCAATCGGTGTTGGGCGATGCGATGTTCGGCTCGCCCAGCCGGTTCTTCAACATAGGCCCCGCGATCAGCCTGCCGTTGTTCGACGGCGGGCGTCGGCGCGCCGACCTGGACGCGCGCGATGCCGACTACGACCTCGCCGTGGCGCAGTACAACAAGAGCCTGGTGCGGGCCCTGGGCGATGTCAGCGACGTGATCAACCAGCTCGGCGCCATCGGCGGGCAGATCCAGGCCAAGCAGCGCTCGGCCGATGTCGCCCGCCAGTCGTTCGACACCGTGACCCAGCGTTATGGCTCAGGCATTGGCAACTACGTCGACGTGCTGACCATCGAACAACAACTGCTGCAGGCACAGCAGCAACTGGCGAGCCTGAACGCCGAGCAGATCGACCTCTCGATCCAGCTCATGCAGGCCTTGGGCGGTGGCTTCGCTGCCGCCGATGTTGCCCATGCCGCGTCCGCTCATGCTCCGCTGACCGAATAATTTCAGGTGAACTGCCATGGCCACTGCCACTCGCTCCAATCCTTCCGAAAACCCCTCGGCCGATGATCAGGCCGACGACAAGGCGCCTGCCAACAAGCGCAAGCGCAAACTCTGGTTATTGATCCTGCTGGCGCTGGTCGTGCTCGGCGGGCTGGGCGTCTGGGCCTGGTACGAGCTGTATGGCCGCTGGAACGAGAGCACCGATGATGCCTACGTCAACGGCAACGTGGTGGAGATCACCCCGTTGACCATGGGCACGGTGATCAGCATCGGCGCCGATGATGGCGATCTGGTGCACGAAGGCCAGCCGCTGGTGCAATTCGACCCGAATGACTCGCAGATCGACCTGCAGAACGCCCAGGCCAATCTGGCCAAGGCCGTGCGTCAGGTGCGCGGCTTGTACAGCAACGTCGATGGCATGAAAGCCCAGGTCAATGCACGCAAGGCCGAAGTGCAGCGCGCCCAGGAAAACTTCAATCGCCGCAAGACCCTGGCCGCTGGCGGCGCGATCTCCCAGGAGGAGCTGTCCCACGCCCGCGATGACCTGACCACCGCCCAGAGCGCCCTGAACAACGCCCAGCAACAGCTGGTCACCACCAGCGCGCTGGTCGATGACACCCAGGTCTCCAATCACCCCGATGTACGTGCTGCTGCGGCGCAGCTGCGCCAGGCCTACCTGGCCCACGCGCGCACCACCTTGATTGCACCGGTGACCGGCTATGTGGCCAAACGCACCGTGCAACTGGGTCAGCGCATCCAGCCCGGCACGGCGACCATGGCGGTGATCCCGTTGAATCAGCTGTGGATCGACGCCAACTTCAAGGAAACCCAGTTGCGCCACATGCGCATTGGTCAGCCCGTGGAAATCACCGCCGACCTGTACGGCAGCGACGTGAAGTACAGCGGCACCATCGACAGCCTGGGCGCCGGCACAGGCAGCGCCTTTGCGTTGTTGCCGGCGCAGAACGCGACGGGCAACTGGATCAAGATCGTGCAGCGGGTACCGGTGCGGGTGCACATCAACCCTGAAGACCTGAACCACAACCCGCTGCGCATCGGCCTGTCCACCGTGGTCGACGTCAACCTGCATGACCAGAGCGGTCCGGTGCTGGCGCAGCAACCGCCCCAGAAAGCGTCCTTCACCACCAATGTCTACGACAAGCAGCTGGGTGAAGCCGATGCGATGATCGCGCAACTGATCCACGACAACAGCGCTGCCGCCGGCAAGACCGTCGCGCGTTGATCCGCTGCGGCCGGGCCCTGCGCGGGCCCGCCGTCGGCATTGCTTTTTGAAGGGTTCGTCATGGATTCCAAAGCTTCATTCACGCCACCCAGCCTGCTGCTGTGCACCATCGGCTTGTCGCTGGCGACCTTCATGCAGGTGCTCGACACCACGATTGCCAATGTCGCCTTGCCGACCATTTCCGGCAACCTGGGGGTGAGCTCCGAGCAAGGTACCTGGGTGATCACGTCGTTTGCCGTGAGCAACGCCATTGCCTTGCCCCTGACCGGCTGGCTGAGCCGCCGGTTCGGCGAGGTGAAGCTGTTTCTGTGGGCCACGATGCTGTTCGTGCTGGCCTCGTTCCTGTGCGGCATATCCACCTCGATGCCTGAGCTGGTGGGCTTTCGGGTGGTCCAGGGGCTGGTGGCCGGGCCGCTTTACCCGATGACGCAAACCTTGCTGATTGCCGTGTATCCGCCCGCCAAACGGGGCATGGCGCTGGCGCTGCTGGCCATGGTCACGGTGGTCGCGCCGATTGCCGGGCCGATCCTGGGCGGCTGGATCACCGACAGCTACAGCTGGCCGTGGATCTTCTTCATCAATATTCCGATCGGCCTGTTCGCCTGTGCGGTCGTGCGTCAGCAATTGGCCAAGCGGCCGGTGCACCTGAGCCGGCAGCCCATGGACTATATCGGCCTGATCACCCTGATCATCGGCGTAGGGGCCTTGCAGGTGGTGCTCGACAAGGGCAATGACCTGGACTGGTTCGAGTCCAATTTCATCATCATCGGCTCGGTGATTTCCGCAGTGGCCCTGGCAGCCTTCGTGATCTGGGAACTGACCGATGACCACCCCGTGGTCAATCTGCGGCTGTTCGCCTTTCGCAACTTTCGCATCGGCACGATGGTGCTGGTGGGAGGGTATGCGGGGTTCTTCGGCATCAACCTGATTCTGCCCCAGTGGTTGCAGACACAGATGGGCTACACCGCCACCTGGGCCGGTCTGGCGGTGGCGCCGATCGGTATCCTGCCGGTACTCATGTCACCTTTCGTCGGCAAGTATGCGCACAAGTTCGACCTGCGCCTGCTCGCCGGGCTGGCATTCCTGGCCATTGGCACCAGCTGCTTCATGCGCGCAGGCTTTACCAATCAGGTGGACTTCGAGCATGTGGCCCTGGTGCAGTTGTTCATGGGGGCAGGGGTGGCGCTGTTCTTCATGCCGACCTTGAGCATCCTGCTGTCCGATCTGCCGCCCCAGCAGATTGCCGACGGCTCCGGGCTGGCGACTTTTCTACGGACCCTGGGCGGCAGCTTCGCAGCCTCGCTGACCACCTGGATCTGGATTCGCCGGGCCGACCAGCACCATGCGTACCTGACC
The DNA here is from genome assembly GCF_002379585.1 of Pseudomonas sp. UBA4194. Lineage (GTDB taxonomy): Bacteria > Pseudomonadota > Gammaproteobacteria > Pseudomonadales > Pseudomonadaceae > Aquipseudomonas. Next base: position 4,729 of record NZ_DFUE01000084.1, read on the forward strand.
GAAAGTATAAGCACCTACGACCCGATCACGCGCCAGACGCTGGAGCAGATGGGCGGCGCCAGCCCCCAGGCCTATGCGCAGATGGAGCAGATCGTGAACAGCCAGGCGTACATGATGAGTACCGTGGATTACTTCACGCTGATGGGCTGGATCTTTGCCGGATTGATTCTGCTGGTGTGGCTGGCCAAACCGCCCTTTGCGGCGAAAGCTGGGCCGGCGGCCGGTGGGGGGCATTGAGTGTTGGGGTGAGGTGAGCACTCACCCCCAATCTCAAGCAGGCCCCGTCAACCCCAACGGCACGAAATCGAACGCCGCCAGATTGAACCCCTGCTCATCCACCTGCAACGCCCAGCCCTGTCTGTCCCAATCCCCCAGCACGATACGCCGCGCCGCCAGATCGCCGACCTGCAGCTTGTGAATCGCCGGACGATGGGTATGACCATGGATCAGGGTGCTTACGCCATGCTGCAACATCACCCGCGGCACTTCGTCCGGAGTCACGTCGACAATGTCGTTGGCCTTCATGCGGGTCTGCGCGCGACTCTCGCTGCGCAGCTTGCGCGCCAGCTTGTGCCGTGTGCTCAGGGGCAGGTGACGCAGAATGAACAAGGTCAACGGGTTGCGCAGCACGCGGCGCAGGCGCATGTAGCCTTCGTCGCGGGTGCACAGGCTGTCGCCGTGCATCAGCAGCACCGGCTCGTCGTTCAGGCGCACCACGGTAGGGTCCTTGAGCAGCGTGCAGCCGGCCTGCCGGCAGAACGCCCGGCCCAGCAGGAAGTCGCGGTTGCCGTGCATCAGGAAGATCTTCGTGCCGCTGTCGCTGAGGGCGCGCAGGGCCTCGCAGATCGATGACTGGTAGGGGCTCATGGCATCGTCGCCAATCCAGGCTTCGAAGAAGTCCCCCAGAATATAAAGCGCCTCGGCGGCGCGCGCACGCCCGCCGAGAAACGCCAGAAACGCCCGGGTAATGTCCGGGCGTTCTTCCTGCAGATGCAGATCGGAGATCAGCAGTATCACTCAATGATCTCGGCTTTCTCGATGATCACGTCTTCGGCGGGTACGTCCTGGTGGCCCGCCTTGGAGGTGGTGGCCACGCCCTTGATCTTGTCGACCACGTCCTGGCCTTCGATCACTTCACCGAACACCGCATAGCCCCAGCCCTGTACGGTCTTGGCGCTGTGGTTGAGGAACTGGTTGTCGGCGACGTTGATGAAGAACTGCGCGGAGGCCGAATGCGGCTCCATGGTGCGCGCCATGGCTACGGTGTACTTCTTGTTCGGCAAGCCGTTGTCGGCTTCGTTCTGAATGCTCGGGCGCTTGTCCTTCTTTTCCTTCATGCCAGGCTCGAAGCCGCCGCCCTGGATCATGAAATTGCCGATGACCCGGTGGAACACGGTGTTTTCGTAATGGCCGGCTTTCACGTACTCGATGAAGTTGGCCACGGTCAGCGGGGCTTTCTCGGCGTTCAGTTGCAGAACGATGTCGCCATGATTGGTAGACAGTTTGACTTTGGACATGAGTGATTCGCTCTTCTAGTGAGAATTCGGTAATGCTGACGCCCAGTTTACAGGCGAAGATACGCATTCAAAGGCTGTTTTTTTCACGCCGGACAGGATTTACCCGGTAGTTTGTCGGGGCTGGCCTGTCAGCGACTTGACAGCTTCGGCTATGATAAGCGCTTTGATTTGGTCGGCCTACCCTGGCTGCCGCCGCAACGTTCGTTCAAGGATTCCAATGAGCAAGCCCACCGCCGACACCGCTCCCAACTCCAAAGGCAATGGCCCCGCCGTGCCCACCAACTTCCTGCGCCCGATCATTCAGGCCGACCTGGACGCTGGCAAGCACAGCAAGATCGTCACGCGCTTTCCGCCAGAGCCCAACGGCTACCTGCACATCGGCCACGCCAAGTCGATCTGCGTGAATTTCGGCCTGGCCCAGGAATTCGGTGGTGTGTGCAACCTGCGCTTCGACGATACCAACCCGGCCAAGGAAGACCAGGAATACATCGACGCCATCAAGAGCGACATCAAGTGGCTGGGCTTCGAGTGGGCCGGTGAAGAGCGTTACGCCTCGCAATATTTCGACCAGTTGCACGATTGGGCCGTGGAGCTGATCAAAAAGGGCGACGCCTACGTGTGCGACCTGACCCCCGAGCAAGCTCGCGAATACCGCGGCAACCTCACCGAGCCAGGCAGGAACAGCCCGTTCCGCGAACGCAGCGTCGAGGAAAACCTGGACCTGTTCGCGCGCATGAAGGCCGGCGAGTTCAAGGACGGCGAACGGGTTCTTCGGGCGAAGATCGACATGGCCTCGCCGAACATGAACCTGCGCGACCCGATCCTGTATCGCATCCGCCACGCTCATCACCACCAGACCGGCGACGCCTGGTGCATCTACCCCAACTACGACTTCACCCATGGCCAGTCCGACGCCATCGAAGGCATCACGCACTCCATCTGCACCCTGGAGTTCGAGGGCCATCGGCCGCTGTACGACTGGTTCCTGGACCACCTGTCGGTACCGGCCCACCCGCGTCAGTACGAGTTCAGCCGTCTGAACCTCAACTACACCATCACTTCCAAGCGCAAGCTCAAGCAACTGGTGGACGAGAAGCACGTACACGGCTGGGACGACCCGCGCATGTCGACGCTGTCGGGCTTCCGCCGCCGTGGCTACACCCCGGCATCGATCCGCGCCTTCTGCGACATGATCGGCACCAACCGTTCCGACGGTGTGGTCGACATGTCCATGCTCGAGTTCAGCATCCGCGACGACCTGGACCGCAACGCGCCGCGCGCCATGTGCGTGCTGCGCCCGTTGAAGGTGGTGATCAGCAACTATCCGCAGGGCCAGGTCGAGCACCTGGAACTGCCACGACATCCCAAGGAAGACATGGGTGTGCGCGCCTTGCCGTTCGAGCGGGAAATCTACATCGACCGCGACGACTTCATGGAAGAGCCGCCAAAGGGCTACAAGCGCCTGGAGCCGGGCGGCGAAGTACGCCTGCGGGGCAGCTATGTGATTCGTGCCGACGAGGCGATCAAGGATGCCGACGGCAACATCGTCGAACTGCATTGCTCGTACGACCCGGACACCCTGGGCAAGAACCCGGAAGGGCGCAAGGTCAAGGGCGTGATCCACTGGGTACCGGCCGCAGCCAGCGTGGAGTGCGAAGTGCGTCTGTACGACCGCCTGTTCCGTTCGCCGAACCCGGAGAAAACCGAGGAAGGGGCAACCTTCCTGGACAACATCAACCCCGATTCCTTGCAGGTACTCACCGGTTGTCGTGCCGAACCGTCGCTGGCCAACGCCGCGCCGGAAGACCGTTTCCAGTTCGAGCGCGAAGGCTACTTCTGCGCCGACCTGAAAGACACCCAACCCGGTCGTCCGGTGTTCAACCGTACCGTGACCCTGCGAGACTCGTGGGGCTGAGCCTTCAGCAGGCAAGTTAAGGAACCGTCGTGCTCAACATCTACAACACGCTGAGTAAAAGCAAAGAAGTCTTCAAGCCGCTGGATGGCAACAAGGTGCGCATGTACGTGTGCGGCATGACCGTGTACGACTTCTGCCACCTGGGCCACGGCCGCAGCATGGTGGCCTTCGACCTGGTCACGCGCTGGCTGCGCTACAGCGGCTACGAGCTGACCTACGTGCGCAACATCACCGACATCGACGACAAGATCATCAATCGCGCACGGGACAATGGCGAAAGCTTCGACGCCCTGACCGCGCGCATGATCGATGCGATGCACGAGGACGAAGCGCGGCTGAACATCCTCAAGCCGGACCAGGAGCCGCGGGCCACGGATCACATTCCGGGCATGCTGGCGATGATCCAGACCTTGATCGACAAGGGCTACGCCTACGCCCCCGGCAATGGCGATGTGTATTACCGGGTCGGCAAGTTCGCAGGCTACGGCAAGTTGTCGCGCAAGAAGATCGAAGACCTGCGCATCGGCGCGCGGATCGAAGTCGAGGAAGCCAAGCAGGACCCGCTGGATTTCGTCCTGTGGAAGGGCGTCAAGCCGGGCGAGCCCAGTTGGGAATCGCCTTGGGGCGCAGGTCGCCCGGGCTGGCACATCGAATGCTCGGTGATGTCCACCTGCTGCCTGGGTGACACCTTCGATATCCATGGCGGCGGCAACGATCTGGAGTTCCCGCACCACGAGAACGAGATCGCCCAAAGCGAGGCCGCCACCGGCAAGCCGTACGCCAATGCCTGGCTGCACTGCGGGATGATCCGCATCAACGGCGAGAAGATGTCCAAGTCGTTGAACAACTTCTTCACCATTCGCGACGTGTTGGAAAAGTATCAGCCCGAAGTGGTGCGTTACCTGTTGGTATCGAGCCACTACCGCAGCTCGATCAACTATTCCGAAGACAGCCTCAAGGAAGCCAAGGGCGCGCTGGAACGTTTCTACCATGCGCTCAAGGGCCTGCCGAAAGTGGCGCCCGCCGGCGGCGAAGCGTTCGTGGAGCGGTTTACCACGGCAATGAACGATGACTTCGGCACTCCCGAAGCCTGCGCCGTGCTGTTCGATCTGGTACGCGAGATCAACCGTCTGCGCGATAGCGATGTGGATGCCGCTGCTGGGTTGGCGGGTCGCCTGCGTGAATTGGGCGATCTGTTGGGGGTCTTGCAACTCGACTCCGACGAGTTCCTGCGCGCCGGTGCCGAAGGCCGTGTGGACGCGGCCGAGGTCGACGCCTTGATCGCCGCACGCCTGGCGGCCAGGGCAGGGAAGGATTGGGCAGAGTCCGATCGCATTCGTGACCAGCTGACGGCCATGGGTGTGGTGCTGGAAGACGGTAAAGGTGGGACCAGTTGGCGGTTGGCTGACTGATTGATGCGGCTGGGGATCCGCCGTGGCGGGTCCCCTCGAGTCCAGCCCCATCCCCGAGGGAGAGGGGCCGATCGCGTTATGCTTTCAGCCCCCTCTCACAATCCTAACCCCCATCACCCCCTATCCCCTGCGCGCGCAAGCGCTTGTACACCGTATTCCTGCTCACCCCCAGCCGCCGCGCCAGCTGCGAAATATTGCCATCGGTCGCCTGCAGCAACACCCCCAGATCCGTCACCTTGGCCAGCGTCAACGCCGGGCGGGCGCTCACGTCTGTCGGGCTGAAATCCTCTGGCAGATGCTCCATCTCGATCTGCCCATCCTCGGCCAGTGCCAGGGCCACCTTGATCACCCCGCTGAGCTGGCGCACGTTGCCCGGCCATGAATACTCCAGCAGCGCCCGCCAGACCTCTTCGCTGAACGCCGCTCGTTGCTGCGGCTCCCTGTGTTGCTCCCACAACTGGCGGATCAACTCGCGTTTGTCGCTGCGCTCGCGCAGCGGCGGCAAGTGCAGGCGTACCCCGGCGAGCCGGTAGTAGAGGTCCTGGCGAAAACGCCCTGCCTGCACCAGCGACTGAAGGTCCTCATGGGTAGCGCAGATCACCCGGATGTCCACCGGCAACGGATCACCGCTGCCCAGCGGCTGGATACAGCGTTCCTGCAATACCCGCAGCAACCTGGCCTGGGTGGCCAACGGCATGTCGCCGATCTCGTCGAGAAACAGGATGCCGCGGTCGGCCTTGCGAATGAGCCCGGGATTGCCCTTCTGGCTGGCGCCGGTGAAGGCGCCGCGTTCGTAGCCAAACAGTTCCGACTCCACCAGTTCTGCGGGAATCGCCGCGCAGTTGACCGCCACCAACGCCTGCCCGGCGCGGCTGCTGGCGCGGTGCAATGCTTTGACCAACACTTCTTTGCCGGTCCCCGTCTCACCGCAGATCAACAGCGGGATGTCTTTCTCCAGCAGGCGCTTGCCCTGGCTCAGCGCCTTCTCTACCCGCGGGTCCTGGGTCTGGCCGGGTAGGGCCACGGGCGGGCGCAGGGTCGGTTTTTTCAGCTGGCACTGCAGCCTGCTGCGGCCAGCAGCGATCAATGCAAACGGCTCATCCGGGGCATGGTCGAGCAGGCTGCCCAGGGCGGCACCGAACAGTTCCTGTACCGTCATGCCCGGCAACTGCGCTCCCAGCAGGCTATCGGCACGGCGGTTGGCAGCCCGCACGATGCCGCCGTGGTCGAAGATCAGCAAGCCGGCCCATTGGCTATCCAGATTGTTCAGTCCGGTATTGAAGATCAGCTGGAAGTGGTCCTGTTCGAAACTGTCCAGGATCAGCCGGTTCTCCACCGTCTGGCTCATCATCTTGACCAATCCCAAGGTGTGGGAGGGCGGCAGGTAGCTGTCGCTGGACACGTCCAGCACGGCCACCATGCGCCGCTCGGCGTCGAATATGGGCGACGCCGAACCAGTCATGAAGCGGTGGGCTTTGAGGAAGTGCTCGTCAGGCTCGATATGCACGGCCTGTTGGCAGGCCAGCGCCGTGCCGATGGCATTGGTGCCCGCCATGTGCTCCAGCCAACAGGCGCCGGCGACGAACCCGTGCTGGCAGGCCGGGTCGACGAAACGCTGGGAACCCCAGGTTTTGAGCAGGCGCCCATGTTGGTCGGCGAGGCGGATCAGGCAGTGGGAGTTGCCGAGGATGTTCTCATAGAAAGGCAGCACTTCACGGTGCGTGGTGTGCAGCAGCGCCTGGCGGCTTTCCAGCAATTGCTCCAGGGGTTTGCCGGCCAGCTCGTCAAAACGCGCGGGGCTGCCGTGGTCCAGGCCAAAGGCACGGCAGCGGGCCCAGGAAGATTCGATCAGCCGGTCGTGAACAAGGGAGGTGCTGGGTGTGGACATGGCAGTATCTCGGCGCGGCGGCCTTGTTGTTTTTGTTCCTCCAGTGTTGTTCACGATTGTTCATTGTCAATGCGCTGAGCGTTCATTTGTGTTCACCGGTGAAAAGCCAATCGCTGTGCTGTAGACACAATCCATTGCAGAACAATGACTTGGCGCAGATTGGCAAGCTGGCACGGATCTGGCTCTATGAAAACCAGCAGTCGATTCCAATAATAAAAACAGGCCACGCCATGTCCCTTGTGCTCGAGCAGGTCACCCGCAGCGTGGAAAACCGTTTACACATCGACCACGCGTCGCTGGTATTCGAACCCGGTTCGTTCAATGTCTTGCTGGGACGAACGCTGTCCGGCAAGACCAGCCTGATGCGCCTCATGGCCGGGCTGGACAAACCCGACAGCGGTCGGGTGCTGATGAACGGCGTGGACGTCACCGGTAAACCGGTACGCCAGCGCAACGTCTCGATGGTCTATCAGCAGTTCATCAACTACCCCACCATGACCGTGTACGAGAACATCGCCTCGCCGTTGCGCCAGGCGGGTCTGGGTCGCGAGCAGATCGAGGAGCGGGTGCTGCAGACCGCGCGCATGCTGCGCATAGAGCCATTTCTCAAGCGCCATCCGCTGGAGCTTTCAGGAGGGCAGCAGCAGCGCACGGCCATGGCCCGCGCCCTGGTCAAGGACGCCGAGCTGATCCTGTTCGACGAGCCCCTGGTCAACCTGGACTACAAGCTGCGTGAAGAGCTGCGCTTTGAAATGCGCGAGCTGTTCATCACGCGCCACACCATTGCCGTGTACGCCACCACCGAGCCCAATGAAGCCTTGGCGCTGGGGGGCACTACCACGATCCTGCATGAGGGTCGCGTGGTGCAGAGCGGCAAGACCCCGGAGGTCTACCACCGGCCGGCTTCGGTGCTTGCCGCGGAGCTGTTCTCCGAACCACCGATCAACATGATCGACGGGCGCGTGGATGGGCACGAAGTCAGCTTCGCCAACTTCGTGCATTTCGTGCGCAACCTGGACCTGCGCGACATTGCCGATGGCGCCTACAGCTTCGGCGTGCGCCCCAGCCACATCAGCCTGACCCCCTCCAATGACGATGACCTGGAACTGGCGGTGATCGTCGAGCTGGCGGAAATCAGTGGCTCGGAAACCTTTCTGCATGTGCGCAACGAGCACTTTCGCCTGGTACTGCACCTGCCTGGGGTCCATGACTACGACGTCGATGCGGCGATTCCGGTGTACATCCCCACCCACAAACTGTTCGTTTTCGATCCCGATGGCCGCCTGATCCAGGCGCCCGGTCGGCGCGTCGCGAGGGTTGCCTGATGGCCGAGATCCGTTTGCAGCAATTGGCCCACAGCTACAGCCCCAACCCGGCCGGGCCTGAAGACTATGCCATCCGCGAGATGGACCATATCTGGCAGCAGGGTGGCGCCTACGCCTTGCTGGGTCCGTCGGGCTGCGGCAAGTCGACCCTGCTCAATATCATTTCCGGGCTGCTCAGCCCATCCCACGGACAGGTGCTGTTCGACGGTCGAGTGGTCAACGAACTGAGTCCGGAACGACGCAATATCGCCCAGGTTTTCCAGTTTCCCGTGGTGTACGACACCATGACCGTGTTCGACAATCTGGCCTTCCCGCTGCGCAATCAGGGCAAGAACGAGGCCGATGTCAAGGCGCGGGTGGAAGAGGTGGCCGAGGTGCTCGACCTGCAGCGCCTGTTGCACAAGAAGGCGCGCAATCTCAGCGCCGACGAGAAGCAGAAGGTGTCGATGGGGCGCGGCCTGGTACGCGACGACGTGTCGGCGATCCTCTTCGATGAACCGCTGACCGTGATCGATCCGCACCTGAAGTGGAAGCTGCGACGCAAACTCAAGCAGATCCACGAGCAATTCAATATCACCATGGTCTACGTCACCCACGACCAGTTGGAAGCTTCCACATTCGCCGACAAGATCGCCGTGATGTACGGCGGACAGATCGTCCAGTTCGGCACCCCGCGGGAATTGTTCGAGCGCCCGGCACACACCTTCGTGGGCTACTTCATCGGCAGTCCCGGCATGAACCTGGTGGATGTGCAGCCTGAACGCGGCGGCGTCGGTTTCGGCGGTATCCACGTGCCGCTGTCCGAGGCCTTGCAGGCGCGCATTGCCCAGGGCGGCTGGCAGCGCTTGCAGATCGGCATCCGTCCGGAGTTCGTGCGGGTCTGGGACGAAGGCTTCGAAGAGGCGTTGCAGAGCGAACTGGTGCACCTGGAAGACCTGGGCACCTACAAGATCCTGACCCTGGCCCTGGGCGGGCAGACCCTCAAGGTGCGCCTGCCCGAGGATCGCCCGGTGCCCGAGGGCACGGTGTGCATCAGCTTTCCGGCACAGTGGTTGATGGTGTATGCCGACGAACGCCTGCTGGAGGTGACGCCATGAACAAGGTGCAGAACAACAAGGCCTGGTGGCTGGTGTTGCCGGTGTTCCTGCTGGTGGCCTTCAGCGCGGTGATCCCGATGATGACCGTGGTCAATTATTCGGTGCAGGACATCTTCGATCAGTCCAGCCGTTATTTCGTCGGGGCCGACTGGTACCGGCAGGTATTGCAGGACCCACGCCTGCACGACTCGCTGCTGCGTCAGTTCATCTACTCGGGTTGTGTGCTGCTGATCGAGATCCCGCTGGGCATCGCCATCGCCTTGACCATGCCCGCCAAAGGCCGCTGGTCGTCGATCTGCCTGATCGTCATGGCCATCCCGCTGCTCATTCCCTGGAACGTGGTGGGCACCATCTGGCAGATCTTCGGCCGTGCCGACATCGGCTTGCTCGGCTGGACCCTGAACTACCTGGGCATCAGCTACAACTACGCCTCCAACACCCTGGATGCCTGGGTCACGGTGCTGGTGATGGACGTCTGGCACTGGACCTCACTGGTGGCGCTGCTGTGCTTTTCCGGGCTGCGCGCCATCCCCGACGTCTACTACCAGGCGGCACGCATCGATCGGGCCTCCAACTGGGCAGTGTTCCGGCATATCCAGCTGCCGAAGATGAAAAGCGTATTGCTGATCGCGGTGATGCTGCGCTTCATGGACAGCTTCATGATCTACACCGAGCCGTTCGTGCTGACCGGTGGCGGACCGGGCAACGCTACCACCTTCCTCAGCCAGACCTTGACCCAGATGGCCATCGGACAGTTCGACCTGGGCCCCGCCGCAGCGTTTTCGCTGGTGTATTTCCTGATCATCCTGCTGGTGTCCTGGCTGTTCTATACGGCCATGACCCACAACGACAAGCAAGGTTGAGGCCGCCATGAGCAAGCGCAAGCTGATCCCCCTGTTGCTCTACATTCTGTTCCTGCTGGTGCCGATCTATTGGCTGCTGAACATGTCGTTCAAGAGCAATGGCGAGATTCTGGGCGGCCTGTCGTTGTGGCCGCATGACTTCACCCTGGCCAACTATCGGGTGATTTTCACCGATCCCAGCTGGTACACCGGCTACATCAACTCGTTGTACTACGTCAGCCTGAACACCGTGATCTCCCTGAGTGTAGCGCTGCCGGCGGCCTATGCCTTTTCCCGCTACCGCTTCCTGGGCGACAAGCACCTGTTCTTCTGGCTGCTGACCAACCGCATGGCGCCGCCGGCAGTATTTCTGCTGCCGTTCTTCCAGCTGTATTCGTCCATCGGCCTGTTCGACACTCATATCGCGGTGGCCCTGGCCCACTGCCTGTTCAATGTGCCGCTGGCGGTGTGGATTCTGGAGGGCTTCATGTCGGGCGTACCCAAGGAAATCGATGAAACCGCTTATATCGACGGCTACAGTTTTCCGCGCTTCTTCGTGAAGATCTTCATTCCGTTGATTGGCTCGGGGATCGGTGTCACCGCCTTCTTCTGCTTCATGTTCTCCTGGGTCGAGCTGTTGCTGGCACGCACCCTGACCTCGGTGAATGCCAAGCCCATCGCTGCGGTGATGACCCGCACGGTCTCGGCATCGGGCATCGACTGGGGAGTGCTGGCGGCCGCCGGGGTGTTGACCATCCTGCCCGGCATGCTGGTGATCTGGTTCGTTCGCAACCATGTGGCCAAGGGCTTTGCCCTGGGCCGAGTCTGAGGAGCACGACGATGGATTGGATGGCCTGGACCTTACCCACCGCCGCGTTCTTTGGCGCCATCGCGCTGTTGCTGGCGGGCATGACGGTGTTCGAGTTGCGCTCGCCCTGTACCGAGCGCCGCGGTTTCCTGCCGATCGCCACCACCCGCGGCGATCGCTTGTTCATTGGTCTTCTCGGCAGCGCCTACCTGCATTTGCTGGTGATCGGCGTCACCGACTGGAGCATCTGGGTAGCCTCGTTGCTGTCCCTGGTGTGGCTGTTGGCGGTCATGCGCTGGGGCTGATGTGAGCCTGCTGGCGTGGAGCGATAAAAACTTAAACCGGAGGTCACTATGTTCGAGAACAACAACAAGCTGCGACATAGCATTGCCCTGGCAACCCTGCTGGCCTGCGCCAGCTTGAGCGCTTCGGCGTGGGCGGATGCCTATGAAGACGCGGCCAAGAAATGGGTCGACAGTGAATTCAAGCCCTCGACCCTCGACCCTGCCCAGCAGATGGCCGAGATGAAGTGGTTCATCGAGGCGGCCAAGCCGTTTCGCGGCATGAGCATCAACGTGGTGTCCGAAACGCTCACCACCCACGAGTACGAAGCCAAGACCCTGGCCAAGGCCTTCAGTGAAATCACCGGGATCAAGCTGACCCACGACCTGCTGCAGGAAGGCGACGTGGTGGAGAAACTGCAGACCCAGATGCAGTCGGACAAGAACATCTACGACGGCTGGGTCAACGACTCGGACCTGATCGGTACGCACTTTCGCTATGGCAAGACCGAAGCCATTACCGACATGATGGAAAGCCCTGAGGGCAAGAAGGCCACCTCGCCGACCCTGGACCTCAAGGATTTCATCGGTATCTCCTTCACCACCGCGCCCGACAAGAAGATCTATCAGTTGCCCGACCAGCAGTTCGCCAACCTTTACTGGTTCCGCGCCGACTGGTTCGAACGGCCGGAATTGAAGAAGAAGTTCAAGGAAATCTACGGCTATGAGTTGGGTGTACCGGTCAACTGGTCGGCCTATGAAGACATTGCCAAGTTCTTCTCCGAGGACGTGAAGGAGATCGACGGCAAACGCATCTATGGCCACATGGACTATGGCAAGAAAGACCCGTCACTGGGGTGGCGTTTCACCGACGCCTGGTTCTCCATGGCCGGTGGCGGCGACAAGGGCCTGCCGAACGGGCTGCCGGTGGATGAGTGGGGCATTCGCGTGGAGGATTGCCATCCCGTGGGCTCCAGCGTGACCCGCGGTGGCGACACCAATGGCCCGGCCGCGGTGTACGCCACGCAGAAGTACGTGGACTGGATGCGTGCCTACGCGCCGCCCGAAGCTCAGGGCATGACGTTCTCGGAATCGGGGCCGGTGCCGGCGCAGGGCAACATCGCCCAGCAGATCTTCTGGTACACCGCCTTCACTGCGGACATGACCAAGCCAGGCCTGCCAGTGATGAATGCCGATGGCACGCCCAAGTGGCGCATGGCACCTTCGCCCAAAGGGCCGTATTGGGAGGAGGGCATGAAGCTGGGCTATCAGGACACCGGTTCCTGGACCTTCCTCAAGTCGACGCCGGAGAAGCAACGCCTGGCGGCCTGGTTGTATGCCCAGTTCGTCACCTCCAAGACGGTATCGCTGAAGAAGACCATCATTGGTCTGACCCCGATTCGCGAGTCTGACATCAACTCACAGGCCATGACCGACCTGGCGCCCAAGCTGGGCGGGCTGGTGGAGTTCTACCGCAGCCCGGCACGGGTGCAGTGGACCCCGACCGGCACCAACGTGCCGGACTATCCACGCCTGGCCCAGTTGTGGTGGAGTCACATTTCGGAAGCCGCCAGCGGCGAGAAGACCCCGCAGCAGGCGCTCGATGGCCTGGCCAAGGATCAGGACGCGATCATGACGCGCCTGGAACGCAGCAAGGTGCAGCCGGTGTGCGGACCGAAGATGAATCCGGAACGTGACGCGCAGTACTGGTTCGATCAGCCGGGCGCGCCTAAGCCCAAGCTGGCCAACGAGAAGCCGCAAGGACAGACGGTGGGTTACGCCGAGCTGTTGAAATCCTGGGAGGATGCGAGGAAGTGAGGGCGTAGAGGTGGGGTGAGGCTGCTGGCGCCTTCGCGGCTGGACGCCGCTCCTACGGGCGGTGTCTGGGGTGGACTCTTCGCGGCTTCACGCCGCTCCTACAGGGGGAGAGTGTCTGGGATGGACTCTCCGCGGCTGGACGCCGCTCCTACAGGGGGGTGTCTGGGGTGGCCTCTTCGCGGCTGGACGCCGCTCCTACAGGGGTTCTGTAGGAGCGGCGTGAAGCCGCGAAGGGGCCGGCAGCGGCGCTGATGTTCCGGATCAACTCACCCGTGCAGCGTCTCTGCCGCGTAAAGGGTGTTTTCCAGCAGACACGCCCGCGTCATCGGCCCAACTCCACCCGGCACCGGGGTAATCCACCCGGCGCGGGGCAGGGCGGTTTCGTACACCACATCGCCGACCAGTTTGCCATCGGCCTGACGGTTGATGCCCACGTCGATGACGATGGCGCCTTCCTTGATCCACTCACCCTTGACCAGCCCGGGTTTGCCCGCAGCCACCACCACCAGATCGGCACGACCGACGTGGCCAGGCAGGTCCTGTGTGAAACGGTGGGTAACGGTCACGGTGCAGCCGGCCAGCAGCAACTCCATGGCCATCGGACGGCCAACGATATTCGAGGCGCCCACCACCACCGCGTTCATGCCATACAAATCCTGCCCGGTGCTTTCCAGCAGGGTCATGATGCCCTTGGGCGTGCAGGGGCGCAGCAGTGGAATACGCTGAGCCAGGCGGCCGACGTTATAAGGGTGGAAGCCATCGACGTCCTTGTCCGGACGGATACGCTCCAGCAATTGGGAGGCATCCAGGTGCTCGGGCAACGGAAGCTGCAACAGGATGCCGTCGATCTGGTCATCCTCGTTGAGCTTGTCGATCAGCGTTTGCAGCGCTTGCTGGGTGGTGCTGCTGGGCAAGTCGAACGCCTGGGAAAGGAAGCCGACTTCTTCGCAGTCTTTACGCTTGTGCGAGACATAGACCTGGGAGGCAGCGTCGGTCCCCACCAGAATCACTGCAAGCCCTGGAGTGCGCAGGCCTTGCTGGCGACGCTCGGCGACACGTTGGGCGATCTGCTGGCGCAGGTTAGCGGCGATCGCCTTGCCGTCGATTAGTTGTGCAGTCATGACGCGTGATTAACCATCGAAAGGGAATGAAAATGTGCGCGCATTCTCGCATGTCGTGGGGCCAGGGCAAAGGCGCTTGGTCCGGGAAACCTCCTAACCCCTTTAATTAAATGAATTTTTTTCAAAAAGGTGTTGACGACCTGCAGGCTCGTCTATAACATTCGTCGCACTTGTCGGGCAGGGCCTAGCACTGGTGAAGAAGGTCAGACAGAATAAGCGGATTTTTAGCTTGTTCGAAACGACTGACTGAAGCTCTGGATTTGTAATCTGCAAGGACTACAGACTCTAAAGCGCCCGTAGCTCAGCTGGATAGAGCATCCGCCTTCTAAGCGGATGGTCGCAGGTTCGAGTCCTGCCGGGTGCGCCATTAGGCAGCTTTGGCACAAGTAACGCAGTAAACGCAATATGGTGGGCGTAGCTCAGTTGGTAGAGCACAGGATTGTGACTCCTGTTGTCGTGGGTTCGATCCCCATCGTCCACCCCATATTCCGAAAAGGCGCCTGATTCTCACCGATCCGGCGCCTTTGCTTTAAACGCTACATGCGGACGTGGTGAAATTGGTAGACACACTGGATTTAGGTTCCAGCGGCGCAAGCTGTAAGAGTTCGAGTCTCTTCGTCCGCACCATCTGTCGTCACTCTCGCCAATTGCGGTGAGTGAGCAAAACGAAAAAGCCGCCTTTTGGGCGGCTTTTTTGCGTTTGGATTTTGGCTTAAGAAGCGAGAAGTCCCTCCATCCCCTGTCCCTCCCAATAAACGCCCATCAAGCCACCATGGGTTGCACCATGCTGAACGTAATGATGTTCCCGCTCTGCTCCACGCTGATCTGCCCGCTGTGCGCCGCCGCGATGGCCTGGGAAATGTACAGGCCGATGCCCAAGCCGTTCTTGTTGCGCAGGTTGTCAGCGCTTTGCGGCTTGAAGGGTTGGAACAGGGTGCCCAATCGTTCAGCGGGGACCGGATTCGTCTCGTTCAGTACGGACAGGCGAGTGTCATTGCCATCCAGGCTCAGACTGATCAATACCGGCTTGCCCGGCGTGCCATGGTAGCGCGCATTGCCCAGCAGGTTGGTGATGACCTGGGCGTAGCGATCCGGGTCCACCATGGCGCGTACGTCCGGCGCGATGTGTGCATCGATGGTCATGCCGGGGAAGGCCACAGCGGTTTCGGCGACGATGCTCTGCACCAGCGCAGAAAGATCGGTGTCGACGCGATTGACCAGGATGCCGAGGCCGGATTGCAGGCGGCTCATTTCCAGGATCTGGCTGATCAGGCGCTCCATGCGGCCGCTGGAGTGGCTGATGTGCTTGCGCAGCTCGGTGTCGCGAACTTCACTGGAGGAAAGCATCGCCGCTGCCATGGATATCGATTGCAATGGGTTGCGCAGGTCGTGGCCGAGCATGGCGATCAGGCGCTGGCGCATGCCGTCGATTTCACTGGCACGGCTCAGGCACAGCTCGACCAGATCACGCCGCAGTTTTTCGGCGATTTCGATCTCGGTGTCGGTCCAGCTGGGCGAGCGGCCCCGCACGACTTCTTCCCAGGCTTCGAATGAGCCGCGAGGCGTCAGGCGGGGCCCCGATGGGCCCACCCTGACGATTTTCTCCGGCTTGCCACCCCAGCGCACGTGGTGGATCTCTTCCTTGCGCAGCCAGATGATCCAGCCGGATTCCTGGCGGTGAAAGCGCACAGCCAGTACCCCGCAGTACGCGTGAGGATTACCTTCGGTGTCGACGCTCTGCCAGTGATCGGTATGAAAAACCTCGTGCTGGCCGTCTTGTTCCAGGTGCTCGATGATTTGCCGGCAGATCAGATCGAACTGTCCGCCGATGCTTTGCGTGCGGCCGGACATGACCACCGCCGCGCCGTCGCAGGGCACCAGTGCGGCAATGTTGTCGGGCTGACCGCTCAGCGCTGCCACCAGGTCTTCGGAGTCGCGCGCGTGCAGGATCAGCGCCTGCTGCTGCTCGCTGGCGCGCTTGAGCGTTTGCGTTGCCAGGTTGTGCTCCAGTCGTTCGACCAGCGCGCTGCACACCTGGGAGATCACCTGGAACGACATGCGCAGCGGATGCGCCATGGTTTTGGGTGCCATGTGGTGGCAGGAAAACAGCCCCCACAGTTTGCCGCCTACCACGATCGAGACACTCATGGATGCGCGCACGCCCATGTTGGTCAGGTATTCGCAATGAATCGGCGAGACGCTGCGCAGGCTGCTGAAGCTGAGGTCGAACGGCTTGCCGGTCTGCGGGTTCAGCCCTGGCATCAGCGGTGATGGCGCATAGGCCACATCGGCGATCAGGCGAATGGGATTCTGTATATAAAGAAGGCGGGCCTGGGCTGGAATGTCGGACGCCGGGTAGCGCTGGCCCAGATAACTCTCCAGGTCGCTACGGCGCGCCTCAGCGATCACTTCGCCGGACAGGTCCGGGCGAAAGCGATAGGCCATGACCCGGTCGAAGCCGGTCATGTTGCGTATTTCGTCGGTCACCCGGCTCAGCAGGCTGTCGATGTCATGGCGCGACTGCATCTGACTGATGATGCGCTGGGCGTAGAGCGCGAACTGGCTGAACGAGGCGCTGGCGGTGCGTCGCGGCTCCAGCTCCAGGTAAAGCACCGACTGGTAGCGGTGCGCGACCACGTCGAACAATCTGCCCAGCAGGATGCTTTCCACGCTGTTGACCCAGTGATCATCGCTGGCCAGGCCTTCGGCGATCAACTCGATCATGCCGTTGCCCAACAGCTGGCTGTCTGGTTCGGTGCCGGGCGGCATGTCGAAGCCGGCCACCTTCTCCAGGTTCGCACTGCGGCTCAGTACCCGCCCCTCACTGCTCAGCGCGATCAGTGCTCCATGAGGCTGGATGGCCCCCGGCAGATGAATCGGCTCATCCTCGCAGTTGGCCAGGGTGACGGGCGTATCGGAACTTGAGGCCATGGCGGTCCTGCGGCGGAGGAGGGCATTGGTGAGGTGTAATGGGGGTAGTGTAGCCGGGGTGTCGCCTGATTCCGGAAGTGCAAGGATAACAGTCACCCCGGTAATGTCTTGCAAAAGTTGTCCGCCAGGCAGCGATTCGGGCCTGAAACGGGCTTTTAGGCCTGCCGTTTAACGGTTTTTGGCCCGACTTGGTTCATCGCCGGGTGCACAGGGTGACTTCTTGAGTTTGACCCACTAGAATGCTTGCCCTTGATCTGGGGTCGGAAATGGCCGGCTAACGTCTGTGCAACGAGGAAAATCCATGCAAGTTTCTGTTGAAAACACTTCCGCTCTCGAGCGCCGCATGACCATCGGCGTTCCTGCCGAGCGCATCGAGGCCGAAGTCAACAAGCGTCTGCAACAGACCGCCCGTAACGCCAAGATCCCGGGCTTCCGTCCAGGCAAGGTGCCTATGAGCGTCATCCGTCAGCGCTACGAGGCTGACGCACGCCAGGAAGCCCTGGGCAACGTGATTCAGGCTTCTTTCTACGAAGCCGTGGTCGAGCAGAAGCTCAACCCAGCCGGCGCCCCTGCCGTCGAGCCTAAAGTGTTCGAAAAAGGCAAGGACCTGGAATACATCGCAACGTTCGAAGTGTTCCCCGAGTTCGAAGTCGGTGCATTCGACACCATCGAAGTCGAGCGTTTGAGCGCCGAGGTTGCCGATAGCGACCTGGACAACATGCTGGAAATCCTGCGCAAGCAGAACGTTCGTTACGAGCAGGCCGAGCGCGCTGCCCAGAACGAAGACCAGCTGAACATCGACTTCGTCGGCAAGATCGAAGGTGAAGCGTTCTCCGGTGGTTCGGCTACCGGCACCCAGCTGGTGCTGGGCTCGGGCCGCATGATTCCGGGCTTCGAAGATGGCCTGGTCGGCGCCAAGGCCGGTGAAGAGAAGGTCCTGAACCTGAACTTCCCCGAGGACTACCAGAACCTGGAGCTGGCCGGCAAGGCCGCCGAGTTCACCGTTACCGTCAACAGCGTTTCGGAACCCAAGCTGCCTGAGCTGACCGAAGAATTCTTCGCCCAGTTCGGCATCAAGGAAACCGGCCTGGACGGTTTCCGCGCCGAAGTTCGCAAGAACATGGAGCGCGAGCTGCGTCAGGCGATCAAGGCCAAGGTCAAGAACCAGGTCATGGACGGTCTGGTTGCCACCAACCCGATCGAAGTGCCGAAGGCGCTGCTGGACAACGAAGTCGACCGTCTGCGCGTACAAGCCGTGCAGCAGTTCGGTGGCAACATCAAGCCTGACCAGCTGCCGGCCGAGCTGTTCACCGAGCAAGCCAAGCGCCGCGTCGTGCTGGGTCTGATCGTGGCCGAAGTGGTCAAGCAGAACGAGCTCAAGCCTGACGAAGCCCGCGTTCGCGAGCTGATCCAGGAGATGGCTTCGGCCTATCAGGAGCCTGAGCAGGTTGTAGCCTGGTACTACAAAAATGAAGAACAGCTGAACGAAGTCCGTTCGGTTGTGCTGGAAGAACAAGTTGTGGATACTGTTCTGCAGAAAGCCAAGGTGACCGACAAGTCGGTCTCTTACGAAGAAGCGGTCAAACCGGCGGAAGCAGCACAAGCCGAGTGATCGTTCTCTGACGTTCGAAAACACCCATAAGCCAGCCTTCGTGCTGGCTTATGTGTATTCAAGACATGACTATTTGGGAGTGAGTGCGAGACATGTCCCGCAATTCTTATATTCAGCAGAGCTCTGACATCCAGGCCGCAGGCGGTCTGGTCCCGATGGTTATCGAGCAATCCGCTCGTGGCGAACGCGCCTACGACATCTACTCGCGTCTGCTCAAGGAGCGAGTGATCTTCCTGATTGGCCCTGTCGAAGACTACATGGCCAACCTGGTAGCGGCACAGTTGCTGTTCCTTGAAGCGGAAAACCCGGACAAGGACATCCATCTCTACATCAACTCACCCGGCGGTTCGGTGACTGCAGGCATGTCGATCTACGACACCATGCAGTTCATCAAGCCAGACGTTTCCACCACCTGCATCGGTCAGGCCTGCAGCATGGGCGCGTTCCTGCTGGCGGGCGGCGCTGCTGGCAAGCGTCACTGCCTGCCGAACTCGCGGATGATGATTCACCAGCCGTTGGGCGGTTTCCAGGGCCAGGCGTCGGACATCGACATCCATGCCAAGGAAATCCTGTCCATTCGTCATCGCCTCAACTCGCTGCTGGCCCATCACACCGGCCAAAGCCTGGAAACCATTGAGCGCGATACCGAGCGTGACAACTTCATGAGTGCCGAACGTGCCGCCGAATACGGCCTGATCGACTCCGTGATGCACAAGCGTCACATGCCGGCCTGAGCCCTTCAATAACGGGTAGCAGGGTTGACCTGCTACCTGTGCACTTGAAAAAGCCCGTGATTGCCTTCATCTTGTGTTGCAAGCCTATCGGATTTGGATCGATCGAATGACTGACACCCGCAACGGCGAGGACAACGGCAACAAACTGCTCTATTGCTCCTTCTGCGGCAAAAGCCAGCATGAAGTGCGCAAATTGATTGCCGGCCCCTCGGTCTTTATCTGCGACGAGTGCGTCGACCTGTGCAACGACATCATCCGTGAGGAGGTGCAGGAAGCCCAGGCCGAAAGCAGCGCGCATAAATTGCCCTCGCCCAAAGAAATAAGCGGCATCCTGGATCAGTACGTGATTGGCCAGGAACGCGCGAAGAAGGTGCTTGCCGTAGCGGTGTACAACCACTACAAGCGCCTGAACCAACGTGACAAGAAAAACGACGACGTCGAGCTTGGCAAGAGCAACATCCTGCTGATCGGGCCTACCGGTTCGGGCAAGACGCTGCTGGCCGAAACCCTGGCCCGTCTGCTCAACGTCCCCTTCACCATCGCTGACGCGACCACACTGACCGAAGCCGGTTATGTGGGTGAGGATGTCGAGAACATCATTCAGAAGCTGTTGCAGAAGTGCGACTACGACGTGGAAAAGGCCCAGATGGGCATTGTCTACATCGACGAGATCGACAAGATCTCGCGCAAGTCGGACAACCCGTCCATCACCCGGGACGTTTCCGGTGAAGGCGTGCAGCAGGCGTTGCTGAAGTTGATCGAGGGCACCGTTGCCTCGGTACCACCGCAAGGTGGGCGCAAACATCCCCAGCAGGAATTCCTGCAAGTGGATACGCGCAACATCCTGTTCATCTGTGGCGGCGCGTTCTCTGGCCTGGAAAAGGTCATCCAGAATCGCTCCACCCAGGGCGGCATCGGCTTCGGCGCCGAAGTTCGCAGCAAGCAGGAAGGCAAGAAAGTCGGCGAGTCGCTGCGTGAAGTCGAGCCGGACGATCTGGTCAAGTTTGGCCTGATCCCCGAGTTCGTCGGTCGTCTGCCGGTCCTCGCGACCCTGGACGAACTGGATGAGGCTGCATTGATGCAGATTCTCACCGAGCCGAAGAACGCGCTGACCAAGCAATACGGCAAGCTGTTCGAGATGGAAGGCGTCGACCTTGAGTTCCGCAGCGATGCGCTCAAGTCGGTTGCCCGCAGGGCGCTGGAGCGTAAAACCGGTGCTCGAGGCCTGCGTTCCATCCTCGAAGGTATCCTGCTCGATACCATGTACGAAATTCCTTCGCAGACCGATGTAAGCAAAGTGGTCATCGACGAAAGTGTGATCGAGGGGACGTCCAAGCCGCTGTTGATCTACGAAAACAGCGAGCCGCCGGCCAAGGCAGCACCCGACGCATAAGTCGACAATGTGGGTTGGAAAGAGGAAGGGGCCTACGGGCCCCTTTCGTTTTTCAGCCAGCGAGCTTGTATTTTCGGGGGGGTGCCCCCACATTGACAGCAAGCTCAATTCCATCTGTTTACGGCCATCAGGGCCGCTGTAGAGGCGAAATCATGAAGACAACCATCGAATTGCCTCTCCTGCCATTGCGTGATGTCGTCGTATATCCGCATATGGTTATCCCGCTGTTCGTGGGACGTGAGAAGTCCATCGAGGCCCTCGAGGCTGCGATGTCCGGCGAGAAGCAGATCCTTTTGCTGGCGCAAAGGAATCCGGCCGATGATGATCCAGGTGAAGACGCTCTTTACCGTGTCGGTACTGTCGCTACCGTGTTGCAACTGCTCAAGCTGCCGGACGGCACCGTCAAGGTGCTGGTGGAGGGCGAGCAGCGTGGCAGCGTCGAGCAGTTCATCGAGGTGGACGGACACATCCGCGCCGAAGTGCAACTGATCGACGAAGTCGACGCCCCTGATCGCGAATCCGAAGTGTTCGTGCGCAGCCTGCTGGCTCAGTTCGAGCAATACGTGCAGTTGGGCAAGAAGGTGCCGGCCGAAGTGCTGTCGTCGCTCAACAGCATCGACGAGCCAGGCCGCTTGGTCGACACCATGGCCGCCCATATGGCCCTGAAGATCGAGCAGAAGCAGGACATCCTCGAAATCATCGACCTGTCGGCCCGTGTCGAACACGTGCTGGCGTTGCTCGATGGCGAGATCGACCTGTTGCAGGTCGAAAAGCGCATTCGCGGCCGCGTCAAGAAGCAAATGGAGCGCAGCCAGCGTGAGTATTATCTGAATGAGCAGATGAAGGCCATTCAGAAAGAGCTGGGCGACAGCGAGGAAGGCCACAACGAAGTCGAAGAGCTGAAGAAGCGCATCGACGCCGCCGGTCTGCCCAAGGACGCCCTGGCCAAGGCCACTGCGGAGTTGAACAAGCTCAAGCAGATGTCGCCGATGTCCGCCGAAGCCACCGTGGTGCGTACCTACATCGACTGGCTGGTGCAGGTGCCTTGGAAAGCTCAGAGCAAGGTCCGTCTGGATCTGGCCCGCGCCGAAAGCATCCTGGACGCCGACCACTACGGTCTGGAAGAAGTCAAGGAGCGCATCCTCGAGTACCTCGCCGTGCAGAAGCGGGTGAAGAAAATCCGTGGCCCGGTGCTGTGCCTGGTCGGTCCACCGGGTGTGGGCAAGACGTCCCTGGCGGAGTCCATCGCTCACGCCACCAACCGCAAGTTCGTGCGCATGGCCCTGGGCGGCGTTCGTGACGAGGCCGAGATTCGCGGCCATCGTCGTACCTACATCGGCTCCATGCCTGGCCGTCTGATTCAGAAGATGACCAAGGTAGGCGTGCGCAACCCGCTGTTCCTGCTCGATGAAATCGACAAGATGGGCAGCGACATGCGCGGCGATCCTGCCTCGGCATTGCTCGAGGTGCTGGACCCGGAGCAGAACCACAATTTCAACGACCATTACCTGGAAGTCGACTACGACCTTTCCGACGTGATGTTCCTCTGCACGTCCAACTCGATGAACATCCCGCCAGCCTTGCTGGACCGGATGGAAGTCATTCGTCTGCCGGGTTACACCGAAGACGAGAAGATCAACATCGCCACCAAGTACCTGTCGCCCAAGCAGATCGAGGCGAACGGCCTGAAGAAGGGCGAAGTGCAGATCGACGTCGAGGCCATTCGCGACATCATCCGCTACTACACCCGCGAAGCTGGCGTGCGGGGCCTGGAGCGTCAGATCGCCAAGGTGTGCCGCAAGGTGGTCAAGGAACACGCCCACGAGAAGAAATTCAGCGTCAAGGTGACCTCCGAGTCTCTCGAGCACCTGCTGGGTGTGCGCAAGTTCCGCTACGGCCTGGCCGAGCAGCAGGATCAGATCGGTCAAGTGACCGGTCTGGCCTGGACGCAGGTCGGTGGTGAGTTGCTGACCATCGAGGCTGCCGTGGTCCCCGGCAAGGGTCAGCTGATCAAGACCGGTTCGCTGGGCGACGTGATGGTCGAGTCCATTACTGCCGCGCAGACCGTGGTCCGCAGTCGTGCCAAGAGCCTGGGTATTCCTCTGGACTTCCACGAGAAGCGCGATACGCACATTCACATGCCGGAAGGCGCGACCCCGAAAGATGGTCCTAGCGCTGGCGTGGGCATGTGCACGGCGCTGGTTTCCGCTCTCACGCAGATTCCGGTACGCGCCGATGTGGCCATGACGGGTGAGATCACCTTGCGTGGTCAGGTACTGGCTATTGGTGGTTTGAAGGAAAAATTGTTGGCCGCGCATCGGGGGGGGATCAAGACTGTGATCATTCCCGAAGAGAACGTACGCGACCTCAAGGAAATTCCGGACAACATCAAACAGGATCTTCAGATTAAACCTGTTAAATGGATTGACGAAGTCCTGCAAATTGCGCTGCAATACGCCCCGGAGCCCTTGCCCGATGTGGCTCCCGAGATAGTCGCCAAGGATGAGAAACGCGATTCGGATTCCAAGGAAAGAATCAGCACGCATTGAGCCTGTATTTGACCGGGTGGCTTTCTTGACAGCTTTTTAGAGCCCTTGTTATAAAGCGGCACTTGCTGTGAAGGCAGCCACCCGGCGCCCGTTTCACCACATACTTAGAAACAACTCAAAATAGATATAAGGGGACTTATAGTGAACAAGTCGGAACTGATTGATGCAATCGCCGCATCTGCTGATATCTCCAAAGCTACAGCTGGCAAGGCGCTGGACGCAGTGATCGAATCTGTCACAGGTGCCCTGAAGGCCGGTGATTCCGTTGTCCTCGTTGGCTTCGGCACTTTCTCCGTTACCGATCGCCCTGCACGTACCGGCCGCAACCCGCAAACCGGCAAGGCCCTGGAAATCGCGGCCGCCAAGAAGCCTAGCTTCAAAGCCGGTAAAGCCCTGAAAGAAGCTTGCAACTAAGCTTCGGCCAAGCCTTTGCTACCCGCCGCGTGGCGATGCCCGCACGGGGAGCGGAGCTGAAACAGCTCCGCGAGTTACGAGAAGGCGCATCCTCGGATGCGCCTTTCTTCTATCCGGATTCCTATTACTCTCCGCGGTCGCTTCATCTGTACGACCGTTTTCGGGGGACGCATGCTGCAGAACATCAGGGATAACTCCCAAGGCTGGATTGCCAAGAGCATCATCGGTCTGATCATCGTGTTGATGGCGCTGACCGGCTTCGATGCCATTTTCCAGGCCACCAGCCACAGCCAGGACGCTGCCAAGGTCAACGGTGACGAAATCACCTTGAACGAACTGAGCCAGGCCACCGAAATGCAACGCCGCCAGCTGATGCAACAGCTGGGCAAGGATTTCGATCCCGCACTGCTGGACGACAGAATGCTGCGTGAATCGGCCCTCAAAGGCCTGATCGATCGCAAGCTGCTGCTTCAGGGCGCACATGACGCCAAGTTTGCTTTTTCCGAAGGCGCACTGGATCAGGTCATGCTGCAAACGCCTGAGTTTCAGGTCGACGGCAAGTTCAGCGCCGAGCGCTTCGATCAGGTGATCCGCCAGATGGGCTATGGCCGTCTGCAGTTCCGCCAGATGCTCGCCGAAGAAATGCTCATCGGTCAGCTGCGCGCCGGGCTGGCGGGCAGCAGCTTCGTCACCGACGCTCAGGTTGCTGCCTTCGCGCGACTGGAAAAGCAGACGCGTGACTTCGCCTCTCTGACCTTCAAGGCCGATCCGTCCACCGCCAAGGTCACCGACGACGAGATCAAGGCGCACTACGACGAGCACGCCAAGGAGTTCATGAGCCCCGACCAGGTGGTCATCGACTACGTGGAGCTGAAAAAGTCGTCGTTCTTCGATCAGGTCACCGTCAAGGACGAAGACCTGCAGGACGCCTACCAGAAAGAAGTGGCGAACCTGTCCGAACAGCGTCGTGCCGGTCACATCCTCATCGAAGTCAATGACAAGGTGGACGATGCCCAGGCCAAGGCGAAGATCGAGGAAGTGCAGGCACGTCTGAACAAGGGTGAAGACTTCGCCAAGCTGGCCAGGGAATTCTCCCAGGACCCTGGCTCCGCCAACAATGGCGGTGACCTGGGCTTCGCTGGCAACGGCGTCTACGACCCTGCCTTCGAGACCGCCCTGAATGCGCTGAGCAAGGGTCAGGTGTCGGCACCGGTACGCACCGACTTCGGCTGGCACCTGATCAAGCTCGAAGACGTGCAGTCCCCGGACGTGCCCACCTTCGCCAGCCTCAAGGCCAAGCTGACCAGCGACCTGAAGACTCAGGAAGTCGAGCAGCGGTTCGTCACCGCCACCAAGCAACTGGAAGACTCGGCTTTCGAGGCTTCCGACCTGGCACAACCTGCTCAGGAACTGGGCTTGAAGGTGCAGACCTCCGAGCCGTTCGGCAAGGAAGGCGGCAACCAGGGCGTGGTCGCCAGCCGTGCCGTGGTGCAGGCTGCGTTCAGTCCGGAAGTGCTGGAAGAGGGTTCCAACAGCGCGGCGATCGAGCTGGACCCGGAAACCATGGTCGTGGTGCGGGTCAAGGAACACCGCAAGCCTGAGCAGCTGCCATTGGAAGCCGTGGCGGGTCCGATCAGGACCGAGCTGGCCAAACAGCATGCTGCGGCCGACGTGAAAGCCAAGGGCGAAGCGTTGATTGCTGGCTTGCGTGACGGCAAGGTGCCGCTGGCTGCCAGTCAGAATGGCCAGCCGTGGAAGGTCGCCGAGGCGGTCAGCCGCGGTCAGGAAGGCGTTGATCCCGTGGAGCTGCAGGCCCTGTTCCGCATGGCCAAGCCCAGCACCAAGGACAAGCCGGAGTTCAGCAGCGTTTCGCTCAAGGATGGCAGTTTCGTGATCCTGCGCCTGGACGGTGTGAACGAGGCGGCTGCGCCGAGCGATGAAGAGAAGACCCAGTACCGCCGCTTCCTGGCATCGCGTATTGGCCAGCAGGACTTTGCGGCCTACCGCAAGTTGCTGGAAACCAAGGCGGACATCACCAAGTATTGAGGTGATGCACGTTCGAGCAAAAGGCCGCGTATGCGGCCTTTTGCTTTTGTGGTGGCAGTGCTGCGGCTTCGCGGCTGTACGCCGCTCCTACAGGGAATGGAGTCGGCAAACCCCAGCCACAAAAAAACGCCGCTGAAATCAGCGGCGTTCTTTCAACCCATCGAAGCCAGCTTACTCTTCGATGTCGCCCATGGCGGTGGTGTTGAAACCGCCGTCCACGTACATGATTTCCCCGCTGATGCCCGACGCCAGGTCCGAACACAGGAACGCGCCGGCGTTGCCGACTTCGTCGATGGTGACGTTGCGACGCAGCGGCGTTTGCGCTTCGTTGGCCGCCAGCATCTTGCGGAAGTTCTTGATGCCCGAAGCCGCCAGGGTGCGGATCGGACCTGCCGATACGGCGTTGACGCGAGTGCCTTCCGGGCCCAGGGAGCCGGCCAGGTAGCGCACGCCTGCTTCCAGGGACGCCTTGGCCATGCCCATCACGTTGTAGTTGGGCATGGTGCGCTCGGCGCCCAGGTACGACAGGGTCAGCAGGCTGCCATTGCGGCCTTTCATCATCTCGCGGCCAGCCTTGGCCAGGGCCACGAAGCTGTAGGCGCTGATGTCGTGAGCGATGCGGAAACCTTCGCGGGTGGTGGCTTGTGTGAAGTCGCCGTCCAGCTGGTCGCCCGGGGCGAAGCCCACGGAGTGAACGATCACGTCCAGGCCATCCCACTTCTTGCTAAGCGCTTCGAAAACCGAGGCGATTTCAGCGTCGCTGGCCACATCGCAAGGGAAGCACAGGTCTGCATTGGAACCCCAGCCCGCAGCGAATTCTTCGACGCGGCCCTTGAGTTTTTCGTTCTGGTAGGTGAAGGCAAGTTCAGCACCCTCGCGATGCATGGCGGCAGCAATGCCGGATGCGATGGACAGTTTGCTGGCGACACCTACGATCAGGACGCGCTTACCGGCGAGAAAACCCATGTGTTGTTCCTCTTCAGGTTAATCGACAGCGGTTGGGGCCAAGAAGGCTGCTTCCAACAGCTGCTGTGTATAAGGGTGCTGCGGCGAAGCAAAGATCGCCTGCGCCGCCCCTTGTTCGACCACCTGACCCTGTTTGACCACCATCAGTTGGTGGCTCAAGGCTTTGACTACCGCCAGGTCATGGCTGATAAACAAATAGGTCAGGTTGTATTTCAGTTGCAGTGAACGCAACAGCTCCACCACTTGACGCTGGACCGTGCGGTCGAGCGCCGAGGTGGGCTCGTCCAGCAATATCAGCGCCGGTTTCAATACCAGGGCCCTGGCAATGGCGATACGTTGCCGTTGCCCGCCGGAGAACTCGTGGGGGTAGCGATGCCGGGTATCCGGATCCAGCCCTACCTCCTTGAGCGCGGCAATAATAGCCTGTTCTTGCTCGGCTTCGTTGCCGATCTTGTGAATTCGCAGGCCTTCGCCGACGATCTGGCTCACGCTCATGCGTGGGCTCAAGCTGCCGAACGGGTCCTGAAAGACCACTTGCATCTGCCGCCGCAGCGGCCTCACCTGCTGTTGGCTCAGGCTGTCCAGCGCCTGTCCCTGAAAGCGAATCGCGCCCTGACTGCCGATCAGGCGCAGAATTGCCAGACCCAACGTCGATTTGCCCGAGCCACTTTCACCGACGATGCCCAGGGTCTGTCCGCGAGGCAGGCTGAAGCCGATACCGTCGACTGCCTTGACGTGGTCGACGGTGCCGCGCAGCAGGCCTTTCTTGATCGGAAACCAGACACGAAGGTTATCGACTTCCAGCATTGGCTCGCCGGTCACCGTGGCCGCGGGCTGACCGCTGGGTTCGGCACCGAGCAATACCTGAGTGTAGGAATGCTGTGGCGCCCGAAACAATTCTTCACAAGTAGCCTGTTCGACGATGCAACCGCGCTGCATGACACATACCCGGTGCGCAATTCTTTTCACCAGGTTCAAATCGTGGCTGATCAGCAGCAATGCCATGCCCAGTCGGGCCTGCAGTTCCTTGAGCAGCTTGAGAATCTTCAGCTGCACGGTGACGTCCAGCGCGGTGGTGGGTTCGTCGGCAATCAGCAGCTCAGGCTCGTTGGCCAGGGCCATGGCGATCATCACCCGCTGGCGCTGGCCGCCGGACAGCTCATGGGGCAGGGC
Organism: Pseudomonas sp. UBA4194; assembly: GCF_002379585.1. GTDB lineage: Bacteria > Pseudomonadota > Gammaproteobacteria > Pseudomonadales > Pseudomonadaceae > Aquipseudomonas. The sequence goes on from NZ_DFUE01000084.1 coordinate 32,571, forward strand.
CTTCAAGCGCTTGTGCGGCTCGGGAATGCCCACCAGCTCCAGCAACTCGAGGGTACGCAGGGTGGCCGCCTTGCCCGTCAGGCCCTTGTGCAGCGACAGCACCTCGTTGATCTGTTTGCCGATGTTGTGCAACGGATTCAGCGAGGTCATGGGCTCCTGGAAGATCATTGCAATGCGATTGCCGCGAATGTGCCGCAGCTGCTTTTCGTCCAGGCTCAGCATGTCGCGGCCGGCGTAATGGATGGTGCCGCTGGGGTGGCGTGCCAGCGGATAGGGCAGCAGGCGCAGGATCGAGTGGGCGGTGACGGATTTGCCCGAGCCGCTTTCGCCCACCAGCGCCAGGGTCTCGCCGCGGCGAATGTCGAAACTGATGTTTTCCACCACCCGCTGGTGGCGGTCGCCCACCACGAATTCGACGGCCAGGTCGCGGATTTCGATCAGGTTGTCCGGACTCATGTCATTTCCTCGGGTCGAAGGCGTCACGGGCGGACTCGCCGATGAACACCAGCAGGCTGAGCATCAGGGCCAGCACGGTGAAGGCGCTGATGCCCAGCCAGGGCGCTTGCAGGTTGGACTTGCCCTGGGCCACCAGTTCGCCCAGGGAGGGCGAGCCGGCGGGCAGGCCGAAGCCCAGGAAGTCCAGCGCGGTAAGGGTGCCGATGGCGCCGGTGAGGATGAACGGCATAAAAGTCATGGTCGAGACCATGGCGTTGGGCAGGATGTGGCGGAACATGATGGCGCCGTTCTGCATGCCCAGCGCGCGTGCTGCGCGGACGTACTCCAGATTGCGTCCGCGCAGGAATTCGGCGCGCACCACGTCCACCAGACTCATCCAGGAAAACAACAGCATGATGCCCAGCAGCCACCAGAAATTGGGCTGCACGAAGCTGGCCAGGATGATCAGCAGGTACAGCACCGGCAACCCCGACCAGATTTCCAGAAAGCGTTGCCCGGCCAGATCCACCCAGCCTCCGTAGAAGCCCTGAAGGGCGCCTGCGATCACCCCGATGACGGAACTGGCGAGGGTCAGGGTCAGGGCGAACAGCACGGAAATACGGAAGCCGTAGATCACCCGGGCCAGCACGTCGCGGCCCTGGTCATCGGTCCCCAGCCAGTTCTGCGCCGAGGGCGGTGCCGGAGCCGGTACTTTCAGGTCGTAGTTGATGCTCTGGTAACTGAAGGGGATGGGTGCCCACAGCGTCCAGCCATCCTTGGCCGCCAGCAGCTCGCGGATGTACGGACTCTTGTAGTTGGCCTCCAGCGGGAATTCGCCGCCGAAGGTGGTTTCCGGGTAGCGCTTGAGGGCCGGGAAGTACCACTGGCCGTCGTAGCGCACCGCCAGTGGCCGGTCGTTGGCGATCAGCTCTGCGCCCAGGCTCAGCCCGAACAGGATCAGGAACAACCACAGCGACCACCAGCCCCGCTTGTTGGCCTTGAAGCGTTCGAAGCGGCGGCGATTGAGGGGTGACAGGTTCATCTCAATGCTCCCGGCTGCCGAAATCGATCCGTGGATCGACCAGGGTGTAGGTAAGGTCGCCGATCAGTTTCACTACCAGCCCCAGCAGGGTGAAGATGAACAGGGTGCCGAACACCACCGGGTAATCGCGGTTGATTGCCGCCTCGAAGCTCATCAGGCCGAGGCCGTCGAGCGAGAAGATCACTTCCACCAACAGCGAACCGGTGAAGAAGATGCCGATGAAGGCCGACGGGAAGCCGGCGATCACCAGCAGCATGGCGTTGCGGAACACGTGGCCATAGAGCACCCGATGGTTGCTCAGGCCCTTGGCTTTGGCGGTGACCACGTACTGTTTGCCGATCTCGTCGAGAAAGCTGTTCTTGGTCAACAGGGTCATGGTGGCGAAGTGGCCGATCACCAGTGCGCTGACCGGCAGCACCAGGTGCCAGAAATAATCCAGGACCTTGCCGCTCCAGCTCAGGTCCTCGAAATTGTTGGAGGTCAGTCCGCGCAGGGGGAACCAGTCCAGGTAACTGCCGCCGGCGAACACCACGATCAGCAGGATGGCGAACAGAAAAGCGGGAATGGCATAGCCGATGATGATCGCCGAGCTGGTCCAGACGTCGAAGTGGCTACCGTGACGAGTGGCCTTGGCGATGCCCAGGGGGATCGACACCAGGTACATGATCAGCGTGCTCCACAGCCCAAGGGAGATGGAGACGGGCATTTTCTCGATGATCAGGTCGATGACCTTGGCGTCGCGGAAGAAGCTGCTGCCGAAGTCCAGGTGGGCGTAGTTCTTGATCATGATCCACAGCCGTTCCGGCGCCGACTTGTCGAAACCGTACATTTTCTCGATTTCTTTCACCAACGCCGGGTCCAGGCCCTGGGCCCCCCTATAGCTGGAGCCGGCCACCGCCACTTCGGCGCCACCACCGGCGATGCGGCTGGTCGCCCCGTCGAAGCCTTCCAGCTTGGCGATCATCTGCTCCACGGGCCCGCCTGGGGCGGCCTGGATGATGGCGAAGTTGATGATGAGGATGCCGAACAAGGTCGGGATGATCAGCAGCAAGCGGCGCAGAATGTAGGCCAGCATGTCATTGCGCTCCGAGGGGGGCGGCGGACTCGGGCTTTTTCCACCAGGTATCGGTGCCGATGTCGTACTTGGGCGTCACGCTGGGGTGGCCGATGGTGTTCCAGTAGGCCACGCGCCAGGTCTTGATGTGCCAGTTGGGGATCACATAGTTGCCCCACAGCAGCACTCGGTCCAGGGCGCGCGTGTGGTCGATCAGGTCCTGGCGCGAGCTGGCGTTGATCAGGCCTTCCACCAGGCTGTCGATGGCCGGGTCCCGCAGGCCCATGTAATTGCGGCTGCCGGGCTTGTCGGCACTGGAACTGGACCAGTACTCGCGCTGCTCGTTGCCGGGCGAATTGGACTGGGCGAAGCTGCCGACGATCATGTCGAAATCCCGTGAGCGTACGCGGGTGATGTACTGGGAAACGTCGACCCGGCGAATGACCAGTTCGATGCCCAGGTCCGCGAGGTTACGTTTGTAGGGCAGCAGCACCCGTTCGAACTCCGGCTGGGCGAGCAGGAACTCCACGGTCACGGGCTTGCCCTGGGCATCCACCATCTTGTCGTTCTGGATGCGCCAGCCGGCCTCCTGCAACAGCTTGTAGGCACGACGCTGCTGATCGCGGATCACTCCGCTGGCATCGGTGACCGGATTGCTGAACGGCGTGCTGAACACTTCATCGGGAATCTGGCCGCGCAAGGGCTCGAGGATGTTCAGCTCGGCAGGGCTTGGCAGGCCGCTGGCGCCCATGTCGGAGTTTTCGAAGTAGCTGTCGGTGCGGGTATAGGCGCCGTTGAACAGCTGCTTGTTGGTCCACTCGAAGTCCAGCAGCACCGCCAGGGCTTCACGCACGCGGCGATCCTGAAACATCGGCTTGCGCAAATTGAACACGAAGCCCTGCATGCCGGTGGGGTTACCGTTGGGAATCTCTTCGCGGATGAGCCGGTGCTCGCGTACGGCGGGGATGTCGTAGGCAGTGGCCCAGTTCTTCGCGCTGGTTTCGAACCAGTAATCGAACTGGCCAGCTTTCATCGCTTCCAGGGCCACCGTGTTGTCCCGGTAGTATTCGGTCTGCAAGGCATCGAAATTGAACATGCCGCGGTTCATGGGCAGGTCCTTGGCCCAGTAATCCTTGACCCGTTCCAGGCGAATCGAGCGCCCGGCCTGTACGTCGGCCACCTTGTAGGGACCGCTGCCCAGAGGGATGTCCAGACCGCTCTTGGTAAAGTCGCGACCTTCCCAGTAATGCTTGGGCAGCACCGCGAGTTGGCCGAGGATCAACGGCAGTTCGCGGTTGTCGTTGTGCTTGAACTTGAAGAGCACGCGATGGGGGTCTTCGGCGATCACGTCGGCAACGTCGGCGTAGTAGCCACGGTACAGTGGCGAGCCGCTTTTCATCAGGGTCTCGAAGCTGAACACTACGTCTTCTGCGTGGATCGGGTGGCCGTCGTGGAAGCGTGCCTCGGGGCGCAGGTAGAAACGAACCCAGCTGTTGTCGGGGGCTTTCTCGATCTGGCCCGCCACCAACCCGTATTCGGTAAAGGGCTCGTCCAGGCTGGCGCGGGCCAGGGTGTCGTAGATCATGCTGACGTCGGCGGCCGGCACCCCTTTGCTGATATAGGGATTGAGACTGTCGAAACCGCCGAAACCGTTCTGCCGGAAGGTGCCGCCCTTGGGCGCGTCCGGGTTCACGTAGTCGAAGTGCTGAAAGTCGGCCGGATACTTTGGCGCTTCGCCGTACAGGGTCACGGCATGCTGGGGTGCAGCGAGCGCCAGGCTGGCCACCGCGCTCAACAGCACGGCGCCCATCGGCGTGGACAGGGCACGCAATGGCATCATCGAGAGATCTCCGTGGGCTTCAACCACCAGGCACTCAGGCCCAGCGTATAGGGCGGCGTGGTGACAAAGGCCAACCGGCTGCGGTAGGCCAGGCGGTGGTAGTTGAGGTACCAGTTGGGAATCATGTAGTGCTGTGACAGCAGCACGCGGTCGAGCGCGCGGGCGGCGGCCACTTGGTCGTCGCGGTTCTGCGCGCTCAGCAATTGTTCGAGCAGACGGTCGACCACCGGGTTATCGATCCCGGCGTAGTTCTTGCTGCCTCTGACATTGGCCTGACTGGAATGAAAGTACTGCCATTGTTCGAGGCCCGGGCTGAGCGTCTGGCCGAGGGTCAGCAGGATCATGTCGAAGTCGAACTGATCCAGGCGCTGCTTGTACTGGGCGCGATCGACGGTGCGTAACTCGGCCTGGATACCGAGACTGGCAAGGTTGGCCACGTAGGGCCCGAGGATACGTTCCAGGTTAGGGTTGACCAGGAGGATTTCCAGGCGCAGCGGCTGACCCTTGCTGTTCAGCATGCGGTCGCCCTTCAGGCTCCAGCCGGCCTCGCCCAGCAGTGTGAGAGCCTGGCGCAGGGTGGCGCGGGGAATGCCGTTGCCCTCGGTGGTGGGTACGCTGAAGGGCTCCAGGAACAGACTGGGCGGCAGTGCATCCTTGAACGGTGACAGCAGCAGGCGCTCCTTGCCGGCGGGGAGGCCACTGGCGGCGAATTCGCTGTTGGGGTAGTAGCTGGTGGTGCGCTGGTAGGCGTCGCTGAACAGCGCCCGGTTGGTCCACTCGAAATCGAACAGCAGGCCCAGCGCCTGGCGTACTCGCGGATCGCCGTAGGTGGCGCGACGGGTGTTGAAGAACAGGCCCTGGGTCTGCGTGGGAATGCGGTGAGGGATCTGCGCCTTGATCACCTCGCCCCTTGCCACCGCCGGAAAGCGGTAGCCGTTGGACCAGTTCTTGGCCTGGTGCTCGATGTAGATGTCGAACTCGCCTGCCTTGAACGCTTCGAAGGCCACGTCGCTGTCGCGATAGAACTCCACCTCGACCCGGTCGAAATTGTACTTGCCGCGGTTCACCGCCAGGTCCTTGCCCCACCAGTTCCTGTCGCGCTGGAACACCAGACGCCGGCCTGGCACCACCTGAGTGATGCGGTATGGGCCGCTGGTGACCGGCGGCTCGAAGGTGGTGGCCTGGAAGTCCCGACCCTGCCAGTAGTGTCGCGCCAGCACCGGCATCTCGCCCAGGCGCAGGATCAACAGTGGATTGCCGGAACGTTTGAACACGAAGCGCACTCGGCGCGGGCCCAGCACGTCGACGCGCAGCACTTCCTGAAGGGCGGTGCGGTATTGCGGGTGGCCCTGGCTCAGCAGGGTTCGATAGGAGAACGCCACGTCGGCGGCGGTGATCGGCTTGCCGTCGTTGAATCGGGCCTCGGGTCGCAGGTTGAAGACCACCCAACTGCGGGTCTCATTGAACTCGACCGACTGGGCGATCAAACCGTAGCTGGAGGTGGCCTCATCGCCGGACGGGGCGTACTGGCCGGTGCCCACCATCAGCGGCTCGCTCAACTCGTTGACGCCGTACTGCAGGAAGTTGGGTGTCTGAACCGGGCTGGTGCCCTTGAAGGTGTAGGGGTTGAGAGTGTCGAAGGTGCCAAATGCCATGACCCGCAGCGTGCCGCCTTTGGGCGCGTCGGGGTTGACCCAGTCGAAATGGGTGAAGCGGGCAGGGTACTTGAGCAGACCGAATTGCGCATAACCGTGGCTTTCGCTGATCGTGGCGCTGGCGGAAAAGCTCAAGGCCAGGCCTAGGGAGAGCAGGAGGAGGGGACGCATCAATTCACGGATCCGATCCAGGCGGCTTTGGGCTTTGTTGCAGGTACAGTAACAGTTTGTATCAGCAGGAAAAAGAGTGGGGCGTGCGGGAAGGGGATGGGGCAGGGTAGGGTCTGGGGTTTGCAGTGGATGACGCGTCATCCACCGCAGATCACGGCAGGTTATTTACGATCCAGATAGACCGTTAATGTCTGGCCAGGCTTGAGCGCATGACCGCTGCGTGGGTTCCAGCGCTTGAGGTGCTGCATCTCGACATTGAAGCGCTTGGCCACCAGGTACAGCGAGTCGCCCTTGCGGACCTTGTAGGTGGTGGTTTTCTGCGCGCTGCTCTTGGCGGACGAACCCGACGACGCCACTGCCCGGCCCGTGGACGGCGTGTTTGCCTGCATGACCAGGGTCTGGCCAATCTTCAGATTCTTTCCGGTCAACTTGTTCCAGCGCTGCAGGTCGCGGGTGCTGACCTTGTTGGCCTTGGCAATGAGCGCCAGGTTGTCGCCCTTGCGCACCTTGTAAGCGCGCGGACGGCTCGGCTCGGCGATCGCCACATCATCGAAGACTTTCTGCGGCGGCGCCAGGCTCAGCAGTTCGTCAGGCTTCATGTTCGACAGGCTGGCGGTGAGCAGTTGCGCCTTGGCGGTCGGTACCAGCAGATGCTGGGTCGGCTCCATGGTCACACGCTTCTTGAACGCCGGATTGAGCTGGAACATCTCGTCTTCGTCGATGCCGGCCAGGGCAGCAACCCGTGACAGGTCCACACGCTGGTTGACTTCGACCACGTCGAAATAGGGTCGATTGGCGATGGGGTTGAGGTTCACCCCGTAGGCTTCCGGCGACTGCACCAGCTCCGACAGTGCCAGCAACTTGGGCACGTAGTCGCGGGTTTCCTGTGGCAGGGGCAGGTTCCAGTAGTCGGTCGGCAAACCGAGCTTCTCGTTGCGCTCCATGGCCCGGCTGACGGTGCCTTCGCCGGCGTTGTAGGCCGCCAGTGCCAGCAGCCAGTCACCATTGAACATCTCGTGCAGCTTGCTCAGGTAGTCCAGTGCCGCTGCGGTGGAGGCGGTGACGTCGCGACGCCCGTCGTAGAAACGGGTCTGGCGCAAGTTGAAATAGCGACCGGTGGACGGGATGAACTGCCACAGGCCCGAGGCGTCGGCGCGCGAGTAGGCCATGGGGTTGTAGGCGCTTTCGATCACTGGCAGCAGGGCCAGCTCCAGCGGCATGTCGCGCTCTTCCAGACGCTCGACGATGTAGTGCATGTACAGGCTGCCGCGGTCGCCGGCACTTTCCAGGAACGATGGGTTGCTGACGAACCACAGGCGTTGTTGCTCGACCCGTGGGTTGACGGCGACGCTGTCTTGCAGCTGGAATCCTTCGCGCATGCGCTCCCAGACATCGTCGGGTGCAGGTTTTCTGGCTTGGGTCTGGCTCTGGAAGATCGGCTTGGGCCGTACATGGCTGGTCAGAGCGTGCGGGCGAGCGGCGGCGGTGTCGGTTGGCGCCACCTGGGCGGTGCTCTGACAGCCGGCCAGGCCGGCGCACAGCGCCACTGCAACGGCCTGGGCCAGTCGCGTCAATGCGTCGGAATTGATGGTTTTGCGTATAGTTGACGACATTGGCTGGACGATAGTTCCGGGCGAAAATGTCGGGCGATTCTAGAAAGCAGACGGGTGAGGGTCAACCTTTGAGAATTTTTCGACGCAAAACAACAGCCTTTAGAACTTATCTTTCCAAGCACGTAAGGTTGTGAAAACCCCCTGTGCCGTGGCATGGCGGCTGCCTGCCCGTTCGTCTGCTTTTTCCCTGACGCTGACCTCGTCCGCTCGCAGAAAGGGGTTTGTCAGCTTTTCCAACCCGATAGTTGATGGCAAAGTGATGCGATTTTCTGCCCGCAGGTGGCTAACGTCGGCGAAGCGTTGCGCAACATGGGTATTGCCTGGCTCCACGGCCTGGGCGAAACGCAGGTTGCTGAGCGTGTATTCATGGGCGCAGTAGATCAGGGTGTGGTCCGGCAGGGCCGCCAGGCGCTGCAAGGACGCGTGCATCTGCGCCGGGGTGCCTTCGAACAGGCGGCCACAACCCGCGGCAAACAAGGTGTCGCCGGGGAACAGCAGCGGCGTCTCATCGGCTTCGTGGTAAAAGGCGATATGGCCCAGGGTGTGCCCCGGTACGGCGTACACTTGCAACTCCAGGCCCAGGACGCGCAGGCGTTCACCGTCGTTCAGGGCGTGGTCGCGCCCCGGAATGCTTTCCCCTGCCGGGCCATGGACGGTAGCACCCGTGCGCGCCTTGAGCGCGAGCACGCCACCGACGTGGTCATTGTGGTGGTGGGTGATGAGGATATCGGTCAATTGCCAGCCGGGATGGGCGTCGAGCCATTGCTGCACTGGCGCGGCATCGCCGGGATCGACCACCGCGCAGCGCTGTTGCGAAGTGTCTTGTAACAACCAGATGTAGTTGTCCAAGAAAGCGGGCAGGGCTTCAATCTGTATCATGGCTCGATTCGCTTGGTTTCGATTAATGGTTCATCTTACGTGTCCAACCGGCATCAGGTGAACCTCAGGGTGGGAGATCGTCATGACCGATACAGCCTTCGCGCAGGCCGACCCAGAATGGCTGGCGCTGATCAGCGAAGCCCGCGACTGGTTCGCCGGCCCCCACGGGCAGTTGTTGCTCGGCGAGGAGCAGCGTCTGCTCGAGGAAGAGCTGGGGCGTTTCTTCGGCGGCTACCTGGTGCATTACGGGCCCAGCGCCGAGCCACCGCCGGTGGCCGGGCAGATCCAGCGTAACGTGCGTCTGGGGGCGCCGTTGCCCGGCGTGGAGATCGTCTGCGAAGAACAGGCGTGGCCGCTGGGCGAGCACGCCGCCGACGTGGTGGTCCTGCAGCACGGGCTGGACTTCAGCCTGTCGCCGCATGGTCTGCTGCGCGAAGCCGCCAGTGCGGTTCGCCCCGGCGGGCACCTGCTGATCGTTGGTATCAATCCGTGGAGCCCGTGGGGCCTGCGCCATGCGTTTGCCAAGGATGCCCTGGGCAAGGCCCGCTGCTTCTCCGCTTCGCGGGTGGCCGACTGGCTCAACCTGCTGGGCTTCGGGCTGGAGAAACGCAGGTTTGGCTGCTATCGTCCGCCGCTTGCCTCGCCCAAGTGGCAGGCGCGCCTGGCCGGTTGGGAACGTGTCGCCGGTAGCTGGCAAAGCAGCGGCGGCGGCTTCTATATACTGGTCGCACGCAAGATGGTGGTGGGGCTGCGGCCGTTGGTGCAACAGCGTCGCGAGCCCATGGGCAAGCTGCTGCCGTTGCCCATGGCCAAGGTCAACCGAGACAACCCGAACATTGATGGAAAAGCCCGATGAGTGACACTGTGGAAATCTTCACCGACGGCGCCTGCAAGGGCAATCCCGGCCCCGGTGGCTGGGGCGCGTTGCTGGTGTGCAAGGGCGTGGAGAAGGAATTGTGGGGTGGCGAAACCACTACCACCAACAACCGCATGGAGCTGACCGCGGCCATCCGCGGTTTGCAGGAACTCAAGCGCAACTGTGACGTGCTGCTGGTGACCGACTCCGAGTATGTGATGAAGGGCATCAACGAGTGGATGGTCAACTGGAAGAAGCGCGGCTGGAAAACTGCCGCCAAGCAGCCCGTGAAGAACGCCGACCTGTGGCAGCAACTCGACGAGCAGGTCAATCGCCATCAGGTGAAATGGCAGTGGGTGCGCGGGCACAACGGCCACCCCGGCAACGAGCGCGCCGACGATCTGGCAAACCGGGGCGTGGACGAAGTCCGGGCCATGCGCCAGGCGTAGGTACGGGGCGGGGGCTGTGGTAAAGTCCCCGGCGATTTTCGTTCATCCGATTGAGAGCTGCTGCCCATGGCGATCCGTTCCGTAGTATTCGACACTGAAACCACCGGTATGCCGGTCACCGATGGCCATCGGGTGATCGAGATCGGTTGCGTCGAACTGATGGGACGGCGCCTGACCGGACGCAACTTTCACGTTTATGTCCAGCCCGATCGCCCCAGTGACGAAGGCGCCATTGGCGTCCACGGCATCACCGACGAGTTTCTGATCGGCAAGCCGCGCTTCGCCGAGGTGGCCGATGAGTTCTACGAGTTCATCCAGGGCGCCCAGATCATTGCCCACAACGCGACGTTCGACGTCGGCTTCCTGAACAACGAATTCCGCATCGCCGGCATGCCCGAGCGAGCCAACATTGCCGAATACTGTACCGTAGTCGACAGCCTGGCCATGGCCCGCGAGCGTCATCCGGGGCAGCGCAACAGCCTGGATGCACTGTGCAAACGCTACGGCATCGACAACTCCAACCGCGAGTTGCACGGCGCGCTGCTCGACTCCGAGATCCTGGCCGACGTTTACCTGGCCATGACCGGGGGGCAGACCAGCCTGTCTCTGGCGGGCAATGCCAGCGACGGCGAGGGCAACGGCAACCAGGGCAGCGAGATCCGCCGCCTGCCTGCCGGCCGCGTGCCAGCGCGCATCATCCGTGCCAGTGACACTGAGTTGGCTGAGCATATGGCGCGGTTGGAGGTGATCGGGAAGTCTGCGGGGGGGGAGGCGTTGTGGATGCAGTTGGGGGGTTGATTGGGGTGATTGGGGGTTGATCGGGGATTTGGGGTG
>NZ_DFUE01000084.1:43500-85769 GCF_002379585.1 Pseudomonas sp. UBA4194
GGGACCATTCACCACCGACCCAGGAGCCTGACCACTTGACCAGCCGCCCACCTACCATCCTCCTGGCCGACGCCCGCTTCGCCCCCTACGTGCTGAACAGCGATTTCAGCGTCCAGGTCCAAGGCTACGTCTCCCCGACCTTCGGCCTGCCGGTAAGCCAGTGGCCGGTCACCTCCGTGACGCCTTATCAGAAACACTATGGCATCGACCCTGGGGAGTTCCGTGCCTACCTGCAACCCGGCGCCAGCGGTGCGATCTTTGTCGCCTGGTTGGATGAGCAGCCGGTCGGGCATGTGGTGGTCAGTGCGCACTGGAACAATTACGCCCATGTCGACGAACTGGCCGTAGACGCTTCTGCACGTCGCCGGGGCGTGGCCAGAGCCTTGCTGGACGTCGCGCGGTTCTGGGCGCTCAAGCGCAACCTGCCCGGCATCATGCTGGAAACCCAGAACAACAATCGTGGGGCCTGTCTGCTCTACGAGGATTACGGCTTTCAGCTCGGCGGTATCGACAACCTGCGCTATCGGGCGATCGACGCTACCAGCCGGGAGACCGCTATCTTCTGGTACCTGCTATTCGCGGGGAGCGAGCAGTAGCAATTCGGCTTTTTCGCCGATGATTTCCAGGAGCGTCTTCAATGCCGGCGAGGGAGGTACCGATTCCAGCGTCAAGGCATACAGGGTCACCGGCACGGCAGGGGAGATGGGACAGGTATCCAATCCCGCGGCGCGCGCGCCGAAGGCCGTGAACGGGTCCACAATCGCCAGGCCTTCTCCGGCTTCCACCATGCTGCGCATCATCTGATAGGTCTGCACGCGGGTTTGCACGCGGGGTGCGGGGTTGAGCGATTGCAGCTTGTGATCCAGTACCAGGCTGAGCGGATCTTCCCCTTCCAGCCCGATCATCGCTTGCCCTGCCAGTTCGTGCAGGGCGATGTACTTGTGCCGGGCGGACAGCCAGCCATGTGGCGCCAGCAATTGCAGCTTGCCCTGGGCCAGTGGCTGGGCATGGATCGACGGGTGTTCAGGGCGGTGCAGGCTGATACCCAGGTCAGCTTCATGCAGCAGCAGGCTGCGCACGATGTCGCGGGTGGTGTGCGCGGCCAACGTGCAGGGCGTTTCGCGAAAGCGGCGGCGCAGGGCGGCCACGCTCTGGGGCAGCAATTGCTGGGCGAGCGAAGCGGTACAGAGCACGCGCAGGGCGGCATCCTGATGTTCGCGCAGGCCATCGGCCAACCGCTGCAGGCGGTCGAGTTGTTCCTGCAACGTAGCGATTTCGCCTTGCAGGCTGAGGGTCTCGGGGGTGGGTTGGAATTTGCCGCGCACGCGGGCGAACAGCAGAAAGCCCAATTGACCTTCGGCATGTTGCAAGGTGGTTTCCAGGGTATCGGGCGCGATGTCCAGGAGCTGGGCGGCCCCTTTGAGGTCGCCCGTGTGCAGGATCGCCTGGATCGCTTCGATGTGGCGCAGTCTCATGCCGGTTCCGTGCCTGCTTTAGAGGGCTCGGCTGGCATGCTACCGCAAACGCGCGGATGCACGGTCAAGGAATGCGGACGATTTCCACACCGCTGCCTACCAGCATGAAGCGATCGTCACCCAAGTGGTTCACGCGATCGCCAATGGCCAGCTTGTAGGTGGTGACCGGCGGGTTGCCAGCGACTTCGGGCTGGGACTCCTGAAACTCATGCACCGGATAGATGCGGCCTTCCGCGTCTCGTGCATGAAATTGCCCAACCATGACTGCAGCCATTTTATTTACAACCTCTGAATAAGTTACGTGTGTCGCGATGGCTGTGTAGACCCCTGATCAATCAGGTAGTTTTGCCGGCGCGATAAAAAAATGCGCAGCGGCGGGGTAGCGGACAAGCGGGGCGCTTTCATCTATAAATAAACCCTCTTTCAGCGAAAACGGGATCACACGATGAGCAAGGTCTATTCGGTAGCGGTATTGGTCGGCAGCCTGCGCAAGGAATCGCTCAACCGCAAGGTGGCCCTGGCGCTGGCGGCGATGGCTCCGGCGAATGTGCAGCTGCAGATCGTCGAGATCGGCGACCTGCCGCTCTACAACGAAGACATCGACGTAAACCCTCCGGCGGCCTACACCACGTTTCGCCAAGCCCTGCAGGCCGCCGACGCGGTGCTGTTCGTGACGCCTGAGTACAACCGCTCGGTGCCCGGTGCGCTGAAAAATGCCATCGATGTAGGCTCTCGCCCTTACGGCCAGAGCCATTTCAACAAGAAGCCGGGCGCGGTCATCAGCGTTTCGCCGGGGGCGGTCGGTGGCTTTGGCGCCAACCAGCATCTGCGTCAATCGATGGTGTTTCTCGACGTACCGATGATGCAGCAGCCCGAGGCCTACCTGGGACAGGCCGGTGCGTTGTTCGACGAGAACGGCGAAGTGGTCGAAAAAAGCCGGCCATTCCTGCAAGGCTTCATCGATGCCTACGCGGCCTGGGTAACCAAACTGGCCTGACTCAGGTCCTTCGCCACCCTCTTCACACCCCCTGCGGCATCTCCCCGGCCGCCAGCCGTCGGTCGATGTCGGCGATCACCTGGGGCAAGTCGTTGAGGGTGTCGATCAGGTAATGGGGTCGAGAACCTTCGAACAGGGCGTGAATGCGTTGGCGCTCGCCGGCCAGTGTCTCGGTGTCCAGCGCCCGGTAGCCTTCGTAGGTCAAGCCCAGCGCGTTGCCCGAACACACCAGCGCCACCGTCCACATCCCCGCACGGCGGCCTTCGAGTATGCCCGGCACGGTATCGTCGACCTTGACGCAGGCGGCAACGTCTTCAATGCCCAGAGCGATCACGTTGGCCAGGGCCTGTGCTGGCCAGGGTCGGCCGTTCGGCACCTCATCGGTCGCCACGACGTGGTCAGCCACGTAACCATTCTGCGCCGCCAACTGCACGACCTTCTGCATCACCACACTGGGGTAGCCGGAGCACGAACCGATCTTCAGACCTTGCTCGCGCAGACGCTTGATGGTGTCCAGGGCGCCGGGAATCAGCGCTGAGTGGGTGGCGATCTTGTCGATCTGCAACGGCATGAAGCGGTTGTAGATGGCGGTGACATCCTCGTCGGTCGGCAGCCGCCCAAAGGCCTGGCGATAGCGCGCGCTGATGGCCGGGACATCGCACAAGGCACGTATATGGTCCCATTTGCCCATCCCCATCGGCCCGCGGGCCTCCTCGATTGACACCTGGACGTCGAATTCGGCGAAGGCTTCGACGAAAATCTGCGTGGGCGCGAAGGAGCCGAAATCCACCACGGTGCCTGCCCAATCGAGAATCACCGCCTGGGTCTTGTTCGGGTTGCTGTAGTTCATGTCACCGATACCTGTAAGAGGGGAGAAATCAGAGGGCTTGCATGTCACGCAGCGCGGTGCCGATGGCCTGCACTGCCGCCTGCATGGCCTGGCTGTCGACACAACCGATGCAGCCCACGCGGAAGGTTTCCACTTGGGTCAGCTTGCCGGGGTAGAGGATGTAGCCCTTGAGCTTGACCCGTTCGTAGAAGTCCCGGAACTGGTAGTGGGGGCTGTCCGGGGCGTGGAAGGTCACGATGATGGGCGCCTGGATAGCCTCGGGAAGAAAGCTGCGCAGCCCCAGCGCGGCCATCCCCTGAAGCAGGCTCTGACAGTTTTCGGCGTAGCGCTGCTGGCGCGCAGCCAGGCCGCCTTGCTCGGCGTACTGGGCCAGAGCCTCGTGCAGGGCGGCGACCACATGGGTGGGTGGGGTAAAGCGCCACTGGCCGGTGCGGGCCATGTAGCGGTATTGATCGTGCAGGTCCAGGGCCAGGGAGTGGCTGCTGCCTTCAGCGGCTGCCAGCGAGGCTTTGCGGGCAAGCACGAAGCCCATGCCGGGAACGCCCTCCAGGCATTTGCCCGACGCTGCGATCAAAGCATCGAAGGGCAGTTGGCTGGCGTCGATCGGCAAGGCGCCGAACGAGCTCATGGCATCGATGATCAGTCGTTTGCCGTGACGCGCCACACGCTCGGCGATCTGCGCCAGCGGGTTGAGAATGCCGGTGCTGGTTTCACAGTGGATCAGGGCGACGTGGGTGATGTGCGGGTCGCCGTTGAGCAGGCGCTCGACGTCTGCAGCGGTGACAGGCAGGTCCTCGGCGGTTTCGAAGGTACGGAAATCCCGCCCCAGCACCTCGCAGATCTTCGCCAGGCGCTGGCCGTAGGCGCCGTTGATCAGTACCAGCACCTTGCCGTCCCGGGGCACCAGGGTGCCGATGGCCGCTTCCACGGCGAAGGTGCCGCTGCCCTGCAGCGGGATGCAGTGATGACTGTGCGCAGCGTTGGCGATGGCCAGCAGTTGCTCGCAGACGCTGGCGGTGAGCCGGTTGAAGTCGGTATCCCATGAGCCCCAATCCACTCTCATTGCCTGACGGGTGCGCGACGATGTGGTCAGGGGGCCTGGCGTCAACAGGATCGGGGCGTTACTCATGGTGGGTTCCTTGGCAGCGTCGGGTTGAACGTACGGGGCCTAGGTTGCAATTGCGCGAACCATCATTCAAATTGCTTGTTCTGATGCCAGCCATAAGTCGGGCCGATACCCATGAATCTTTTTCAGTTGCGAGCGTTCGATGCCGTCGCTCGCGAGGGCAGCTTTACCCGTGCTGCCGAGCGCCTGTTCATCAGCCAGCCGGCGGTAACGGGCCACGTCAAGGCGTTGGAGGAGCACTATCAGATCACACTGTTGCGGCGCACCGCTCGGCGGGTCGAGCTGACCGAGCAGGGCAGCCGACTGGCCGCCATCACGCGCTCGATGTTTGGCCTGGCCGAAGAAGCGCGGGCGTTGCTGGAGGCCAACCGGCAGTTGCTCACCGGGCGTCTGGAAGTCGCCGCCGATGGGCCCCATCGCGTCATGCCGATGCTGGCCAGATTGCGCAGCCGCTACCCTGGCATTACCGTCAATCTACGACTGGGCAATGCCCAGGAGACCCTGGCCGCACTGCTTTCGGAGCATGCCGATGTGGCGGTGATGACCGAGGTGGAACCGCGCAAGGGGCTGCACTTGCAGGCCATGACGCCGTCGCAGATCTGCGCCCTGGTGCCGGCCGGCCACCCTTTGGCAGGCAAACGTATCGATCTCAAGCAGCTCGATCAGCAGATCATGGTGCTGCGCGAGCCCACGTCGATCACCCGCCGCACCTTCGATCAGGCCTGTCGGGTGGCCGCGGTCCAGCCACGGGTACTGCTCGAGCTGGACAGTCGGGAAGCAGTCACCGAGGCCGTGGCCGCCGATCTGGGCCTGGGCATCGTTTCCTCGGTCGAGCTCAGCCACGATCCGCGGGTGGTGGCCGTGCCGATCGTCGGTGCGGGCTTGGTCAATCAGCACATGATGGGTTGCCTGGAGCGACGCCGGGAGCTGCGCCTGATCGCCGCGTTCATGGATCTGGCCGAGGATGTGTAGCGCCCCAGCCTGACATTTTGGTCGATCGATGCGCGGCGCGCGGGTAAACTGGCCGGCAAAGCGCGGGCAGCCATCGGCCCGTGCATGGGCAAGCGAACAAGAGAGCGGGTAAATGGGCGCACAGTGGAAAGCTAAACATCGCGAAGCAGCAGCCAACGCCAAGGGGCGTATCTTCGGCAAGCTGTCCAAGGAAATCTCGATCGCCGCGCGATCCGGCACCGATCCGGACACCAACGCGCGCTTGCGCCTGGTGATCGAGCAGGCGAAAAAAGCCTCGATGACCCGCGAAACCCTGGAGCGCGCAATCAAGAAGGGCGCGGGGATCGGCGGTGATGCCGTCAACTACACCCTGGTCAAGTACGAAGGCTTCGCGCCGCATCAGGTGCCGGTAATCGTCGAGTGCCTGACCGACAACGTCAATCGCACCGTCTCGCAGATCCGCGTACTGTTCCGCAAGGGCACCCTGGGCGCCGAGGGTTCGGTGTCATGGGACTTCAACCACTACGGCATGATCGAGGCGACACCCGATTCGGCCGAAGTCGATGCCGACGAAGCGGCCATCGAATCCGGTGCCCAGGAAGTGGAAGAGGGCGAGGAAGGTGCCTTTCTGTTCCTGACCGAAATCACTGACCTGGATGCCGTTTGCAAGGCGTTGCCGGCCCAGGGGTTTACCGTGGTGTCGGCGAAGATCGGTTACGTGCCGAAGAATCCGGTGACCTTGAGCGACGAGACTCAGTTGGCTGAGGTCGAGGCATTCCTGGAAGCCATCGACGAGAACGATGATGTGCAGAACGTGTATGTGGGTTTGGCGGGCTGATTGATCGGTTGTCAATGCGGGCCCCATCGCGGGTAGAACCCGCTCCCACAGGAGTGCGCGTGGCTGCTGGATGCTGGAGGGGGTCCCTGATCCCACAGCCCCCCCTGTGGGAGCGGGTTCTACCCGCGATGGGGCCGGCCCTGGCTACATCAATCTCTGACTGATCTGCACAAACGAGGGTCGGGCCAGCACCTCCGGCTGCACGCACTCGCGTTGCAGCGCCCACAGCGCTTCATCCACCCCATCGCAGCGTTGCAACACCTCTTCGAGCAACAGACCGAACGCCCGCACTTCGATCCGTTGCAGCGCGCGCGACACTTCACCCTCGTCGCCCGGATAGAACGACGCCCCGCCGAAATCACCGAACAGGCACTCGCCGCTCTCGCGCCACAATACGTTGTGGGCGTAGAAGTCACCGTGATTGATACCGCGCTCGTGCAAGTGAGCACCTACCGAGGCCAGGCCGCGCACCAGGCGCAAGGCCGATTCGGTGCTGAACCGGGTGTCCGCCGGGTAGACGTCGCGGGTGCAGGAAGCCAGGCTCGGTGGCCCGGCCAGGTTGCTGAACGAAGGGTCGATCAACGCCATCACCAACCCAGCGGTACCGACGGGATGACCGCTCAGACGTCCCAGCACCTTTATCAGCTGTGCATGTTCGCCGGCGGCGATACACGCGCTCATTTCATTGAGCGGCGAGCCATCGCTGGTCATCGCCCCTTTGTACAGCTTGACCGCCACAGGCTGATCGGCGTCCAGCAGCGCCTGCTGGATCACCCCCGAAGCGCCTTCGCCCAGGCGCTGGCTCAGTTGCAGTCGATCCCAGGCAATTTCACCGCGCACGCCGTCGGTATGAGGGGTGCTGAAGGCCTCGCTCATGGGATTGCCGGCATACGCCAGCCAGGCCAGGCGCGGCAGTTGCAGCAACCCCTCCGGCAGGCGCTCCAGACGATTGGCGGACAGCCGCAGCAGCTCCAGGTTTTCCAGGCGCGCCAGGCTGTCCGGCAGCGCGCGCAAGCGGTTGCCCGACAGCATCAGCTTCTGCATCGCCCGGCAATCGCCCAGCGCATCGGGCAACTGCTCGATGCGATTGTCGGTGAGGATCAGCCAGCGCAGATGGGGCGGCAGGGCGGCTGCCGGAACGTGCTCGATACGGTTGGCCTTGAATCCCACCATGGTCAGCGCCTGGCACTGGCCGATGCACGCCGGCAACTCGGTGAACGGATTGTCGGAGCAGAACAGCACCTTGAGCTTGTGCAGACGGTGCAGGTCATCGGGCAGGGTGGTCAGGGCGTTGCCGCTCAGATTGAGCACCTCCAGCGTGTCCGCCAGGCTGAAGATTTCCGACGGAAATTCGGTCAGGCCGCAGGCCAGGTCCAGACGGGTGGCGCCGGCCAGTTGGCCAGCTTTGAGCAAGGCGAGGGTATCCATAGCAGCAGCCATATCAGTGAAATCGCGACGGCCATGATAACGGCTCGCAGCCCCGTGGCCACGCGCAACTTTCGACCTTGGTCGCGTGGCGGCGTCGCCAACCCCGACCATACTCAACGCTCGCCCTTCAATAACAACAAACCAGGGTCCGATGCCGATGAACTACCAGCAAGCGTACGAGCATTCAATAGCCGATCCCGCGGCGTTCTGGGCCGAGCAGGCCAAAGCCGTGGCCTGGTACCACAGCCCTACCAGCATCCTCCAGGAAAAGGCCGATGGCACCCACGAGTGGTTTGCCGACGGCCGCCTCAACACCAGCTACCTGTGCCTGGACCTGCAGATCGAGCGTGGCCTGGGCGAGCAGACGGCCCTGATCTACGATTCGCCGGTTACCGGAGTACAGCAACGCTTCACCTACACCCAGCTGCGCGATGAAGTCGCGAAGTTGGCGCAGGTGTTCCAGCGCCTGGGTGTGAGCAAAGGCGACGCGGTGATCATCTATATGCCCATGGTGCCGGAGGCGGCCGTGGCCATGCTTGCCTGCGCCCGAATCGGTGCCGTGCATTCGGTGGTGTTCGGTGGCTTCGCGCCCAACGAGCTGGCGCTGCGCATCGACGACTGCCGGCCGGTGTTGCTGCTTACCGCCTCCTGCGGGCTGGAGTTCGACCGTGTCATCGAATACAAACCGTTGGTGGACAAGGCCTTGGCCCTGGCGCACTACCCGCCCGAGCAGGTGCTGGTGCTGCAGCGTCCCCAAGCGCAGGCCTCGCTGCAGCCCGGGCGCGATCTGGACTGGCACCAGCAGCTGGACGGCGCCGAGCAGGTGGGACCGGTGGAGCTGGCCAGTGGCGACCCGCTGTACATCATGTACACCTCCGGCACCACGGGCAAACCCAAGGGCATCGTGCGGGAAAACGGCGGCAACGCCGTTGCGCTGATGTTTACCCTGGAGAAGATCTACGGCATGGCGGCGGGTGATGTGTGGTGGGGAATTTCCGATGTCGGCTGGGTCGTGGGGCATTCGCTGATCGTCTATGGGCCACTGATGTGCGGCTGCACCAGCGTGCTCTACGAAGGTAAACCGATCCGCACACCGGACGCCGGCAGCTATTGGCGCATTGTCGAGCAGTACCAGGTCAACGCCTTATTCTGCGCGCCCACGGCCATGCGTGCGATCCGCAAGGAAGATCCCCATGGGGAATTGCTGCGCCAATACGATTTGAGCAGCCTGCGCCAATTGTTTCTGGCCGGCGAGAAACTCGACTCCAGCACACACCAATGGCTTGAGGAAACGACGGGCAAACCGGTGCACGACCATTGGTGGCAGACCGAAACCGGCTGGCCCGTGACTGCGCCTTGTGAAGGTTTGCCTGGTTCGGTCTCGCGGCGCGGCTCCAGCAATCATGCGGTGCCCGGTTACAACGTGCAGGTCGTGGATGAGGCAGGACGTCTGCTCGGGGCGGGGGAGCAGGGCTCCATCGTCATTGCCCTGCCCCTGCCGCCCGGTTGCAGCCAGACCTTGTGGGGCGATCACCCGCGCTATCTGCACGCTTATCTGACGACCTTTCCGGGCTATTACCACACCGGCGACGGGGGCTACCTGGATGAACAAGGCTTCGTTTACATCATGGGCCGCACCGACGACGTGATCAATGTCTCGGGCCACCGGTTGTCGACGGGGGAAATGGAAGACCTGGTGGCGCAGCACCCAGCGGTGGCCGAGTGCGCGGTAATCGGCGTCAACGATGAGATCAAAGGGCAGGTGCCCATGGCATTGGTGGTGCTCAAGGACGGCGCCGGCGTCGACGCGGCGCAGTTGCAGGCCGAGTTGGTGGCGCGGGTGCGTGAACAGATTGGCGCCCTGGCGTGCTTCCAGCGGGTGAGGGTGGTCAAGCGTTTGCCCAAGACCCGGTCCGGGAAGATTTTGCGCGGGGTGTTGCGCAAGATTGCCACGGGTGAGGCGTTTGCAGCGCCGTCGACGATCGATGATCCGCTGATATTGGAGGAGATAGCGCAGGTGCTCAAGGTGGGGTAGAGGGGCGATGGATGACGCCCTCGCCCAACGCTCCCAGATCGCCATGACAAGGTGTTGAGGCTAGATGCGATGTGCTCCCTCTCCCTCAGGGAGAGGGCTGGGGTGAGGGGACCATCCACCACCCATCCAAAATCCCTCTAATCAACTACCCACCCGTGAATAAATACTTACACCCCCCAGCAACTATGAATATTACTGTCCGTTTACTTGATTAATTGACCATCCCCATTAACCTCAGCACACTTGTCTGGGTCTTCAGCAAGTACTTGCCAGTGCACCGTTACTGCGCAAGTTCCAAGCGACTCCCAAGCCTGCGATCACCCACAATGACCTCGACCTTCTTTACCTTGGCTGCGCCGTCAACCGAAACACTCGACGTTCTTCTGCGCGCGTGGCCCGACTGCACCTCGCTGGCACATGAGCCTTACGATAGCCCGGCGGTGTATAGGGCCTTGGAAGTGTTCCACGAGGCGGTGCAAACCACGGACTTATTGCGAGCATTCAACTGGCGAAAGGGATTTACCCATGGTGCGGCGCTCATGGACCCGGCGAAGCTTGAAAGAGCCAGCCTGGGTCGCTGGCGGGCGCTGATGGCGGCGCATATCTGTTTGGATCAAGCCTGTCAGGGCCATCTGCTGGATATTCTAAGGTCGGGGTACCTGGAGCAGGCGCGGTTGCGGTTGGTGGAGTTGCGTGCGCGATTGTAGAGGTGCTGGGTGGGTTGTTTGGGGAGGCTTGGGCGGGGGGGGATTTGTGGTGAATGGTCCCCTCACCCCAGCCCTCTCCCTGGGGGAGAGGGAGCTAAAAGCGGATCGCGTTCAGCCGCAACGCCTCCGTACGGCTCCCTCTCCCTGGGGGAGAGGGAGCTAAAAGCGGATCGCGTTCAGCCGCAACACCTCCGTACGGCTCCCTCTCCCTGGGGAGAGGGAGCTAAAAGCGGATCGCGTGCCGCCGCAACACCTCCGTACGGCTCCCTCTCCCTCAGGGAGAGGGCTGGGGTGAGGGGACCATTCACCGCAAATACAGCACTATCCCCCCCATCTCCCCCAACTGCCCCAACCGACTCCGCGTGCGCATCAAATCGATCGCCTCGCCCGCCAGGCTCTCGCTCAATGGGCGCTCGCCCACCAGGATCAGCTGTTTGTCCTGGTCGTACAGCACGTCGATCAGGTTGATGAACCGCTGTTGCACGGCGGTCGAGCAATCGTCGAGCAGGGGGAGTTGGTCGATGATCCATACATCGAAGCGTCGGCACAGCGCCAGGTAGTCGATCACCGCCGTGGGCTGCTCGCAGATATCGTCGAACTGAAAATGCACACGTTCGCCCGTGCTCATGCGCGCACGCAGTTGGCGGTTGCCTACGGTCAGTGCGAATGGCGGTCCGCCTGCGGGTGGCAGTGCCAGGGCCGCGCGTTGCTCGGCGCTGCCGGGCCACACGTAATGGCCGCGGGTAAAGCGTTGTTGCGAGACGGCTTGCGGCTGGCTGCGATAGTCGGTGGCGCCGCCCACCTCCAGCACCTGCATGCTGGAGGTGATCAGCTTGATCACCGGCAGGAAGCGCTCATGGTACAGCGGGTTGGGCAACAGGCCTTCGGGCGGGTAGTTGGAGGTCACCACCAGCAGGATGCCCCTGGCGAACAACGCCTTGAACAGGCGGGTGATCAGCATCGCGTCGCCAATATCGTGCACATGAAACTCGTCGAAGCACAGTAGGCGACAGCCTTCGAGCAACTCGTCCAGGGTGGTCTCCAGCGGGTCGTGCTCGGCTCGATGGCGAAACATGCCCTGATGCAGCTGGGCGAAGAAATCGTGGAAATGCAGCCGGCGCTTTTCAGTCAGCGGCGTGGCCTGGAAGAAGCCATCGAGCAGCCAGCTCTTGCCCCTTCCGACCGCGCCGTACAGGTACAGGCTGCGCGGTGTCTGGGCCGTGTCGAGCAAGGGTTCGACGCGCTCGACCATGCTTGCGATGACCCGCTGCTGACCCTCGCTGAGGGTGTACCCCAGTTGCGCTGCCCGGGTGTCGAACCACTGCTGCACAGCACGGGCACTGCCGTTTTCAGGGGCGGGCCGAACACGTTTGGCCAAGCGTTTGAACCAGGCTTTTCCGGGTGGCGTGGCAGTCAACTGAAGCTCCTCATGACCAGAGACTCTGCGCTGGCGAATTCACGGGCGCCAATGTAACTGATCGGTCAAGTCTCCTGCCAGCCAGTGTCGTCAGATACCAATGGCCTGCTGCACCAGGCCCGCAGCGGGATCACCCGCGACGCTGACCACGGCATAGTTGTACCCCGGGCCCGACCAGTACGCCGCTTGCAACTCACCATCGCGGCGCTGGCCGCGGGGTAGCAGGCGATTGCCTTCTCCCGGCGGGCGAATGTAGAACGTCATCCGCCGGCCATCGGCGGCCTGATAGAGCACCATCGCGGCGGGGCCTTGCTCAGTGCTCATCAGCCGCGCGCTGGTCGGAGTGAACCCTGCGCTGCTGAGGTCGGGCAGGCGTTCGGCGCGGCTGAAGCGCCGGTCCAGCCAGCCTTGCAGGTCACGGCTGGACCCCGGTCGGTAATCGGCGGGCAGGAAATCCTGACTGGCAAACATGCGATAGGCCTGCAAGGCGTCCGTCATGGGGGCGGTATGGGCGAGGGTCATTTCCCGCACCTGCCAGCCACCCATGCCGCCGATGCCCAGCGCGAGCACCAGCATCGCCGCGCTGGCGTAGCCTTTGTAGCGGCGCTGACGCAGGCCGCGACGAATGCTGGTCGGGTCCAGCGCCGGGTTGGCTCGGCGTTGCAGGCCATCGCCCAGAGCCGCGCGCAGATGCTGGGCATCCTGCTGCCAAGCCCTGACTTGCGCGGACTCGGCCGGGTGGCTGGCCAGCCAGGTTTCCAGGCGCAGGCGGTCCTGGGCGTCCAGCCGATGATCGACATAGGCGTGCAGGTCATGTTCGGAGGGGGGCAGGCTGATCATTTCAATATCCGCAAGATAGGGCTGGCAACGATTTCACCGTCGCTGAACTGACGCAGGGCTTGGCGGGCTCGCGAGAGTCGCGACATCACCGTACCCACCGGCACCTCCAGGATGGCCGCTACCTCCTTGTAGCTCAGGCCTTCGATGGACACCCAGAACAGCAACGCACGCTGCTCGGCGGTGAGCTTGTCGAAGGCCTGCAGGGCTGACTGCGCCAGCACGCTACGCTCGGTGGAGGGCTGGGCGTCGTCGCGGCCGGTGAAGAACTCGAGCATGCGCGCGTAGCGCCGTGACCGCCGGTGGCCATCGACGAACTGCCGGTAGAGGATGGCGAACAGCCAGGCGCGGAGGTCGCCGTGTTCGCGCTTCTGGCCCCAGCCCGCCAAGGCCTTTTCCAGAGCGTTCTGCACCAGGTCGTCGGCGCTGCTGGGCTCCCGAGTCAGGGAAACAGCAAAGCGCCGCAGCCTGGGCAGCAGCTCGCGCAGTGCATCGTCGAGTTCGGTCATGGCGGCCTGTGGATGAGGGGGCTGGATGAGCAAGACGCTTGCTGGGCGAGATTATTCCACGGCCGGAAAAAATAGTTCGGGAATAAACCGCCACTACGTTCGTCCCATAGCACCTACCGCCAACGGCCCTGTGCCCTGGAGCAACCTGATGCCTGAGACACCCCCTTCACTGAGCCCCGCCCAGAAAGTCCTGCGCCTGGGCGCCATCGCGCTGGTGGTGGCCGCCGCGGCCGGCGCCTTCGCCTACGTCAACGGTACGCTGGACCCTGGCCGTATCACACCCGATCGGTTGGTCGACGGGCTGGAAAAGAACAACGGCGTGCATCCCGGCTACCGCCGCAATCATGCCAAGGGCGTGTGTGTGGTCGGCTATTTCGAACCCACCGACCAGGCCCGGCCGTTCTCCAAGGCGACGGTGTTCAGCGCGGCGCGCACGCCAGTGGTCGGGCGCCTGGCCATTCCCCCAGGCAACCCCTACGCGCCGGATACCGCCGCGCCGATCCGCAGCATGGGTCTGCGCTTTAAGCAGGCCGATGGCCAACAGTGGCGCACCGGCATGAACAGCATGCCGCTGTTCCCCGTAGGCACAGTGGAAGCGTTCGCTCAGCTGCAACAGGCCAATACCCCTGACCCGGCCACGGGCAAGCCGGTGCCGGGTGCGGTGCAACAGTTCTTCGCCGGGCATCCTGAAAGCGCGCCGTTCCTGGCCTGGGTGAAGACCGCCAAACCGTCGGCCAGCTACGTCACCCAAAGCTACAACAGCGTCAACGCCTTCAACCTGGTGGACAAGGCGGGGCAGCGCCATCCCGTGCGCTGGAGCATGGTGCCGGTGGACCAGAACGACGCTGCGCAACCGGCGCCGGACGCCAAGGATTTCCTCGAAAAAGACCTCGCCGAGCAACTGGCCAACGCGCCGGCGCGCTGGAAGCTGATGATCACCCTGGCCGAAGCGGGCGACCCCACCAACGACGCCAGCAAGGCCTGGCCAGAAGGCCGCAAGACCCTGGACGCCGGCACTCTGGTATTGGAGAAGACGCAGCCGCAGAGCGATGGCGAGTGCCGCGACATCAACTACGACCCACTCATACTGCCCGCCGGCATTGAAGGGTCCGACGATCCACTGTTGGCCGCGCGCTCGGCCGCCTACGCCAGCTCGTACCTGCGCCGCACCAGTGAAGTGAATCAGCTCGACACCGCTCAGGAGAAACGCCCATGAAGACTCATTTCGCGCCACTCGCTCGCTTGTTGCACTGGTCGATGGCGGTGCTGCTGATCGCCATGCTGTTCATCGGTGCGGGCATGGTGGCGTCGGTTTCCGAGCGCCACGAGTGGTTGCTGGATCTGCACAAACCCCTGGGTATCGCCTTGCTGGCGCTGGTGGTGATTCGCCTGGTGGTACGCTTCTCCACGCAACAGCCACCCTTGCCGGCAGACCTGCCCGCCGTGCAGGCACTGGCTGCCAAGCTGTCACACTGGTTGCTCTATGCGTTGATGCTGGCCATGCCGTTGCTGGGCTGGGCGATGATTTCCGCCGCCGGGGACCCGGTGATGCTCAGCGATTCCCTGCAGCTGCCGTCCATCGTGCCGGCCAATGCCCAGGCGTTCGCGTTTTTACGCAAGGCCCATGGGTATCTGGCATATCTGTTGTTTTTGACAGTGTTGGTGCATCTGGCGGCGGCACTGTTTCACGGGCTGATTCGTCGGGATGGGGTGTTGCAAAGCATGTTGCGGGGCAGTAGATCGCAATAACACCGCGCACCACCTCTAGCTCCCTCTCCCCCAGGGAGAGGGCTGGGGTGAGGGGACCATTCACCCCAAATCCCCAACCCATTCACCACAAACCCTTCACCGCAATACGCCAACCATCCCCGCCAACACACTCAACACATCCTTGCCCAGCCGCGCCGAGCGCTTGCCGTTCCAACCCGTGTGCGGATCAGGTGCGTCGTCGTGGTCCTTGAACGGCATCTCCAGCGTCAGCGCCAAACAATCGAATTTCTCGCCCACCGAGTTGCACGCCAAAGTCATGTTTGCCTGGCCGGGCTCGTCACGCAGGTAGCCATGCACCGCCTGGAAGTCAGGCGTCTGCGCGCACAACGCCTGGCGGAACTGCTGCTCCAGGTCTGCGATCCGCGGCGTATAACCCGGATTACCCTCGCAGGCCGCCGTAAACACGTGAGGGATCTCTTCGTCACCGTGCACGTCGATGAACAGATCCACACCGTACTTATCCATCTGCTGCTGCACGAAGAACACTTCGGGTGTGTACTCCGCACTGGAATCCTGCCAGGCCCGGTTGAGATCCTTGCCTTTGGCGTTGGTGCGCAGATGACCGCGAAAGGCGCCATCGGGGTTCATGTTGGGTACCAGATACAGGTCGGCCTGCTCAAGCAACGCTTGCATTTGCTCATCGTTGCCCTGCAAGCGCTCGATCACGCCCTCCATGAACCATTCAGCCATGTGTTCGCCCGGATGTTGCTGGGCGATCATCCACAACTTGCGCTTGCCCGGTGCGCCGTCGCCTTTGCGCAACAGTGGGATTTCACGACCATCGCAGCTCTTGCCCACCGCCACCAACTGCAACCCGGCGTCGTTCAGCCCGCGGATCACCAGGGCCTCGTGGCGCTCACGACTGTAGGGTTCGAAATAGGCGAACCAGGCCTGGGGTTGCTCGACGGTGAGGCTGAACGTCAGCCCCTGTCCGTCGAAGCGTGACGGCACTCGGAACCAGTGTTGCCGATCGTAGGAGGCCACCGCGTGATAACCGTCCCACGCGCGCGGGTAGGAAGACTGTGAGGCGTTACCCAGATGAAACCCATAGGACTGTCCCGGCTCCAGGTTCTGGGCCTGGAAGTGGAACCACTGGAAATGCGCGCTTTGGGTGTCGGGTCGGATTGCCAGACGCACATGGGAGGCGTCGCTGGCGTCGATGACTTCGATGTTGCCGCTGTCGAAATCGGCAGTGATCAGGGGAGCGGAGCGAGGCACGGTAGGAGTCCTGTATCTGTTTCTTGTGGGATTCACTTTACACCGAACCGCTTGCGCACAGCAGGCCTGACGGGATGCACCCGGCATCGCGCAGCAGGCCTGTGCGCAGTGGGCGAGGGCGAGGCGGTCACTCCTCGGCCAGCTGTACCTCATACTCTTTCTGGTAGCCGCCAGCCAGGCTGGTCTTCTGCTTCTCACTGAGCAGCTTGCCGGCCACCTGGAAGAACTTGTGTTCCTCTTCCTTCAGGTGATGGTGAACCTTCTCGGACAGCTTGCGAGCGGTGGCCAACCACGCCGGGCTGGACATGTCGGTCTGATCGAGGGTCTCCATCAACTCGTCCATCTCGTGGTGCTCGGAGATCGCGTGACGGCTCGCATCCACACCGTTGTCGTGCTCCATCAACGGTACGTAGAAAAACCGTTCCTCAGCTGTCTCGTGGGCATGCAGCTCTGCCTTGAGCTGTTGATAAGCCTCGGCGCGAGCTTCGCTTTGACCATGAGTCTGGATCAATGCCATGGCGTAAGTACGTTGTCTTTCATGGCTTTCGCGCAGTGCTTCGAAAATATTCATCAAGAGCCTCCGTTGCGTTATTGCCAGTGGGGTTACCTGCACTAGACCCAGGGTTTTCTGGGTGGTTCATCTGGATTTCGCTACGCCGACACGCCGGCTTGGGCCGGCTGCAGAGCAAACTTGCTGCCATTCGATGGTTTTCCGCCAATTGTTATAAATCGTCAGCCATTGAGCATATGACCCGTACTAGCCTGACACTTATGGCGTAGAGCCATAGTTTCGTTAGTCACTCTTGGCTTTTAAGAAATGCCTTTGAAAACGGTCACTTATAAGTTGAGCAAGTGTGGAATAGCTAAAAACGTCAGAATTCAAGCGCGGCGGGTAGTGTCGCCAGGTGAAGCGATTTAGTTCGCCCAGGCAATACGTCAGGACACTACAGGACACTAAATAACAAAGATTCGAGAGTGTGGCGTTGGGCCATCAGTGCCCGGCAAAAGTTGTTGATACGGTGCGTTGCGCGTGCCGTTAAATCTGCTAGGAGTGGGTATGGACAGTATCGTTGTTGCTGCGAAGTCGGCGGAAAGCACTACAGAAATCGCCTGGGGCAATATCAAGCTGATGGATACCAGCCTGGTCAAGCTGCCGGTTCGGCCGGAGGACGTGGCCACGGTCAGTCGTTCCGGAAATAACCTGATCGTCACACTCAAGTCTGGCGAGCAGATAACGATTGGTGATTTCTTCGTAGTCGACGCCACCGGAGCCCAGAGCGAACTGGTTCTGGAAGGCGACAACGGAATGCTGTGGCAGGCCAATTACGGCGAGCCCTTTACCGGCTTCACCTTCACCGAGTTGTCGGCGGCCGATGAGTTGCTGCTGGCCGGCGCTGTAGCGGGGACCGCAATGCCGGGATGGATGCTGGCAGCGCTGGGCCTGGTGGGCATTGGCGCCGGCGCGGCGGCAGCAGGCGGTGGCGGTGGGGGCGGTGGTGGCGGTGGTGCGCCGGCGCCGGTGCCTCCAGTGGACACGACGGCGCCTGATGCGCCCACCGGGCTGCAGTTCGCCGCCGATGGCAGCAGCGTTTCCGGCCGTGCCGAAAGCAACGGTACGGTCACCGTGCGCGATGCTCAAGGCAATGTCGTCGGTACCGGCATCGTGGATGCGAACGGCAACTTCCAGATCATTTTCCCTGCGCCTCAGGCCAACGGCGAAACGTTGCAGGTAACGGTCACCGATCCTGCGGGCAACGTTTCAGCGCCTATCACCGTTACCGCACCGGACGTCACCGCACCTGTGGCGCCCGGCGGGCTGGTCGTGAGCGCGGATGGCAGCACACTCACCGGGAGCGGTGAGCCGGGAGCCACCGTGGTGATCAAGAACGCTGCCGGGACAACTGTCGGCTCGGCCGTGGTCGCACCCGACGGTACCTTCACCGTGACCCTGGCCCCGCCTCAGGCCAATGGTGAAGGCTTGAGCGTGACCCAGACAGACGCCGCCGGAAACGAGTCAACGTCGGTAGCCATCACCGCTCCGGATATCACCGCCCCAGGCGCCCCTGCGAATCTGGGCATCAGTGCCGATGGCACGACGCTTACCGGCACTGGCGAGCCAGGCGCCACGGTGGTCATCGCCAATGCCGCAGGGGCCGTGCTGGGCAGCGCGGTCGTCGGCGCGGACGGCACCTTCAGCCTCACCTTGAATCCTGCACAAATCAACGGCGAGAACTTGGTCGCCACCCAGACTGACCCGGCTGGCAATCTTTCACCCGCCGCCACCGTTACCGCCCCTGATCTGACCCCTGACAACACTGCACCAGATGCACCGTCGGCGCTGCTGGTCAGCGCCAACGGCGCGATCCTGACCGGTAAAGGTGAGGTCGGCGCGATCGTCAGCGTGACCAACGCCGCGGGCGTCGTGGTCGCGACCGGCACCGTCGATGCCGACGGCAATTTCCGCCTCGACCTGAGCCCTGCCCAGGCCAACGGTCAGATCCTCAGCGTCACGCTCGAGGATGCGTCAGGAAACGTCTCGCTGCCGGCAACGGTGCCGGCGCCCGACATCGAAGCGCCACCTGTACCGAGCAGTCTGTCGGTGGATACCGCCGGCCTGGTGCTGAGCGGCATCACCGAGGCGGGTGCCACTGTGGTGGTGCGTGACGCTGCCGGGGTGATTATCGGCAGCGGCACCGCCAATGCCGATGGCAGCTTCCAGATCACCTTGAACAGCCCCCAGGTCAATGGCGAAACCTTGAACGTGGTGGCCACCGACGCCGTGGGCAACGCCTCGTTGCCCGCTGAACTGGTCGTGCCTGACGTGACCCCGCCGGCACCGATCACCGACCTGATCATCAGTGCCGATGGATTCTTTGCCGGCGGCAATGGCGAGCCTGGCAACACCGTCACCATCACCAATGCGGCAGGCGATGTGCTGGGCAGTGCACGGGTCAACGCATTCGGCCGCTTCGTGATCCGCTTTGCCGTGCGCCTGACGCCCGGTGAGGAGCTCATCGCTATCCAGACCGACGCCGCCGGCAACCTGTCGGCGACAGTGACCGCAGTGGTACCGGACGACGTCGGGCCGGGCACGCCGGACAACCTGGTGCTGAGCAGCGACGGCTTCACCCTGACAGGTACCGGCACCGCCGCTGACACAGTGCGCGTCTACAACGCCCAGGGCACCCTGTTGGGCACTGCCACCGTCAACCCTGACGGAACGTTCTCCGTGGTGCTGGACACCGCGCAGACCAATGGCGAAATCCTGACGGTCATTGCCACGGACTTCGACAACGAAGCTTCAGTACCCATCACCTTTACCGCACCCGACAGTACCGCTCCTGCCGCGGTGGCCAACGTGGCGGTGAATGCCAATGGCACAGCGGTGACAGGCACGGGTGAGCCCGGTGCGACCGTCACCGTGCGCGATGCCCAGGGCAATATCATCGGCACGGCCACCGTCAATCAGGCCGGCAACTTTGCCGTGACCATCAATCCTGCACAGGCCGACGGCCAACTGTTGAGCGTGACGCAAACCGACGCCTCCGGGAACGTTTCTCCGCCGGTGGACACGCAGGCGCCCGATGTAACCCCGGGTGCCGACCTGAGCAATGTACTCATCAGTGCCGACGGTACCGTGGTCAGCGGTCGTGGCCAGCCGGGCGATACCGTGACGGTGAGGGGCTCAGGCGGGGCCGTGCTGGCCAGCGGCGTGGTGAACAGCGACGGCAGCTTCAACCTGACCCTTGTTCCCGCACAAACCAATGGCCAGCAGTTGGCGGTGTCGCAGCAGGACGCAGCCGGCAATGCCTCCCCTGTTGCCAACCTCACCGCGCCCGACCTTGATGCGCCTGCGACCCCTTCCGGCCTGACGCTCGATGGCGGCGGCATCGTTCTCTCCGGCGTGGGCGAGGCGGGCACCACGGTAACCGTCAAGGATGCTGCTGGTACCGTGCTGGGCACGGCGGTGGTAGCGGCCGATGGCACCTTCCAGGTGAGTCTGAGTTCGGCACAGGCCAATGGTCAGGTACTGACGGTGAGCGCGGCCGACGCCGCTGGCAATATCTCGGCTTCGGCCAACTTGCAGGCAGCCGACACCACAGCGCCGCTGGCGGTGAGCAATCTTCAGGTCAGTGCTGACGGCGTGACCCTTACCGGGCAAGGCGAGCCGGGCGCCACGGTGGCGATCACCAATGCGGTGGGCGCTGTCATCGGCACCGCGACCGTGGGCGCCAACGGCAGCTTCAGCGTGACGTTGAGCCCCGCCGCGGTCGAAGGGGACGTTCTCAGCGCAGTACAGACCGACGCGGCCGGCAACCCATCGCTGCCTGCCACGATCACTGCGCCCGACGCCGATGGCCCAGGCACTCCGGGCAATCTGGCGGTCAGTAACGATGGCTTGCAGCTGACCGGTACCGGCACCGCCGGCAACACCGTCAATGTCTATGATGCGCAGGGTACGCTGCTGGGTACCGGCACCATCGCGGCCAATGGCAGCTTCACCGTTGCGTTGAGCCCGGCGCAGAACGACGGTCAAGTGCTGGACGTGATCGCCACGGATGGTGCTGGGGAGAATTCGGTGCCGGTGGAAATCACCGCGCCCGACTCGACGGCGCCCGATGCGCTGACCAACCTCGCCATCAGCAACAACGGTACGGTGGTCACCGGTAATGGTGAAGCAGGCGACAGCGTAACCGTGCGCGGACCGGGCGGTACTGTGATCGGCACCGGCACGGTATCGGCCGATGGCAGCTTCAGCATCACCTTGACCAGTGCACAGACCAATGCGCAGCTGTTGCAGGTCACGCAAACCGATGCGGCCGGTAACATCTCCACACCAGCGGCTGTCACTGCGCCCGACCTGACCCCACCTGCAGCTGTCACGCAGGTGAGTGTCAGCAACGATGGCTTGACGGTGACAGGCCAGGGTGAAGCCGGTGCCACGGTCACCGTGACCGGCCCCAATGGTGCGGTACTCGGTACCGCGACCGTTGGCGCCGATGGCCTGTTCAGCGTCGGCCTGGCTGCCGCGCAGACCAATGGCCAGAATCTCGGCCTGGTGCAGGCTGATGCCGCAGGCAATCGATCCCCGGTGGTCACCACACCGGCGCCTGACACGGACATTCCGGCCGCGCCTTCGGGCCTGTTGCTCAATGCCACCGGCACCGTGTTGAACGGCATCGGCGAGGCGGGCGCCACCGTGCGGGTACTGGCGGCCGATGGCTCGACACTGGGCACCGCGACCGTAGCAGCCAACGGCACCTTCCAGGTCACCCTGAACCCAGCACAGACCAACGGCCAACTGCTGGAAGTCACCCAGACCGATGCCGTCGGTCATGTGTCCGTGCCTACCCCCATCACCGCCGGCGATACCACAGCCCCGGCCGCACCGACCGGCGTCGTGCTGAGCCGCGATGGCTTGACCGTTACCGGGTCAGGTGAGGCCGGCGCCACAGTCACTGTGCGCAGTGCCAACGGGCTTCCACTCGGCACCGCCGTAGTGGCCAGCGATGGCAGCTTCAGCGTGGCCCTGAACAGTGCGCAACTCAATGGCGAGCGGCTGACCGTGGGTCAGGCCGATGCGGCCAACAATGCTTCCCCCACGGTGGCGATCACGGCGGTCGACATCACCGCGCCTGCTGCGCCTGGAGGCCTGGTACTGGATGCGAGCGGGCTGGTGCTCACCGGTACCGGCGAAGCCGGTGCCACGGTACGCATCACCAACGCGCAAGGGGCGCCGCTGGGCAGCGCAGTGGTCGGCGCCAATGGCACCTTCAGCATCACCCTGTCGGCAGCGCAGACCAATGGCGAGACCCTCAAGGCCATCGCTACGGACGCAGCCAACAACAGTTCGCTGGCAACCACTTTGGTGGCGAACGACACCACCGCTCCCGGGCCCGTCAGCAATCTGCTGATCAGTCCGGACGGCCTGACCTTGTCCGGCAACGGCGAGGCGGGCGCCAGCGTGCGGGTGACCGCCGCCAACGGCGATCTCATCGGTACCGGCAGCGTCACTGCCAATGGCACGTTCGTGATCACCCTGACCCGTCCGGCCGTGCAGAGCGATGTGCTCAGCGTTATCGAAACCGACGCCGCCGGCAATCCGTCGACACCCACTGCGGTCAACGGCCCCGATGGCACCGAGCCCAGTTCGCCGAGCAATCTGGCTATCACCCTCGATGGCCTGACCCTGACCGGCAGCGCCGTGGTCGGCAATACCGTCACCGTGACCAACGCTCAGGGCACCGTGCTGGGCACCGCTGTCGTGGGTGCGTCCGGCACCTTCACCGTCAATTTGAACAGCGCTCAGCACAACGGCGAGCTGCTGACCGTACAGGCCAGCGATGGCACCCGTGTATCGGTGCCCAGCCTGTTGACCGCCAGCGACGACACCCCGCCGGCAATCCTGGACAACCTGGCGCTCAGCGCCAATGGCAGCACGTTGATCGGCACCGGGGAAGTGGGGGCGACCGTCAATGTGCGTGTGCTCGGCCAGGTGGTCGGCACCGGCACCGTCGGCGCCGATGGTACCTTCAGCATCACCTTCACCCCGGCGCTGAACAATGCCCAGGTGCTCACTGCGACGCAAACCGATGCGGCCGGTAACATTTCCGCTGGCGTCACCGTCAATGCGCCCGACCTGATCGCTCCCGATGCGCCCTCTGGGCTGACCCTGAACGCGCTTGGTACGCTATTGGGCGGCCAGGGCGAAGCAGGAGCCAGCATCAGCGTGCGCAATGCCCAAGGGGCAATCGTGGGCACTGGAACCGTGGGTGCCGACGGCACCTTCCAGGTCACCCTGAGCCCTGGGCAACTGACCGGCACCACCCTGCTCGTGACATTGACCGATGCGGCGGGCAATACGTCGGTTCCGGGGTCATTGCCGGTGCTCGATGTGACGGCCCCGGACCCAGTCACCGCACTGGTGCTCAACGTCGCCGGTACGACATTGACCGGTAAAGGCGAAGTGGGCGCAACCGTGAGCGTGGTCAATGCCAGTGGTACGGTACTGGGCACGGCGGTGGTCGGCGCCAATGGCAGCTTTACCGTGACCCTCAGCCCGGCTCAGGCCAACGGCCAGTTGCTCGATGTACTGCAAGCCGACGTCGCCGGCAATGTCTCCAGCCCAGTGGCGGTCACCGCCAGCGACATCACCGCGCCGACTGCGTTGGCCGGTGTGGCCATCAGCGCCAACGGCAGCGTGGTGACCGGCTCGGGTGAGGCCGGGGCGACCGTGCGTGTGTTGGGCAGCGGCGGTGCGGTGCTGGGCACTGCTGTGGTCGATGCCAACGGGCAGTTCTCGGTGCCCTTGAGCTCGCCGCAGATCAACCTGCAGTTGCTGACCGTGACCCAGACAGATGCGGCGGGCAACGCCTCGGCCAACGTGACCCTGGTGGCGCCCGACCTGCAAGCCCCGGCTGCGCCGACCGATGTGGCGCTGACCCCGCAAGGCTCGGCGGTCATCGGCAAGGCCGAGGCTGGCACGACGGTCACTGTCATCGTCAGCGATGCCCAGGGCAATGTGCTGGGCACCGCGACCGTGGCTGCCAATGGTACCTTCCAGGTCAATCTGAGCACGCCGCAAACCAACGGTCAGACCTTGCTGGTGACCTCCACCGATGCGGCCGGCAACGTGTCCACCACGACCACCGTTATCGCCGCCGACACCACACCACCCAATCCTGCCGTTCAATTGGCCGTCAGCCCTGATGGTGTCTTGCTGTCGGGCAAGGGTGAGGTGGGTGCCACCGTGACTGTGCTGGGCCCGCTCGGTACGCCGATCGGCAGCGCTGTGGTAGGCGCCAATGGCAGTTTCATTGTGACCCTGACCCCACCCGCGACTCAGGGCGCCACGCTGAGCGTGACCCTGACCGATGCGGCCGGCAACGTTTCGCCAGGCGCCAGCGTGGTGGCACCCGATGCCAACGGGCCGGATCAGCCCACCGCACTGCAATTGAGTGTCGATGGCCTGACCCTGACCGGCATCGCCGATATCGGCAATACGGTAACGGTGCGCAGTGGCCAGGGGCTTGTGCTCGGCACAGCCACGGTAGGCCCGGACGGCACGTTCCAGATCACCCTCAGCGCCGCGCAAACCAATGGTCAGGTGCTTGAGGTGGTGGCCAGCAATGGTGTCATCAACTCAATACCAGGTACCGTCACCGCCATCGACTCGACCGCTCCGGCGCTGACCAACGTTGCCATCAGCAGCGATGGCACCGTGGTCACCGGTACCGGCGAAGCCGGCGCGCGGGTGACCGTACTCGACGCGGCGGGCAATCCGATCGGTACCGTTGTGGTCGGTATCACCGGTGCGTTCACCGTGGTGCTGACCACGCCGCAACTCAACGCGCAGTTGCTCCAGGTGACCCAGAGCGATCCGGCGGGCAACAGTTCCACGCCCGCCGCCGTCACCGCGCCGGATCTCACTGCGCCGGCGTCGATCACCAATCAGTTGGTCAGCAACAACGGCCTGACCCTGACCGGTAACGGTGAGGCCGGCGCGACCGTGACCGTACTGGGCAGCGATGGCCAGCCGCTCGGCACGGCAGTGGTCGGCAGCAACGGTGCGTTCAGCGTGACCTTGAGCAGCGCGCAAACCAACGGTCAAACCCTGACCTTGAGCCAGAGCGATGTGGCCGGTAACAAATCGCCGAGTGTCAGTGCGCTGGCGCCGGACACCGAAGTTCCCGCCGCGCCAACCGCCTTGGTTCTGAATCCCGGCGGCACGCTGCTGACCGGCCAGGGCGAGGCCGGGGCCATCGTGCATGTCCTCAACGCCAATGGGGTGGAAATCGGCACGGCTACCGTCGGCGCCAATGGTCGCTTCGAGGTCACCTTGCCGGCGCAGACAGCCGGGCAGCCGTTGACGGTCAACCAGAGCGACGCGGCTGGCAATACATCACCTTCGACACCGATCACGGCTCCGGACACCACTGCACCGCTGGCCTTGACCAACGTCGGCTTGAGCAACGACGGACTGACCGTCAGCGGTCGCGGTGAAGTGGGCGCCACAGTTACCGTGCGCAGCGCTGCTGGGGTTGCCCTGGGCACCGCAGTGGTGGGCACCGATGGCAGTTTCAGTGCCACCTTGAGCGCAGCGCAACTCAACGGCGAGCGTTTGAGCGTGACCCAGGCCGATGCCTCGAACAACGTGTCGCCGGTGGTCAATGTCACGGCTGCCGACATCACTGCGCCTGACGCGCCCGGCAGCCTCAGTCTCAATCTGGCGGGTACGGTGCTGACCGGCAGTGGCGAAATCGGCGCAGCCATCCGTATCGTCGGCGCCCAAGGTACGGTGCTGGGCACTGGTACGGTGGGCTCGGATGGCTTGTTCAGCATTCAGTTGTCGGCCCCTCAGGCCAACGGTCAGACCCTGCGGGTAACCGCTACCGATGCGGCCAACAACGTCTCTGCCCCAGCCAGTGTGCTGGCAGCGGACACCACGCCACCGGTAGCGGTCAGCAATCTGGTCATCAGCCCCAACGGCGCGACCCTGAGCGGTAATGGCGAAGCCGGCGCAAGCCTGCGTGTCACCGCCGCCAACGGCGACCTGATCGGTACAGGCACGGTGGGCGCCGGTGGTACTTTCATCATCACCCTGACCCGTCCGGCCGTGCCGAGCGATGTGCTGACGGTGATCGAAACCGATGCGGCCGGCAACCCCTCCTTGCCGGCCCAGGTCAACGGGCCGGACGGTACCGGTCCGGCCACGCCGGCCAATCTGGTACTCAGTGTGGAAGGCGCGGTGCTCACCGGTACCGGTACCGTGGGCAGCACCATTCAAGTGACCAACGGGCAAGGCACGCTGTTGGGCAGCGGAACGGTCAATCAGCTGGGCGTGTTCAGCATTATCCTGCAGACGCCGCAACACAACGGTGAACTGCTCACCGTTCAAGCCAGCGATGGCAACGGTCGCTTGTCGATTCCGGTGCAACTCACAGCCGGTGACGATACGGCTCCAGCGCTTCTGGCCAATGTGGTGCTCAGCGCCAATGGCGCGGTGGTGACCGGAACCGGCGAGGCCGGCGCAACCGTGGTCGTGCGCAATGTGCAGGGCCAATCCCTGGGCTCCGCGCTGGTAGGCAGCGACGGCGCGTTCACCCTCACGCTCACGACCCCTCAGACCAACTTGCAGGTGCTGACGGCGACTCAGGTGGATGCCGCCGGCAACGTGTCGCTGGGGGTCAACATCACCGCGCCGGATCTGGTGGCGCCTCTGGCGCCGGTTGCCTTGGCCCTCAACGCTGTGGGTACGGTACTCTCCGGCCAGGGCGAAGCCGGTGCCAGCATCACGGTGCGCGATGCACTGGGCGCGGTGGTCGGCACCGGTACGGTGGCGGCCAACGGCAGCTTCCAGGTCACCCTGACCACCCCGCAAACCAACGGCGGTGCGCTGCAAGTCAGCCTGACCGACGCGGCCGGCAATGTCTCGCTGCCCGGTGCGTTGGCGGTGCCGGACACCACAGCACCTGTGGCCGTGCTCAATCCGCTCATCAATGCCAACGGCACGTTGATCACCGGTACGGGTGAAGCGGGTGCGACGGTCACCGTGACCAATGCTGCCGGTACCGTGCTGGGTACTGCCCTGGTAGCGGCCAACGGCACCTTCAGCGTGACGCTGACTCCGGCGCAGGCCAATGGTCAGCCACTGGATGTAGCGCAGACCGATGTGGCGGGCAACGTGTCGGTGCCGGTGCTGGTCACCGCGCCGGACATTACCCCACCTGTCGCCATGACCGGCGTCGCGATCAGTGCCGACGGTGCTATCGTCACCGGCCGCGGCGAGGCGGGGGCTACCGTGCGGGTGTTCAGCGCAACCAACGTGCAGCTGGGTACGGCGCTGGTCGATGCCAATGGCTTGTTCAGCGTCACGCTCTCCACTGCACAAGTGAATCTGCAAACCCTGACCGTGACGCAGAGCGATGTGGCCGGCAACCTGTCGGCCAGCGTCAATCTGATCGCGCCAGACCTGCTCGCGCCGGTCGCGCCCACCGATGTGGTGCTCACGCCGCAGGGCTCGGCGGTGATCGGCAAGGCCGAACCTGGGACCGTGGTCAGCGTGGTGGTCAGCGATGCTCAGGGCAATGTCCTGGGCACGTCGACCGTGGCCGCCAACGGTACCTTCCAGGTTGACCTGAGTTCGCCACAGATCAACGGCCAGACCCTGCTGGTGACGTCCACCGATGCCGCGGGCAACGTATCCACCACCACCATCATCGTGGCCGCGGACATCACACCGCCGGCGCCGCCGATCGACCTCGTGGTAGGGCTGGGTGGCACCGTGCTGGCGGGCAAAGGCGAAGCGGGCGCCACCTTCACCGTCCGCGACGCCGCCGGGTTATCGGTGGGCACCGGCACGGTCGCTGCCAACGGCAGCTTCACGGTGACGCTGACACGGACCGTAGGCGACAACGAAGTGCTGTCGGTGACGCTCACCGACGTGGCCGGCAATACCTCGGCGGCGGCGACGGTCATCGCCTCCGATATCGATGGTCCCGACCAGCCGACGGCGCTGACCCTCACTGCCGATGGTTTGATCCTGAGTGGTGTGGGTAACGCCGGCAACACCATCACCGTGCGCGACCTGCAAGGCAACGTGCTGGGCAGCGGGGTGGTGGATGGCAGCAATAACTTCCAGATCACCCTGAACGCACCGCAGACCAATGGCCAGACACTGGAGGTCAGTGCCAGCGACGGCACACTGGTGTCGTTGCCGGCGCAGTATCTTGCCGCCGACATCACACCCCCGGCTGACCTTGCCAACCTGGCGGTCAGTGCCGATGGGCTGCTGCTCAGCGGCCGGGGTGAAGCCGGCGCCACGGTAACCGTGACAGGGCAGGGCAACGTGGTACTGGGGACTGCCGTGGTCGGCGTTACCGGTGCTTTCACCGTGATCTTGTCCAGCGCGCAAATCAACAGTCAGGTGCTGACAGTGGTGCAGGCCGATGTGGCCGGCAACATCTCCAACCCTGGCACCGTGCTGGCAGGCGATCGCACGGCGCCCGATGCACCTGTCGCACTGACCCTCAGTGCCGACGGCGCGGTGCTCTCCGGAGTCGGCGAAGCGAACGCTCGGGTAACCGTGAGCAACGCTCAAGGTGTGGTGTTAGGTACGGGCACCGTGCTGATCGATGGCACCTTCCAGATCAACCTCGGCGCTGCGCAACTCAATGGCCAGGCGCTGGGCGTGACCCTTACCGACGCGGCCGGCAATGTATCGGTACCGGGCAATGTGACGGCGGTGGATACCACGGCGCCCGCAGCCTTGACCGATCTGGCCATCAGCAACGCCGCCATCACCAGCAGCCTGGTCACCGGCAAGGGTGAAGCGGGTGCGCTGGTGACTGTCACCAATGGGGCAGGGACGGTGCTTGGGACTGCTACCGTAACCGCCGGTGGCAATTTCAGCGTGACCCTGACGCCAGCGGTCGCGACGGGCGAGCCATTGACGCTGGTCCAGCGTGATGCGGCGGGTAATACCTCGCTGACGGCCAGCATCAATTCGCCAGATACCACACCGCCGGCGGCATTGACCGGGGTGGCGATCAACGCCACTACCGGTGCGACCCTGACCGGTCAGGGCGAGCCGGGTGCGACCGTCACTGTCAGGAACGCCGCCGGGACCGTGCTGGGAACGGCCGTGGTCGCGCCGGACAACACCTTCGTGGTGACGCTGACGCCGCCGCAGATCAACCAGCAAGGCCTGACCGTGGCCCAGGCAGACGCTGCCGGCAACGTCAGTGTGAGTACCCCGGTCACCGCGCCGGACCTTACCCCTCCAGCCGTGCCGACCCAATTGAGCTTGAACGCAGCAGGCACGTTGCTCAGCGGTGTGGGCGAAGCCAACACCAGCGTCTCGGTGAAAAACGCAGCAGGCGTGGAGTTGGGTACGGGCACCGTGAATGCCAACGGCACCTTTCAGGTCACCGTGCCTGCCCAGCTCAATGGCCAGTCGCTGGTGGTCACCCTCACTGACCTGGCAGGCAATGTATCAGGCCCAGGCAGCCTGACGGCGGTGGACACCACACCACCTGCACCGGCGACCATTCTGGCGCTGGACGTCAACGGTGTGATCCTCACCGGTACCGGCGAAGCGGGCGCGCGCCTGGCGATCACCAACAATCTGGGGCAAGCCATCGGTACCGGTACGGTCAATGCCGACGGCACCTACAGCGTCACGCTGACGGTTCCCCAGATCAATGGTGAAGTGGTCAGCGTGGTCCAACTCGACGCCGCAGGCAACGCGTCGGCTGCAGTCACTGTCCTGGCGCGGGACATCCTGGCGCCTACCGCGCTGTCGGGCCTGACGTTGACGGCCAATGGCCTTGTGCTCGGCGGTATTGGCGAGGCGAATGCGCGGATCGTGGTCAAGAATGGCCTGGGCGTGGAGATCGGTACGGCGACCGCCGGTGCCGATGGCGTCTTCACCGTCAACCTGGCCACGGCGCAGCTCAATGGTCAGGTATTGAACGTGACCCAGGCCGATGTGGCGGGTAACGTTTCATTGCCCACGTCATTCCCGGTACCGGATGTAACGGCGCCTCTGGCGCTGACCCTCATCGCAGTGAGCGGCGACGGCAAGGTGGTCACCGGCCGCGGCGAAGTGGGCGCCACGGTCACCGTCACCGGCCCTCTGAATGCCGCGTTGGGCTCCGCCGTGGTGGCCGCCGATGGCACCTTCAGCGTGACCCTGACCACGCCGCAGACCAACTTCGAGGCCTTGGTTCTGACCCAGCGTGACCCCGCCGGCAACCCCTCGGTGGGTGTCACCGTCAATGCCCCTGACCTGACGCCACCGGCGCTGCCGACCGGGCTGGGTCTGAGCGCCAATGGCCTGGTCTTCACCGGTACGGCCGAAGCGGGCGCGCGGGTGTTCGTGACCACTGCCCAAGGGGTGGCGCTGGGCAATGTCATCGTCGGCAGCGACGGCCAGTTCAGCGTTCCGCTGAGCCTGGCGCAACTCAATGGCGGCAGCCTGGAAGTGTATGCCCAGGACGCCGCCGGTAACCGCTCGCCCTTGGCAACCCTGACGGTGCCGGATGTCACGGCGCCTACCTTGGTCACTCAGTTGGCGGTCAATGCCAACGGCACTGCCCTCACTGGCCATGGCGAGGCAGGTGCAACGGTCGCCGTCACCGTACTGGTCGGGCAGACCCCTGTGGTGCTGGGCACCGCCGTAGTGGATGCCAATGGCAACTTCCAGGTGCCGCTGGTGCCCGCAGCGCTGGGCGGTCAATTGTTGACCGTGATCCAGACCGACGCCGCCGGTAACCCATCGCTCGGCGCGACGCTCAACATCCCCGTCGAGCTGCCGCCCGCAGCCCCGGTGGTCGGCACCCTCACCAGCGATGGTGTGACGCTGACCGGTACCACAGAGGCTGGCACCGTGGTTACGGTGCGCGGTGTCGGCGGCGTGCTGCTGGGCACCGGTGTCACCACCGGGACGACCTTCACGGTCACGCTCAATCCGCCACAGACCAATGGTCAGGTGCTGGAACTGCATGCCAGCAATGGCACCCTGACGTCCGCTGCCACCTTCTACACGTCGGTGGACAGCACTGCGCCAGTGCCTATCACCGAACTGGCCATCAATGGTATCGGGACAGTGGTCACCGGCAAGGGTGAAGTCGGCGCCACGGTCACCATCACCAACGCGGCCAATGTCACGATCGGTACCGGTGTAGTGGGCGCCAACGGCAGTTTTGCCGTGGTGCTGCTGGTACCCCAGGCCAATGGTGGGCTGATCACCGCCGTGCAGACCGATGCCAGCCTGAATACTTCAGGCACGGCCACCGTTCCTGCGCCGGATATCACCCCGCCGGCAGCAGCGGTGGGCATCAGCCTGAGTGGCAACGGCCTGACCCTTAGCGGTACCGGCGAGGCGGGCAGTGTCGCCACCGTGTACAACGCCGTCGGTACGGCCATTGGGACGGCAACGGTACTGCCCAACGGGACCTTCTCCGTGGCCCTGAACAGTGCGCAGGTCAACGGTCAGGTGCTGAGCATCAAACTAGCCGATGCGGCCGGCAATGTTTCGGTTGCCACGCCTTATGTGGCCCTGGATACCACGCCACCGGCAGCACTCACCAATGTGGCGCTGGCTACCAGCGGTGCCGTGGTGACCGGCCAGGGCGAGGCTGGCGCCCGAGTGACAGTGCTCGGCAACGGCGTGACCCTGGGCACTGGCACGGTCGATGCTGCGGGCAACTTCAGCGTCAACCTCAGTGCTGCGCAGCTCAATGGTCAGCAACTGAGCGTGGTGC
The DNA here is from genome assembly GCF_002379585.1 of Pseudomonas sp. UBA4194. GTDB lineage: Bacteria > Pseudomonadota > Gammaproteobacteria > Pseudomonadales > Pseudomonadaceae > Aquipseudomonas. Next base: position 74,925 of record NZ_DFUE01000084.1, read on the forward strand.
AGACCGATGCCGCCAACCTGTCCTCGCCGATCACCGCCTTGACCGCCCGTGACGTGACTGCGCCCAACGCGCCTACCGCGCTGGTATTGACTGGCGGCCTGGCACTTACCGGGCTGGGTGAGGCCAATACCACCGTCAAGGTGTACGGGGCCAACAACGCCCTGTTGGTTACCGGGCAGGTCAATGCGCTGGGCGTGTTCAACGTCGTGCTACCGTCGCCGCAGCTCAATGGGGGTGCCTTGAAGGTCACGCTCACCGATGCGGCCAACAACGTTTCGGCAGCGGCCCAACTCGGCGTTGCCGATACCACACCGCCGGCGGCGCCCACGGCGACCGTCAGTGCCAGCGGCACGGCGGTGTCGGGTACGGGTGAAGCGGGTGCAACGGTGACCGTGCGCAGCGGTACCACCGTGCTCGGCACGGCGCTGGTGGCCGCCGATGGCAGCTACAGCGTTTCCCTCAACGCCGCGCAGATCAACAATCAGATCCTGACGGTGACCCAGGCTGACGCGGCGAACAATGTTTCGCCAGCCGTGGCCACCACGGCGCCGGACCTTACACCTCCGCCGCTGGCCTCGGGGCTGGCGGTGGCGGTCAACGGCCTGAGCCTGAGCGGTAGCGGCGAAGCCGGGGCGCTGGTCACGGTCAAGGCGGCCAATGGTCTGACCTTGGGCACCGGCACGGTACTGGCCAACGGCACTTTCACGGTCACCTTGAACAGTGCGCAGATCAACGGCGAGGTGCTCAGCGTCACGCTGACCGATGGCCGCGGTAATGTATCGGCACCGGCCTCGGTCACAGCGCTGGACGTGGACGTCAACGAGCCGGTGACTGCCAGCAGCAACCTGGCGCAGGCCTCGGTCAACATCACGCCGGTATCGGTCAACAGCAGCTATGTCGACTCCGGCACCACCTTGCTGTTGGGTCAGGCCAAGGCCTACGGCTTCACCGTCGCAGCCAATACGGTCAGCGATCCGGTGTTGACCGTGACCACCACCAGCTTGCTGGGCTTGCTCAACAACGCGTCGTTCACCCTTCAGGTGAAGAATGCGGCCGGGGTGTGGGTGAACTACACCAGCGGGAGCAATGGCAGCGTGCTGGATCTGCTCGCGCTGGGTCCGACCAGCGTCAGGGCTGACCTGCCAGTATTGCAGGCCGGGGACTACCGTCTGGTGGTGAACTCGGGGCTGGTCGCGATCCTCAACACCTTGACTACCCAGCTGGACTTCACCACCACCAGCCTGACCCAGTTCACCGGTACCCCGGTGGCGGTCACGGGCAACGTCATCACCGATCCGGGTGTCAACGGCTTGCCCGACCGCGTCGGCCCCGATGGCGGCGCTGTGCTGCAAGTGCTCAAAGGCGGTGTCTACGTCACGGCGGGAGCCGGGACCACGGTCCAGGGGTTGTACGGCCAGTTGGTGATCGACTCCACGGGCAAGTACACCTACACCCCCAATGGGTCGGTGAACAGCGTCGGCAAGGTGGAGGACTTCAGCTACCAACTGGTGCACCCTAACGGCTTGTCTTCGATTGCCCACCTCTACGTGCGCATCGACAGCACCAATGTCGATGAAGTGTGGAACGGGAATAACCTGGCGGCCAACGCGACGCTGGTGGACGCCACCAACGACGTGGCGTCCAGCGCCATTACCCTGGTCGGTGCGCAGTCGGCGCCGGCCACCACCAGCTTTACGCCTTTCGGCACGTTGCTGGTGACGACGACCAAGGACTTCGCCTTCAGCATCGCCGCCGACACGGTGACGGATGTCACCCTCACTGCGAGGAACAACCTGAGCCTGATCTCCGGCGTCGGCTTGGCGCTGGTCAAAGTGGTCGGTGGTGTGGAAACCGTGGTCGCCAACTTCCCGGCCGGAACGCTGCTGGGTGTGGGCAATACCATCAGCACGGTGGTGCAAGGTCAGGGACCGGGCAATTACATCATGCGTGTCACTTCCGGCGGAGTGCTGTCCACGATCACGCCATCGGTGACACAGGTGTCGACGTCCACCGTGAACTTCGTCATCGGCAGCGGTACCCAGGCGACCGGCAACCTGTTCACCGATACCGCCGGCGGCGGGGTGGATGTACTGGGCTCCACCTATACCTCGCTGAGCGTGCTCAGTGCCGGTGCGTTCGTGCTGCCTGGCTATAACGGCGTCACCATCGCCGGGCTGCACGGTTCGTTGCTGGTCAATGCCGACGGCAGTTACGTCTATACGCCGGCGGTGGGGCAGGCCATTGCGGTGACGCCGCAAACCGACGTCTTCACCTATCAACTCACCCATCCCACCGGGGCCACCGACACGGCCACCCTGACCATCAACCTCAACAACGGCGCCAGCGTCACCAGCTTCGCCCGCCTCGCGTCGCTGGACAGCACCGACGACAGCGCCGTGCACACTGCCGCCTCGGGGACCGAGCACCACACCCTCGATGGCACGGCCGGCAACGACACCCTGGACGGCGCACAAGGCGGTGGCCTGACCTTCCAGGGCCATGAGGGCAACGACACCATCGTGATCTACGACCAGTCGTTTGCCTCCGTCGACGGTGGCACGGGCACCGATACCCTGAAGTGGGCCGGTGGTGATGCGGACATCGACCTGAGCAATCTGGCCAGTCGCATCAACAACATCGAGATCATCGACCTGAACCACACCAGCAAGGTCAACCTGACCTTGAGCTTGAGCGATCTGCTGTCGGTGACCGACGCCAGCACCGACAAGCTGCTGATCCAGGGCGACACTCACGACACGGTGCACATGACCGGGGCGACCTGGGCAGCCGCGGGGCCGGTGCAGGTAGACAACGGCGTGCAGTACAACGTCTACACTGCCCAAGAGGACCCATCGCATCACCTCTGGGTCCAGAGTGGTATCAGTGTCGTTTGATACCCCTTGCCAGCGCCGGGCCACCAGGCCCGGCGTCGATGCAGGAAGTTGCGCGCCAGGGATACGCGGGCGCGCCGTCAAGAACAGGAAGTGGGGGATAGGTTTGAAGTACACCTCGTTGGCAACACGTTTTTCCGCGGCCGCTCTGGCCCTGGCCATTGCCCCGCTGTACACCCTGCCCGCACAGGCAGCAGACAACCCGGAACCAGCACTCAAGAGCATCAGCCCTACGCGCCTGGAAACCCGGCCCGACAAACCACCACGCGGGTCGACGGGCAAGGCCCCGGCCCACGTCTCATCGACAAACCCAATCGGCGCGGGCCATGCCCGCGACACCGGCAACCCGGACGAGCCGCCGCCCCGATCGGAAAGCCAGTTGGGTCTCATGCAAGCCGTGCGCCTGGCCGTGGAATGGCACCCCAGCATCGGCGAAGCCATCGGCACCCTGTACCAACAGGGCGAGGGCATCAATGTGGCTCGGGCTGGCTACTATCCGCAGATCACTGGTGGCATCAGAGGTGGCTTCGACAGCGCCTACGACGGCAATGGCAGCAGTCAGGCCCTGAACATTTCTCTCAAGCAGATGCTCTACGATTTCGGCAAGGTCGACAGTGCGGTGGACGTGGCCAAGGCCCGTGTCGCGCGCAGCCAGGCCCAGGTGCTGCTCAACATCGATCAGGTCGCGCGCGACACCTCCTATGCCTATATCGAAGTGCAACGTTACGAGCGTCTGTTGGCGGTGGCTCGCGAGCAGATCAAGGGCATTGCCGGTATTTCCGACCTGGCGCGCCAACGCAGCGACATGGGGGCCGCTACCCGTTCCGACGTGGTCCAGGCCAAGTCCCGGGAAGACGGTGCCCGCGCCACGCTCCTGCAATACCAGGCGCTGTACAACCGCTGGCGGGCCAACCTGATCAACCTAGTGGGACGCGCCACCCCGTTCGATGTGAACGACGAGTTTCCGCAGACCTTGCAGACCTCCTGCGAAGCGGCCGAACCGGACATGAACGCCTTGCCGGGGATTCTGGTGGCGGATGCGCAACGCGTCGAAGCCCAGGCGACGATTCGTCAGGCGCGCGCCGAGGGCCTGCCGACCCTGTCCCTGGACCCGTCGCTGAACCAGTACCTGGACAGCAACTACAACAGCAACAACCCCAATATCGACCGCACCCAGGCCGGGATCTTTCTCAACCTCAGCGTGCCGATCTACCAGGGTGGCGCCACCACCGCACGCACGGCCGCCGCCACCTATGCGCTGACCGCCGCCGATTCGGCGGAAGACAACGCGCGCCTGCAGGCTCGCCAAGGCTTGTTCGAGGCCCAGGCGCAGACCGCCAGTCTGAACCGGCGCCTGAGCTCGCTGGAGTTTCGCCAGACCAGCATTACCGAAGCGCGTGAGCTGTACGGTCAGCAATACCTGGAACTGGGCACGCGACCGTTGCTCGACTTGCTCAACGCCGAGCAGGAAATCCACCAGTCACGCTTCGACCTGGCCAATACCCAGGCCGACCTGCGCCGCCTGCAAGTCGATTGCCTGTACAGCACCGGTACCTTGCGCAGCGCTTATCAGATCGACCACAGCACGATCCAGGGGGTTGAAATACTGCCATGACCGATGCCGTGAATGTCTCGCTGGACCCTGAATCGGTCCAGCCCAAGGAAACCTTTTCCCGTCAGGACTACCGCGTCTGGCTCGATGCGATCCTGTCGGTGGCGCGACACTACCGGCTCGACTGCTCGGCCGAGAACGTACGTATTGCGTCGTTGCGGGCCAACGACTCCAGCGTCGAGGACGTGCTGCGGCAGATGGCCCGCCAGGCCGGCCTGACCATCAAGTTCGCCACCTACGATCCGACGACCCTGACCCAATGGCGCACCCCGCTGGTGGTGCAGATGCAGGACGGTCAGGTTGGGGTCATCCAGACCCTGGGCGAAGAGGACGAGGTGGGCATCGCCTACAGCGGCGATCAGGGCCTGCAGAGCAGCATCAGCCGTCAGCAATTGCTGGAAAACGCTCTGCGCACGGTGATTCTGCGACCGGCGCGGCCCATCAGTGACGTGCGCACCAACGACTACATCAAGCCCTACGACGAGCACTGGTTTCGCAAGATCGTGCTGCGCGACTTGCGGCCTTATGGCCATGTGATGCTGGCCTCGCTGGTGGCCAACATCCTGGGGCTGGGTGGGGTGCTGTTCTCCATGCAGGTGTACGACCGGGTGATTCCGGCGGAATCGCTGCCCACCCTGTACGTGTTGTTCGGCGGGGTGTTGCTGGCGATTTTCTTCGATTTCATCATGCGCCTGATGCGCATGAAGATCACCGACCTGCTGGGCAAGCGCGCCGATCTCAGGGTCAGCGACCTGGTCTTCGGCCATGCCCTGCGCCTGCGTAACTCGGCACGGCCCAAGTCCACCGGTTCGTTCATCTCACAGTTGCGCGAGCTGGAATCGCTGCGTGACCTGATCACCTCCAGCACGGCTACGGCGCTGGCCGACCTGCCGTTCTTCCTGATCTTCCTGGTGGTGTTCTACCTGATCGGTGGCCCTCTGGTGCTGATTCCGCTGTTCGCGCTGGTGGCCATGGTGGTGCCCGGGCTGATGGCGCAACGCAAGCTGGCGCGCCTGGCCAATAAATCGATGCGCGAATCGGCACTGCGCAATGCCATGCTGGTTGAAACCGTGCAGGGCATGGACGACATCAAGAGCCTGCAGGCCGAACAGCGCTTTCAGCAACAGTGGAATCACTACAACGCGGTGGCGGCCGACAGCAGCCTGCGCCTGCGCACGCTGACCAATGGCCTGGTGGCCTGGACCCAGAATGTACAGAGCGCGGTGTTCGCCATCGTCATCGTGTTCGGCGCTCCCATGGTGATTGCCGGTGACCTGACCACCGGTAGCCTGGTGGCAGCTTCCATCCTGGCTTCGCGGATGATGGCGCCGGTCTCGCAACTCACCCACGTGCTGACTCGCTGGCAGCAGGCCAAGGTGGCGCTCGAAGGTCTCAACCGGCTGATGAAGATGCCGGTTGACCACCCCGAAGGCGCCCAGCGCGTGCATCTCCCTGTCATCACTGGCCGCTATGAACTCAAGCGTGCCGGCTTCAAGTACAGCGAAGAGGCGCGCACACCGGCCCTTACCGTCAACGACCTGACCATCGAGCCGGGCGAGCGCATTGCCGTGCTGGGGCGTAACGGCGCGGGCAAGTCGACCTTTCTTCAGGCGCTGGCGGGCTCGCTGGACCTGAGCAGCGGCAGCATCAGCCTGGATGGCGTGGCGCTGGGGCATATCGACCCGGCGGACGTGCGCCGCGACGTCGGCCTGTTGACCCAGAATTCCCGGCTGTTCCATGGCAGCCTGCGGGAGAACCTGATCATGGGCGCCGGGCAGGCGTCGGACCAGGAAATCATCGAGGCACTGGGTATCACCGGCGCGCTGGACTTCGTGCGGTCCTGCCCTACGGGCATGGATCACCTGATTCTGGAGGGTGGCCTGGGCCTGTCCGGCGGTCAGCGCCAGTCGCTGCTGCTGTCGCGCCTGCTGATTCGTCAGCCGCACATCCTGTTGCTGGACGAGCCGACCGCCTCGCTGGATGAAGTGACCGAGCGCAAGCTGATCCAGAATCTGGCGGCCTGGGGGCAGGGCCGCACGCTGATTATCGCTACCCACCGCACCAGCGTGCTGAGCATGGTGGATCGCATCATCGTGGTGGACAACGGCCAGGTGGTGATCGACGACACCAAGGATAACGCCATTGCCAAGCTGTCACGGCCAAAAGGCCAGGCACAATAAAGGAGGGCAGGGATATGGACGCAGGCAAAGGTATCAAGGTGCTGGGTGCCAGCGAATTCAAGCGCATTCCGCTGCTCGAAGACGGCGCGCCGGGGCAGTCCCATTACCAGGACGGCGTCGACGACTCCACGGTGGTGCGTGCCACCCGCGTGGTGTGGGCGGCGGTGATCATGCTGTTGGCGTTCTTCGTGTGGGCGTTCTTCTTCGAAGTGGTCGAGGTGTCGACGGGCACCGGCAAAGTCGTACCCAGCTCCCGCGAGCAGGTGATCCAATCCCTTGAAGGCGGCATCGTGGCACAGATGAACGTGACCGAAGGGGCGATCGTCGAGCGCGATCAGGTGCTGGCGCAACTGGACCCGACCAAGACCGAGTCCAATTTCGGCGAGAGCGCGGCCAAGTACCGGGCGACCCTGGCCAGTGTCGCGCGCCTGCAGTCGGAGGTCGGGCTCAAGCCCCTGGCGTTCCCGGCCGAACTCAAGGCCTACCCGGAGCTGATCAGGGCCGAGACCGAGCTGTACAACGTACGGCGTCGCGGGCTGGATGACTCCCTGTCAGGCATCAACGAGTCCTTGCGCCTGGTGCGCAGCGAGCTGCAGATCACCGAGAACCTGGCCAAGACCGGTGCCGCCAGCCGAGTCGAGGTACTGCGCCTGAACCGCCAGCGTTCGGAGCTGGAACTAAAACTCACCGGGGCGCGCTCGGACTACATGGTGCGCGCCCGGGAAGAGTTGGCCAAAGCCAACGCCGATGTCGAAACCCTCGTGGCGGTGCTCAAGGGAAGGTCCGATTCGGTGTCGCGGCTGACCTTGCGCTCCCCGGTGCGAGGCATCGTCAAGGACATCGAGGTGACCACCATCGGCGGCGTGGTGCCGCCCAACGGCCAGTTGATGCAGATCGTGCCGCTGGATGATCGGTTGTTGATCGAGGCGCGGATTTCGCCGCGGGACATCGCGTTCATTCACCCGGACCAGGCCGCCAAGGTCAAGATCACTGCCTACGACTATTCGATCTACGGTGGGCTGGATGGCAAGGTGGTGACGATTTCGCCGGACACCATCCAGGATGAGGTCAAGCCTGAGGTGTTTTACTACCGGGTGTTCATCCGTACCGATTCCGACTCGCTGGAAAACAAGGCGGGCAAGAAATTCGCCATCGTGCCGGGGATGATCGCGACGGTGGATATCACGACGGGGCACAAGACGGTGCTGGATTATCTGATCAAACCGTTGAACAGGGCCAAGGAGGCATTGCGGGAGAGGTAGGAGAGGGGCGGTAAGCGGTGTTCCTTTAGCGCCCTCTCCCTTGGGGGAGAGGGCTGGGGTGAGGGGCCCTTGACCTCATGACCCAAACGTTCATCTGAAGCCGTTCAGCAATACGCCGAGCGCACCACCTGAGTCAGGCAATACCCTCGATTCCTCACCGAACGAATCAACCTTTCCCCCGAACTGCAGGCGGCAAACTTGCTCTGCAAACGGCTGAGGGACATTTCCAGTCCGTTATAACCCTGAGGGTCTTTGCCGAGCCCGACGATCAAGGCTTCCTTGCTCATCACCCGATCGTGGCTGAACGCCAGAAGCCCGATCACCGTGCATTCCATACGCGTCAGCGCTACGTGAATGCCGTTCTGGGTCAAGGTGCGATCGATGTCGTTGAACCACCAGACGCCGCGGGCGTGGTGGGTGTCGGGTGGGGTGTGCTGGTTGACGAAGTCTTGAGTAAGCACAAACGAATAACGACTGCCGAGGTCCGTGGGCATAGAAGCGTTCCTTCAATTCAACTTGGGTGGATCCAATCGCCTGCTGAATTGAAGATTAGTAATGGAATGTAAAAATGCCAACGTCCGCCCGTCTGGTGAAAACGGATTTTCAGCTACGCAACGCAATGGGCGCCGTCGCGATGCTGCCGCGGGTCAGGCGGTAGCCTGCGCCGCGTACATTTTGAATCACATTGATGGCAAACGCTTTGCGGATCGCGTTGCGCAGACGACTGAAAAATTTCTCCATGACCCGCATGTCGTAGCTGCGCGCGTTGAGCCCCAGAGGAACGGCCAGGTCGTCGAAGCTCATCAGGTGACCGGGGGCGTACAGCAATGCCAGCAGCGTTTGCACCTGCACGAAGGTCAGATCCAGGCGTTGATCGGCGTTTTGCAGGCACAGTCGCGCAGGGTCCAGTACGGGGGGGTCGAGATTCCAGTAGTCCGGGTTCTGGAACAGCTGCAGATAGAACGTTGCCCGCTCCGCGGTGGCGCTGGGCACACGCAGCACGTGGTCAGCCCCGGCATGCACGATGTGCTGGCGGGTGGAGGCGTCGATGCTGCCGATCAGCATCACCATGACGCTCGACCAGCTGTTGGCGAGGCGAATATGCCGTACCCAGTCGCTCACCTGCTCGCGCGCCGCACGCGGCGCCTGGAGCAGGATCACCTTGTGATGGCTTGGTACGAGCTGTCCGGCCAGGTCCGCCAAGGCCCCAGCGTCTACCGGCAGTGCCAAGGGTTGTAGCCACTGTTCCAGGAGGCGCGCGCCATCCGGATCGCTGGACAGCATCAGCAGGCGTGGTTCGAGGGCAAGCAGAAGTGCGGGTGGAACATCCATGTGCACAATCCTTTGGTTCGCTGCCCAACCCTAGCACAGGTTGGATCCAGACGCAGAGGCGTCGGGTCTGCACCCTGGCAGTGTCACCTGGGGTGCAGGAGTTTGGCGAAGTCCCACATCATGCGCTTGAAATCGCGAACGACGGTTGAGTATTTTGTACAGGTAGCCGCGTGCGGCAACCTCCAACAAGGACAGTGTCATGAAGACCGAAGGCCGGCGTCCAGTCGCCGAGAGACTGGCGGGCATCAACGAGATCGAGTGCATCACCCCGGACCTCAACGGCGTGCCGCGGGGCAAGGTAATGACGGCCGAAGGATTCCTCGAAGGGCGGCGCCTGCAACTGGCCCGTGGCGTGTTGCTGCAGTGCATCATGGGCGGCTATCCGCCCAGCGAGTATTACGGCAGCGATGACGGTGACGTGGCGCTGATCGCCGATCCCGCGCGGATCTTTCCTCTGCCCTGGAGCGATCAGCCTACTGCCCTGGCGATCTGCGATGCTCAGGAGCTGACAGGCGAACCCTCGTCGTTGTCGACCCGAGCCCTGCTCAAATCGGTGCTGGCTCGCTATGCCGAACGTGGCTGGACGCCGGTGGTGGCCACGGAACTCGAGTTCTATGTGTTTGCCGCGAACGCCGACCCCAGCCAGCCGTTCCAGGCGCCGAAGGGGATCGATGGCCGCCGCGAAGATGGCAGCAGTGCCTTCAGTGTCAGTTCCAACAACGGCCTGCGGCCGTTCTTTGCCGAGGTGTATCGGTGCATGGCGGCGCTGGGGCTGCCCCGGGACACCTTCATGCACGAGATGGGCGTGAGCCAGTTCGAGATCAATCTGCTGCACGGCGATCCGCTGTTGCTGGCCGACCAGACGCTGCTGTTCAAGCACTTGCTCAAGGAGGTAGCGCTCAAACATGGCTTGAGCGTGGTGTGCATGGCCAAGCCACTGGCCAGAGCCGCAGGCAGCTCGATGCATATTCATCAGAGCGTGGTCGAGCAGGGCACAGGTCGTAACGTGTTCAGCGACGAACGGGGCGAAGCCACAGATCTGTTCCGTCACTTCATTGGCGGGCAGCAGGCCGCCATGGCGCCCTTCACCGCGTTGTTCGCGCCCAACGTCAATTCTTACCAGCGCCTTTGCCATCCTTACGCGTCGCCGAACAATGCTTGCTGGTCCTATGACAATCGTAGCGCCGGGTTGCGGATTCCGGCCAGTACGCCTGACGCGCGACGGGTCGAAAACCGTTTGCCGGGTGCCGATGCCAACCCCTATCTGGCGATTGCCGCCAGCCTGGCGGCGGGGTTGCATGGGATCGAGCAAGGGCTGGAGCCCTCGGCGCCGATGCAGGGTCAGATTCAGGTGCCGGAAGAATTGTCGTTGCCGTGTACCTTGCACGCGGCCTTGGAGCGTCTGAAACGCAGTGAGCTGGCCAGGGAACTGTTCGGTCATGAATTCATCGAAGGCTACGTTGCCACCAAGACCCTTGAACTGACCAGCTTCTACAACGAGATCACCCCTTGGGAACGCCGAGTACTGGCGGCCCAGGCTTGATCCGGCGGTGCTCCCATCGCGGGTA
>NZ_DFUE01000084.1:85906-104379 GCF_002379585.1 Pseudomonas sp. UBA4194
GCTCCCATCGCGGGTAGAACCTGCTCCCACAGAAGGGGGCGTGGGGATGCGGCTTTGGGGGCTGGCTCGATATAGCGGTGCTTCCGTTGCGGGTAGTGCCTGCTTGCACATGTGTCTCGCCCGATGTGGAGATCGTTGTGGGAGCGGGCTCTGCCCGCGATGGGGCCTGTACTGACACACCTCAATTCGGATCTCCGATGCGCCAAATCTGGAAAAACTTTCGAGCCTTGTATTTCGCCTCGCTGATGATGTTGATCGGCTCCGGCCTGCTCAGCACTTATCTGGCCCTGCGCCTGGCCGCCGACGACGTCGATGGCCTGTGGGTCGGTGCCCTGATGGCTGCCAACTACTTCGGCCTGGCCCTGGGCGGCAAGATCGGCCACCGGCTGATCGGCCGCGTGGGTCACATCCGCGCCTACGCCACGTGCGCGGGTATCGTCGGCGCGGCGGTGCTGGGCCATGGTCTGGTCAATTACCTGCCGGCCTGGTTGTTCCTGCGGGTCATCGTGGGTCTGGGCATGATGTGCCAGTACATGGTGATCGAAAGCTGGCTCAACGAGCAGGCCGACACCAAGCAGCGTGGCCTGGTATTCAGCGGCTACATGATTGCCTCGTACTCGGGTCTGGTACTGGGTCAGCTGATCCTGGTGGTGCACCCCCAACTGGGTCTGGAACTGCTGATGCTGGTGGCGCTGTGCTTCGCCTTGTGTCTGGTGCCGGTGGCCCTGACGCGACGCATTCACCCGGCGCCCATGCGTCCGGCGCCCATGGAACCACGTTTCTTCATCAGTCGGGTGCCGCAGTCACTGAGCACGGTTCTGGGCTCAGGCCTCATCGTCGGCTCCTTCTACGGCCTGGCGCCGCTGTATGCCTCACAGCAAGGGCTGAGCACCGAGCAGGTGGGTCTGTTCATGGGTTCGTGCATTTTCGCCGGGCTGTTGGTGCAATGGCCACTGGGCTGGCTGTCCGATCGCTACGACCGCGCCTTGCTGATCCGCAGTGTCGCCGGTGGCCTGGCGGTGATGGCGCTGCCGCTGGCGATACTGCCTTCGGTACCCTTGGAGGTTCTGTTTGCGGCGGGCTTTCTGGTATCGCTGCTGCAGTTCTGCCTGTACCCGCTGGCCGTGGCCTTTTCCAACGACCACGTGGAGGCTGATCGTCGTGTATCGCTGACTGCGATGCTGCTGATCACCTACGGCGTGGGTGCCAGCATCGGTCCGCTGGTGGCGGGGGTGCTGATGAAGCTGTTCGGCAGCCAGATGCTGTATGCGTTCTTCAGTTTCTTCGCGGTGGTGCTGGTGTGGCGCATCCGTCCGAAGGCGGTGACCAACCTGCACGTGGTGGAAGACGCCCCGCTGCACCACGTGGCAATGCCGGCGGCCAACTCGCCATTGGCGGCCGCGCTTGACCCGCGGGTCGATGAGCATATGGTGCAGGAGCAGATGCAGACAGGGGAGCCGGCGTTCGAGGAGCCGGTGGTGAAACCGGCGGATTGAATTTCAGGTTGGGGGATCAGTGGTGAATGGTCCCCTTACCTCAGTCCTCTCCCTGAGGGAGAGGGGGCTTCTAACTCCTTCTCAGAAATCATCCTTGTCGAACCGCCGCGCCTCGCGCTGCAACTGATAGACGAAGCGCTCCACCTGCCGCTGTACCAACCCGCTCATGTTATGAAAACGCACGCCCACGAACGTGGTGTCGATGCGCTCTTCGAAGTGCAGATGGCGCAACTCCACGGGCGTGGTCATCGGGCCGAAGGGCAGGGCGGCGGCGAATCGCTCGTACACCTGGCCCAATTGCAGGCGCTCACTGATGTCGCCGTCGAAGCGCAACTTGCAGCCGTTTGCCGAAATGTCCAGAAGCTTGCCGCTCAGGGTGTTCTTCAGACGCTCGCCGGCCATTTCCACGTCCACCAGTTGCGACAGCTTCAAGGCGGCCCGAAAGGCATTGCGACGCTGGTGATAGACCACCTCTCTGGGCAACGGGCCATGGTAGAGGCGGTCGTTGTCCTTATCGACGATCTGCAGGGTGTCGGTGCATTCCCAGGCTACGCGCACGCCGTCATGGAAACCTTCGACCTTGAACGGCTCGCCAGCCAGCAGATAGCGTTCGCCGTCGCGGGGAATCATTTCATCGAAGACCAGACGATTGTGGTCCCGGTCCACTTCCACCAGAAAGCTCTGAAAGCGTTGCGCGCGCTCGTGAAAGGTGATGATCAGGGGGTCATGGCTTTCCTGCAGAGTACGCAGGTTGGCGGCGATCTCCAGAGGCGTGCTGAGGACCTTTGGCGGCTGCGGCGCATCTTCCTTGTTCGAGGCATTGGACACGGTGTTGTTAACTCCAGACTATCGACGGCTGCGCAGGTGCAGGCATTCTGCCAGTTACCATTGCGCCTTGGAAGTGGGGGGTGTGGCGGGGTGACGCGGATTGACCGGCGGCGCTGATATTGGCGGATGACGCAAAGCTGGACGCGGATGAATCCGCTGCTGCAGCGGATTCATCGGTCGGGGTCAGGCCTGGCTCAGGGCGCGTGGCTTGAGCATGCGGGCGGTCGAACCACGGCTGTCGTAGAGCGAGGGCGCGTCGCCACCGGTCAGGATGCGGATCTGGTTGGCGGTGGCGACCTGCTGACGCAGGATGCCCTGACCCACCTGGGCGTTGACGGTCTGGCAATCGGCCAACAGCTGGGTCAACATGTCGCCGCGGGCCAACAGCTGCTCACCCAGATGGGATTGCGCGGCCAGGGCCTGCAGGCCGGCGCGATCGGGGCTCAGGCCCATCTGCACCAGCAGTTGGCTACGGCGGCGGCCGTGCTGTTCCAGCAGCACGATCAACGACTGCTTTTGCGCCAGGATATTTTCCAGAAGACCCATGTCGCGGCCATGCAGGGCCAGCGCCTCGGCCTGCAGCAGCTCGAGGAGCTGGCCGGCGTAGGGGATGTCTTCTTCAATCAGCTGCAACAACGTTTGATCGTGCATGGTGGGCCCTGGCTTTCAAGCGTCCAGAAGCGTTGGCGCAGGCGTAGACCTAGCGCTGGGCTTCGAAGTTAAGCATTTTGCCGGCAACCCGCTCGCTGTCGACTTTATAGCTGCCATCGGCGATTGCCTGCTTGAGTTCGGCAACCCGGGCGCTATTGACAGTGGGCTGATCGCTCAGCTTGTCGGTGATCTTTTTCAGCTGCTGGGCCTGGTCACTGAGGGTGACGGGCTCGCCGCTCTTGACGCTGGCGGTGCTCTGCACGGCGCTTTCGGCCGCTACTTCCTTGGTGCCAGTGGTGCGTGTGGTGCCCTGCACTGACGGTGAGTTGTTCACTCGGTTGAAGTCGATGACCATTGTTATGTACCTCTGGGTATTAGGACGCTTGCCTTGTTTTCGGCCACTTGCCGATTAACTTTAGGCACTTTCTTTCAAGCGGCGTCCACAATTGCCCGAATGCAGCGGCTACGGGCCCGAATAGGCACCCAGTGTAGGAAAACCAAGGCCTGGCCGCTAGCACTACATCGATACTTCCACCTGCCCCGGCCCTGTGACCCGGGCCTTTACCACGCGCTTGGAGTTCAGGTTGCGTACCCGAATCTGCTCGCTCATGCCGCCCTTGGCCAGCGCTTCACCCGGCATGCGCACGGCCAGCGTCCCGCTGCGCGCGACGATGACCACCTGATCACCTTTCTGGATGAGCGCCATCTGCTCGAGGAACACCGGGGTAAGCACCTGATCGACGACCGTCGGTCGGACCAGTTTCATGCCCACCGCTTCATCCAGGGAAACCAGATACCCCTGTCCCAGGGAGCCGACATCCCGCTCCCTCAAGCTCACGTCCCCTTCACCGATCACGCTGTCGCGTTTCATCGGCCGCGTGGTGGTGACCACCTCGCGGAACAGCTTGACCTGGGCCGGCACGAACACCGTCCACGGTCCACTCCCTTCGCAGCGAACCCGCACAGTGACTCTACCCAGAGGTTGAGCGGGGCTTTCCAGGGTGGCTGTCAATTCCCTGTCACACGCCGGCATGCGCAGGCGCGGGTCAAGGTTGTTCACTTCGATCTGATAACGGCCCTCGGTTTGCGAGGTCGCCAGATAATCTTCCACGGTGAACTCAAGAAAACCCTGAGTGACACCGATAAGCTGTTCGGGCAATGTGACATTCTCGGCCTGAGCGGCGGCGCTGAGCGTCAAACCACCGAAGGTGGCGGAGGCCCAGAGCATGCCAGCGGCAAGGTGTCGAGAAACTGTCGTTTTTGCGTTCATAGCAGTGCTAATAGCAAGGCCCGTGCCGATTTTCGAACGGGTCGCAAGGGGAGTCTGGGCATGGCAGGTGTAATGGATTCAGTGAACCAGCGTACGCAGCTGGTTGGACAGAATCGCCTCGAGCTGCTGTTGTTTCGCCTCAACGGCAAGCAGCTTTACGGGATCAATGTGTTCAAGGTCAGGGAGGTGCTGCAATGCCCGAAACTGACTGTAATGCCCAGGTCCAATCCGGTGGTGCGCGGCGTGGCGAACATTCGCGGCGCAACCATCCCGATTCTCGATCTGGCGTTGGCCACCGGTGCGCCTGGTCTGGAATCGTTGGCGGACACGTTCGTCATCATTACCGAATACAACACCAAGATTCAGGGCTTTCTGGTGCATTCGGTCGAGCGCATCGTCAACATGAACTGGGAAGAAATCCATCCGCCACCCAAGGGCACCGGCCGCGATCACTACCTGACGGCCGTCACGCGGGTGGATAACCAGTTGGTCGAGATCATCGACGTGGAGAAAATCCTCGCCGAAGTGGCGCCCACCTCCGAGGCGATTTCCGTCGGGGTGGTGGACGAGGAAACCCAGACCAAGGCGGTGACCCTGCGGGTACTGACCGTGGATGACTCCTCGGTGGCGCGCAAGCAGGTCACCCGTTGCCTGCAGACCGTGGGTGTGGAGGTGGTGGCGCTGAACGACGGTCGTCAGGCGCTGGATTACCTGCGCAAGCTGGTGGATGAGGGCAAGCGTCCCGAAGAGGAATTCCTGATGTTGATCTCGGACATCGAGATGCCCGAAATGGACGGCTACACTCTCACCGCCGAGATCCGCAACGACCCGCGTATGCAGAAGCTGCACATCATCCTGCATACTTCGCTGTCTGGGGTGTTCAACCAGGCCATGGTGAAGAAGGTCGGAGCCGATGACTTCCTGGCCAAGTTTCGTCCCGACGACCTCGCCGCGCGCGTGGTCGAACGCATCAAGGCAGCAGTATAAATGCCGGGCGCCCAGGTGCCCGGCTTACAGATCAAGCGAGAGGCGGCATAGTGTCTACGGGTAATTTGGATTTCGAGCAATTCCGGGTCTTCCTGGAAAAAGCCTGTGGCATTCTGTTGGGCGAGAACAAGCAGTATCTGGTGGCCAGCCGCCTCAACAAGCTGATGGAAGTGCAAGGCATCAAGTCGTTGGGTGAACTGGTGCAGCGCATCCAGACTCAGCCGCGCAGTGGCCTGCGCGAGCAGGTGGTGGACGCCATGACCACCAACGAAACGCTATGGTTTCGTGATACCTACCCCTTCGAAGTGATGAAGAACAAGGTGCTGCCCGAGGCCATCAAGGCGAGCCCGGGCGCGCGTTTGCGCATCTGGTCGGCGGCATGTTCGTCCGGGCAGGAACCCTATTCGTTGTCGATGACCATCGATGAGTTCGAGCGCAGCAACCTGGGCCAGCTCAAGTCAGGCGTGCAGATCGTGGCCACCGACCTGTCGGGCACCATGCTGACCAACTGCAAGAGCGGTGAGTACGATAGCCTGGCGATTGGCCGCGGTTTGTCTCAAGAGCGCCTGCAGCGTTATTTCGACGCCAAGGGGCCGGGTCGCTGGGCCGTCAAGGCGCCGATTCGCAGCCGCGTCGAGTTTCGCGCGTTCAACCTGTTGGACAGTTATGCGGCGCTGGGCAAGTTCGACATCGTGTTCTGTCGCAATGTGCTGATCTATTTTTCCGCGCAGGTGAAGAAAGACATCCTGACGCGCATTCACAGTACGTTGAAACCGGGTGGGTATCTGTTCCTGGGCGCTTCGGAGGCGTTGAACGGACTGCCGGAGTTGTATCGGATGGTGCAGTGCAGTCCCGGGATTATTTACCAGGCCAAGTGAGCAGGGGGGATCGGGGGTGGATGGTCCCCTCACCCCAGCCCTCTCCCTGAGGGAGAGGGAGCTAAAAGCTGATCGCCGATATCCGCAACAACACTGTACGGCTCCCTCTCCCTTGGGGAGAAGGGGCTAAAAGCTGATCGCCGATATCCGCAACAACACTGTACGGCTCCCTCTCCCTCAGGGAGAGGGCTGGGGTGAGGGGACCATCCACCACCGTCCCCCCTCCATCCCCAAGCGGCAGCTTTTCTGACACTCCCCTTGCCGCTTTACCGCCACAAGCGGAAACAACTTGCCGCTTTTCTGGCATTGCCGCTCGGCAAACCCCTCTACAACCCACGTAATCCGGGCTTTCTCGAAGTTGGCACAGTCGTTGCTATCTCTCATGCACGAACCATCTGGTCTGCCGCATAGGTACCAACATGAGCATCAGCTTCGACAAAGCGCTGGGCATTCACGAGCAAGCATTGGGCTTTCGCGCCAAGCGCGCCGAAGTGCTGGCCAACAACATCGCCAACGCCGATACCCCGAACTACAAGGCTCGGGATCTGGACTTCGCGTCGGTGCTGGCAGCCCAGAACGACAAAACCACCAAGGGCGGTTTCGGCCTGCAGACCACCAACAGCAAGCACATTGCTGCCGAAGGCTTCGGTGACGCCGATGGCGACCTGCAATACCGCACCCCCATGCAGCCTTCCCTGGATCAGAACACGGTGGACGCGCAGATCGAGCAATCGAACTATGCCGAGAACTCGGTGAACTTCCAGGCCAGCTTCACCCTGCTCAACAGCAAATTCAAAGGGCTGGTATCGGCCCTGCGCGGAGAGTAAGCCATGTCCCTGTCCAGTGTGTTCAACATCGCCGGTAGTGCCATGAGTGCGCAGACCACTCGCCTCAATACCGTTTCCAGCAACATCGCCAACGCCGAGACCGTCTCGTCGAGCATCGACCAGACCTACCGTGCCCGCCACCCGGTGTTCGCCACCATGCTTCAGGGTCAGTCGTCGGGCGGCAGCCAATCGCTGTTCCAGGACCAGGATGCGGCAGGGCAGGGCGTGCAGGTCACGGCGGTGGTCGAAGATCAGAGCAACCTCGAAGCGCGTTACGAACCCAATCATCCGGCGGCGAACAAGGACGGGTACGTGTACTACCCCAACGTCAACGTCGTTGAGGAAATGGCCGACATGATCTCGGCCAGTCGCTCTTTCCAGACCAATGCGGAAATGATGAATACCGCTAAAACCATGATGCAGAAGGTCCTGACCCTGGGTCAGTGATAAGGGCGAACACAGATGACAACCGTTAACAGCACCACCGGCGTCAGCGCCTCGGTCCTGGACTCGCTCCAGAAGCAGACCAGCACCACCGACAGCTCCACCGGCACCGCCGGCAGTGCGTTGGGCAAGGATGCGTTTCTGCAATTGCTGGTGACCCAGATGCAGAACCAGAATCCGCTGGACCCACAGGACAACGGCGAATTCGTTGCCCAGCTGGCTCAGTTCAGCAGCCTGGAAAGCATGCAGAGCCTGAACAGCACGGTGGATACCATCGCCAGCAACTATCAGTCGTCCCAGGCTTTGCAGGCCTCGTCGCTGGTGGGTCGCTCGGTGATGGTGCAGACCGGCAGCGCCGTGGTGGACCCCACCAAGGGCCTGACCGGTTCCGTGGCGCTGACCGCTTCGAGCAGCAACACCACCGTGGGCGTGTACGACGCCAAGGGTGACCTGGTGCGCAGCCTCGATCTGGGCAGCCAGTCGGCCGGCAACGCCAGCTTTACCTGGGACGGCAAGGACAGCGACGGCACTGTCGTCGATGCCGGCACCTACACCTTCAAGGCTACGGCAACCGTCGACGGTACCGCCACGGCCATGGCTACCTACCTGCCGGCCACGGTGAACAGCGTCACTATGGGCACCAACGGCGGCGAAATGACCCTTAACCTCGCTGGGCTCGGTAGCGTCGCGCTGTCGAACGTCCAAACCATCGGAATTTGAGCCGGCTAATTCGGCGTAGGAGTGCAACATGACCTTCAACATCGGCCTCAGCGGGCTCTCGGCTGCCAACAAGGCGCTCAACGTGACCGGCAACAACATTGCCAACGTTGCCACCACCGGCTTCAAATCCTCTCGTGCGGAATTCGCCGACCAGTACGCAGCGTCCATCCGCGCCACCGCGGGCAAAACCGCCGTGGGCAGCGGCGTGACTACGGCGGCGGTGTCCCAGCAGTTCACCCAGGGTAATATCACCTCCACCGGGCAAAGCCTGGACCTGGCAATCAACGGCAATGGTTTCTTCGCCTTGAACGACAACGGCCAGAAGCTCTATACCCGTTCCGGCGCCTTCTACAGTGACAAGGAAGGCTATGTGGTGAACGTGTCCGGCAGCAATCTGCAGGGTTACAACGCCAAAGACGGCGTGATCCAGACCGGCGTGCTGACTGACCTGAAGATCGACTCGTCGAACCTGCAGCCCAACGCCACCAGCAAGGTGAGTGAAACGATCAACTTGAACTCCAGCGCGGCGCAGCCGACCGTTGCTCAGTTCGATCCGTCCGACGTGAACAGCTACAACTACACCTTCAACACCGACCTGTACGACAGCCAGGGCAACGCGCACCAGTTGAACCAGTATTTCGTCAAGGACACGGCCAACAACTCGTGGACCATGTACACCCTGGTAGACGGTCGCAACCCCACCGATCCGGTGAACTCGGCGACGCCGCTGGCCAACAAGCTGAGTTTCAATTCCGATGGCACCTTGAACACCGCCGCCATGACCCCGGGCGTGGTGCAGGACGGCAATGGCGTCACCACCGGCCTGACCGTCAATGCCGGCAAGACCTTCAACCTCGATGGCTGGGTCCCGGCAACTCAGGATGCCAGCGGTGCGTGGGCGGTCAATGGGGCCAACGCCACGGCTAATGGCGTCTCGCTGGACATGCTGGCGACCACCCAGTACAACGCAGCTTCGGCGACCTCGGCGAAATCTCAGGATGGTTATGCCACCGGTGAGCTGTCGGGTCTGTCGGTCGATGGCACCGGTATCCTGTTCGCCAACTTCACCAACGGGCAGAACAAGGTGATCGGCCAGGTGGCCATGGCCAACTTCTCCAACGTGCAGGGCCTGGCGCCCAATGGCGGCACCAACTGGAAAGAGACCTTCTCGTCGGGCGTGCCGATCATCGGCACCCCGGATACCGGTGTGATGGGCAGCTTGCAATCGCAGTCGCTGGAAGACTCCAACGTCGACCTGACCGCTGAGCTGGTGAACTTGATCAAGGCGCAGAGCAACTACCAGGCCAACGCCAAGACCATTTCCACCGAGAGCACCATCATGCAGACCATCATTCAGATGAGCTGATGAGGGCAGGGTGGTGAGGTTCTTTCTGTGCACGGCAGTGCTCGTCGCTGCCTGGGCAGGCGCGGCGCTGGCCGCGCCTGCGCCTTGGTACAAATATCAAAGCCTGGCAACAGGCCGCTACCTCTGCACCCAGACCGACCCCGGCAAGCATTACATGAAGTTCGCCGGCCCGTTCAACAACGCCGGATGCAGACCCTAAACTCACCGTAGCACCGGCGTAAGCCGGGTCCAGACCCGACGCGGCCCACCTGTAGCACCGGCGTAAGCCGGGTCCAGGCCCGACGCGGCTCCCGTGTAGCACCGGCGTAAGCCGGGTCGGGGCCTGACGCGGCTTACGCCGCTGCTACAGGGGTTGTTGGGTCTGGGCCTGACGCGGCTTACGCCGCTGCTACAGGGTTGTGTGGGGGGCGTTGGCGACGTAAATCCTTCTTTGGGATTGCCGCAACCGGCAATCATGCGCCGATTTTTCGGCGTCAATGTTAGAAAATCCCTTCGCTATTTTCTGTAAGCCCCGTGGTACAAGGGCTACAGCCTATCTGCAAAAGTTGGCCCACTAATTGCTCTAGTCCTGTCAGAACAGCGTCAGGCGGCATTCGCCCGTCGAGGGAGACAACTGTGGACAAGATGCTTTACGTGGCCATGACCGGTGCCAGCCAGAACGCTTTGGCGCAGAAGGCTCATGCCAACAATCTGGCCAACATTTCCACCACCGGCTTCAAGCGTGACCTGGAACAGGCGCGTTCCATGCCGGTGTTCGGCGACAGCTTTGCGTCCCGGGCCTACGCCATGACCGAGCGCCCGGCCACCGACTTCAGTGGCGGTTCGCTGCAGGAAACCGGCCGTGACCTCGACGTTGCCGTGGGCGGCAATGGCTTCATCGCCGTGCAGACCCCTGACGGTGGCGAAGCCTACGTGCGCACCGCCAGCATGAACGTCGATGCCCTGGGCGTGCTGCGCGCCGGCAACGGTTTGCCGGTCATGGGCAACGGTGGCCCGATTGCCGTGCCGCCCGACGAAAAGATCGAGATCGGCATGGACGGCACCATCAGCATCCGCGGTTTGGGCCAGGCCCCCAACGTGATGGCTCAGGTGGACCGCATCAAGCTGGTCAACCCCGACGTCAAGACCCTCACCAAGGGCCTGGACGGCTTGATCCATACCACCAACGGCCAGCCGGCGCCTGCCGATGCCGCTGTGCGGGTCGAGTCCGGGTTCCTGGAGGCCAGCAACGTCAACGCTGTTGAAGAGATGACCGCCGTGCTGTCGCTCTCCAAGCAATTCGAGCTGCACATCAAGATGATGAGCACCGCCAAGGAAGACGACGAGGCCATGGCCCGGGTCTTGCAAATCTAACTTCAAGAGTCGCGATCGCGCCGTAAACCAGGCGCTTCAGGAGAGAACAGATGCTTCCAGCACTTTGGGTCAGCAAGACCGGCCTCCAGGCCCAGGACACCAACCTGACCACCATTTCCAACAACCTGGCGAACGTGTCGACCACCGGGTTCAAGCGCGATCGCGCCGAATTCCAGGACCTGCTCTACCAGATCAAACGCCAGCCAGGGGCGCAGTCCACCCAGGACAGCGAGTTGCCGTCGGGCCTGCAGGTCGGGACCGGTGTGCGCATCGTCGGCACCCAGAAGAACTTCACTGCCGGCAGCCTGCAGACCACCGATCAGCCATTGGACATGGCCATCAACGGCCGTGGCTTCTTTCAGGTCATGCAGCCTGATGGCACCGTGTCGTACACCCGTGACGGCACCTTTCACCTGAACTCCGACGGCCAGATCGTCACCGCGCAGGGCCTGGCGCTGGAACCGGCCATCGTCGTACCTAACGAAGCCCAGACCTTCACCGTAGGCACCGACGGGACCGTGTCGATCACCACCGCCGGCAACGCGGCCTCGCAAGTGATCGGCAACCTGCAGACCGCCGACTTCATCAACCCGGCCGGTCTGCAAGCCATCGGTGGCAACCTGTTCCTGGAAACCGCTTCCAGCGGTGCGCCGCAAGTGGCGACCCCGGGTCTGAACGGCGCCGGTACCGTGCTGCAGAACACCCTGGAAAACTCCAACGTGAGCACCGTGGAAGAGTTGGTCAACATGATCACCACCCAGCGTGCCTACGAGATGAACTCCAAGGTCATCTCCACCGCCGACCAGATGCTGCAGAACCTGACGCAGAACCTGTAAGCCCGCGCCAACCCTGCTACACCCGTAACCCCCTAGCTACCTGGGCGCCCCTGGCGCCGGCTACACCGTGAGGTTTGAGTCATGAGTCGTGTGTTGAATGTGCTTGCCTTGAGTGGGATCGCCTTGCTGACCGGCTGCGTTGCGCCTGCCGCCAAGCCCAACGACCCGTACTACGCCCCGGTGCTGCCGCGCACGCCCATGCCTGCCGCTGCCAACAACGGCTCGATCTACCAGGCCGGCTTCGAGCAGAACCTGTACAGCGACCGCAAGGCGTTCCGCGTGGGTGACATCATCACCATCACCCTGAACGAACGTACCTCGGCCAGCAAAAGCGCCAACTCCAAGGTCGGCAAGGACAGCAGCACCAGCCTGGGCCTGACCTCGTTGTTCGGCGCCGGGGTGAGCACCAACAATCCCCTGGGCAGCGGTGACCTGAGCCTGGATGCCGGCTACAGCGGCACCCGCGCCACCAATGGTACGGCCGCCGCCGCCCAGGCCAACAGCCTGACAGGCTCGGTCACCGTGACCGTGGCCGACGTGCTGCCCAACGGGATCATCGCCGTGCGCGGCGAGAAGTGGATGACGCTCAACACCGGCGAGGAGCTGGTGCGGATCGCCGGCCTGGTGCGGGCCGACGACATCGCCACCGACAACACCGTGTCCTCGACTCGGGTGGCCGATGCCCGCATCACCTACTCGGGCACCGGCTCGTTCGCCGAGGCAAGCCAGCCCGGTTGGCTGGATCGCTTCTTCGCCAGCCCCCTGTTTCCTTTCTGAGTGCGCACGTCCATGTTCAACTTCAAACACCTGATGGCCGCTGCACTGCTGATGACCGCTGCGTTTGGCGCCCATGCCGAGCGTTTGAAGGACATCGCCAGCATCTCCGGCGTGCGTACCAACCAGTTGATCGGCTATGGCCTGGTGGTGGGCTTGAACGGTACGGGTGACCAGACCACCCAGACCCCGTTCACCCTGCAGACGTTCAACAACATGCTCTCGCAATTCGGTATCAAGGTGCCGGCGGGTTCGGGCAACGTGCAGCTGAAAAACGTCGCGGCCGTGTCGATCCATGCCGACCTGCCACCGTTCGCCAAGCCGGGTCAGGTGATCGACATCACCGTATCGTCCATCGGCAACTCGAAAAGCCTGCGCGGTGGCAGCCTGCTGATGACCCCGCTCAAAGGTATCGACGGCAACGTCTACGCCATTGCCCAGGGCAACCTGGTCGTCGGTGGTTTTGACGCCGAAGGCCGCGACGGTTCGAAAATCACCGTCAACGTGCCGTCGGCAGGACGGATTCCTGGCGGTGCCAGCGTCGAGCGCGCCGTGCCCAGTGGCTTCAACCAGGGCAACAGCCTGACCCTGAACCTCAATAGACCGGACTTCACCACCGCCAAGCACATCGTCGACAAGGTCAACGAGCTGCTTGGCCCGGGAGTTGCACAAGCGGTTGATGGGGGCTCGGTTCGCGTCACTGCACCGGTCGACCCCAGCCAGCGCGTGGACTACCTGTCGATCCTCGAGAACCTCGATGTCGATGTAGGGCAGGCGGTGGCCAAGGTGATCATCAATTCGCGTACCGGCACCATCGTGATTGGCCAGAACGTCAAGGTTTCGCCCGCAGCAGTAACCCACGGCAGCCTGACAGTGACCATCACCGAAGACCCCATCGTCAGCCAGCCAGGGCCGTTGTCCGGCGGCGAAACGGCGGTGGTGCCACGTTCGCGGGTCAGTGCCCAGCAGGAAGCCAAACCGATGTTCAAGTTTGGCCCTGGCACCACGCTGGATGAGATCGTTCGCGCGGTCAACCAGGTGGGCGCTGCCCCCGGCGACTTGATGGCCATTCTCGAAGCCCTGAAACAGGCCGGCGCCTTGCAGGCCGACCTGATCGTGATTTGAGGTACTAGCTGATGGAAATGCCGAAGGGCGGAGTATCGGGACCCAGAGATTCAGGCGCTTACACCGACCTGAACCGCTTGAGTTCGTTGAAAGTCGGGAATCGCGACAGCGAGGCCAACCTGCGCAAGGTGGCCCAGGAATTCGAGTCGCTGTTCCTCGGCGAGATGCTCAAGTCCATGCGTTCGGCAAACGACGTGTTGGCCAAGGACAACCCGCTCAACACGGAAACCACCAAGCAGTACCAGTCCATGTACGACCAGCAGTTGGCCGTGACCCTGTCCAAGGAAGGCGGCGGTATCGGCTTGCAGGACGTGCTCATGCGCCAGCTGTCCAAGACCAAGGGCGTCGACCGTGCCGGCGGCAATCCGTTTGCCCATGCCGACAACAGTCTGAACAAGCCGTTGGGCGCCACCCGTGATGCCTCTGCCGATGCCAAGGCCGCCAGCGCTGCCAGCACCGCCAGCACCCACAACGACATGGCGATGATGAACATGCGTCGTTTGTCGTTGCCGAGCAAACTGGCTGATCGTCTGGTGGCCGGCATCGTGCCGTCCGCCGCCAGCGACGCCACCGCGGCCAGCAAGAACCTGATCAACGTGCCCGCCAGCGCTCCGGTCAACAGCCTGGCCAACACCGCACGCAGCGGCCTGGCAGTGAACGGCACCGACGGCAACAGCTTCGCCAAGAGCGTGGCACAGCCACCGTTGGCGCCGGCCAAACGCGCTTTCAGTTCGTCCGACGACTTCATCGCCACCATGCTGCCCATGGCCGAGAAGGCCGCCGCGCGCATCGGCGTCGACCCCAAGGTACTGGTGGCCCAGGCCGCACTGGAAACCGGCTGGGGCAAATCGATCATGCGCGCCGACGACGGCAGCAACAGCCACAACCTGTTCGGCATCAAAGCGACGGGCAACTGGCAGGGCGAAAACGCACGGGCCATCACCAGCGAGTTCCGCAACGGCCAGATGGTCAAGGAAACGGCGGACTTCCGTTCCTACGATTCCTACGAAGACAGCTTCCACGACCTGGTCAGCCTGTTGCAGAACAACGATCGCTATCAAGGTGTGGTGAACGCAGCCGATAACCCTGAGCAGTTCGTCAAAGAGTTGCAGAAGGCCGGTTACGCCACCGACCCGAACTACGCGAGCAAGATCTCCTCGATCGCCAAGCAGATGCAGGGTGTCGAGAGCTACGCACGCAACGGCAATAGCAGTACCACGAATTTATAAGGTTTGAACCATGTCGAATCTGATCTCCATCGGGCTGTCCGGTCTGGCGTCCAGCCAGGCAGCTCTGGCGACCACCAGTAACAACATCTCCAACGTTGCGACCGCAGGGTATTCGCGACAGTCGGTGGTGAATACTGCCAGTGGCCTGCAGAATATCGGCGTGGGCTATCTGGGCACCGGCACCACCATTTCCGACGTGCGCCGCATCTACAACAGCTACATGGACACCCAGTTGCAGACCAGTACTGCGCTGAGCGCTGACGCGACCGCGTACAGCAACCAGATCAATAGCGTCGACAAATTGCTGTCCGACAGCACCACCGGCATCAGCGCGGTGCTGACCAGCTTTTTCTCGGCGGTGCAGACCGCTGCCGCCAACCCCAGCGACACCGCTTCGCGGCAACTGCTGTTGACCCAGGCACAAACCCTGAGCAATCGCTTCAACTCCATTTCCTCGCAATTGACCCAGCAGAACGATGCGATCAACTCGTCGCTGACCACCCTCACAGGGCAGGTCAACAAGTTGACGTCGAACATTGCCGACCTGAACAGCCAGATCGCCGCGCTGTCGGGCAGTGGCAGCACGCCCAACAGCCTGCTCGACGCGCGTAACGAAAGCGTGCGCCAGCTCAACGAGCTGGTGGGCGTCACCGTGCAGCAGCGCGACGGCAACTATGACGTCTACCTGGGCTCGGGCCAGGCGCTGGTCACCGGCAACAAGGCCAATACCCTGACCGCGACGCCCGGTATCACGGACAAAAGCCAGTACGGTCTGACCATTCAGTACCAGGGCTACAGCACCGATGTCACCTCGGTGACCACCGGTGGTGAGATCGGCGGCATGCTGCGCTTTCGCAGTGATTCCCTGAACCCGGCCATCAACGAGCTGGGGCGTACTGCCATTGTGGTGGCCGACACCATCAACAGCCAGTTGGGGCAGGGCATCGACCTCAAT
The DNA here is from genome assembly GCF_002379585.1 of Pseudomonas sp. UBA4194. Taxonomy (GTDB): domain Bacteria; phylum Pseudomonadota; class Gammaproteobacteria; order Pseudomonadales; family Pseudomonadaceae; genus Aquipseudomonas. Next base: position 101,646 of record NZ_DFUE01000084.1, read on the forward strand.
GGCGATTTCGGCTCTTCGGTGTTTTCCAGCATCAACAGCGCCACGGCCATCGCCAATCGCAGCCTGGCGTCGTCGAACAATACCGGTACCGGCAACCTGCTGGTCAGCATCACTGATTCCAGCAAGCTGACCACGTCCGAATACAACGTGAAATTCACCAGCGATACGGCGTTCACCGTGACCGGTGCTGATGGCAAGGCGCTGGGCCCGTTCTCGGTGAACGATCCGGCGCCGGAGATCGACGGTTTTTCGTTGAAGCTCAACGGCGGCACCTCCAAGGCGGGCGATAGCTTCATCGTCGCGCCGACCCGCAACGGCGCCAGCAGCATCACCACCACGCTGACCGACACCAACAAGCTGTCGTTCGCCGCGCCCTTGACCGCCACCGTCACCACCGGCAACTCCGGCAGCGGCACCGTGACCCAGCCGACCTTGACCACCACGCTGGACATCTACGGCAGCACCGACCTGAGCAAGTTGCAGTCGGGGATCGAGACGTCCACTCCGGTGAAGCTGGTATTCGGCGCCACCACCAACGGTGCGCAGAGCTACAGCGTGTTCAACTCCAAGGGCGAGAGTATCGGCACCGGTACCATCGTCCCGGGCCAGAGCAACAGCCTGAGCATCCAGGTGCCGGTGGTCGATGCCAGCGGTGCCGTGGTCAACGGTGCCGATGGTCAGCCGATGACCTTCAGCTTCCAGACCACCGTTGGCGGCACGCCCGCGGCCAACGACAGCTACACCGTGGCCTTCAACGCCGACGGCAAGTCCGACAACCGCAATGCCACCCAATTGCTGGGCCTGCAAAGCAAGGCCACCGTGGGCAAGACCAGCGACGGCAGCCCCGGCATGAGCTTCACCAATGCCTATGCATCGCTGGTGGAGCGGGTAGGGGCCAAGGCCAGCCAGGCCACCGTGGACACCACTGCCACTACCGCGGTGTTGACGCAGGCCAAGGCCAATCGCGATTCGGTGTCCGGTGTGAACCTGGATGACGAAGCCGCCTCGCTGGTGAAATTCCAGCAGTACTACACGGCGTCTTCGCAGATCATCAAGGCTGCGCAAGAAACCTTCAGTGTTCTGATCAACGCCCTTTAAGGAATAGTCGACCATGCGAATTTCCACCTCTCAGTACTTCGAGACCAGCGCGAGCGGCTATTCCAAGAATTTTTCGGACACCGCCAAGACCCAGCAGCAGATCAGCTCGGGCAACCGCATTCAAACCGCCGCCGATGATCCGGTCGGCGCCGCCAAGCTGTTGCAGTTGCAGCAGCAGAGCGCCTTGCTGACTCAGTACAGCGGCAACATGACCAGCGTCACCAACTCCCTGACTCAGGAGGAGGGGGTGCTGGACAGCATCACCACGGCGCTGCAACGCGCCCAGGAGCTGACCATCCAGGCCGGTAACGGCGGCCTGAGCGACGCCGACCGCACGTCGATCGCCAGCGAAATCGGCGAGATCGAAAAGAACGTGCTGGGCTTGCTCAACACCAAGGATTCCAACGGTCAGTACATGTTCTCCGGTTCCAAGAGCAGTACGCCGCCGTACGTGCAGAACAGCGATGGCAGCTATACCTACCAGGGCGATCAGACCGAGCTGAGCCTGCAGGTGTCCGACACCTTGAAGCTGGCCACCAACCACACTGGCTACAGCGTGCTGGAAACCGCAACCAACACCAGCCGTACCCAGACCACCATGACCGCTCCTGCTGTGGATGACGGCCGGGTGACCGTGAGCGATGGTCGCCTGGGTTCGTTGACCAGCTACAACAAGAGCTTCACCGACGGCCAGCCGTACACGGTGAAGTTCGTGAGCAGCACCCAGTTCACCGTCACCACCAAGCTGGCGGATGGGACCGACAAGGACATCACCTCCGAGGTGGCGGGCAATGGCACATTCGATCCCAAGGTTGACGGTGGCACCACCATCAACCTGCGGGGCGTGGAGTTCGACATCGACGTGACCTTCAAGGACACCGATGTGGCGGCCGATGCCGATATCAATATCGCGGGTCACGAGTTCACCCTGACCAGCAAGCCCGACACAGTCAGCACCACGCGCAACGCGACCAATACCTCGGACGCGCAGATTGCCTCGGCCACGGTCACCGACACCGCCAAGTTCGCCGCCGGCTTCCCAGGTGGCGGCGCGGTGCTGAAGTTCACCGGCGATGACAGCTATGCGGTGTACGCCCAGCCCTATAGCGACAGCAGCAAGCCGATCGCGACCGGCGCCTACGCCGTGGGCGACTCGATCACTGCCGCTGGCATCACCTTCGAGATTTCCGGCACGCCGAAGGAGGGCGACAAGTTCTCCGTCAACACCAACAGCCACAAGACCCAGAACGTGCTGGACACCCTGCATCAGTTGAAAACCGCCTTGGAAATTCCGGTGACCGATGCCAAATCCGCCCTGGCGCTGAAGAACGCCACGGACTCGGCCCTGGGCAACCTGGCCAGTGCCAGCGAGCGGATCGACATCGTGCGCGGCGAAATCGGTGCGCGGTTGAACTCGTTGGACATTCAGAACGATGAAAACCAGAGCCTGGCATTGGCCAACAAGAGCACCCAGTCGGCCATCGCCGACACGGATTTCGCCGCGGCATCGATCACCCTGAGCCTGCAGCAGACCATGCTGCAAGCCTCGCAACTGGCGTTCGCGAAGATCTCGCAGCTGAGTTTGTTCAACAAGCTTTAAGCACCGCTGCCGGCCGCTTCGCGGCTTCACGCCGCT
>NZ_DFUE01000084.1:104496-105845 GCF_002379585.1 Pseudomonas sp. UBA4194
AGGAGCGGCGTACAGCCGCGAAGACGCCCGCCCAAACACCCCACACCCCCCAGACACCCCACCCCCCCCAAACACCACAAACCTCCCCCCACACCCCATTTGTCACTGCCTATGTCACAATACCCTGTGACCAATAAGTCAGAACGTGCATCTCCACACTATCGTAACGCCAGGCCGCCATGGCATCAGGCCTGCAGGGCTGCTCCCATTCTGGTCGCCCATGGCGCCGCCCGACACCCTATTTGACGGCACTGCGCAACCCTGTGCGCAGTGGCCTCCAGCTACCTTTGTATTGGGAAGCCACAATGATTGGCATAAAAAGCATCGCGAGTTACGTGCCTGCCGAGGGCCTGGACAACTACGCCCAAGGTGCCAAGTTCGCCAAGGATGAAGAATTCATCATCGGCAAGATCGGCTCGGCCTTCCTGCCGCGCAAGGCTGCCGAGCAAGAGACCTCCGACCTCTGCGTCGAAGCTGCCAACGCGCTGTTCGCCAACAACCCGCAGCTGTCCCGTGAGTCCATCGATGCGGTGATCGTGGTCACCCAGAACGGTGACGAAGAAGGGCTCCCACACACCGCTGCCATCGTCCAGGACAAGCTCGGCCTGCCGACCCATGTCGCTGCCTTCGATATCAGCCTGGGGTGCTCCGGCTACGTCTACGGCATTTATGCAATGAAGGGCTTCATGGAAGCCGCCGGCCTGAAGAACGGTCTGTTGATCACCGCCGACCCGTATTCGAAGATCGTCGACCCCGAAGACCGCAACACCACCATGCTGTTCGGCGATGCTGCAACCGCCACCTGGCTGGGCGAGGACGCACCCTGGCAGCTGGGCAAGGCCAAGTTCGGCACCGACGGCTCGGGCGCCGCGCATTTGAAAGTCACCGACGGCGTGTTCTTCATGAACGGCCGCCAGGTCTTCAACTTCGCCCTGCTCAAGGTGCCGGCGCACCTGCACGAGCTGCTGGGCGAAGCAGGCCTGACCAGCGCCGATGTCGATGCGTTCTGCATTCACCAAGGCAGCGCGGCGATCGTTGACGCGGTGGCGCGGCGCTTCGAGGAAGAGCCCCAGAAGTTCATCAAGGACATGGTCGAGACCGGCAATACCGTGTCCAGCAGTATTCCGCTGTTGCTTGAAAAGCACATCCTCGATTCGTCGTGGAAGCGGGTAGCGTTGAGTGGCTTCGGTGTAGGCCTGTCCTGGGGCTCGGCGCTCATCTACCGCCCTTGATCCCCCGCTGCACCGGTCTACCACCATCCACCTGTGGAAGCGGGCTCCGCCCGCGATGACGCCAGCCCAGGCTCCCCCGCTTCATCGGCCCCCGCAACCCCCCCCTGTGGGAGCGGG
>NZ_DFUE01000084.1:105950-163724 GCF_002379585.1 Pseudomonas sp. UBA4194
CCCGCGATGACGCCAGCCCAGACACCCCCGCTGCATCGGTCCCCCGCAATCCCCTGTGGGAGCGGGCTCTGCCCGCGATGACGTCACCCCAGTCACCCAACCCCTACCGCTGATCCCTTGACGCCAATTTCCCCGCTTTTTTTTCACCCCCACCCCTCAAGTTCCCTGTATCGCGCCCGAAACAATAAGCAAGAGAGATCAAGCAAACGGCTTGCTTTTTCCGGCAGTGGCAGCGTGATGGCAAAAAATTTCGAAATCGCCCTCAAGCAACCTGCGAATCCGACGATAACTAGTACGAAGGTTCTCTAGGCCACTCCCGGCTCTCGCCAGGGCCGGAAGCCGCAGTTAACAACCCACGAGGAATTTTGATCATGTCGTTGACCGTAAACACCAACATCACTTCCCTTGGCGTCCAAAAGAACCTCACCAAGGCTTCCGACGCTCTGTCCACCTCGATGTCGCGTCTGTCCTCGGGCCTGAAAATCAACAGCGCCAAAGACGATGCCGCCGGCCTGCAGATCGCCAACCGTCTGACCAGCCAGATCAAAGGTCTGTCCGTTGCCGTCAAGAACGCCAACGACGGTATCTCCATCGCCCAGACCGCTGAAGGCGCGATGCAGGAATCCACCAACATCCTGCAACGTATGCGTGAACTGGCCCTGCAATCGGCCAACGGCTCGAACAGCGATGACGACCGTACTTCCCTGCAGCAGGAATTCACCGCGCTGTCGGGCGAACTGACCCGTATCGCCAGCACCACCACCTTCGGTGGTCGTAACCTGCTGGACGGCTCGTTCACCAACACCAGCTTCCAGATCGGCGCCAGCGCCAACGAAACCATCTCGTTCGGCATGAGCGACATCAGCGCTACTGGCCTGAAAGGTTCTTACAGCGAAGCCAATATCGCCGGCGACGCTCTCGGTGGTCTGAGTGCTACCAGTACCGGTTCAATTCTTGGCACCGCAACCACTACTGGTACTGCGCGTGCTGAACTCACTACAGGTGGCACTTCTGATCTGGTAGTTGCTGATAAGCTGACGATCAACGGTAAAGACGTTGCTATCACAGCCGGTATGAAAGGCGCAGCACTTGCCACAGCAATCACCACTGCTGATCCAACTGTTACAGCTACCTGGTCCGAAACTGCGGGTTTGAAACTAACCTCTAACTCCGCTATTACCGTAGGTGGTGCTGATGCTGCGAAAGCTGGCTTGACTGCCGGCACTACCGCTGTAAGCAATGCTGCTCCTCAGTCTGGCTCAACCTTGATGGCCTCCGATGGATCGATCACGGTCAATGGCAAAAGTGTCTCTTGGACGGCTGGTACTGGCGTAGACATCGACTCTGTTCTTGGTGATATCAAAGGTCTGGACGGAATCAAAGATGCCACTATCACTGATGGCCGTATCAAAATCACCTCTGAAAACGGTGAGGACATCAAGCTGAGCAATGCGTCCAGCGGATCTTTGGCGCAGTTGGGGCTTACCGCTGGCACTAGTCAGGCTAAGACAACAGCTGACACTTCCATTACCTTGAATGGAGTAGAAGTTAAGTTCGCGTCTGGCTCGACGGCGCAAGACATAGTCTCGTCCATCAACAGCGCTAGCACAGGTGTCACCGCCAGCTTGACTGATGGCAAACTTTCGTTGTTCTCTGACAAAGACATCACCGTTGCTGATGGTAGCGCAGGTACTGGTTTGGCTGCGTTGGGTCTCGAGGATAAAACTGGTGCTACCGCAGTGACCATGGAAACCACTGTGTCTAACCTGAGCATCACCAGCGCCGCCGACTCGCAAGTAGCGATCCAGGCTCTGGACGCTGCCATCCAACAGGTTGACAGCCAGCGCGCCCAGCTCGGTGCCGTACAGAACCGCTTCGACAGCACTGTTTCCAACCTGAACAGCATCTCGGAAAACTCCACTGCTGCCCGCAGCCGTGTACAGGACGCCGACTTCGCTTCGGAAACTGCTGAACTGACCAAGCAACAAACCCTGCAACAGGCATCCACCGCGATCCTGTCCCAGGCCAACCAGCTGCCTTCCGCTGTACTGAAGCTGCTTCAGTAATATCGTGAGTAGTTGAACAACGGAAGGGCGCCCCGGTGCCCTTCCGTTTTTTCGGTTTCAGAGGTGATGGACATGGACATGAGCATCAGCTTCAACCCGTCTTTATCGGCCAAACCCGCACAGGGTAGTGCAGCCTCGACTGCCATGGCCGCGGCGCCCACCAGCGTAGATGCCGGGCAGGTCAAACCCCCTCAGCGGGAAGAATTGCAACAAGCGGTGCAGAAGATTCAGGACTATGTGAAGACCTCACACCGCAACCTGGACTTCTCCATCGATGACTCGACCCATCAGGTCGTGGTCAAGGTCATTGCGACCGATACCGGTGAAGTGATTCGCCAACTCCCTACCGAGGCCGCGCTGAAACTCGCGCAGAGCCTCAACGACGTCAACAGCCTGCTGTTCGATGAGAACGTCTGAGGTTGGCATGATTCATGATGCGTGTTGCTCAAAGGGCGTTCGCCGTCAATAAAGCAACGGGCGTCGCACAAGGAGAATAACGATGGCTTCTACCATTTCCACAAGTACCAGCGGTGCCATCAGCACCAGCGGTGTGGGTTCCGGTATCGATACCGCGTCGATCGTGACGGCTCTGGTGAATGCGGAAACCGCACCCAAGAAGTCGCAGATCACCGCCCAGCAGACGACGACCACTACCCAGTTGTCGGCAGTGGGCACTATCAAGAGTGCTCTGGAGACCTATCGCACGGCGATTGGCAAACTGAGCTCGGAGTCATCGTTCAATGGCCTGACCGGCACTTCGTCGATCACAACGGCGGCCACGGTCACGGTGGACACTGCTGCGTCAAGCGGTACCTATAGCCTGGAAGTTTCTCAGCTCGCGACGTCATCGAAAGTGAGTTCCAGTGTTTTCGCCGATGGTACTACCTCGGTGGTGAACAGCGGCACTGAAGCTACCACGTTGACCATTTCCCAGTCCGACTCCGATTACAACGTATCGGTAGCGGCTGGGGCGACTTTGCAGCAGGTGCGTGACAGCATCAACTCGCAGCTGAAATCTCAAGGCATCAGCGCCAACATCCTGACTGACTCCAGCGGATCGCGTCTGGTGTTGAGTTCCTCAAAGACCGGTGTCGATACTGACCTGACCATCAGCGGCGACTCGGCATTGTCTTCCGGTTTCACGGCCGTGACGACGCCGCAGAATGCCAAGTACAGCATCGATGGCATTGCCATGGAGTCCACCAGCAATACGGTGACTTCCGCGATCAGTGGCGTGACGCTCAAATTGACGGGCACTACCGAAGCCGACAAGCCGTCGACGCTGACAGTGTCCACCAGCGCGGACACGCTCAAGTCTTCGGTCAACTCCTTCATCAGTGCCTACAACGCGCTGATGACGGCCATCAATGGCCAGACCAAGACGACAACCACTGGCGACTCTGTAACCGCCGCAACGCTGACAGGCGACTCGACCATGCGTCAGTTGGTGTCTGCGGTGCGCAACGAGCTGGTGAGCAGCTCGGGCAATGGTCCGATGTCGATGCTTTCTCAGATGGGCATCAACACCGTTCAAACCACAGGTTTGCTGGCGCTGGACGATACCAAGTGGGACAAGGCAGTGGCGTCCAACGCGGCAGATATTGCCAAGGTGTTCACTGACAAGGATGGCCTGGTCGCGCGCATGACGTCGGCCACCGCAGCCTATGTAGGTACTGACGGTATCCTTTCTTCGCGGGTGACCAGTCTGAACGACAAGCTCAGCCAATTGACCGAGTCTCAGGAGGCCCTGACCCGGCGTACCGCAAGCCTCACCACCACCCTTACCGCCAAATACACAGCGATGGACACCCTCGTAGCCCAGCTCAACGCTACCAGCTCCAGTATCATGACCACGCTGAATGCGTTGAATAACAGCGACAACGATTGATGGCGTTGTAACGCGAAAAGCCCGGGCAACCCCCGGGCTTTTCTGTATGTGCCGTCCATTGGACTTATACCAATATGGGTATATATTGGCCTTCTGTTTACAGGGAGTTGATAGGTCGTGAAGTCATTGCTATGGGTGGGCAGCAGCAAGCGTGATCTCCTCGATATGCCCGAGGATGTGCAGGCTGTGTTTGGTTTCGCGCTCCATGTGGCCCAAGAAGGGGGGAAGCATCCGCAAGCCAAGCCGCTGAGAGGGTTTTCTGGCGCAGGCGTTCTTGAAATCGTCGAGGACTTCGATGGAGACGCATATAGGGCTGTCTATACGGTGCGTTTGGGTTCGGCGGTCTATGCGTTGCACTGCTTTCAAAAGAAATCCACGAAGGGTATCGAGACAACGAAGCACGATGTCGAGCTCATCAGATCCCGACTCAGGGATGCTGAAGACCATGCAAAGGGGAAGATCAAATGATTGAGATAGAACAAGGCAGCGGCAACGTCTATGCCGACCTCGGTCTGCCAGACGCCAGCGAAATGCTGGTCAAGGCTCAGCTGGCGTCGAAGATCGGTGCCATCATCAAGGCTCGGCATCTTACTCAGGTTCAGGCAGCTGAAATCTTGGGTATGCCACAGCCGAAAGTGTCGGAAATGCTGCGTGGCAAGTTCCGAGGTATCAGCGAGTCGAAAATGATCGACTGCCTTTCGCGCTTGGGTCGGGATGTGCAGATTGTAGTGAAGGCGGCGCCTCGATCGCGCAAGACCGGGAAGGTTGAGGTGGTGTTCGGCTGAAGGCATTTCGGCGGCGCGGCGGTTCAGGTCGGTCCGTCAGGTGTATATGGCTGTTTGGACGGGCGCCATCGCGGGCAGAGCCCGCTCCCACAGGGTTGGTGGGGTGGCTGGGCGGGCGCCATCGCGGGCAGAGCCCGCTCCCACAGGGTTGGCGGGGTGGCTGGGCGGGCGCCATCGCGGGCAGAGCCCGCTCCCACAAGGTTGCTGGTGCGACGAGGGCTCGGAGGCGGTAAATCTTGTTGTTTCGGTTAAAGTTTTGGCGGTGAAAGTCGACACAGTATTCAAGCGGTACAACTTTCCAATTCGAGTCACGAGGCCACTGCAATGCATCCCATGAGAGCGCTCAACGCTTACCAGAAGGTCAACTCCCATGCTCAGACATCCGAGGCCAGCCCGCATCGTCTGGTGCAGATGCTGATGCAGGGCAGCCTGGATCGCATGGCGCAGGCCAAGGGTGCGTTGAGCCGTGGCGACGTCGCCACCAAGGGTGTGGTGCTGGGCAAGGCAGTGGATATCATCGGCGGTCTGCGTGAAGGTCTGGATGCCGAGAAGGCTGAAAACCCGGACGCGATCCGCGACCTGGACAGCCTGTACGCCTACATGGCGACGCGCCTGACCCAGGCCAACATCAAGAACGACCCACTGATCATCGACGAAGTGGCCAAGCTCATGATCACCGTCAAGAGCGGCTGGGATGCGATCGCGTCCAACGAGTAACCGGGCCTCGGGCCTCAGGAGTTTGTCATGAGTGCACTACAAAGAATCCAGCAAACCCGTCACGCCCTGGTCGATGCGATGCAGGCCGGTGACTGGGAAGCAATCGGCGAGTTGGACATCGAGTGCCGCGCGTGCGTGGACAGTGTATTGCAGGAAGTGCCTGAGGACCCAGTGCAGTTGCGCGGCCACCTCGAAGATCTGCTGGATGTGTACCGTCAATTGCTCAATGTAACCCGTGGCGCACGCCAGGCAGTAGTCGACGAAATGACCCAGATCACCCAAGCACAGAACGCGGCAAAGGTTTACCATCTGTTCCGCTGACAGCCCAATTGCGCCATAAATTTGACTGCAAACGTTTTTTTGACTTTACTAGTGGCTGTTACCATCTTTCTGGCGTCTATCTGGCTGAAACAAAGGCCGAAAACGTCGAGTGCGCCCGCAGCTGGGCATCGAGTTGACTAGGGAAGTTGCTATTGCATGTGGCGTGAAACCAAAATTCTGCTGATTGATGACGATAGCGTTCGCCGCCGTGACCTGGCGGTGATTCTGAATTTTCTTGGGGAAGAAAATTTAGCCTGCTCCAGCAGTGACTGGCAGCAAGTCGTCGATGCGTTGTCCTCTAGTCGTGAAGTGCTGTGCGTGTTGGTGGGGGAGGTATCTTCGGGCAACCTGCAGGGTTTGCTGAAAACGCTCGCTGGCTGGGATGAATTCCTGCCGGTGCTGCTGCTCGGTGATCCTTCGGCCGTCGACCTGCCCGACGACCTGCGTCGCCGCGTGCTCTCCAACCTGGAGATGCCACCCAGCTACAGCAAGCTGCTCGATTCCCTGCACCGTGCCCAGGTGTACCGCGAAATGTACGATCAGGCCCGCGAGCGTGGTCGTCAGCGCGAGCCCAATCTGTTCCGCAGCCTGGTGGGTACCAGCCGTGCCATTCAGCACGTGCGCCAGATGATGCAGCAGGTGGCGGATACCGATGCCAGCGTGCTGATCCTGGGCGAGTCGGGTACCGGCAAGGAAGTGGTTGCGCGCAACCTGCATTACCATTCCAAGCGCCGCGACGCGCCGTTCGTGCCGGTCAACTGTGGCGCCATTCCGGCCGAGTTGCTGGAAAGCGAATTGTTCGGCCATGAGAAGGGTGCTTTCACCGGCGCCATCACCAGCCGGGCAGGGCGTTTCGAACTGGCCAACGGCGGCACGCTGTTCCTCGATGAAATCGGCGACATGCCGCTGCCCATGCAGGTCAAGCTGCTGCGCGTGCTGCAGGAACGTACCTTCGAGCGTGTGGGCAGCAACAAGACCCAGAGCATCGACGTGCGCATCATCGCTGCCACGCACAAGAATCTGGAAAGCATGATCGAGATCGGCACGTTCCGTGAAGACCTCTATTACCGCCTGAACGTATTCCCCATCGAGATGGCCCCGCTGCGCGAGCGCGTGGAAGACATCCCGTTGCTGATGAACGAGCTGATCTCGCGCATGGAGCACGAGAAGCGTGGCTCTATCCGCTTCAACTCGGCGGCGATCATGTCGCTGTGTCGGCATGGGTGGCCGGGCAACGTTCGCGAGCTGGCCAACCTGGTGGAGCGCATGGCGATCATGCATCCGTACGGGGTGATCGGCGTGGTCGAGTTGCCGAAGAAATTCCGCTACGTGGACGACGAAGACGAGCAGTTGGTCGACAGCCTGCGCAGCGATCTGGAAGAGCGCGTGGCGATCAACGGCCATACGCCGGACTTCGCTTCCAGCGCGATGCTGCCGCCCGAAGGTCTTGACCTCAAGGACTACCTCGGCGGGCTTGAGCAGGGCTTGATTCAGCAGGCGCTGGACGATGCCAACGGCATCGTCGCCCGCGCCGCGGAACGCCTGCGCATTCGTCGTACCACGCTGGTGGAGAAGATGCGCAAGTACGGCATGAGCCGTCGTGAAGGCGAGGGTGACGATCAGGCGGATGATTGACGCCTGAGTGTCGCCGAGCTGGCGCGGGATACGCGCCAGCTCGGCTCGTCGTTCGAAGCAGCCGTCCCCATGCGCTGCGCAAGTCCTTGATGTAAAGCGCTTTCGGCGCCTCTTTTGCAGCTCGATACCTTTCTCCACGCGTCCTGACAGCCATCGCGCTTTCATCCGGCACGCCTATTGCTTTTGTCTCTCCAACGATACCGTTTTTGACGGTGAGCCCAGCGAGAGATCCCCATGCCCCAGGCCGCTACCCAGCCCCACGTCCCTCAGCTTCCGGTGGAGTTGGCGTCATCGAGCGTCGAGCAGGAAAGCCGCCAGGGCCTCGAGCATGCGTTTGCCTTGTTCAGCCAGATGTCGACCCAGCTCACCGACTCCTACAGCATGCTCGAAGCGCGGGTGGCGGAGCTCAAGGGCGAGTTGGCGGTGGTCAGCGCACAACGCATGGCGGAACTGGCCGAGAAGGAACGCTTGGCCAACCGCCTGCAGAACCTGTTGGATCTGCTGCCTGGCGGCGTGATCGTCATCGACGCCCAGGGCCGTGTGCGCGAGGCCAACCCGGCGGCGGCCGATCTGCTCGGGCAGCCGCTGGAGGGTGAGTTGTGGCGCGAGGTCATCGCGCGTTGCTTTGCGCCGCGCCGCGACGACGGCCATGAGATTTCCCTGAAAGACGGACGTCGCGTGTCGATCTCGACACGGTCTCTGGATGCCGAGCCCGGCCAGTTGGTGCTGCTGACCGACCTCACCGAAACCCGGCGGCTGCAGAGCGAGGTAGCGCGCAACGAACGCCTGTCGTCCCTGGGGCGCATGGTCGCCTCACTGGCCCACCAGATCCGCACGCCGCTCTCGGCAGCGCTGCTCTACGCCAGCCATCTGACCGAGCAGGCCTTGCCGGTGGAAACCCAGCAGCGCTTTGCCGGACGGTTGAAGGATCGGCTGCATGAACTGGAGCATCAGGTGCGTGACATGCTGGTGTTTGCCCGCGGCGAATTGCCGTTGACCGAGCGCCTGGCGCCGACCGAATTGATGCGTGCCTGGCAGAGTGCCGCCCAGACCAAATTGCAGGGGCATCACGTGCGCTGGCAATGCGACGCCCACGAGGGTGAGTTGCTGTGCAACCGCGACACCTTGGTAGGGGCGCTGATGAACCTGATCGAAAACGCTGTGCAGGCCAGCGCTGGCCCGGCACGGCTCAAAGTCCATCTGTATGGCCGGGGGCAGACCTTGCGCCTGTGCGTCAGCGACGACGGGCCGGGTATGGCGCCCGCCGTACTGGCGCGTCTGGGTGAGCCGTTCTTCACCACCAAAACCAACGGCACCGGCCTAGGCGTCGCGGTCGTCAAGGCGGTGGCCCGCGCCCACCAGGGTGAGTTGCACTGGCGCTCGACCCAGGGCCGCGGCACTTGCGCCACGGTCACGCTGCCGTTGCTGAACCTGCGAGGGATAGCCTGATGAGCGTCAAGGTGCTGTTGGTCGAGGATGATCGCGCCTTGCGCGAAGCCCTGGGCGATACCCTGGAGCTGGGTGGTTTTGAATTCACCGCCGTCGCCTGCGCCGAAGATGCCTTGTTGGCAGTGGCGCGCGAGCCGTTCGGCATGGTGGTCAGTGATGTGAACATGCCCGGCATCGATGGCCATCAATTGCTCGAGCTGCTGCGCGCGCGCCAGCCGCAGCTGCCGGTGCTGCTGATGACCGCTCACGCGGCAGTGGACCGCGCGGTGGAAGCCATGCGCCAAGGCGCAGCGGATTATCTGGTCAAACCGTTCGAGCCGCGGGCCTTGCTCGACCTGGTGACCCGGCACGGCCGGGGCATGGGTGCGGCGGTCGATGACAAAGGCCCGGTGGCGCTGGAACCAGCCAGCGTGGCGCTCCTGGACCTGGCCACGCGGGTCGCGCGCAGCGACTCCACGGTGTTGATTTCGGGCGAGTCCGGTACGGGTAAAGAGGTGTTGGCGCGCTTCATCCACGACCAGTCGCGGCGAGCGCAACAGCCATTCGTGGCGATCAATTGCGCGGCCATTCCGGACAATATGCTGGAGGCTACGCTGTTCGGCCATGAGAAGGGGTCTTTCACCGGCGCCATCGCTGCTCAGGCGGGCAAGTTCGAACAGGCCGATGGCGGCACCTTGTTGCTCGACGAGATTTCCGAAATGCCACTGGGCTTGCAGGCCAAGCTGCTGCGGGTGCTGCAGGAACGCGAGGTAGAGCGGGTAGGGGGACGCAAGCCGATCGCGCTGGATATTCGGGTGGTCGCCACCACCAACCGTGACCTGGCCGGTGAAGTGGCGGCGGGGCGGTTCCGTGAGGACTTGTACTATCGGCTGTCGGTCTTTCCCCTGGCCTGGAAGCCGCTGCGCGAGCGGCGCGCCGATATTCTGCCGCTGGCCGAGCGATTGCTGGCCAAACACGTCAATAAAATGAAGCACGCACCGGTGCGGCTGTCGCCCCAGGCTCGCGAGTGTCTGGTGGGCTATGCCTGGCCGGGCAATGTGCGGGAGTTGGACAACGCCATTCAGCGCGCCCTGATTCTGCAACAGGGTGGCCTGATCCAGGCTGCGGATTTCTGTCTGGTGGGACCGCTCGGTGCGCCGTTGCCGCCGCTGAGCCTGGTGGTGCAGGCCCGGGCGCCCGTCACGCCGCTGGAGGCTCAGGCGCCTGAGGGCTTGCCGAGCGGCGCGCTGGAAGACGACCTGCGCCGGCGCGAATTCGAGATGATCATCGACACGCTTCGCACCGAGCGCGGCCGGCGCAAGGAGGCGGCCGAGCGTCTGGGTATCAGCCCGCGTACATTGCGCTACAAGCTGGCGCAGATGCGTGACGCGGGGATGGATGTGGAGGCCAGTCTGTTTGCCTCGTAGGCCCTGGTGCCGCCATCGCGGGTAGAACCCGTTCCCACCTGGCAGCGGCTGGGGATTGCCTATCCTCCTGTGCGAGCGAGTGCTACCCGCGATAGCCACGCCGGGCTTGCCCCTGCCCGCCCCCGACCCCGATTTGTGAACTCCCCCACACAACTGGCACCCTCCTTGCAAATACCTCTGCAGTGAATGCAGCAGTGTCAAAAAACATACGGCGTCGTACAGGGGACACCAATGAGCCAAGGTATCGAATTCAACCGCTTGATGCTGGACATGCGCGCCATGCAGGCGGACGCCATGGCCCAGCCGAAGGTGGCGGCCGCCCCGGAAGTCGGTTCCAGCAGCTTCGCCGACATGCTCGGCGGTGCCATCAACAAAGTGGCTGACGTGCAGTCGGCTTCGAGCCAGTTGGCCACCGCATTCGAGATCGGCAAGAGTGGCGTGGACCTGACCGACGTGATGATCGCGTCGCAGAAAGCCAGCGTGTCGTTCCAGGCCTTGACCCAGGTGCGCAACAAACTGGTTCAGGCTTACCAAGACATCATGCAAATGCCGGTTTGAGGGCGAATTGAGTCATGGCTGAAGCAGCTACCGATAACGTACCGGCCAAGAATGGCGCTGCCCCTGGGGGCAAGTCGCCATTGATGGGCCTGTCTGTCCTGCAAAACCTGTCGCAGATGACCATGCTGCGTCAGGTCGGCCTTCTGGTCGGCCTGGCGGCCAGTGTCGCCATCGGTTTTGCCGTGGTGCTGTGGTCGCAACAACCGGACTACCGGCCGCTGTACGGCAGCCTGGCCGGCATGGACACCAAGCAGGTGATCGACACCCTGACCACCGCCAATATTCCCTACACCGTGGAGCCCAACTCGGGCGCGTTGCTGGTCAAGGCCGAAGACCTGTCCCGTGCGCGTATTTCCCTGGCCTCGGCCGGCGTGGCGCCCTCCGACGGTAACGTCGGCTACGAGTCGCTGGACAAGGACCAGGGCCTGGGCACCAGTCAGTTCATGGAGACCGCACGCTACCGCCGCAGCCTCGAAGGCGAGCTGGCCCGCACCATCTCCAGCCTGAACAACATCAAGGCCGCTCGGGTTCACCTGGCCATTCCGAAGAGCTCGGTCTTCGTGCGTGACGAACGCAAGCCGACCGCGTCGGTGCTGGTGGAGATGTACCCAGGGCGTAACCTGGACGCCGGCCAGGTGGCGGCCATCGTCAACCTGGTGGCTACCAGCGTGCCGGAACTGAACAAGTCGGGCGTGTCGGTGGTGGACCAGAAGGGCAACCTGCTGTCCGCCCAGTTGGAAAACAACGAACTGACCATGGCCGGCAAGCAGTACGACTACAGCCGCCGCATGGAAAGCATGCTGACCCAGCGTGTACACAACATTCTGCAGCCGGTGGTGGGCAACGATCGCTTCAAAGCCGAAGTCTCGGCGGACCTGGACTTCAGCGCGGTGGAATCCACCTCCGAGCAGTTCAACCCCGACCAACCGGCGCTGCGCAGCGAGCAGTCGACCACTGAGCAACGCTCCAGCAGCTCGGGCCCCTCGGGTGTTCCGGGAGCGCTGAGCAATCAGCCGCCGGCGCCCGCTACCGCCCCGCAGAATGCTGCAGCTGGCGCGGCGGGTGCGGCCGGTGCGATTGCCCCTGGGCAACCGCTGCTCGATGCCAACGGCCAGCAGATCATGGACCCGGCCACAGGCCAGCCGATGCTTGCACCGTACCCGGCCGACAAGCGTCAACAGTCGACCAAGAATTTCGAGCTGGACCGTTCCATCAGCCACACCAAGCAACAGCAGGGTCGCCTGACCCGTCTGTCGGTGGCGGTGGTGGTAGACGATCAGGCCAAGCTCAACCCAGCCGACGGCACCGTGACCCATACGCCGTGGGGCGCTGACGAATTGGCGCGTTTCACCCGTCTGGTACAGGATGCGGTGGGCTTCGATGCCAGCCGTGGCGACAGCGTGACGGTGATCAACGTGCCGTTCGCCCCGGATTCGGCTGAAGTGATCGCGGAGCCGGCGTTCTACAAGGAACCTTGGTTCTGGGACATCATGAAGCAGGTGCTGGGTGTGCTGTTCATCCTGGTGCTGGTGTTCGGCGTCCTGCGTCCGGTGCTGAACAACATCACCGGTGGCGGCAAGCACAAGGGCCTGTCGGACGCCGAGTTGGGAGGTGCTGCGGGCATGGGCGGTATGGCCGCGCTGGGCATGGATGGCGAGCTGGCCAATGATCGTGTCAGCCTGGGTGGGCCGCAGAGCATCCTGCTGCCCAGCCCTACCGAGGGCTATGACGCCCAGTTGAATGCAATCAAGAGTTTGGTGGCCGAAGACCCGGGCCGTGTCGCGCAGGTCGTGAAAGAGTGGATCAACGCCGATGAGTAGTTCACAAGCAATGGCGCCGAAGCTGTCCAAGGTCGACAAGGCCGCGATTCTGCTGCTGTCCCTGGGCGAAACCGACGCCGCCCAGGTGCTGCGGCACATGGGCCCCAAAGAAGTCCAGCGTGTGGGTGTGGCCATGGCGCAGATGCGCAACGTGCACCGCGAGCAGGTCGAACAGGTGATGAGCGAGTTCGTCGCCGTGGTGGGTGACCAGACCAGCCTGGGCGTGGGTTCCGATACCTATATTCGCAAGATGCTGACCTCGGCGCTGGGCGAAGACAAGGCCAATGGCTTGATCGACCGAATTCTGATGGGCGGCAACACCAGCGGCCTGGACAGTCTCAAGTGGATGGAGCCGCGCGCCGTGGCGGACGTCATCCGCTACGAACACCCGCAGATCCAGTCCATCGTAGTGGCTTACCTGGACCCGGACCAGGCCGGCGAGGTGCTTGGGCATTTCGAGCACAAGGCACGGCTCGATATCATCCTGCGCGTGTCCTCGCTCAACACCGTGCAGCCGGCGGCGTTGAAAGAGCTGAACACCATCCTGGAGAAACAGTTCGCCGGCAACTCCACCACGGCCCGAACCACCTTGGGCGGTGTCAAGCGCGCCGCCGACATCATGAACTTCCTCGACAGCTCGGCCGAGGGTCAGCTGATGGATTCGATCCGCGAAGTGGACGAAGACCTGTCCGGTCAGATCGAAGACTTGATGTTCGTGTTCAACAACCTCAAGGATGTCGACGACCGTGGCATTCAGGCGCTGCTGCGCGAGGTGTCTTCGGACGTGCTGGTGGTGGCGCTCAAGGGTGCCGATGAGGGCGTGCGCGAGAAGATCTTCAAGAACATGTCCAAGCGTGCCGCCGAACTGCTGCGCGACGACCTCGAGGCCAAAGGCCCGGTGCGGGTCAGCGACGTGGAAACGGCGCAGAAGGAAATCCTCACCATCGCTCGGCGCATGGCCGAGGCCGGAGAGATCGTGCTGGGTGGCAAGGGTGGCGAGGAGATGATCTAATCGCCCGTTTTTGCGGTCTATAGTGGTGTCGACTGCCCCTGCGCGGGCACCCACACCACACTCCCCAGGCTCACAGGAACCCCCTTCAATGTCCCGCCCCTCACAAGAGCCCGCCAGCGAACTGATCCGTGGCAACGACGCACGTAGCGCCGACCGCTGGGCGTTGCCCAGCTTCGACCCCTACGTGCCGGAGCCGGAACCCGAGCCCGAGCCCGTCGAGGAAGTCGAGGAGGTGCCGCTGGACGAAGTCCAGCCGCTGACCCTGGAAGAACTCGAAGCGATCCGCCAGGAAGCCTACAACGAAGGCTTCGCTACCGGCGAGAAGGAAGGCTTCCACAGCACCCAGCTCAAGGTCCGTCAGGAGGCCGAGACGGCGTTGGCCGCGCAGGTCGCGCAGCTGGACCGGCTGATGGGCCATCTGCTGGTGCCGATTGCCGAGCAGGATAACCAGATCGAGAAATCCCTGGTGGAGCTGGTTGGTCATATTGCCCGGCAGGTCATCCGCCGCGAACTGGTCACCGATTCGAGCCAGATCGAGAAAGTCCTGCGCGAAGCCCTGAAGCTGCTGCCCATGGGGGCCAACAACATTCGTATCTTCATCAATCCGCAGGATTTCGAGCAGATCAAATCCCTACGCGAGAAGCATGAAGAAAACTGGCGTATTCAGGAAGACGATGCCTTGCAGCCGGGTGGCTGCCGCATCGAGACCGAACACAGCCGCATCGATGCCAGCATGGAAACCCGTATCACCCAGGCCATCGCGCAACTGTTCGACCAACTGCACGAGCAGGGCCTGCACCCGGCCGAGGCGGACGTCAAGGTCGACCTGAGCCAGCCCGATGAAGCTTGAGCGCACCAGCTTCGTCAAGCGCCTGGGTACTTATGTGCCGGCGATCGACCTGCCGCGCCAGCCGATCGTCGAGGGACGCCTGCTGCGCATGGTCGGCCTGACCCTGGAAGCCGAAGGCTTGCGCGCCGCCATGGGCAGCCGCTGCGTGGTGATCAATGACGACAGCGATCAGCCCGTGCAGGTGGAAGCCGAGGTGATGGGCTTCTCCGGCAGCAAGATCTACCTCATGCCGGTGGGCAGCGTCAGCGGTATTGCCCCGGGCGCCCGGGTGGTGCCCCTGGCCGACACCGGTCGCTTGCCCATGGGCATGAGCATGCTGGGCCGCATTCTCGACGGCGCCGGCCGTGCCCTGGATGGCAAGGGCGGCATGAAGGCCGAGGACTGGGTGCCCATGGACGGTCCCACCATCAACCCGCTCAAGCGCGACCCCATCAGCCAGCCGCTGGACGTGGGCATTCGCAGCATCAACGGTCTGCTCACGGTTGGCCGTGGCCAGCGCCTGGGCCTGTTCGCCGGTACCGGGGTGGGCAAGAGTGTGCTGCTGGGCATGATGACCCGCTTTACCGAGGCCGACATCATTGTGGTGGGCCTGATCGGCGAACGGGGCCGCGAGGTGAAAGAGTTCATCGAGCACACCCTGGGTGAAGAAGGCCTGCGTCGTTCGGTGGTGGTGGCATCCCCAGCCGACGAGGCGCCATTGATGCGCCTGCGCGCGGCCATGTACTGCACCCGCATTGCCGAATACTTTCGCGACAAGGGCAAGAATGTCCTGTTGCTGATGGACTCCCTGACCCGATTCGCCCAGGCCCAGCGGGAAATCGCCCTGGCCATCGGTGAACCGCCGGCGACCAAGGGCTATCCGCCTTCGGTGTTCGCCAAGCTGCCCAAGCTGGTGGAACGGGCCGGTAACGCCGAGGCCGGTGGCGGCTCCATCACTGCGTTCTACACGGTGCTGTCCGAAGGTGATGACCAGCAGGACCCGATTGCCGACTCCGCGCGAGGCGTCCTCGACGGCCATATCGTGCTGTCGCGGCGATTGGCGGAGGAGGGGCATTACCCGGCCATCGACATCGAGGCGTCCATCAGCCGGGTCATGCCCAGCGTGGTCAGCCCGCAGCATTTGGGCCAGGCCCAGCAATTCAAGCAGTTGTGGTCGCGCTATCAACAGAGTCGCGACCTGATCAGCGTGGGCGCCTACGTGGCCGGTGGCGACCGGGAAACCGACCTGGCCATCGCCTTGCAGCCGCAACTGGTGCGTTACCTGCGCCAGGGCCTGAACGACAACGAAAGCCTGCAGGCCAGTGCCGAGCGCCTGGCGGCGGTGTTCACGCCTGTGGCGCCGGGGTAACCGCCCATGGCCATGAGTCGAGCGGCGCGCCTGGCGCCCGTAGTGGAAATGGCCGAAAGCACAGAGCGCAAGGCTGCCCAGCGCCTGGGGCATTTTCAGGGGCAGGTGAACCTGGCCGAAGCCAAGCTGGCGGAACTGGAACGCTTTCGCAACGACTACCAGCAGCAGTGGATCAACAACGGCAGCCGCGGCGTTTCCGGGCAATGGCTGATGAACTACCAGCGGTTTCTCAATCAATTGGAGACCGCGGTGGGGCAGCAGCGTCAGAGCCTCACCTGGCACCAGAACAACCTAAACAATGCCCGTGGCGTATGGCAGCAGGCCTATGCGCGGGTGGAGGGCCTGCGCAAGCTGGTGCAGCGCTACATGCTTGAAGCCCGGCAGTTGGAAGATAAGCGCGAACAGCGCCTGCTCGACGAGTTGTCGCAACGCTTGCCGCGGCATGATCTGTAGCCTGTAGGAGCGGCGTAAAGCCGCGAAGAGGCCCGCACTGCCACCCCCAAACCCCACCCTCGTCAGATTTTTGTCAGCAACCTGTTGCCCCCTCCGCGCGGCAATGCTAAACCTTGCGTGCACTGCCTCATTCATGGAGCCTTTCTACATGGCTGTAACCAAAGCGTTTTCCGCTGAACACAAAACCCTCACCGTAGATATCTCCGGCCGTTTCGATTTCGCTTCGCATCAGGATTTTCGCAACGCGTACGAGGGCGTCGCCGAGCCGAAGTCGAGCGCCTACGTGATCAACCTCAAGGACGCGACCTACATGGACAGCTCCGCGCTGGGCATGCTCTTGCTGCTGCGTGATCATGCCGGTGGCGACAACGCCCGTATCACGCTGAAAAACGCCAACCCCGACGTGCGCAAGATCCTGGCGATCTCCAACTTCGACAAACTGTTCACCATCGAATGAATCAACCGGTGGACGAACCGCTGACGGTATTGATCGCCGACGACAACATGACCGATCGCATGCTGCTCTCCAGCATCGTGCGTCGTCAGGGGCATTCGGTGCTGACCGCCGGCAATGGCCAGGAAGCTGTCGAAGTCTTTCGTCAGCAGCGCCCGCAACTGGTGCTGCTCGACGCCATGATGCCGGTGATGGACGGTTTCGAGGCCGCCCGCCAGATCAAGCAACTGGCGGGCGAGGCATTGGTCCCGGTGATCTTTCTCACCTCCCTGACCGAGGAGCAGGCGCTGGTGCGCTGCCTGGATGCGGGGGGTGACGATTTCCTCGCCAAGCCCTACAACCAGGTGATTCTGGCCGCCAAGATCAAGGCCATGGATCGCCTGCGTCGCCTGCAGGCCACTGTGCTGGAGCAGCGCGACCAGATCGCCCGACACCATGGCTACCTGCTCAACGAGCAGCGGGTGGCCAAGGCCGTGTTCGACCAGATTGCCCACTCCGGCTGCCTCGACGCGGCGAACATTCGCTACCTGCAATCGCCCTACGCGCTGTTCAATGGCGACCTGTTGCTGGCGGCCTACACGCCGTCCGGCGACATGCACGTGCTGCTGGGGGATTTTACCGGGCACGGCTTGCCTGCGGCAGTGGGGGCCATGCCCCTGGCCGAAGTGTTCTACGGCATGACCGCCAAGGGCTACGGCCTGACGGAAATCCTCCGTGAGATGAACGCCAAGCTCAAACGCATCCTGCCGGTGGACATGTTCTGCTGCGCGACCATGCTGTGCCTGAGCTTTCAGCGCCGTACCGTGGAGGTGTGGAACGGCGGCATGCCGGACGGTTACGTCAATCGTCAGGGCAGCGGCGAGCGCGTGGCGCTGGTGTCCCGGCACCTGCCGCTGGGGGTATTGCCGGCCGCGCAGTTTCGCGACGACACGGAAGTCTGGCCGATGGCGCTGGGCGATCGAGTGCTGCTGTTGTCCGACGGGGTGATCGAAACCAGCAACGCCGAGGAGCAGTTCTTTGGCGTGGAACGCCTGGAAGGCGTGTTCGAGCGCAACCGCGACGCCGCCAGCCTGTTCGAGGAAATGCTCCAGGCCCTGCAGGATTTTCGCGGCGAGTCGCGCGACGACGTCAGCATGGTGCAATTGGCCATGGTCGAGCCTGAACTGCTTGGGCCGGCCCACCTGATCTACTCCGACAGCGGTCAATCCAGTCCGCTGGACTGGTCGGCCAGCTTCGAATTTCGCGCCGACACCCTCAAACGCTTCAATCCGCTGCCCTATCTGCTGCAACTGCTTCAGGAGATCCACGGCCTGCGCGCACAGAGCGGTCAGCTGTACAGCGTGCTGGCCGAGCTCTACTCCAATGCCCTGGAACATGGGGTACTGGGCCTGGATTCGGCACTCAAGCGCGACGCCTTGGGCTTCGCCAGCTACTATGAGCAACGCAACAGTCGACTGCTGGCCTTGGCGGATGGTTATGTGCGGCTACACTTGCAGGTAACCCCGGAGGGCGGTGGTGGCCGGCTGACGATCAGTGTCGAAGACAGCGGCAAGGGTTTCGATGCCAGACGCGTGCTGGACCGGCCACCGGCAGAGCGGGGTCTGGCCGGCCGCGGCCTCAGCCTGATTCAGCAACTGAGCCATTGCGCCAGCTGGTCCGACGACGGTCGTCGTGCCCAGGTGGAATTTACCTGGGAGGCTCAAGCATAATTGGCTTGATCAAGGAGTGAACAAGTGGCTACCGAACAACTGGACAAACCTCACGTGGACCCCAACGTACTCGATGCCTTGCAAGAGGTCATGGAGGACGAATACCCCCTGCTGCTGGATACCTTTCTCAGCGACTCACAGGCGCGCCTCAGCGAACTGCACGAAGCCCGCGACCCGCTGGCGTTGGGTCATGCGGCCCACAGTTTCAAAGGCAGCAGCAGCAACATGGGCGCAGTGCAGCTGGCAGAACTGTGCCGCGAGCTTGAAGAGCGCGCTCGCCAGTCCGCGCTCGCCGGTGTCGAAGACCTGATCAGCCGCATCGATCGCGAGTTCGCCACCGTGTACAAACTCTACAGCGACGAGCGCCAACGCTTCACCGGCTGAAGCTGGCCCGTTCCTTGCTTTCTCCCTGACATCAGCGTTTACGCCACCGCGTCGGGGAGCACTTTCATGGCTGTCGCTACAAATCCCTTATTGCAACTGGGCACTGCCGCCAAGGCGCAGTCTGCCACTGCCAGCGCCTTGACCAAGGCGCCGCAGCCCAGCAATGACACGTCTTCCAGCTTTGCCAACGTGTACGCCAGGCAGGGTGCCGACGTGCCGGTCAAAGCCGATACGGTAATCAAGTCGAGCAAGGACAAGGTCCCGGTTGCGAACGACAAGGTAGTGGCCGGCGACAAGAAAGAGGCACCTGCCAAGTCGGCCGTTGCCGATAGCGGCAAGAAATTGCCAGTCGACAAGGCCGATAAAGCCGACAAGGCGGCCAAGGCTGACAGCACCGACAGCGACGACGATACCAGCGTGGCCGAAGCGAATGGGCAGGGCGACGATACGTTGGCCGTTACGCCTGTTGCCGATCCTGCGATTACTGCCGGCGTCGACCCGTTGGCGGGGCAGCCACTGGTCGAGCCCCCGCTCGCCGCGATGGTTGCAACGCCTGCGCCTGCTCCTGCGACCGAAGAAGCGCCGACCGGCGACTTCGATCCCAGCAAGGATGTACTCGCTGATCTGCCGGCCGTGCGCCTGGCCCTGGAGCACAGCGCCAAGGCCAACGGTACGACGTCGGCACACGCCAGCAAAACGCCTGACGGCCAGGCTCAGGCGGCAACCGACATGGGCACCGACGCCAACCTGGTCAACGGCTTGGCGGCGACGCTGGAGAAGGACAAGGCCGGGACTTCGGGGGAGGGCGGTGATCAGGCGTTTGCCGGGTTGATAGATGACGGTCTTCAGGACCTCAAGGGTGCGTCCAGCGATACGCGCGTCGATGACTTCGCCAACCGCCTGCAACATCTGACCCAGGCTGCCACAGCCAAGACCGCCAACGCAGTGCCGGTGGCTACGCCGCTGAACCAGCCGTTGTCCATGCAGCAGTCGGGCTGGACCGAGGGCTTGGTCAATCGGGTCATGTACCTGTCCAGCCAGAACCTGAAGTCGGCCGACATCCAGTTGAACCCGGCCGAGTTGGGTCGTCTGGACATCCGCGTGGACATGACCCCGGACCAGCAGACCCAGGTGACCTTCAGCAGCGCCCATATCGGCGTCCGTGAAGCCCTGGAAAGCCAACAGAGCAGGCTCAAGGAGATGTTCACCCAGCAGGGCATGGGGCAGCTCGATGTCAACGTGTCCGACCAGTCGCGTCAGCAGGCCGAGCAGCAGGCCCAGCAAGCGCGGCAGACGGCCAGCAGTGGGCGACGGGGAGATTCGAGTAGCGATGACGCCGATCCGGTAGCCGCCGCTGCGGTACAGCCGGTGGCACCGAGTGTGGTGCTGGGCAGCAGCGCGGTGGATTACTACGCCTGACCCAAGACTGCAACGCAGCCTCCCGCGACACACTTCTGGCACAACCCTTGCTCAATCCTCACCAGAGACAGGTATACCCTCCTATGGTGACGGATTATTGGCATGGCGAAGACTGAAGAAGTAAAAGACCCCGCAACCACAGCAGGCAAAGGCAAATTGAAGATGATCATCCTGATCGTCGTCGGCTTGCTGTTGGCCATCGGCTTGTCCGTGGGCGCAACCTGGTACTTCATGAACAAGTCGGCGAGCAAGCCTGCTGAAGAAACCCCTGCCGCCGCCGGCAATGTGAAGGCGCCGGCAATCTATGAGCCACTTGCCCCGGCTTTTGTGGTCAACTTCAAACAGAACACCCGTGATCGCTACATGCAGGTCAGTATCGTTCTGCAGGCGCGGGACAAGGCCGACATGGAAGCGCTGAAGGTGCATATGCCGGTGATCCGCAATAACCTGGTGATGTTGTTCTCCGGGCAGACCTTTGACACCCTGGCCACGCCGATCGGCCAGGAGATGCTGCGCCAGAAGGCAACGGCCAGCGTGCAGGAAGTGGCGCAGAAAGAAGTGGGCAAGCCGGTCATCGACCAGGTGCTCTTCACTAACTTCGTATTGCAGTAGGAACACGACATGGCCGTGCAGGACCTGCTGTCCCAGGACGAGATCGACGCGCTGCTGCACGGCGTCGATGACGGCCTGGTACAAACCGACAGCGCCGGCGAGCCCGGCAGTGTCAAAAGTTACGACCTGACCAGCCAGGACCGCATCGTGCGGGGGCGCATGCCGACCCTGGAAATGATCAACGAACGCTTTGCCCGCTACACCCGCATCAGCATGTTCAACCTGCTGCGCCGTTCGGCGGACGTGGCGGTGGGCGGTGTACAGGTGATGAAATTCGGCGAGTACGTACATTCGCTGTACGTGCCCACCAGCCTCAACCTGGTGAAGATCAAGCCGCTGCGCGGCACTGGCCTGTTCATTCTCGACGCCAAGCTGGTGTTCAAGCTGGTGGACAACTTCTTTGGCGGCGACGGCCGCCACGCCAAGATCGAGGGCCGCGAATTCACCCCCACCGAGTTGCGCGTGGTGCGCATGGTACTCGACCAGGCCTTCATCGACATGAAGGAGGCCTGGCAGGCGATCATGGAGATGAACTTCGAGTACATCAACTCGGAGGTCAACCCGGCCATGGCCAACATCGTCGGGCCCAGCGAGGCCGTGGTGGTGTCGACCTTCCACATCGAACTCGATGGTGGCGGCGGGGATCTGCACGTGACCATGCCCTACTCGATGATCGAACCTGTGCGCGAGATGCTCGATGCCGGTTTCCAGTCCGACCTGGACGACCAGGACGAGCGCTGGAGCAAGGCATTGCGTGAGGATGTGCTGGATGTGAGCGTGCCGCTGGGGGCAACGGTGGCCCGTCGCCAGCTCAAGCTGCGGGATATTCTCCACATGCAGCCCGGCGATGTGATTCCCATCGAGCTGCCGGACGAACTGATACTGCGCGCCAATGGCGTGCCGTCCTTCAAGGCCAAGCTGGGTTCGCACAAAGGCAACCTGGCTTTGCAAGTGATCGAGCCGATCGAGCGACGCTGATCGGCTTTACCTGATGATAGAGATGCCCGTCGAGGACAACTGATGGCTGACGAACGCGAAACAATTTCTGCCGAAGACCAGGCCCTGGCCGACGAGTGGGCGGCAGCACTGGGCGAATCCGGTGATGCCGGGCAGGACGATATCGACGCCCTTTTGGCGGCCGACAGCAAGCAGTCGCCGAGCTCCACGCGGCTGCCGATGGAAGAGTTCGGCAGCTCGCCAAAACCGGGCAACGGCCCGGTGACCCTGGACGGTCCCAACCTGGACGTGATCCTGGATATCCCGGTGACCATCTCCATGGAAGTCGGCGCTACCGACATCAGCATCCGCAACCTGCTGCAGCTCAACCAGGGCTCGGTGATCGAGCTGGATCGCCTGGCCGGCGAGGCACTTGACGTGCTGGTCAACGGCACCCTGATTGCCCATGGCGAGGTGGTGGTGGTCAACGAGAAGTTCGGCATCCGCCTGACCGACGTGATCAGCCCCAGCGAACGCATCAAGAAGCTGCGCTGATGAGCCGGCTTCTGATGGCGCTGCTGATGTTGCCTTTGGTAGCCGTTGCCGCCCCCGAGGCGGCACCCGCTGTCGCCACTACGGCGGCCACTGGGGGCAGCGGCCTGGCCGGGCAGTTGACGCAGATGGTGCTCGGCCTGCTGGCGGTGGTGGGGCTGATCTTCGTGCTGGCCTGGCTCATGCGCCGTGTGCAGCAGGCCGCACCGCGCGGCGGCCAGGTCATCGACGTGGTCGGCGCCAAGGCGCTTGGCCCGCGGGATCGACTGGTGCTGGTGCAGGTAGGCGAGGAGCAGATACTGATTGGCATCAGTCCGGGCCGCATCACCCCGCTGCACGTGATGAACAAGCCGGTGAACGCTCCGAGCAAGCCGGAACAGACCACGCCCGAATTCGCTCAGCGCCTGATGGAACTGCTGGGCAAGGATCAGAAGGATAAGAAGTGATGGGCGCGTTGCGCATTGTCCTGACGCTGTTGCTGGTGGCCGCAGCCCCGCTGGCCTGGGCCGCCGATCCGTTGCAGATTCCGGCATTGACCATGACCAGCGGCGCCAATGGCCAGCAGGAATACTCGGTCAATCTGCAGATCCTGCTGATCATGACGGCGCTGAGCTTCATTCCGGCGTTCGTCATGCTGATGACCAGCTTCACGCGCATCATCATCGTCTTCTCGATCCTGCGTCAGGCCCTGGGCTTGCAGCAGACACCGTCGAACCAGTTGCTGACCGGCATGGCGCTGTTCCTGACCATGTTCATCATGGCGCCGGTGTTCGACAAGGTGAACCAGCAGGCCTTGCAGCCCTATCTGAACGAATCCCTCAGCGCCCAGGATGCGGTCAGCCGGGCCGAGGGGCCGATCAAGGACTTCATGCTGGCGCAGACCCGGCAGAGTGACCTGGAGCTGTTCATGCGCCTGTCCAAGCGCACCGACATCCCCAGCGCCGATCAGGCCCCGCTGACCATCCTGGTGCCGGCGTTCGTCACCTCGGAGCTGAAAACCGCCTTCCAGATCGGTTTCATGATCTTCATCCCGTTCCTGATCATCGACCTGGTGGTGGCCAGTGTGTTGATGGCCATGGGTATGATGATGCTCTCGCCGCTGATCATTTCCCTGCCGTTCAAGATCATGCTGTTCGTGCTGGTGGATGGCTGGGCGTTGATCATCGGCACCCTGGCAGGGAGTTTCGGCGGTGTTTAGCGTCAGGCCCTGTGCTGAAGATGCGAGCCCGATTGCGGGCAGAGCCCGCTGCCACAGGGTGGCTCGTCGCCGCCCCACAGCCTTTGCAGGAGCGGCGTGCAGCCGCGAACATGTCACCCTGGCCGAACACCGGAGCACACTTCCATGACCCCAGAAGTCGCCGTCGACCTGTTCCGCGAAGCGCTGTGGCTGACCACGGTGATGGTCGCCATCCTGGTGCTGCCCAGCTTGCTGGTAGGCCTGGTCATCGCCATGTTCCAGGCCGCCACCCAGATCAACGAACAGACCCTCAGCTTCCTGCCGCGGCTGCTGATCATGCTGGTCACCCTGATCGTGATCGGTCCATGGATGGTGCGGACCTTCATGGAATACATCACCACCCTGTACACCAACATTCCCCAGGTCATCGGCTGATGCAGCCGCTGCTGCAACTGACCGATGCACAGATCGGCGGCTGGGTGGCCAGTTTCATCCTGCCGTTGTTTCGCATCGCGTCGATGCTGATGACCATGCCGATCTTCGGCACCAAGATGCTGCCTCAGCGCGTGCGCTTGTACCTGGCGGTGGCCATCACCGTGGTCATCGTGCCCGGCCTGCCGCCGGCGCCCACGGTCGATGCCATCAGCGTGCAAGCCTTGTTGCTGGTGGCCGAGCAGATCCTCATCGGCGCCTTGTTCGGCTTCTCGCTGCAGTTCCTGTTCCAGGCCTTCACCGTGGCCGGGCAGATCCTTGCTATCCAGATGGGCATGGGTTTCGCTTCCATGGTCGACCCCACCAACGGCGTGTCGGTGGCAGTGATCGGGCAGTTCTTCACCATGCTGGTGACCCTGGTGTTCCTGGCCATGAACGGGCATCTGGTCATCCTCGAAGTGCTCACCGAAAGCTTCACCACCTTGCCCATCGGTTCCGGCCTGCTGACCGCGCACTTCTGGGACATTGCCCTGCGCATGGGCTGGGTGCTCGCCGCCGGCGTGCTGTTGGTACTGCCGGCCATTGCCGCCTTGCTGGTGGTGAACATCGCCTTCGGCGTGATGACCCGCGCCGCGCCGCAGCTGAACATCTTCTCCATCGGCTTTCCCCTGACCCTGGTGCTGGGCATGTTCATCCTCTGGCTGACCCTGGGCGATATCCTCAACCTCTATCAGCCGCTGGCCACCGATGCCTTGCAATGGCTGCGTGAACTGGCGCGAGCGGAGTAGGCCATGGCCGAAAGCGAAAGCGGTGCCGACAAGTCGGAAGACCCCACGGAGAAACGCAAGAAGGACTCCAGGGAAAAAGGTGAAATTGCGCGCTCCAAGGAGCTCAACACCCTGGCGGTGATGGTCGCCGGCTGTGGCGCCTTGATCGCCTTCGGCGGGCACCTGGCCGAAACCCTGCTGCAACTGATGCGCAGCAACTTCACCCTGAGCCGCGAGGTGTTGCTGGACGAGCGCTACATGGGCATCTTCCTGCTGCAGTCGGGCAAATTGGCGATCCTGGCCACCCAGCCGATTCTGGTGACCATGCTCGTCGCCGCCTTGGTGGGGCCCATCGCCCTCGGTGGCTGGCTGTTTGCCGCCGGCTCCATGGCGCCCAAGTTCAGCCGCATGAACCCCGCCGCGGGGCTCAAGCGCATGTTCTCTGCGCACGCCTTGACCGAGCTGCTCAAGGCCTTGGCCAAGTTCGCCATCATTCTTATCGTGGCGATCGTGGTGCTGGCCAAGGATCGCGCCGACCTGCTGGCCATCGCCCATGAGCCCATGGAGATGGCCATCATCCACAGCGTGCAACTGGTGGGCTGGAGCGCGTTGTGGATGTCTTGCGGGTTGGCCTTGATTGCGGCAGTGGATGTGCCGTTCCAGCTTTACAGCAGCAAGCAGAAGCTGATGATGACCAAGCAGGAGGTCAAGGACGAGCACAAGGATTCCGAGGGTCGGCCGGAGGTCAAGGGGCGCATTCGTCAGTTGCAGCGCGAGATGTCCCAGCGCCGCATGATGACGGCCATCCCTGAAGCCGACGTGATCATCACCAACCCGACCCACTACGCCGTGGCGCTCAAGTACGACCCGGAGAAGGGCAGTGCGCCAGTGCTGCTGGCCAAGGGCTCGGACTTCGTGGCGCTGAAGATCCGCGAGATCGGCAACCAGCATCAGATCCAGATCCTGGAATCGCCGGCCCTCGCACGGTCGATCTTCTATTCCACGGAGCTGGAGCATCAGATCCCGGCCGGTCTGTACCTGGCGGTGGCCCAGGTGTTGGCCTATGTGTACCAGATTCGCCAGTATCAGGCGGGCCGGGGCAAACGGCCTGATCCGTTGAAGGACTTGCCGATTCCGCCGGATTTGCAGCGTGATAGTTGAGGGTTGAGGGTTGAGGGTTGAGACTTGTGGTGAATGGT
The DNA here is from genome assembly GCF_002379585.1 of Pseudomonas sp. UBA4194. Lineage (GTDB taxonomy): Bacteria > Pseudomonadota > Gammaproteobacteria > Pseudomonadales > Pseudomonadaceae > Aquipseudomonas. The sequence goes on from NZ_DFUE01000084.1 coordinate 131,900, forward strand.
CCCCTCACCCCAGCCCTCTCCCTGAGGGAGAGGGAGCCGTACGGTGGTGTTGCGGCTATCGGCGATCCGCTTTTAGCCCCCTCTCCCTCAGGGAGAGGGCTAGGGTGAGGGGACCATCCACCCCATAACCCCAGGAAAAACCCACCCCTCGGCAGCCATCGACCAATCTTTAACCCCACCCCGCAAAAGTTGGACCCCTTCTTGCAATATCCCCTGCAAGGCGCCCGAAGGCGTCAAAAGTTTGCTTGGGGAAGTGGGGAATGTCGGTGGATCGCTCGCAATTAATCAACACCGCTCGCAGCAACATCGTCGGCCTGGGCCGCGGCAACCTCGGGGTGCCGTTGTTGCTGCTGGTGATGCTGGCCATGATGATGCTGCCGATCCCGGCTTTGCTCCTGGACGTGTTCTTCACCTTCAACATCGCCCTGTCCATCGTCGTGCTGCTGGTGTGCGTATACGCCATGCGTCCGTTGGACTTCGCCGTGTTCCCGACCATTCTGCTCGTGGCTACCTTGCTGCGCCTGGCGCTCAACGTGGCGTCCACCCGTGTGATCATGCTCCACGGCCAGGAAGGCCACGCCGCCGCGGGCAAGGTCGTGCAAGCGTTCGGTGAAGTAGTGATCGGTGGTAACTACATCGTCGGTATGGTGGTGTTCGCCATCCTCATGATCATCAACTTCGTGGTGGTGACCAAGGGTGCAGGGCGTATTTCCGAAGTGAGCGCGCGCTTTACCCTCGACGCCATGCCCGGCAAACAAATGGCTATCGATGCCGACCTCAACGCCGGCCTCATCGACCAGGCCCAGGCCAAGGCGCGCCGCAGCGAAGTGGCGGCGGAAGCCGAGTTCTACGGCTCCATGGACGGTGCCAGCAAGTTCGTGCGCGGCGACGCCATAGCCGGTTTGCTGATCCTGTTCATCAACCTCATCGGCGGGATGCTCGTGGGCATGCTGCAGCACGGCATGCCGTTCGCCGAAGCGGGCAAGGTCTACGCGCTGCTGACCATCGGTGACGGCCTGGTGGCACAGTTGCCCTCGCTGCTGCTGTCCACTGCGGCGGCGATCATGGTGACCCGCGCCTCCGGCTCCGAGGAAATGGGCAAGCAGATCCAGCGTCAGATGTTCGCTTCGCCCAAGGCCCTGGCGGTTTCCGGTGCGCTGATGGTGATCATGGGCATGGTGCCCGGCATGCCGCACATTGCCTTCATCACCCTGGGTGCCGTGGCAGGCGGCGCGGCCTACCTGTTGTGGAAGAAGCAGAATCAGGTACAGGTCCAGGCCCTGGCCGAGGTCCAGCGGCAGCAGGAAATGCTGCCGTCGCCGGCCCGCAGCCAGGAAACCAAGGAGCTGGGCTGGGACGACGTCACGCCCATCGACATGATCGGCCTGGAAGTGGGCTATCGTTTGATTCCCCTGGTGGATCGCAACCAGGGTGGTCAGCTGCTGGCGCGGATCAAGGGTGTGCGCAAGAAGCTGTCCCAGGACCTGGGCTTTCTGATGCCGACCGTGCACATTCGCGACAACCTCGATCTGGCCCCGAGTGCCTATCGTCTGACGCTGATGGGCGTGATTCTGGCCGAAGCCGAGATCTACCCGGACCGCGAACTGGCGATCAACCCCGGCCAGGTATTCGGCACGCTCAACGGCATTACCGCCAAGGATCCGGCTTTTGGCCTGGAGGCGGTGTGGATCGACGTCAACACGCGCAGCCAGGCGCAGTCCCTGGGTTACACCGTGGTGGACGCCAGTACCGTAGTCGCCACCCACTTGAATCAGATTCTGCAAAAGCATGCCCACGAGCTCATTGGTCATGAAGAAGTGCAGCAATTGCTGCAAGTACTGGCAAAAGGCTCACCAAAGCTGGCGGAAGAGCTAGTTCCCGGTATCCTGTCGTTGTCCTCGCTGCTCAAAGTGCTGCAGGCGCTACTGGCCGAACAGGTGCCGGTGCGGGACATTCGCAGCATTGCCGAGGCCATCGCCAACAACGCACACAAGAGTCAAGATACCGCCGCGCTGGTCCAGGCCGTACGTGTCGGTTTGTCCCGCGCCATCGTGCAAAGCATTGTAGGCGTTGAGTCCGAGCTGCCAGTTATCACGCTGGAGCCAAGGTTGGAACAGATATTGCTCAATAGTCTGCAGAAGGCAGGAATGGGCCAAGAAGAAGGCGTTTTGCTGGAGCCGAGCATGGCCGAGAAGTTGCAGCGTTCGTTGATCGACGCTGCCCAGCGCCAGGAAATGCAAGGCCAGCCAGTGATCCTGCTGGTGGCCGGGCCGGTTCGGGCGATGCTCTCGCGGTTCGGGCGTTTGGCGGTTCCCAATCTGCATGTGCTGGCGTATCAGGAAATACCTGATAACAAACAAGTTACTATCGTTGCGACAGTAGGGCCCAACGGCTGAGGTAGTGGGTTATGCAAGTTAAGCGTTTTTTCGCCGCCGATATGCGTCAGGCCATGAAGCTGGTCCGCGATGAGCTGGGCGCCGATGCCGCTATCATTGGCAACCGCCGGATTGCTGGCGGTGTCGAGCTGACTGCTGCGCTGGACTACAAATTGTCGGCTCTGGCGCCACGCGTGCCCAACGTCGAGCTGGAAGACGAACTGCGCAAGACCCAGTCGCGCATCGTTTCCGCCCAGGCCGAGCTGAGCACTCGCAGCGACGCCGATGCGACCACCAATCGCCAACTGTTCGCCGGCCTGCCGTTGACCGCCGCCGAGCCGTTGGCCGAGCCGCGCCACGAAGAACCTGCACGCCCGCAACCGGCACCAGTGGCCGCGCCTGCGGTCGATCAGCGTCTGTTCGATTCGATGCGTGCCGAACTCAATGGCCTGCGCGAACTGCTGGAAGTGCAACTCGGCTCCCTGGCCTGGACGCAGCTGCAAGGCAGCCAACCGGCCCAGGCCAACCTGTGGCGCCGCCTGCAACGCATCGGCCTGTCCGGCCCGATCGCCCATGAACTGCTGGCGCTGACCCGGGAGATTCGCGAACCTCGTCAGGCGTGGCGCATGCTGCTGGCTCACCTGGCGCGGATGATCAAAACCCCGGAAGTCGAGCCGCTCGAAGAAGGCGGTGTGATTGCCATGGTCGGCCCTGCCGGCATGGGCAAGACCACCACGCTGGCCAAGCTGGCAGCGCGGTACGTGTTGAAGTACGGCTCGCAGAGCGTAGCGCTGGTGAGCATGGACAGCTTCCGTATCGGTGCTCAGGAGCAACTCAAGACCCTGGGGCGTATCCTCAATGTCTCCGTGACTCAGGTCGATCCTGGCCAGTCGCTGGTGCAGGCCCTCGAACCCCTGCTGCGCAAGCGCGTCGTGCTGATCGACACGGCTGGCCTGCAAGCCAGCGATCCGGCCTTGCGCATGCAACTGGAAAGCCTGGCAGGGCGCGGCATCAATGCGCGCAACTATCTGGTCCTGGCCACAACCAGCCAGAAACAGGTGCTCACTGCCGCCTACCACAGCTACAAGCGCTGCGGACTGGCAGGGTGCATTTTGACCAAACTCGATGAAACGGCTTGTCTCGGCGAAGTGCTGAGCCTGGCCATCAGTCACGAATTGCCGATTGCCTATCTCACCGATGGGCCGCGCATTCCTGACGATTTACATTTGCCACGCCGACACCAACTGGTAAGTCGTGCCGTCAGCGTGCAAATGCAGGAGGAGCCCAGCGAAGAGGCCATGGCCGATATGTTCGCTGATCTCTACCACAGCCCTAACAAAAGAGTTGGCTGAGGTGAGGAACGTTATGCAATCACAAACTTCCTGCGTTGCGTGTCTGCCAGGGAATGTTCGCTTGCGCGAACTGGCAGCCATCGATGTAGCCTCGGTCTAGACAAGGTAAAGAACGAACATGGGCAGCATGCATCCCGTACAGGTGATCGCGGTGACCGGCGGCAAGGGTGGCGTCGGCAAGACTAATGTGTCAGTGAACTTGTCTCTGGCGTTGGCCGAGCTTGGCCGCAGGGTCATGCTGCTGGACGCCGACCTGGGTCTGGCCAACGTCGACGTTTTGCTGGGGCTTACGCCCAAGCGCACCCTGGCCGACGTCATCGAAGGCCGCTGCGAGCTGCGCGACGTGATGTTGCAAGGCCCTGGCGGCGTGCGCATCGTGCCGGCAGCCTCGGGCACCCAGAGCATGGTGCACCTCTCGCCGGCGCAGCACGCAGGCTTGATCCAGGCCTTCAGCGACGTGGGTGACAACCTCGACGTGCTGATCATCGATACCGCCGCCGGTATCGGCGATTCGGTGGTCAGCTTCGTGCGCGCCGCCCAGGAAGTGTTGCTGGTGGTGTGCGACGAGCCGACCTCGATCACCGACGCCTACGCCTTGATCAAGCTGCTCAACCGCGACTACGGCATGAACAGGTTCCGCGTGCTGGCCAACATGGCTCAGAGCCCGCAGGAAGGACGCAACCTGTTCGCCAAGCTGACCAAGGTCACCGACCGTTTCCTCGACGTCGCCCTGCAATACGTGGGTGCCGTGCCGTACGACGAATCCGTGCGCAAGGCCGTGCAGAAGCAGCGCGCCGTGTACGAAGCCTTTCCTCGCTCCAAGTGCTCCCTGGCCTTCAAGGCCATTGCACAGAAGGTCGACACCTGGCCGCTGCCCGCCAATCCGCGTGGCCACCTGGAGTTCTTCGTCGAGCGGTTGGTTCAGCAAACCAGTGCAGGGCCCGTATCATGAGCGCCAGCGGATATCGTATGTACAGCAAGGCCTCGCGTGACTCGCAGCAGTACCAGCTCATCGAGCAGTACGCGCCGCTGGTCAAGCGCATTGCCTACCACTTGCTGGCGCGTCTGCCCGCCAGTGTGCAGGTCGAAGACCTGATCCAGGCCGGCATGATCGGCCTGCTCGAAGTGTCGACCAAGTACGACTCGAGCAAGGGTGCCAGTTTCGAGACCTATGCCGGTATCCGTATCCGCGGCGCCATGCTCGATGAAGTGCGCAAAGGTGACTGGGCACCGCGTTCGGTGCATCGCAATACGCGCATGGTCAGCGACGCGATTCGCTCGATTGAGTCAAAAACCGGTCGCGACGCTAAAGATCACGAGATTGCGGCCGAACTCAAGTTGAGTCTCGATGATTACTACGGGATCTTGAACGATACCCTGGGCAGCCGCTTGTTCAGTTTCGACGACCTTTTGCAGGACGGCGAGCACGAAGGGCTGCACGAAGACGGCGCCAGCGGTTCGCTGGAACCCTCGCGGGACCTGGAAGACGAGCGTTTTCAGGCGGCGCTGGCCGAGGCCATCGCCAATCTGCCGGATCGCGAGAAACTGGTGCTGTCGCTGTATTACGACGAAGAGTTGAACCTCAAGGAAATTGGTGAGGTTCTGGGGGTCAGCGAGTCACGCGTGAGCCAGTTGCACAGCCAATGCGCGGCGCGCTTGCGCGGTCGCCTGGGGGAGTGGCGGGCGCGTTGATTGGCGTTGTCGGGGCTGGCGCTATCGCGGGCAGCGCCCGCTCCCACAGGGGGTGTGAGTCATGCCTCGGTGGGAGTGGGCTCTGCCCGCGATAGCGCCGGTCCTGACAAAGCACGAATCCGATCTGCAGTAGCAAGTGAGCCAACCGAATTTGATTGTTATGCACGCCCAGGGGCTGGGCGTGTTCAAGACTGCTGGAGGTCTACTAATTGGACAAGAACATGAAAATCCTCATCGTCGACGACTTCTCGACGATGCGGCGGATCATCAAGAACCTGCTGCGCGATCTGGGTTTCACCAACACGGCTGAAGCCGATGATGGCAACACTGCGCTGCCGATGCTGCACAGCGGCAACTTCGACTTCCTGGTCACCGACTGGAACATGCCCGGCATGTCCGGGATCGACCTGCTGCGCCAGGTGCGTGCCGACGACCGCCTCAAGCACCTGCCGGTGCTGATGGTGACCGCCGAAGCCAAGCGCGAGCAGATCATCGAAGCCGCCCAGGCCGGCGTTAATGGCTATGTGGTCAAGCCTTTCACTGCGCAAGTACTGAAAGAAAAGATCGAGAAGATTTTCGAGCGCGTCAATAGCTGATCTTCGCCACGGGGGCGCAATGGACCATCAACAAAACTCCTTGGGCGACTTTGAGTCGACCCTGAAGAAACACGCCGTGGAGTTGGTCGACAGCCTCGAAAAAGGCAAGTTCGGCGAGGCGGTGCAGCTGATCCATGAGCTGAACCAGACCCGTGACCGCGGGCTGTACCAGGAAGTGGGCAAACTGACCCGCGAACTGCACAGCGCCATCGTCAGCTTCCAGATCGACCCGCACATGCCGCAGGCCGAGGAGGTGTCGCAGATTACCGACGCCACCGAGCGACTCTCCTATGTGGTGCGCCTGACCGAGAATGCGGCCAACCGCACCATGGACCTGGTGGAGCAGAGCACCCCGGTACTCAACGAGCTGAGCAGCGAAGCCCAGGCCTTGAGCGTGGACTGGCAGCGCTTCATGCGTCGCGAAATTGCCGCAGACGAGTTCCGCGAACTGGCGCGTCGGGTCGATACCTTCCTGACCCGCAGCGAGCAGGGCAACCGCGAGGTGTCCGCACACATGAACGACATTCTGCTGGCTCAGGATTACCAGGACCTGACCGGTCAGGTCATCAAGCGCGTCACTGCGCTGGTGACCGAAGTGGAAAGCAACCTGCTCAAACTGGTGCTCATGGCCAGCCAGGTAGACCGCTTTGCCGGCATCGAACATGACCACAACAAGCTGCGTGCGGAAAAAGATCAAGAAAAACATCCGACTCGGGGTGAAGGTCCGCAGATTCATGCCGATAAACGGGAAGACGTCGTATCCGGTCAGGACGATGTCGACGATCTGCTGTCCAGTCTGGGCTTCTAGGCCAACGCGCCACGCCTGACTGTGTTGACCGTTAACAACGTACTCCAGGGAGCATCCACATGAGCTTCGGCGCCGACGAAGAAATCCTTCAGGATTTCCTGGTAGAGGCCGGCGAAATTCTCGAGCAACTGTCCGAACAACTGGTCGAGCTGGAAAGCCGACCCGATGATGCCGACCTGCTCAATGCAATTTTTCGCGGTTTTCACACTGTAAAAGGGGGCGCCGGCTTCCTCCAGCTCAACGAGCTGGTGGAATGCTGCCACATCGCCGAAAACGTCTTCGACATCTTGCGCAAAGGCGAGCGTCGGGTCGATTCCGAGCTGATGGACGTGGTCCTCGAAGCGCTGGATGCAGTCAATGGCATGTTCGCCGAAGTGCGCGAGCGCACTGACGTTACGCCTGCCAGTCCACAATTGCTGGAAGCCCTGGCGCGCCTGGCCGAGCCGGCTTCGGCCGAGGCTCCCGCGCCGGCGGTGGCGCCTGCTGCACCGGTGGTGCAGGCGCCTGAAGCGGCGTCCGACGACGACATCACCGACAGCGAGTTCGAAGCGCTGCTGGATTCCCTGAACGCGGTCAAGGCCCAGGCCAATGCGCCGGTGGCACCGAGCGAAGCGGTGGCGCCCGCCAGCGACGAGATCACCGACGCCGAATTCGAATCCCTGCTCGACCAGCTGCATGGCAAAGGCCAGTTCGCCGCCGACGCCGTCAGCCCGGTGGCCAAGCCCCCGGTCACTGACAGCACTGCGCCGAGCGACGAGATCACCGACGACGAGTTCGAGGCATTGCTCGATCAGTTGCACGGCAAAGGCACGTTTACCGCCGATGCGGTGAAAGCCGAAACGCCAGCGGTGGCCGTACCCACCACGCCGGCCGCAGGTGCCAGCGACCTGATCACCGACGACGAATTCGAATCCCTGCTCGATGAACTGCACGGCAAGGGCAAGTTCTCCGAAGTCGCCAGCGAGGCGGCAGTCGTCGTCGCGCCGGCGCCTGCGGCCGCCAAGGCCGCTGCGCCTGCCGCGACACCTGCACCTGTGCGCAAGCCCGAGCCGGCTCCGGCACGCGCCCCGGCCGCCGACAAGCCTGCGGCTACCGAGGCCGAGACCACCGTGCGCGTCGACACCGCGCGGTTGGACGAGATCATGAACATGGTCGGCGAACTGGTGCTGGTGCGTAACCGCCTGGTGCGCCTGGGTGCCAACAGTGGCGACGAAGCCATGTCCAAGGCCGTGTCCAACCTGGATGTGGTGACCGCCGATCTGCAGACCGCGGTGATGAAGACCCGCATGCAGCCGATCAAGAAAGTCTTCGGCCGCTTCCCACGCCTGGTCCGCGACCTGGCGCGGCAGTTGAAGAAAGAGATCAACCTGGAGTTGGTGGGCGAAGAGACCGATCTGGACAAGAACCTGGTCGAGGCCCTCGCCGACCCGCTGGTGCACTTGGTGCGCAACGCGGTTGACCACGGCATCGAGACCCCGGAAGAACGTGAAGCCTCGGGCAAGTCCCGCGGTGGTCGCGTGGTGTTGTCGGCCGAGCAGGAAGGTGACCATATCCTCTTGTCGATCAGCGATGACGGCAAGGGCATGGACCCCAACGTCCTGCGCGCCAAGGCCGTGGAAAAGGGCCTGATGGACAAGGACGCCGCCGATCGCCTGAGCGAATCGGACTGCTACAACCTGATCTTCGCCCCAGGCTTTTCCACCAAGACCGAGATCTCCGATGTGTCCGGCCGCGGCGTCGGCATGGACGTGGTCAAGACCAAGATCGCGCAGCTCAACGGCTCGATCAATATCTACTCCGCCAAGGGCCAGGGGTCGAAGATTGTCATCAAGGTGCCGTTGACCTTGGCAATCATGCCGACCCTGATGGTGATGCTGGGCAACCAGGCGTTCGCCTTCCCGCTGGTCAACGTCAACGAGATCTTCCACCTGGACCTGTCGCGCACCAACGTGGTCGACGGTCAAGAGGTGGTCATCGTGCGCGACAAGGCGCTGCCATTGTTCTACCTCAAGCGCTGGCTGGTCAGTTCGGCCGCCCATGAGGAGCAGCGCGAAGGCCATGTGGTGATCCTCTCCGTGGGCACCCAGCGTATCGGCTTCGTGGTCGATCAACTGGTGGGCCAGGAAGAAGTGGTGATCAAGCCATTGGGCAAGATGCTCCAGGGCACCCCGGGCATGTCCGGCGCGACCATCACCGGGGACGGGCGCATCGCGCTGATTCTCGATGTACCGAGCATGCTCAAGCGCTACGCCGCGCGGCGTATCTGATGTCGACGGCGTCTCGTGCGCCGTCTAATGGAGTGTTTATGGCAGTCAAGGTCCTGGTGGTGGATGATTCTGGTTTTTTCCGCCGCCGCGTCTCGGAAATTCTTTCGTCGGACCCGACCATCCAGGTGGTGGGGACTGCGACCAATGGCCGGGAGGCAATCGATCAGGCCCTGGCGCTCAAGCCTGACGTGATCACCATGGACTACGAGATGCCGATGATGGATGGCATCACCGCCGTACGTCATATCATGCAGCGCTGTCCGACCCCGGTATTGATGTTCTCCTCGCTCACCCACGAAGGCGCTCGGGTAACCCTCGATGCGCTGGACGCGGGAGCGGTGGACTATCTGCCGAAGAATTTCGAAGACATCTCGCGCAACCCCGAGAAGGTCAAGCAGATGCTCTGCGAGAAGGTTCACACCATCTCGCGCAGCAACCGGCGCATGGGCAGCTACAGTCCTCCGGCCACCGCGCCGGTAACCACTGCCGCCAGCCCGGCCCCGAGCCGGCCGGCAGCCGCGCCTGCCGCCACAAGGTCCCTGCCAACTCGCACGCCGGCCGCCACGCCGACCCCGACCCCGCCGCCGCCCAAGCGCAAACCCTACAAGCCGCTGGCCATCGGTACCTCCACTGGCGGCCCGGTGGCGCTGCAACGGGTGCTGACTCAGTTGCCGGCCCATTTCCCCACGCCCATCGTGTTGATCCAGCACATGCCGGCGGCTTTCACCAAGGCCTTTGCCGAACGCCTGGACAAGCTGTGCCGCATTACCGTCAAGGAAGCCGAGGACGGCGACGTGCTGCGACCGGGCCTGGCGCTGCTGGCCCCCGGCGGCAAGCAGATGATGGTCGACGGCCGCGGCGCGGTGAAGATCCTGCCCGGTGACGAACGCCTGAACTACAAGCCCTGCGTGGACATCACCTTCGGCTCGGCGGCCAAGTCCTACGGCGACAAGGTACTGGCCGTGGTGCTCACCGGCATGGGCGCCGACGGTCGCGAAGGCGCGCGTCTGCTCAAGCAGGGCGGCAGCCAGGTGTGGGCCCAGGACGAAGCGAGCTGCGTGATCTATGGCATGCCCATGGCCATCGTCAAGGCCAACCTGGCCGATGCCGTGTATGCCCTGGACGACATGGCCCGGCACCTGGTGGAGGCCTGCGTCTGATGGACGTCTTGAGCCTGATCGGGATCATTCTGGGGTTCATCGCCATCATCGGCGGCAACTTCCTGGAGGGCGGGCATCTGTCGGCGCTGCTCAATGGCCCGGCGGCGTTGATCGTGGTGGGGGGCACCCTGGCGGCGGCCCTGATCCAGTCGCCCATGAGCGCGTTCAAGCGCGCCTTGCAGAACGTGCGCTGGATTCTGTTTCCACCGCGGGTCGACATGGCCGGCGGCATCGATCGGGTGGTCAACTGGAGCCTGGTGGCGCGCAAGGAGGGCCTGCTGGGCCTGGAGACCGTGGCCGATTCGGAGCCAGACAACTACGCCCGCAAAGGCTTGCAGTTGCTGGTCGACGGCGCCGAGCCCGAGGCCATTCGCAGCATCCTGGAAGTGGACTTCTACACCCAGGAAACCCGCGATATCCAGGCCGCCAAGGTGTTCGAATGCATGGGCGGCTATGCGCCGACCATCGGCATCATCGGCGCGGTGATGGGGCTCATCCACGTGATGGGCAACCTGGCCGATCCGTCGCAACTGGGCAACGGTATTGCCGTGGCCTTCGTTGCCACCATCTATGGCGTGGCCAGTGCCAACCTGGTGCTGCTGCCGGTGGCCAACAAGCTCAAGGCCATTGCGCATCGGCAGTCGGCGTACCGTGAGATGCTGCTCGAAGGCATTCTGTCCATTGCCGAGGGCGAGAATCCGCGCTCCATCGAACTGAAGCTGCAAGGCTTCATGGATTGAGGGGACTACGCCATGGCTCGCCGCCGCCGACCTGAGGAACATGAAAACCACGAACGCTGGCTGGTGTCGTATGCCGACTTCATCACCTTGCTGTTTGCCTTTTTCGTGGTGATGTACTCGATATCCTCGGTCAACGAAGGCAAGTACAAGGTGCTGTCCCAGGCGCTGGTAGGCGTGTTCAACGACCCCGAGCGCAGCCTCAAGCCCATTCCCATCGGCGACGAACGCCCATTGACGGTCAAACCGGCCGAGCCGCTGGTCAGTGAAAGCGAGCAGACCGAAGCGGCCATCGGCCAGGCCAATGACCCGCTGCAGACCATCGCCGACAGTGTCCGCGATGCCTTTGGCGATTTGATCAAGTCCGATCAGCTCACGGTGCGCGGCAACGAGCTGTGGATCGAGATCGAGCTCAAGTCCAGCCTGTTGTTCGGCAGCGGCGATGCGATGCCCAGCGACACGGCGTTCGCCATCGTCGAGAAAGTGGCGAAGATTCTCAAACCCTTCGATAACCCGGTGCACGTGGAAGGCTTCACCGACAACCAGCCGATCCGCACGGCGCAGTATCCGACGAACTGGGAGCTGTCCACGGCCCGAGCGGCGAGTATCGTACGCATGATGGCCATGGAGGGCATCGACCCCCGGCGCATGGCGGCGGTGGGTTATGGCGAATTCCAGCCGGTGGCCAGCAACGACAGTGCCGATGGGCGAGGGCGCAACCGCCGCGTGGTGCTGGTGATTTCGCGCAACCTCGACGTGCGGCGCAGCATTACCAGTTCAGGATCGGCCAATGCCAAACCGGATGCGGCATTACGCCGGGCTGGCACACAAACTGCACCGTCGCCGGTAACAGCGCCGACGCCTGTCAAAAGTCCGTCATCAGGCCAATAACTTAGAACCTTCACTATCTCGGTAGTGGGCAGCGGTGCCGAGGAGAAACCACCACGATGAGAGTCTGGGCAGTAGCCAATCAAAAAGGCGGGGTCGGCAAGACCACCACCTCGATCGCCCTGGCTGGCCTGCTGGCCGAGGCCGGCAAGCGTGTGGTCGTGGTCGACCTGGACCCCCATGGTTCCATGACCAGCTATTTTGGCCACAATCCAGACGAGCTAGAGCACAGCTGCTTCGATCTGTTCCTGCACAAGGGCAGCGTGCCCCAGGGGTTGCCCGGGCAACTGCTGCTGCCCACCAGCGACCCGAACATCTCCCTGTTGCCCTCCAGTACCGCACTGGCGACGCTTGAACGCCAGCAACCGGGGCAGAGCGGCCTGGGACTGGTCATTGCCAAAAGCCTGGCGCAACTGTGGCAGGACTTCGACTACGCCCTGATCGACAGTCCCCCGCTGCTGGGCGTGCTGATGGTCAACGCCCTGGCGGCCAGCCAGCAGTTGGTGATCCCGGTGCAGACCGAGTACCTGGCGGTCAAAGGCCTTGAACGCATGGTCAGTACCCTGGCGATGATCAACCGTTCGCGCAAGCAGCCGCTGCCGTTCAGCATCGTACCGACCTTGTTCGACCGCCGTACCCAGGCTTCGCTGAGCACGCTGCGCGCGTTGCGCGACGACTACACCCAGAACATCTGGCCCGGCTACATTCCCGTGGACACACGCCTGCGCGATGCCAGTCGTGCCGGGCAAACCCCTTCGCAGTTCGACGGCAAGAGCCGCGGCGTGGTCGCTTATCGCGCCCTGCTCAAGCACTTGCTGTCGCAGCAGCTCGTCACGCAGGTAGCCTGATGAACCGTCCGGTCGATATCGCCCAGCGTCCGCAAGTCGCCCTGCAGTCCTATCTGGATGGGCTGTTGCAGGACGCCACCGAAGCCTTCGAAGAGTTCGAGACCCGCCTGGACGTACTCGATGAGTTCCAGGCTGCGGTGCTCGAAGAGCAGGCCCGGGATGCGCGGGTCAGTCGGGTGGTCGAAGCCGCGCCGGCCGCCGTGCAGCCCGTCGCCCTTGAGCCGGTTCGCCTGGCGCCGGTGGTGGCGCCTGTGCTGCCGGCCACGCCGACGCCGGTGGCGCCAGTGGTGGACGTGCACTTGCCGGCCCCGGGCGGTACCAAGACGCCCACCCTCGAGGATGGCCGCCCCAGCTGGGCAGCAGAACCGTTCGAATGCCTGTTGTTCGACGTCGCCGGGTTGACCCTGGCGGTGCCGCTGGTGTGCCTGGGGTCGATCTACTCCCTGGCGGGTCAGGAACTCACCCCGCTGTTCGGGCAGCCCAACTGGTTTCTCGGCATTCTGCCCAGCAACAGCGGGAACCTGAAAGTTCTCGACACCGCGCGCTGGGTCATGCCCGACCGCTACCGCGACGATTTCCAGCAAGGGCTGCAATACGTGATCTCGGTGCAGGGCTACGAATGGGGGCTGGCAGTGCATCAGGTCAGCCGCTCGTTGCGCCTGGACCCCAGCGAAATCAAATGGCGCAGCCAGCGCGGCCAAAGGCCCTGGCTGGCCGGTACCGTCATCGAACACATGTGCGCGCTGCTGGATGTCGCCGAACTGGCCGAATTGATCGCCAGCGGCGGCGCCAAACATCTGATGCACGTCGCCAAATCACCGGCCAAGGCCAGCGCCAAGCCGAAGCCATGAACGAACACGCCGTAGACACGGTATTTGAGAGGTTAGGGGTATGAAGAAGTCGTCCGCACAAGGTTCCGAAGATCCGATCCTGCAGTGGGTCACCTTCCGCCTGGACAATGAAACCTACGGCATCAACGTGATGCAGGTGCAGGAAGTGTTGCGCTACACCGAGATCGCTCCGGTGCCAGGCGCGCCGAGCTATGTGTTGGGCATCATCAACCTGCGCGGCAACGTGGTGACGGTGATCGACACCCGCCAGCGCTTCGGCCTGGCGCCCACCGATGTCAGCGACAACACCCGCATCGTGATCATCGAAGCCGACAAGCAGGTGGTCGGGATTCTGGTCGACAGCGTGGCCGAAGTGGTCTATCTGCGCCAGTCTGAAGTGGAAACCGCGCCGAACGTGGGTAACGAAGAATCCGCCAAGTTCATCCAGGGTGTCTGCAACAAGAACGGCGAGTTGCTGATCCTGGTGGAACTGGACAAGATGATGTCCGAAGAAGAGTGGTCCGATCTGGAGAACATCTGATTGATTTTCGAGGTTGCTGTCGTACTGCTGGCGGTGCTGTGGGTCGGGACCGTTGCGATGTTCCTGAGCTATCAGAAAAGCCAGCGCCTGATGGCTGCCGAACAGGCCGCGGGCGATGCCGTGCGCGATCAGCGGCTGCGTGATCTGGCCAAGCGGCTGGACGATTATCAGAATCTGAATGTGCGCATGGGCGATGCGCTGCACGAGCTGCGGGCGGTGGTGGGGCCTTTGCCGGACAAGCTGGCGCAGATCGAGCAGCGTGACCCGGGGAGTTTGTCGTTCGCGCAGGCAGCCAAGCTGGTGGGGATGGGGGCATCGGTGGATGAGCTGACGCAGGCGTGTGGGTTGACGCAGGCGGAGGCTGAACTGATGAGCAAGCTGCACCGCGGCTGATCGCTCGGGTTGCCGCAGCACCCCTGTGGGAGCGGGCTCTGCCCGCGATGGCGGTGGGATGGGGTACATATCCGGTTGCGTGGGGGCGCTTCTTTTGGTTTCGCGCCTTACGCGCGACTTACTTTTACAAGCGCCTAAAAGTAAGCAAAACGCTACGCCCCCCATACGGCCCTTCGCTGCGCTACGGGTCCCCTCACTCCGGTGGCGTTCCGGGGGCCGGCTTTTACGGCCGTCCCTGGCCTAAAAGCCTGACTCGGCTCCTGCCTCGTCTCCCCCTACACACCACCTGCGTTCGGCCGGGCTGGAAAGGGGCGTTGGAGCAAGATCAAGATCAAGATCAAGAGCTAAAGCCAAAGCCAAGCCAAGTGAAGCCAAGCCAAACCAAACCCAAGCCAAGGTAAACCAACCCAAACCAAGCCAAACCAAACCAAACCAAACCAAGCCACACCCAAACCTAAGCCAACCCAAACCCAAACCCAAACCCAAACCCAAACCCAAGCCAAACCCAAACCAACCCCCCGCCTTTGATCCGCTTTTGATCTCGCTTGTGATCTTGACCTCACGCCCGTCCCAGCCCGGCCGAACGCAGGCGATGTGTAGGGGGAGACGAGGCAGGAGCCGAGTCAGGCTTTTAGGCCAGGGACGGCCGTAAAAGCCGGCCCCCGGAGCATCGCCGGAGTGAGGGAACCCGTAGCGCAGCGCAGGGCCGTATGGAGGGCGCAGCGTTTTGCTTACTTTTTGGCGTCTGAAAAAGTAAGTCGCGCGTAAGGCGCGAAACCAAAACCAGCGCCCCCGCGCAAACGGATATGTACCCAAATCCCAAAGCCAGCAAGGCGATCAAAACGCCGTTTAAGGGGTGATATCTCGCTCCACCGGCGACCGAACGAACCCCGCCGGAAACTTCCCCTGCAAATGCCACGCAAACGCAATGATCTCAGCAATCGTGCGATACAACTCCTCCGGAATACTGTCCCCCAACTCCATACGCGCCAGCATCTTCACCAGCTCGGCATTCTCATAGATCGGCACTTCGTATTCCCGCGCCATGGCCAGAATCGCCTCGGCCAGGTCATCATCACCCTTGGCCGTCAAGGTCGGGGCCTGATGCCCGTCATAGCGCAGGGCAATGGCCTGGCGGGGTGTCTTGTCGGTCATGCGGTTTCGTCCACCCAACGTTGTTCCAACCGCGTGCGCGGGCCTTGTGGAGGTGTGCCTTGGTGGCATTGCAGGTCGGCAACGGTCAGGCCGCTGGCCTGTAGCCGTTCGCGCAGGTTGTCCAGTTGGTGCTCGATCAACTGAGCGGTGCCTGGGCGTTCGGCCCAGAGCTGGCTCGACAGGCTGCCATGGGCCAATTGCGCTTGCACCTGCAGGGGCCCCAAGGGCTCCAGATCGAAGGCGAGGTCCACGCGCCAGATTTTTTCCTTGTTGGGGCGCGGTTCATTGGCATCGTTCGGCGCCTGCTCGTCCTTGCCATCCTCGCGCTGTACCTTGACCTGCAGCGGGATGAATTCATTCAGGTGGCGCATCGGGATTTCCAGTTGCCACGTGGTTTGCAAACCACCGTCGGCGCTTCGTCCGCTTTGCTCCAGCCCCGCCAACTGATGGCTCTGCAAGCGCGCCACGGCGGCGCCGGCCAGGCGTAGCAGGTGTTCCAGATCATCATCGCCTTCGCCCTTGGGCGTCGTGCGCGCGGGCAGGGGGAAACTCACCACTTGCGGTTTCTCGCTGACCTGACCCCAGGCGTTCAAGGCGTTGCGCACACGACCGGGCATGGCTTGCGTCAGTACCGTCGCGGCCAGCATGGGATTGAGAGCGGTAGTGGCGGTTTGCCCAGGGGTGAGTTGTGCCACCAGGCGCAGCAACGCCGATTTCAGATCGGGCGCCGGCTGACCGTTCAACAGGTTGGCCTCCAGGAAAGCGCCGCTGCCGAGCATGGCCTGGGCGACGGTTTTCGGGTCGGTCATCTGCTGGAAATCCGGCAGCGTTGCCAACAGGCGTTCGACGCCGTCGCGTGCCTGCTGTGGCACCTGCGCGCTCTGCTGCAGGTTCTGCAAGGCGGCCAGCAGGCCATCGAGCGAGCCTTGGCGGGTCTGCTGGGTGGCCAACTGCTGGGACACCGCCAATTGATCCATGCGTCCGCTCAGTGGCACGAAGTTCAAGGCCTGGCTGCCCTGGACCTGGGCACTGAGCAGGCTGCCCTGGCGCAAGGGTTGCGGGCTGTCCAAAGCCAGGATGTTACCGGCCAGGGCGGTATTGAGCAGGGTGACCATGGCCCGATAGACCGCGGGCTGTCCAGCGGCTTGGGGCAACAACTGGCTGCTGGTGACCTGGCCTTGCAGCAGGGTGCCCACCGGCAGTTTCTGTGTATCGATCCGTGTCAGGGTGGCCACGTTGGCGCTCTGCGCCTGCTGCAGGGTGACCAGCGGCGCATTGCCCGCCAGGTTCGACACCAGCAACTGGGTGCCCTGGGTCACCGGCTGTTGACTGCTCGCGGTGATGGTGGCCACGCCGCCACCTGCCAGGCTCAGGCGCAGCAGCAGTTCGAAGTTCTGGCTGCCGGGCTTCACGGCGACCACTTCGGCGTCCACGCTTTCGCCCACCGCCAGCAGGCTGTTCAGCGGCTGGGTGATTTTCACCAGCTCCGCCGCCGACGCGCCTGGCCGCGCGGTGCCGGTGGCGGGAAGGGGGGCGGCGACGTTGTTGATCAAGTCGGGCATGCGCATGAAACCTGTGTCGATTGCGCCCTTGTGGCCGGGCGACGCATGTATAATGCCGAGCCAATCTGGCCCAAGCCTTGTATACACTGCTATGGCAGTATAACGGCAGCCGCCCAGCAAACTTGAATGCCGGCAGCGATTGCAACCCGCTTCCACCCGATGTTAAGGCCGAGTCTTGATCCCACACCTGCATGCTACCGACCTTGCCTGCGAGCGCGACGGGCGGATGCTTTTCGAGCATCTGCAGTTGCCCCTGCACGCTGGCGACATGCTGCAGGTCAGCGGCCCCAATGGCAGCGGCAAAACCAGCCTGTTGCGTCTGCTCGCCGGGCTGATGCTGCCCACTGCCGGCCAGGTGCTGCTGAACGGCAAGCCATTGGCCGAGCAACGCAGCGAAGCGGGGCACAATCTGCTGTGGATCGGCCATGCCGCGGGGATCAAGGACCTGCTCAGCGCCGAGGAAAATCTCGCCTGGCTCTGCGCCCTGCATACCCCCGCCAATCACCGGCAGATCGGCGTTGCGCTGGAGGCGGTGGGCTTGCGTGGTTATGAAGACGTGCCTTGCCATACCCTGTCCGCAGGCCAGCAACGCCGCGTCGCCCTGGCGCGGCTGCATTTGCCGGGCCCGCCATTGTGGATTCTCGACGAGCCCTTCACCGCGCTCGACAAACAGGGGGTGGTCCAGTTGGAACTACACCTGGCACGCCACTGCGAGCGCGGTGGCACGGTGGTGCTGACCACTCACCACAGCCTGACACGCCAGCCGGCCAGCTACCGCGAACTGGACCTGGGCAGGTACGCGCCATGAGCGTATTCGGCCTGTTGCTCAAGCGCGAAGCCCGCCTGCTGTGTCGCCGACCGGCGGAACTGGCCAACCCGCTGGTATTCTTCGCCATCGTCATCGCGCTGTTTCCCCTGGCCGTAGGTCCGCAAATGCAGTTGCTGCAAACCTTGTCGCCGGGTCTGGTGTGGGTGGCGGCGCTGCTCGCCGTGCTGTTGTCGCTGGACGGCCTGTTTCGCAGCGACTTCGAAGACGGCTCGCTGGAGCAGTGGGTGCTGTCGCCTCATCCGCTGCCGCTGTTGGTGCTGGCCAAGGTTCTGGCACACTGGACGTTCTCTGGCCTGGCGCTGGTGCTGCTGTCACCGCTGCTGGCGCTGATGCTGGGCCTGCCGGCGGCCTGCCTGCCGGTTCTGCTGCTGTCGCTGCTGCTGGGCACCCCGGTGCTGAGCCTGCTGGGTGCGGTGGGCGCGGCACTTACCGTGGGTCTCAAGCGCGGCGGCCTGCTGCTGGCGCTGCTGATCCTGCCGTTGTACATCCCGGTGTTGATCCTGGGCAGCGGCGCGCTGCAAGCCGCTCTGCAAGGCATGCCGGTGGCCGGTTACCTGTTGTGGCTGGCCAGCCTGACCGTTCTGGCGGTCACCCTGACACCCTTTGCCATCGCCGCTGGCCTGAAGATCAGCGTCGGCGAATAATGAGACCTGGCCGCATGCACGGCCAGCCAACGCCTTTGGATACACCGTGATGAAGAACAGCGTGATGAGCTGGACATGGTTTCACAAGCTGGGCTCGCCCAAATGGTTCTATGGCATCAGCGCCAGGCTGCTGCCCTGGCTTGCCGTGGCGGCAGCGTTGCTGATCGGCATCGGCGTGGTCTGGGGGTTGGCGTTCGCGCCGCCGGATTACCAGCAGGGCAACAGCTTTCGGATCATCTACATCCACGTGCCGGCGGCGATGTTGGCCCAGTCCTGCTACGTGATGATGGCGGTGGCCGGTGTGGTCGGCCTGGTGTGGAAAATGAAGATCGCCGACGTCGCCCTGCAGTGCGCTGCGCCCATCGGCGCCTGGATGACCGCCCTGGCGCTGGCCACGGGCGCCATCTGGGGCAAGCCGACCTGGGGCAGCTGGTGGGTGTGGGACGCACGCCTGACTTCCATGCTGATTCTGCTGTTCCTGTATTTCGGCCTGATCGCCCTGGGCCAGGCCATCAGCAATCGCGAGAGCGCCGCCAAGGCCTGCGCGGTGCTGGCCATCGTCGGGGTGATCAACATTCCGATCATCAAGTACTCGGTCGAATGGTGGAACACCCTGCATCAAGGCGCGACCTTCACCCTCACCGAAAAGCCGGCCATGCCGGCCGAGATGTGGCTGCCCCTGCTGCTGACCGCGCTGGGCTTCTACTGCTTCTTCGGCGCCGTGCTGCTGGCCCGCATGCGTCTGGAGGTGCTCAAGCGCGAAGCGCGCAGCAGCTGGGTCAGGGAACAGTTGGTGCAGCACCTCGGTCAGGAGGGGGCACGATGAGTTTTGCTTCATTCGGCGATTTTCTAGCCATGGGCCATCATGGCCTGTACGTCTGGTCGGCCTATGGCCTCTGCCTGGCCGTACTGGCCATCAACGTTGCTGGCCCATTGCTGGCTCGACGTCGTTATCTGCAAGAAGAGGCGCGCCGTCTGCGCCGGGAGAAGGGCAAGTGAAGCCGCAGCGCAAGAAACGTCTGTTGATCATCCTCGGCCTGCTGGTGGGGGTGGGCGCCGCCGTGGGCCTGGCCCTCAGCGCGCTGCAACAGAATATCAACCTGTTCTATACCCCCACCCAGATCGCCAACGGTGAAGCCCCCGTGGACACTCGCATCCGTGCCGGCGGCATGGTGGAGAAAGGCTCGCTGCAGCGCTCGGCCGACTCCCTGGACGTGCGCTTCGTGGTCACCGACTTCAACAGGAACGTGACCATCACCTACCGTGGCATCCTTCCGGACCTGTTTCGCGAGGGGCAGGGCATCGTCGCCCTGGGCAAGCTCAATGGCGAGGGTGTGGTGGTGGCGGATGAGGTGCTGGCCAAGCACGACGAGAAGTACATGCCGCCGGAGGTCACCAAGGCGCTCAAGGAAAATGGTCAGGCGGGGAACACACCATGATCGCGCCGCTGCTGATTCCGGAACTGGGCCATCTGGCGATGATCCTGGCGTTGTGTTTCGCCGTGGTGCAGGCCAGCGTGCCGTTGATGGGCGCCTGGCGCGGCGACCGCCTGTGGATGAGCCTGGCGCAGCCTGCGGCCTGGGGGCAATTCGCCTTTCTGGCCTTTGCCTTCGGCTGCCTGACCTACAGCTTCATGGCTGATGATTTCTCGGTGCGCTACGTGGCCGAAAACTCCAACAGCGCCTTGCCCTGGTATTACAAGTTCAGCGCCGTGTGGGGTGCCCACGAAGGCTCGCTGCTGCTCTGGGCGCTGATCCTGGGTGGCTGGACGTTCGCCGTGTCGATCTTTTCCCGGCAACTGCCCCAGGTCATGCTGGCGCGGGTGCTGGCGATCATGGGCATGATCAGCATCGGCTTCCTGCTGTTCCTGATCCTCACCTCCAACCCGTTTACCCGTGTGCTGCCGCAGATACCCGGCAACGGCCGTGATCTCAACCCACTGTTGCAGGACATTGGCCTGATCGTGCACCCGCCGATGCTGTACATGGGCTACGTCGGCTTCTCGGTGGCGTTTGCCTTCGCCATTGCCGCGTTGCTGGGGGGCAAGCTGGACGCCGCCTGGGCGCGCTGGTCGCGGCCCTGGACCATCGTTGCCTGGAGTTTTCTGGGCATCGGCATCACCCTGGGCTCCTGGTGGGCCTACTACGAATTGGGCTGGGGTGGCTGGTGGTTCTGGGACCCGGTAGAGAACGCCTCATTCATGCCTTGGCTGGTGGGCACGGCGCTGATCCATTCATTGGCGGTCACCGAGAAACGCGGGGTGTTCAAAAGCTGGACCGTACTGCTGGCCATCGCGGCATTTTCACTGAGCCTGCTGGGGACTTTCCTGGTCCGCTCCGGGGTGCTGACGTCAGTGCATGCGTTTGCCTCCGATCCCACCCGTGGCGTGTTCATCCTGATCTTCCTGTTGTTCGTGGTGGGCGGCTCGTTGACCTTGTTCGCCCTGCGCGCGCCGGTGGTGAAGAGCCAGGTCGGCTTCACCCTGTGGTCGCGAGAAACGCTGTTGCTGGGCAACAACCTGGTGCTGGTGGTCGCCGCGTCCATGATCTTGCTCGGCACCCTGTATCCGCTGGTGCTCGATGCCCTGACCGGGGCCAAGCTGTCGGTGGGGCCGCCGTATTTCAATGCGCTCTTCGTGCCGCTCATGGGCCTGCTGATGCTGGTGATGGCAGTGGGCGTACTGGTGCGCTGGAAGAGTACGCCGGTGGCGTGGCTGCGCGGCATGCTGGTGCCGGTACTGATCGGCAGCGCGGTGCTGGCGCCAGTGGCCTCCTGGCTGCTGGGCGACTTCGATTGGCCGGTGTTGACCACCTTCGCCCTGGCGGCGTGGATTCTGTTGGCCGGTCTGCGTGATCTGCATGACAAGACTCGCCACAAAGGGCTGCGCCGGGGCATCGCCAGCCTGCCACGCAGCTACTGGGGCATGCATTTGGCGCATCTGGGCATTGCTGTGTGTGCGCTGGGCGTGGTGCTGTCGAGCAACAACAGCGCCGAGCGCGACTTGCGCATGGCACCGGGCGATAGCATGGAACTGGCCGGCTACCAATTCATCTTCAACGGCGCCCAGCATTATCAGGGGCCGAACTTCACCTCCGACCGGGGCAGCGTGCAAGTGCTGCGCAACGGCGTGCAGGTGACGCTGTTGCATCCGGAGAAACGGCTGTACACGGTTCAGCAATCGATGATGACCGAGGCCGGTATCGACGCCGGCTTCACCCGGGACATCTACGTGGCGTTGGGCGAGCCCCTGGAAAACGGTGCGTGGGCGGTGCGTATCCACGTCAAGCCGTTCGTGCGCTGGATCTGGTTCGGTGGCTTGCTCACCGGCCTGGGCGGATTCCTGGCCGCACTGGACAAGCGCTACCGGGTCAAGGTCAAGGCGCGCGTACGGGATGTATTGGGCATGGGAGCAGCGGCATGAGGCGGTGGATTCTAGTGGTGCCGCTGGCGGCGTTCCTGATAGTGGCCGTGTTTCTCTACCGGGGCCTGTACCTGGACCCCGCCGAGCTGCCCTCGGCGCTGATCGGCAAGCCGTTCCCCGAGTTTTCCCTGCCCACGACCCAGGGCGACAAGACCCTGAGCCGCGCCGACCTGCTCGGCAAGCCGGCGCTGGTCAACGTCTGGGGCACCTGGTGCATCGCCTGCCGGGTCGAACACCCGGTGCTCAACAAGCTGGCCGGGCAGGGCGTGCTGATCTACGGCATCAACTACAAGGATGACAACGCCGCTGCGCAGAAATGGCTGGCCGATTATCACAACCCCTACGCCCTGGACATCAGCGACAAGGAGGGCACCCTCGGCCTGGATCTGGGTGTGTACGGCGCGCCCGAGACGTTCCTGATCGATGCCAAGGGCATCATTCGGCACAAGTGGGTAGGGGTGATCGATGACACCGTGTGGCGCGAACAACTGGCGCCGCTGTATCAGGGACTGGTCGACGAGGCCCGGCCATGAGGCGTTGGTTCGCTGTGCTGGCGCTGGCCTTGGGTCTGAGTGGCGTGGTTCACGCGGCCATCGATACCTACCAGTTCGCCGACGACGCGCAACGTCAGCGCTTTCGCGAGCTGACTCAGGAGCTGCGCTGTCCCAAATGCCAGAATCAGGACATCGCCGACTCCAATGCGCCGATCGCTGCCGACCTGCGACGGGAAATCTTCCGCATGCTCGGCGAGGGCAAGGACAATGCCCAGATCATCGACTTCATGGTCGATCGCTATGGTGAGTTCGTGCGCTACAAGCCGGCGCTCACGGCGCGTACCTGGCTGTTGTGGTTCGGCCCGGCCGGGCTGTTGCTGGGGGGCTTGGTGGTGATCGGGGTGATGGTACGCCGTCGTCGCCGGCAACCGGCCTCAAGCCCGCGCGATCTTTCTGCTGCCGAACGCGCGCGCCTGGCGGCGTTGCTCGACCAAAAACCGTTGGATAAAAACCACCCATGATCGATTTCTGGTTGGCTGCTGGCCTGTTGCTGCTGGTGGCGTCGAGTGTTCTGCTGATTCCTGTCCTGCGCGTTCGCCGCGCCCAACCTGAAGAGGACCGCACGGCGTTGAACGTGGCGCTGTATCAGGAACGCGTGGCTGAGCTCAAGGCCCAGCAGGAGGAGGGGGTACTGACCTCGGCGCAGCTGGAGAATGGCCAGGCGGAAGCGGCGCGCGAGCTGCTGGCCGATACCGATGGCGCAGACAGCGTCAGGGCTTCCCCGCTGGGCAAGGCGTTGCCCTTGGTGGCGGCATTGTTGGTACCGGTGCTGGGCCTGGGCCTGTATCTGCATTACGGCGCCAGCGACAAGGTCGAGCTGACCCGCGAATTCTCCGTGCCGCCGACGTCCATGGCGCAGATGACTGCACGCCTGGAGCGCGCGGTCGAAGTGCAGCCGGATTCGGTGGAAGGGTTGTATTTTCTTGGCCGTACCTACATGGCACAGAACCGGCCGGCGGATGCGGCCAAGCTGTTCGAACGCGCCATTGGCCTGAGTGGGCGCCAGCCGGAGCTGCTCGGGCAGTGGGCTCAGGCGCTGTATTTTGCCAACGACAAGCAGTGGTCGGCGCAGATCCAGGCGCTGACCGACGAGGCGTTGATCGGCGATCCCAAGGAAGCTACCAGCCTGGGCTTGCTCGGCATTGCCGCGTTCGAAGGGCAGCGCTATCAGCAAGCCATCGACTACTGGCAGCGCCTGTTGGCACTGTTGCCGGAACAGGATGCCTCGCGGAGCGCGCTGCAAGGCGGTATCGATCGAGCCCGTGAACGCTTGGGTGCGGCGCCGGTGGTGAGCGAGGCCGCCAAGGTTACCGTTGGCGCCTTGAAGGTCAAGGTCAGCCTGGCGCCACAGGTTCAGGCCAAGGTGCAGCCGGGTGATAGCGTGTTTGTTTTCGCTCGCGCCGTTTCCGGCCCGCCGATGCCCTTGGCGGTCAAGCGCATGACGGTGGCCGAGTTGCCGGTGGAAGTCGAGCTGACCGACGCCGATGCCATGATGCCCCAGCTGAAACTGTCGAACTTCGCCGAAGTCCAACTGATGGCCCGGGTTTCCCGGGCGGGCCAGCCCACTCAAGGCGAATGGGTAGCCCGAGGGGTGCCGGTGTCCAGCAAGGCCACGGCGCTCCAGCAGTTGACCATCGACAGCCCGGACCAGTAGAGAGGCAACATGAACAGTTTTGCGCGCATTGCCGTTGTCGGCTTGGCCATGGGGCTCAGTGCCTGTGCGGTGCAACGCCCGGTGGAACCGACCCCCGTGCCGCCGGTACAGACCTTGCCGCCGGTGGGGCCTGCGACCCAACCCACACCGCCGAGCACGCCACAAAAACCGGCACCCAAGCCCATGCCGCGCACTTCGGCCAGCTTCGCGCCGCCACCGGGCGGGGCGAGCCACTGGGATCCAGGGTTGGGGGTGTATGTGCTGGAAGATCAGCCCGATACCTATTACCGTCAGCGCACCTACTATCGCTGGAATGATGGCTGGAGCTGGGCAACCAGTCCGAAGGGGCCCTGGGAAGCGACGGATACCACCGGCGTGCCGGCGGGGTTGGGGCGTAAGCATCCTTGAGGGGTGTGGGTGGTTTGAGGTCTGCGGTGAATGGTCCCCTCACCCCAGCCCTCTCCCTGGGGGAGAGGGAGCTAAAAGCAGATCGCGGATAGTCGCAACACCACCGTACGGCCCCCTCTCCCCCAGGGAGAGGGCTGGGGTGAGGGGACCATTCACCACCAAACCCAACCCAACCAAATCCCCCATTCACCTCCCCACAATCCCCGCAATCTCCCCCACCACCAATTCCACCCCCCGCGCACTCAAATGGTCCTGATCCTTGTACCAGGACCCACCATCCCCAATCAGGCAGGTCTGCCCTTGGCAAAACGCCGCGTCCAGGCTCACCAGGCGTATCCGCTGCTGGGCACTGTCAGTTTCGAACACACCCCGGGTGTACTGTTGCAGCCGCAGGTGTTCGCGGTACGACACCGATAATTCATCGATGGTCTTTTGCTTCTGCGCCTCGCTTTCGTCGGCTTCCCGCGCCAGCCGGTAATACAAGGTCTTCGGGTTGATCCGCTGCTGCGGCACCTGCGCCACGATGTACACCTCGGCGCCCAGTGCTCGGTAGGCATCGATGGTGTTGTCCAACGCCGTCCTGAACACCGCTCTGGAGGCTTCGCGGCTTCGCTCCTGGCTGGCGGGGTCCACCAGGAAGTAGCCACTCATGCGTTGCTGGTCGTAGTCGCCGTCGGTGTACAAGGTCCAGCGTGATACCAGCACCACCTTCTTGATCTGGTTGTTCTTCACGTAGTCGTACTCACGCTTGGCCAGGCTTGCGCAAACACCGGGTTCGTAGTTGCCCACGGCCACGTCCACTCCCAGCAACGGCGGGCAGCCACCAATGCCGATATGGGCAATGCTTTTGCCGAGCTTTTTACCGGCCTCGTCGAAAGCCGGCAGCAGGGCCTCGGAGTGGCTGTCGCCAAACACCGCCACGTCCGGTCGGCCGTGCTGTTGCGCGGCGCCGAAAAAGCAGAAATCGATTCCCCAGCCCTTGCCGTCATAGTTCACGTCGCAGGCATCACGAATCTGTGGGTCGTTGAAGGCGCTCATCAGCTGCGGGTCGACATTGAACCGCTGGCTGAAGCCATTGTTGAGAAAGCCGGCAGTGCCCAGCGCGACGAACAGCCCCGAGGCCAGGGCGCCATAGCGAAACACCTGCGGTCGGGTGAAGGCCTGGCGGTCCCTGAAAGGCTGTTCCACAAAGCGCCAGCTCAGCCACGCCACCAGCAGCGACAGCGCGCTCAAGCCCAACATGGTGGTGGGCGCGGGCGGTAGCAAGGTGTTGTTGCGAGCGAAGGCGAACAGCGGTTGATGCCACAGGTAGGCGCTGTAGCTGATCAGTCCCACCGCAACCAGCGGCCGGCTGGCCAGCAGTCGGCCCACCAGGTTGGTGGGGTTGGCGTAGAGGATGACCAAGGCGGCGCCTACGGTCGGCACCAGGGCATTGAGCCCCGGGAAGGGAGTGGCGTGATCGAAGCTCAGCACCCCATAGCCGATCAACGCCACGCCCGCCAGGCTGCCTGATTGCGCCAGGGCAGCCGGCGCCGCGATCCGAGGTCGCCCGGCAAAATAAAAGGCGATGAACGAGCCCATCAATAACTCCCAGGCCCGCGCGTGCAACAGATAGAAGGCCGCTGCAGACTCTGCCTGGGCGCCTCGTTGCGCCAGTGCCAGGCTCGCCAGCGCGATCACGGCCAGCAGTGTGACGATCCAGCGCTGGCCCAGTCGCCAGGTGGCCATCAGTAGCAGCGGAAACAGCACGTAGTACTGTTCTTCGACGGCCAGGGTCCAGGTGTGCAGCAGCGGTTTCATCTCTGCGGCTGCGTCGAAGTAGCCACTTTCCCGCCAGAACAGCACGTTCGAGGAAAACATCGGCACTGCGGCCAGGCTTTTGCTGAAGGCCTTGAGGTCCAACGGATCAAGCCACATCCAGGCCAGTGGCAGGCACACCAGCATCATCACGAACAACGCGGGAAGAATCCGCCGGGCGCGACGTTCGTAGAAGCGCACCAAGGAGAATTCGCCCTTGGCCATTTCCGCCAGGATGATCGAGGTGATCAGATAGCCGGAAATCACGAAAAACACATCGACCCCGACAAAGCCCCCGGAGAACAATGGAAACCCGGCATGGAAGAGGATCACCGGCAGCACGGCGAGAGAACGCAGGCCATCGATTTCCGGACGATAGTGAACGTGGGACGCACTCATGCCGAGGGCCTCGCGGATGGGGTTACGCTGGGGATTCGACCAGGCTGGACGCGCACGATGGAAAACCACCGGGCAGGCTACCGCCGGACGTTTGAATGTGCAGAACAGGAGAGGGGACAAAACATGGAATGCCGCAGCCAGATTTCTACATCATGGCCATAAGCCTGTCCACCCCATACGTCGCGTAGCACCGGCGTAAGCCGGGTCCGGCGTGCTGTCGGTGTAGCACCGGCGTAAGCCGGGTCCGGGGGCAGTGCGGTGTGTCAGGTATATCGGCGGAGTGGCCGGACGCGGCTTACGCCGCTGCTACAGGATCGTTCGTAACACCGGTGTAAGCGAGTCCGGCGTGCTGTCGGTGTAGCACCGGCGTAAGCCGGGTCGGGGGGTGGTGCGGTGTGTCAGGTAGATTGGCGGAGTGGCCGGACGCGGCTTACGCCGCTGCTACGGGATTGGTCGTAACACCGGTGTAAGTGGGGTCCGGCGTGCTGTCGGTGTAGCACCGGCGTAAGCCGGGTCGGGGGCGGTGCGGTGTGTCAGGTAGATTGGCGAGGTGGGTGGACGCGGCTTACGCCGCTGCTACAGGATTGGTCGTGACACCGGTGTAAGGGGGGCCGGCGTGCTGTCGGTGTAGCACCGGCGTAAGCCGGGTCCGGGGGCGGTGCGGTGTGTGAGGTAGATTAGCGGGGCGGGCGGACGCGGCTTACGCCGCTGCTACAGGGTTATTTGGTGGTGTAGATCTGGTCGAAGATACCGCCGTCGTTGAAGTGAGTCTTTTGCACGGTTCTCCAGTCGCCGAAGGTTTTCTCTACCGAGAGAAACTCGACCTTCGGGAAGCGATCGGTGTACTTGGCCAGTACCGCAGGGTCCCTTGGGCGCAGGAAGTTATTGGCGGCGATCTCCTGGCCTTCAGGCGACCACAGATACTTCAGGTACTCATCAGCCACCGCGCGAGTGCCTTTCTTGTCCACGACCTTGTCAACCACGCTGACAGGCGGCTCGGCTTCGGCGGAAACGCTTGGGTAGACCACTTCGAACTGATCACGGCCGAATTCCCGGGCGATCATTTCAGCCTCGTTCTCGAAGGTCACCAATACGTCGCCAATCTGGTTGGTCATGAACGTGGTGGTGGCGCCGCGACCGCCGGTGTCCAGCACCGGGGCCTGCTTGAACAGCTTGCCGACGAAGTCCTTGGCCTTGCTTTCGTCGCCACCGTTCTTGAGCACATAGCCCCACGCCGACAAATAGGTATAGCGGCCATTACCCGAAGTCTTGGGGTTGGGCACGATCACCTGCACGCCCTCCTTGAGCAGGTCCGGCCAGTCTTTCAACGCCTTGGGGTTACCCTTGCGGACGATGAACACGGTGGCCGAGGTGAACGGCGCGCTGTTGTTCGGCAGACGGGTGACCCAGTCATTGGGCACCAACTGGCCATTGTCGGCCAGGGCGTTGATGTCAGTGGCCATGTTCATGGTGATGACATCGGCGGGCAGGCCGTCGATCACCGAGCGCGCTTGCTTGCTGGAGCCGCCGAAAGACATCTGCAGAGTGATGGCCTCGTTGTGCTCGGCTTGCCAGTGCTTCTGGAAGGCGCTGTTGTAGTCCTTGTAGAAGTCGCGCATCACGTCGTAGGAGACGTTGAGCAGAGTAGGAGCGGCCTGGGCGATGCTGCCCAGGGTCAAGCCTGCGGCCAGGAGCGAGGCGCCGATGATGTTCTTCACTGAAGTTCCCTTTTGTGTGTGTTCCAGCAGTTTTGGGCATTATGCCAGCGGCCGTGCCAGCAGCGTTATCACGGCGCTTAGACCATTGTGTGCTGTGCTTATGAGCGTTTCTCGAACAGCGCATTGCCGCAGCGCGAGCAGTAGGCAGCATTAGGCTCATGCTGTTTTTTACTGCACACCGGGCAGTCATGGTTCAGTTGCTCGCTGCGCATGGCGTTGGCCAACTCTGCCGTGAAAATCCCGGTAGGTACCGCGATGATCGAGTAACCGGTGATCATCACCATCGACGACAGAATCTGGCCGATCGGCGTTTTCGGCACAATGTCGCCGAAGCCCACCGTGGTCAGCGTGACGATGGCCCAGTAGATGCCCGTGGGGATGTTGGTGAAACCATGCTCCGGGCCTTCGACCACGTACATCAAGGTACCGAACACGGTAACCAGGGTGCAGACGCTGACCAGAAACACGATGATTTTCTGCTTGCTGCCGCGCAATGCCGCCAGCAGGTAGTTGGCCTGCTTGAGGTAATGGCTCAGCTTGAGCACACGGAAGATGCGCAGCATGCGCACCACCCGCACGATCATCAGGTACTGGGCATCGCTGTAGTAGATCGCCAGTATGCCCGGCACGATGGCCAGCAGATCGATCAACCCGTAGAAACTGAACGCATAGCGCAGGGGTTTGGGCGAGCAGTACAGGCGCAGCAGGTACTCCACGGCAAAGATGAAGGTGAAGCCCCACTCGATCCAGGCGAACAGATCGGCGTACTGGCTGTGCACGGTTTCCACGCTGTCGATGATCACCACCAGCAGGCTGGCCAGGATGATCAGCAGCAAGGTCTTGTCGAAGCGGCGGCCGGCGGGGGTGTCACTCTGGAACACGACGACGTACAGGCGTTCGCGCCAGGCCTGATGGGGGCTGTTCATGGGAGGTCTACTTGGCAGAGAGGCGCCCAGCCTAGGAGCTTTGGCCGGTGTTGCGCAAGGGTGCGCAATCTTCAGCGGCCTGGTGTGTCAGCCGAGTGCCTGCCTTGACCAACCAACAGGCAAGCACAAAGGGGGCGGTGAGGCCTGGCAATGCCAGGCTGGTGAAGCCTGGCTCCAGAATGATTGCCAGGGTCAGGGCCAGCAGGGCCTGCCAGGCCTTGTGGCTGAAAGCGAGGGCCGCCAGCGCCGGGTTGAAGCCGTGAAGGCCGCTCACGCCGGCACCCTGGGCGCTGGCAAAAGCGACGCCGGCGCAGCAACCGGCCAGGGCGAACAAGGCCGCGCGAGGGTTGCACAGCCATAGGCCGATGACGATCAGTGCGCCGCTGCCTGGGTTGTCCAGCACGAAGATCTGTCCCATGCCCGTGGCGATGGCATGGTACCAGGGCAGGTTCTGCGGCATTGCGGCGTCCGGCACGCCGGCCAGTTGATACACGCCCCAGCCCAGCAGCACGAAGGGCGCGGTGTAGGCGGGCAAGCAGGTGGGCCGAGGGCAGCGTTGCAGCCAGTGTTCGGTGATCAGGGTGGTGACGCCACTGCTGGCGATGATCAGCAGGGGAAGCAGCGCCGTCCACGGCATCAAATGGCTGAGCAACAGGCCGATCAGAATCCCGTTGTAGCTGTAGAGTCCGGCTTGTCGACGGCTTTTGTCGTAACCGCGGCGTTGCGCCGTGAACAGACCGCTGGCAGCACCGAGCAAGGCGCCGCCCAGTTGATGCGGATCAGCAAGGGTGATGGCCAGCAGGCAGAACAGGCCACACAAGGGGCTGCGTTGCAGCAGTACCTGGCTGAAGCCGTTGAGCAGGGCGGTAGCCCAGTCCGGGCAGAATGTGGTTTGGGTCATGATCCTGGGGGTGTCAATGCGGGCCCCATCGCGGGCAGAGCCCGCTCCCACAGTGGATCTCCACTCAGCACCGGCGGAACCCAAAGATCCCCTATGGGAGCGGGTTCCACCCGCGATGGGGCCCGCATTGACACCCCATCTCCCTCAATCCTTGCAAATAAAGCCCGCTGCGGCATGGCCGTCCGTGGGTGCTGAGTGGCGATCCCCTGTGGGAGCGGGTTCTACCCGCGATGGGGCCCGCACTGACACCGCATCTCCCTCAATCCTTGCGAATGGAGAAATTGGCCATGTGCTCCAGGCCCTTGATCAGCCCGGAGTGGTCCCAATGGCTGCCCCCCAACGCTGCGCAAGTGCTGAACACCTGCTGTGCATTGGCGGTATTGGGCAGGTTGATCGACAGTTCCCGTGCACCCTGCAGCGCCAGGTTCAGATCCTTCTGATGCAAGCTGATCCGGAAGCCAGGATCGAAGGTGCCCTTGATCATGCGCTCGCCATGCACTTCCAGGATCTTCGACGAGGCAAAGCCACCCATCAGCGCTTCGCGCACCTTGGCCGGATCGGCGCCGTTCTTCGCCGCGAACAGCAGCGCTTCGGCCACCGCCTGAATGTTCAACGCCACGATGATCTGGTTGGCCACCTTGGCCGTTTGCCCATCCCCGTTGCCGCCCACCAGGGTGATGTTCTTGCCCATCGATTGCAGCAAGGGCAAGGCGCGGGCGAAGGCCTGGCTGTCGCCGCCGACCATGATGCTCAGCGTCGCCGCCTTGGCGCCCACTTCGCCGCCGGATACCGGTGCGTCCAGGTACTGGGCACCGTGTTCGTTGACCCTGGCAGCGAAGGCCTTGGTAGCCGTGGGAGAAATCGAGCTCATGTCGATCACCACCTTGTGCGGGCCCAGGCCAGCGGCAACGCCGTCGGCCCTGAACAGCACATCCTCGACCTGCGGGGTGTCGGGGACCATGATGATGATGAACTCCGCTTCCTGGGCCACTTCCCGCGGATTGGCCAGGGCCACGGCACCGGCGGCGATCAGGTCGGCCGGGGCCGCGTCGTGGTGGGCGGAAAGGAACAGGCTGTGGCCGGCTTTCTGCAGGTTGGTGGCCATGGGATGGCCCATGATGCCGGTGCCGATGAATCCGATCTTGGACATGATTGTGATCCTTGTTCTGGTTGTTTTTATGGGGGGGCTGATGGGGTGGGATTTGCTCAATGGTCCCCTCACCCCAGCCCTCGCCCTGGGGGAGAGGGCGCTAAACGCACACGATTCGAATCAGACCACGTTGAGTTGCTTCATCCAGCCCAACCCCGCCTCGGTGGTGGTCAACGGCTTGTACTCACACCCCACCCAGCCTTGATAGCCAATCCGGTCC
>NZ_DFUE01000049.1:0-4002 GCF_002379585.1 Pseudomonas sp. UBA4194
GCTCTGCCCGCGATGGCGTCACCACTGCCACTGAACATTCCAAATCCTGCGGCGCCCGCCCAGCCGCCATCGCGGGTAGAACCCGCTCCCACAGGGGGATCTGCAGCGGTCACCAGTCCCGGCTGCCACACAAATCTCCTGTGGGAGCGGGCTCTGCCCGCGATGGCGTCATCACTGCCACCGAACATTCCAGATCCTGCGCCGCCCACTCGGCCGCCATCGCGGGTAGAACCCGCTCCCACAAGGGATCTGCAGCGGTCACCAGTCCCGGCTGCCACACAAATCCCCTGTGGGAGCGGGCTCTGCCCGCGATGGCGTCATCACTGCCACCGAACATCCCAAATCCTGCGCCGCCCAATCAGCCGCCATCGCGGGTAGAACCCGCTCCCACAGGGGGATCTGCAGTGGTCAGTGGTCCGGGCTGCTGCACAAATTCCCTGTGGGAGCGGGCTCTGCCCGCGATGGCGGTATCACTGACACTGAACATTCCAGATTCTGCGGCGCCCACTGGGCCGCCATCGCGGGTAGACCCCGCTCCCACAGAGGATCTGCGGTGGTGAGCGGTTTGGGGTGTCGCGCGCAAGTGTGATGGGATGTTGTCAACCTCAGGGAGACAGTGTTGCGCCGGTCAGCGGATTTATCAGGGGATTTATAACCTTTAATCTACGCCCATCAAGTCAATCCACTGGGAGAACATCATGCTGACTCTTCGTAACGCCTCGGAACGCGGGCTGGCGGATCACGGCTGGTTGAAGTCGTTTCATACCTTCTCCTTTGGCCACTACCGCAACCCCCGGGAACAGGGCTTCTCCGATCTGCTGGTGATCAACGACGACCGCGTCGCTGCCGGCAAGGGCTTCGGCCAGCACCCGCACCGGGACATGGAAATCTTTTCCTACGTGCTGGAGGGCGCGTTAGAGCACAAGGACACCCTGGGCACGGGTTCGGTGATTCGTCCCGGCGATGTACAACTGATGAGCGCGGGGCATGGCGTTGCCCACAGCGAATACAACCACAGCCCCAGCACGCCGGTGCACTTCCTGCAGATCTGGATCGTTCCGGATAGGGTCGGTGCCGAACCGCGCTATCAGCAGGAGCATTTCAGTCCTGAGCAGAAACGTGGCCGCCTGCAATTGATCATCTCGCCGGATGGCGCCGATGGTTCGCTCAATGTGCGCCAGGATGCACGGGTGTATGCCGGGCTGTTCAGTGGTGACGAAAGCGCCACGCTCACGCTGGCCGCGGATCGTTATGCCTATGTGCATGTGGCCACCGGCAGCGTCGAGCTCAATGGGCAACTGCTGCATGAAGGCGATGGTGTCAGGGTCCGCGAGGAAACGATGCTGCACCTCTCGCGAGGCATCGATGCCGAAGTGCTGGTGTTCGACCTTCGGCCCAACGAGCTGCCACAGATGCCCTGATACCCGAGATGGCTAGCCATCGAGTGGCTCGATGGGCTTATTGAAAAAACCGATTGGCTTGGACCGTCCCCCGGGGTTACTTTGCAGATCTGCATTTTTGCACTGCAACCCTTGGCGGGCGCTAGCAGTCAATATGTTCAAGCCCCTCACTGGATCTTCTTGATGCACGCCCCACAACGCACCCTCCACGACAGCTTCGCCCGGAAAGTCGACTACCTGCGACTCTCGGTCACCGATCGGTGCGATTTTCGCTGTGTGTACTGCATGGCCGAGGAAATGACCTTTCTGCCCCGCCAGCAGATTCTCAGCCTGGAAGAGCTGGAACAAGTGGCGGCAAGCTTCGTGGCCCTGGGCACGCGCAAGATTCGCCTCACGGGTGGCGAGCCGCTGGTACGCTCCGGCATTGTCGGCTTGTGCGAACGCATTGCCGCCCTGCCCGGCCTGCAGGAACTGTGCATGACCACCAACGGCTCACAGCTGGGCAAGCTGGCCCAGCCGCTGTTCGACGCCGGGGTCAAGCGCCTCAATATCAGTCTGGACAGCCTCGACCCCGCACGCTTTCGCGAGCTGACCCGCACCGGCGACCTGTCCAAGGTGATCGAAGGCATCGATGCCGCCAACGCCGCTGGTTTTCGTCATACCAAACTCAATTGCGTCGTCATGCAAGGCCGTAACGACGATGAGATCGTTGACCTGGTGGCGTTCGCCATCGACCGCGGCCTGGACATCTCCTTCATCGAAGAGATGCCCCTGGGCGCGATCAGCGAACACAGCCGTGCCGAGGCGTTCTATTCCAGCGATCAGGTACGCGCCCGCATTGCCGAGCGCTACGAACTGCTGCCGTCTGCTGACTCTACCCATGGTCCGTCGCGCTACTGGCGTACCCCTGAAGCCCCCGCCACGCGGATCGGCTTCATCTCCCCCCACAGCCACAACTTCTGTGCCACCTGCAATCGGGTCCGTCTGACCGTCGAAGGCCGCCTCTTGCTGTGCCTGGGCAACGAACATTCAGCGGACCTGAAAAGCGTGCTACGCGACCACCCCGGTGAGCCAGAGCGCCTGCAGGACGCCATCGTCCAGGCCATGCAGCTCAAGCCATGGAGTCACACGTTCAGCCTTGACGATGATGTACAGGTGGTGCGCTTCATGAACATGACGGGCGGCTGAACCAGCCCGGCCCGTCATTGATGAGCATCGCTTATCAACTTGTTTGAAAAATCAATTTATCAAATGAGTGGCGTGGGCTGACAATCGGGTTCTTCGCCACGGCCAAGTGCCGGGCACAAAACAAGAACAGGCGCCACGCGCCCACTGTCCGAGGGTCTTACCATGCAAGATGTCGTCATCGTCGCCGCCACCCGCACTGCCGTCGGCAGTTTTCAAGGCTCCCTGGCCCATATCCCCGCCGTCGAACTGGGTGCAGCGGTCATCCGCCGCCTGTTGGAACAGACCAAACTGGACCCTGCTCAGGTCGACGAAGTCATTCTTGGCCAGGTCCTCACGGCGGGCGCGGGTCAGAACCCAGCGCGCCAAGCCGCGATTCATGCCGGCTTGCCCCCGGCCGTCCCCGCCATGACCTTGAACAAGGTCTGCGGGTCCGGGCTCAAGGCATTGCACCTGGCCACCCAGGCCATTCGCTGCGGCGATGCCGAGATCATCATTGCGGGGGGCATGGAAAACATGAGCCTGGCGCCCTACGTGGTGCCCGCTGCTCGGACCGGACTGCGCATGGGCCACGGGCAGATGCTCGACACCATGATTACCGATGGCCTGTGGGACGCGTTCAACGATTACCACATGGGCATCACGGCGGAGAACCTGGTAGACAAATACGCCATCAGCCGTGCGGATCAGGATGCCTTCGCCGCCGCCTCACAGCAGAAGGCCGTCGCGGCCATCGAGGCAGGCCTGTTCAAGGAAGAAATCACCCCGATACAGATACCCCAGCGCAAGGGTGAGCCGCTGGTGTTCGACACGGATGAGCAGCCGCGTGCAGGCACCACCGCCGAGGCGCTGGGCAAACTCAAGCCAGCGTTCAAGAAAGACGGCAGTGTGACAGCCGGCAACGCGTCGTCGCTCAACGACGGCGCTGCGGCCGTGATGCTCATGAGCGTGACCAAGGCTCAACAGCTAGGGCTACCGGTGCTGGCCCGCATCGCCGCCTACGCCAATGCCGGAGTCGACCCAGCCATCATGGGCATCGGCCCGGTGTCGGCCACCCGCCGTTGCCTCGAAAAAGCAGGATGGACACTGCAGGAGCTGGATTTGATCGAGGCCAACGAAGCCTTTGCCGCCCAGGCGTTATCGGTGGGCAAGGAGCTGGAATGGGATGCCGAGAAGGTCAATGTGAAGGGTGGCGCCATCGCCCTGGGTCACCCGATCGGAGCCTCGGGATGCCGGGTGCTGGTGACGCTGCTGCATGAAATGATCAGGCGTGACGCGCACAAGGGCCTGGCGACCCTGTGCATTGGCGGGGGGCAAGGGGTGGCGTTAGCGCTGGCCCGGGATTGATGACAGGCTGAATCGCCCTGAGGAATAGGAAGCCGCACGCCGTATGCTTTTGGCCCCCTCTCCCTCAGGG
>NZ_DFUE01000049.1:4050-12500 GCF_002379585.1 Pseudomonas sp. UBA4194
GGTGAGGGGACCATCCCCCCCAAATCCCGCTTCAAGCACACCCTTTAATCAATACCGCTCCAACCAATGCGCATAAGGCGCTGGCAGCGTCCAGGACGCCTGCTCCTCGCCCAACTCCTTGGCCGCCGCGTACGCCCAGTGCGGATTCTCCAAATGAGACCGCCCTACCATCACCACGTCCAGCTGCCCGCTGACCACCGCCTGTTCCGCCAATGCCGGCGTGCCAAAGCCCCACGCTGAACTCACCGGAATTTCCACCTCGCGTTTCACCCGCTCGGCAATCGGGCCCAGAAAAGCCGGTCCCCACGGAATCTTCGCCTCCGGGGTGCTGAAGCCGATGCTGACACTGAGCATGTCCAGTCCGCCGGCCTTGAGCCGTTTCACCAACTCGATCGACTCGACCAGGGTCTGCTCGTCGCGCCCGTCATACTCGATCACGCCGAATCGCGCGGTCAAAGGCAGGTGCTCAGGCCAGACCTCACGTACCGCAGCCAGGGTTTCAAGCAGAAACCGACAGCGGTTGTCGAAGCTGCCGCCGTAGGCGTCGGTACGTTTGTTGGAATGTTCAGAGAAGAAGCTCTGGCCCAGGTAACCGTGGGCGAAGTGCAGTTCCAGCCACTCGAAGCCCACCTCACGGGCACGCTTGGCTGCCTTGACGTAGTCTTCCTTAAGCTGGGCGATATCCTTGAGGGTGATTGCCCGTGGCACCTTCGGCAGGTTGGCGCCAAATGCCACCGCGGACGGCGCCATCGTTTCCCAGCCACGCGGGTCGGTATTGGCCATGTGGTCATCACCTTCCCAGGGCCGGTTGGCACTGGCCTTGCGACCGGCATGGGCCAGCTGGATGCCGGGGACGGCGCCTGCCGCCTTGATCATGCGCACCACGGGCGCGTAGGCCTGGGCCAAGGGGTTGCTCCAGATGCCCGTGCATCCTGGCGTGATGCGCCCTTCTGGCGACACGGCCGTCGCTTCGACGATCACCAGGCCTGCCCCGCCCCTGGCCAGCGAGGCCAGATGCACCTTGTGCCAATCATTGATCAGGCCGTCGTCGGCCGAATACTGACACATGGGCGGCACCGCGATGCGGTTGCGCAGGGTGATGTCCTTGAGCTGGAAGGGCTGGAACAGGGCGGACATAAGCAAGGCCTCTATCTGAAGGGGGAGACAGAAACGTTCGAGGCCGTGGCAGCCGGTTAGTTGCACCGTCGGTCTGGGACCTCCGGGATTATATTGCCCGCGCGCGCGCCGGCTGATCCGGCGGCGGCGTTGACGGCCTCAGCCTTGCTATGGACCTGCTGTAGAATTGTTCCGCCAAGGCGTGGTCACACGATCACGAATCGACGAACCCAGGAGTACAGGATGAATTTCAAGTCTTTCGCCGCAAGCGTGACCATGGCTGGCCTGTTGGTCGGTGCATCGGCGACGGCGCTCGCCGCTTCCGATAGCCCTAGCGTCAACGGCGGCCCCGAGTCCATGGAGTTGAAAGTCGGTGACAAGGCTCCCGACAAATATGGCCGGTCGGACATGGCCATGAAGAACTGGAAAGGCGCGGGACTGAAACAGCCGTCGCCGGACAGCCAGTGGGTCCAGATGGACGATGCGTACGTGCTGATCAAGCGCACCAATAGCACCATCGAAGACATACAACCTGTGCCGAAATAAGGCTCTGGTCGGCCAGCGCGACGGCCAACGCCGTTCGCTGGCCGCGTTTCACCCGGCAACTTGGAAGCATACGGAAACAATATCCCGCCCCCTGCTTACAATCTGATACAGAAAAACTGTATAGATTGTAAATGCGCTTTACTCGCAGATGCGAATAACTACCATCTGAGCCCGACCGATATGTCGAGCGCTTCAGAACCGTGGCCGTAATCCAGGCCGACCTCCAAAAACCAAGCGGCTGCTCTCGTCATTTCCTATTCATTTGGAGAGCACCATGCGCTTGAAACTCAGTCACCTGTCCGTCGCGTTGATGACCGCCGTCGCCCCACCCGCCTTCGCCGAGTCCCTGGAGATCAGGCCGGACGAAGTATTGCTGGAGTCGACCGATCTGCCGGTGGACGGTAGCAAGCAAGCGCTGCAACTTGAGGAAACCCAGGTGCTGGGCACCGCTGCCCAAGAGCTCAAGCAGGCGCCTGGGGTGTCGATCATCACGGCCGAAGACATCAAGAAACGGCCGCCGGTCAATGACCTCTCGGATGTCATCCGACGCGAGCCCGGTGTCAACCTGACCGGCAACAGCGCCAGCGGCAACCGCGGCAACAACCGCCAGATCGACCTGCGCGGCATGGGCCCGGAGAACACCTTGATTCTCATCGATGGCAAGCCTTCGACCTCGCGCAATGCCGTGCGCTATGGCTGGAATGGGGATCGCGACACCCGCGGCGAAACCAACTGGGTGCCGGCTGAAGAAGTCGAGCGTATCGAGATTCTGCGCGGGCCGGCGGCTGCGCGCTATGGCTCCGGTGCGATGGGCGGAGTGGTCAACATCATCACCAAGCGCCCTACCGATGAGCTGCATGGCTCGATGACGGTGTACAGCATACTGCCCGAGGACGATGCCGAAGGTGCAGGCAAGCGGGCCAACTTCAACCTCAGCGGACCGCTCACCGATGACCTGATCTTTCGCGTCTACGGCAGCCTGAACAAGACAGATGCCGACGACGCCGACATCAATGCCAGCCACCAGACCGACCCTGCGTCTACGGTGGCCGGCCGCGAAGGCGTGCGCAACAAGGACATCAACGGCCTGCTGAGCTGGAAGCTCGACCCCCAGAACACCTTCGACCTGGAAAGTAGCTACAGCCGTCAGGGCAATATCTACACCGGCGACACCATGAACAACAACGGCAGCGACTTCGTACAGAGTCAGTTGGGCAAGGAAAGCAACGTGCTGCACCGCTCCAGCTTCGGCCTGACCCACCATGGCGACTATGAATGGGGCAGTACCCAGTCTTCGCTGACCTACGACTTCACCCGCAACAACCGTCTGCGTGAGGGCCTGGCGGGCGGTCCCGAAGGCGCGCCCAACGGCGCCGGTCGCTTCGAGTCGCGCCTGCGCAACACTCGCGCCGCCAGTGAGGTGAACCTGCCCGTGAGCTGGGGAGCCGAGCAAGTGCTGACCCTGGGCGGCGAATACCTGTACGAGTCCATGAGCGACCCCGGCGCGCTCAGTTCGCAATCGTTCGACACCACCGGCGGCGCGGCAGATGCCTTGGGTGTGGATCGCAGCACCAGCAAGATCACCGCGCGCAGCTTCGCCCTGTTCGTCGAAGACAACATCGAGGCGACTGCAGACACCATCATCACGCCCGGGCTGCGTTTTGATCATCACGAAACCTTCGGCGACAACTTCAGCCCGAGCCTCAACGCTTCGCATCAGCTGACCGAGGCCTTGACCCTTAAGGGCGGTATCGCCCGGGCGTACAAGGCGCCGAACCTGTACCAGTCCAACCCCAACTATTTGCTTTACAGCCGCGGCCAGGGCTGCAGCGTGGCCCAGACCAACAACGGCGGCTGCTACCTGGTAGGCAACGAAAACCTGGTCCCGGAAATCAGCGTCAACAAGGAAATTGGCCTGGCCTACGACAAAAGTAGCTGGCGGACCAGCGCGACCTACTTCCGCAACGACTACAAGAACAAGATCGTTGGCGGCTTCGATCCCCTCTACCGGCTGCAGAGCGGTGCGCGGGTACTGCAGTGGGAGAACTCCGGCAAAGCGGTGGTCGAGGGCGTCGAAGGCAATCTGTTCATAGCGCTGTCACCGGTGCTGGATTGGAACACCAACTTCACCTACATGATCGAGTCGGAAAACCGCGACACTGGCGAGCCGCTGAGCGTTATTCCCAAGTACACCCTGAATTCCACCCTGGACTGGCAAGCCACCGACCAGCTCTCGTTCCAGGCCAACGCGACCTGGTACGGCAAGCAGGAGGCCCCGACGTACAACAACCGCACGGGTGTTTCCTACGACCAGGAGGCCCAGCGCGACGTGTCGCCCTATGCCGTCGCCGGCCTGAGCACGGGCTACGAGTTCAACAAGAACCTCAGCGTACGGGTCGGCATCAGCAATCTGTTCGACAAGCAACTGTACCGCGCCGGTGGCGCCAGCTCGGCAGGTGCGCAGACCTACAACGAACCCGGACGGGCCTACTTTGCCTCTGTCACCACGTCTTTCTGAAAGGAGTTCGAGCGATGTTCAAACCACTCTGTCTGATGCTTTCGCTGCTGACCGTGCCTGCGGTGTTCGCCGCCCAGG
Organism: Pseudomonas sp. UBA4194; assembly: GCF_002379585.1. Lineage (GTDB taxonomy): Bacteria > Pseudomonadota > Gammaproteobacteria > Pseudomonadales > Pseudomonadaceae > Aquipseudomonas. Next base: position 8,309 of record NZ_DFUE01000049.1, read on the forward strand.
AACGCACCCTGGATACCCCCCACGGCCCGGTGACCCTGAAGGGTTCGCCGAGCAGCGTGGTCACCCTGGATGAAAGTAGCTTCGACGCCGCGCTGGCGCTCGGGGTCAAGCCGGTGGGCACGGTGTCGACCCGTGGCAGCGACCAGGTCTCGGCCTATCTGGCCGACAAGGCAGGCACCCCGCGCATCGTCGGTACCTCGCGCGCGCCAAGCCTGGAAGAGATCTTGCTTCTCAAGCCCGATCTGATTCTGGCACCCGCGGGGGTGAGCGCCGAATTGTTCAAGGCTTACAGCGCGATCGCGCCTACGGTGGCGTCGCCCCACTCGAGCATGACCGACTGGGAAGCCAGTACTGCCTATTACGCCAAGGCACTGGATCGTGAATCCGCTGGAGCCGAGGTGCTCAAGGCAGTCGATCAGCGCATCGCCGGGCTCAAGGCGCGGATTCCGGCAGGCCAGACGGTCTCGGTAGTGCGCTGGAATCCGCAGGGACCCATTGCCATGTCTGGCAGGGTTTTCGTCGGTCAGCTGTTGAACAAGGTTGGCTTGCAAACGACCGAGTTGGCCAACAGCCTGAAGAAACCGCACAGCGACGTGCTGAGCCTGGAGAATCTGAACCGGGTGGATGCTGACTGGTTATTCGTTGCCAGCCTCAACGCCGACGGCGCCAAGGCCCTGGCTGAGGCCCGGCGGCAGCCGGCGTTCGAGCGCCTGCGTGCGGTGCAGAACCAGCGCGTGGTGACGGTGGATGGACAGGTGTGGGCCAGCGGATCGGGGCCGCTGGCGGCGAACAAGGTGCTGGATGATGTGGAGCGGGTGTTGGTTGGGCCTTGATCAGGATTGGGTTTGGCGGTGAATGGTCCCCTCACCCCAGCCCTCTCCCTGAGGGAGAGGGAGCTAAAAGCACACCACGTACGGCTCCTTGCCATGAGGGAGAGGGAGCTAAAGCACACCGCGCACGGCTCCCTCTCCCTCAGGGGGAGGGCTGGGGCGAGGGGACCATTCACCACCGAACCCACCTCCTACCCATCACCCAGCAAACCCACCGAGACCCTATGACCGCCCCACCCACCCCCTATCCTTCGATCCTCCTCAAATCCGCCAGCCTGCTGGCTTTGGCCATTTTCACCAGCCTGCTGTTCGGTGCCGGCGACACCGGCCCGTTGGGCGCCTTGCACGCCCTCCTCGGCCAAGGCAGCGAGGAAGCGCGCTTCGTCGTCTTCGAGCTACGCTGGCCACGCACGCTTCTCGGTGTGCTGGTGGGCAGCGCCCTGGGTGCCGCCGGTATCGTCTTGCAGGCCACCACCCGCAACCCTCTTGCCGAACCGGGCATGCTGGGTGTGAGTGCTGGCGCTTCCCTGGCAGTGGTCGTTGCGGTTGCCCTGGGCGCCAGCTCGGCCACCGTCAACCTGGGCGTCGCCGTTGGGGGCGCCCTGGGAGGTTGCCTGCTGGTGCTGCTGGTCAGCCGCCTCGGCAGCCTGGGCGACGATCCGGTACGGCTGATTCTCGCGGGTGCGGCGTTCAGCAGCCTGCTCGCCGCGTTCACCTCGCTGATTCTTTTGCACGACCAGCGCAGCGCCGACGAGATCCGTTTCTGGGTCATCGGCGCCTTGGCCGGCCGCTCGAGCGATACCTTGCTGTGGAGTCTGCCAGGTGTGCTGGCCGGGTTGGCGTTGTTGGTCCCAGTGGTCCGACCCTTGGCCAGCCTGGCATTGGGCGAACGGGTCGCTGCGGGGCTCGGTCACCATCCGCAGCTGATTCGGCTATGGGCACTGGTCGCCGTCGCCATTCTGGTCGGTACGGCCACCGCTGCCGCCGGCCCCATCGGCTTCGTCGGGCTGATCGTGCCGTTCGTAGCCCGTCGCCTGGTGGGTCCGGACATCCGCCGCACCCTAGCCCCTGCCCTGTTGCTGGGGCCCTGCGTGCTGATCGCCGCAGACATCGTTTCGCGCCTCACCGTGCGCCCGTACGAACTGCCCATCGGGGTCATCACGGCCTTAATCGGTGCGCCGATCCTCATCGCCGTGGTCCGCGGACAAAGGATGCCTCGCCTATGAATACCGACAACGTGCGTGGCTACTGGCGGCTCAGTCGCGGTGGTTATTCGCTGCTGCTGCCCAAGCGCGCCTCGGTCGCAGCACTCGGGCTGATCGCGGCGCTGGCAATGGCCTGCGCCATGAGCCTGGCCACCGGTTCGGCCAACATCGGCCCGGCAACCGCCTTCATGGCGCTGCTGGGTGCCGGGGACCCGATGAACGTGTTTCTGGTGCGCGAACTGCGTCTGGAACGGTTGCTCGCCGGGCTGTTCACCGGCACGGCCCTGGGCATTGCCGGCTGTCTGCTGCAAACCCTGGCACGTAACCGCTTGGCGACCCCCGGCGTGATCGGCATCGACGATGGCGCCACGTCATTCGCCGTCGCTTCCATCGTGGCCCTGCCGACCAGTCTTGCGCCCTCGGCCCTAGCCTTGATCGGCGCGTTCACCGCCGCTGCGCTGGCTTTTGGCCTGGGCGGCAGTGGTGCCAGGGGGTATCGTTTCATCGTGGTAGGCATTGGCGTCGGTGCGGTGTTTGGCGCCCTGACCAATCTGATGCTTGCCCGCACCGATCTGGACAGTGCCAACCAGGCTTACCTCTGGACGGTGGGCAGCCTCAACGCCAGGCCCTGGCTGGCGGTGCAGATCCTGGGGATGGCCCTGCTGGTTGCGGTGCCGGCGGCCAAGGCCTTGAACCGCGCCTTGGCCACCCTGCGTTTCAACGACAACGTGGCCCGGGGCTTGGGGGTGCAGATCGACCGAGTGCGCACCCTGACCCTGATATTGACTGTGCTGCTGACCGGTCTGGCGGTAGCCGTGGTCGGCCCGGTAGGACTGATCGCCCTGGCGGCGCCGGAGATGGCACGCTACCTGGCCGGTCACCGAGGCGTGCCGATCATCGGTGCCGGACTGGCTGGCGCCTTGCTGATGGTGATCGCCGACTGGGCGGGCCGAACCTGGTTCGCGCCCCTGGAAATCCCGGTCGGTATCGTCACAGCCTTGGTGGGTGGCCCCTATCTACTATGGATCCTGATCCGCCAACCTGTACGGAGAACCCCATGACCCTGGATGCCGCCCTGTTGCAGGGCAATGTCGAGCCCGCCAGCCTGAGTGCTCACGCGTTGAGCCTGGGGTATGGGCAAACGACCATCATCGAGCAACTGTCGCTGACCATCCCTGCCCGTCAGGTTACCGCCATCGTCGGCCCCAATGGCTGCGGCAAGTCCACACTGCTGGCAGGGCTGTGTCGCTTGCACAAACCCAGCCAGGGCGCGGTGCTGCTCGACGGTAAAGCCATCACGCGCCTGCCGACCCGCACCGTCGCCCAGCGCCTGGCACTGCTGCCCCAGGATGCGACCGCGCCGGATGGGTTGACCGTGCATGAATTGGTGCGGTTTGGCCGGCAACCCCATCAGGGTGCATTGCGTCAGTGGTCAATGGAAGACCAGCGTATCGTCGACGCCGCCATCGCTGCAGCAGACCTGCAAGGGTTGGCGCAGCGGCCGCTGGAGTCGATGTCCGGTGGCCAGCGCCAGCGCGCCTGGATCGCCATGGCCATCGCCCAGGCTACACCGCTGCTGTTGCTGGACGAGCCAACGTCCGCGCTGGATCTGGGGCACCAGATCGAAGTGTTCGAATTGATCCGCAACCTGGCAACGGCTGGCAAGACGGTGGTGATGGTAGTACACGATCTGTCCAGCGCCTGCCGTTATGCCGATCACCTGGTGGCGATGTACGACGGGCAGATCGTGGCTGAAGGACCGCCTCGGGACGTGGTGACGTCCGAACTGGTGGAAAGGTTGTATGGGGTGAAGTGCGAGCTGTTGCGCGATCCGCACAGTGGCACGCCGATCATTGCGGGGGTGAGGCGGGTGTGAGGGTGATGGCGGGGTTGGGGATCGGTGGTGGATGGTCCCCTCACCCCAACCCTCTCCCTGAGTCAGAGGGGGCTAAAAGCGGATCGTCTGTATCCGCAGATTTCCGCACCCCCCCCAGCCCCACCCCCCCCCATCCGTGCTAGAAAGTAACAAAATGTTACCTGTCACGTATACTCCCATTTGAACGCTCCCGCCATCCCCCGCCTGTCCGCGCCCCGCCACCACCCCTTTGCCCTGCCCGGGCCCCCCGCCTGCCCCATCGCACACCCTCCCCACCCTGC
>NZ_DFUE01000002.1 GCF_002379585.1 Pseudomonas sp. UBA4194
ACGGCTTGCTCTCCTTCCCTGTCACCGACTTCAATGCCCAGGGCGACTTCAATCGCGCAGGCTACGTCAAGCGCCTCGAGTGGCTGGCCCCGTACGGCGCGAGCGCACTGTTCGCTGCCGGTGGCACCGGTGAGTTCTTCTCCCTGGCCGCCAGTGAGTACTCCGAAGTCATCAAGACCGCGGTCGATACCTGCGCCACCAGCGTGCCTATCCTGGCCGGCGTCGGCGGTTCCACTCGCCAAGCCATCGAGTACGCTCAGGAAGCCGAGCGCCTGGGCGCCAAAGGCCTGTTGCTGCTGCCGCACTACCTTACCGAAGCCAGCCAGGACGGCGTTGCTGCCCACGTCGAAGCCGTGTGCAAATCGGTCAAGATCGGTGTGATCGTCTACAACCGTAACGTCTGCCGCCTGACCGCACCGCTGCTGGAGCGTCTGGCCGAGCGCTGCCCGAACCTGATCGGCTACAAGGACGGCTTGGGCGACATCGAACTGATGGTCTCCATCCGTCGCCGCCTGGGCGACCGCTTCAGCTACCTGGGCGGTCTGCCGACCGCTGAAGTCTACGCTGCGGCCTACAAGGCCCTCGGCGTACCTGTCTACTCTTCGGCGGTGTTCAACTTCATCCCGAAAACCGCCATGGACTTCTACCACGCCATCGCAGCCGAAGATCATGCGACCGTGGGCAAGCTGATCGACGATTTCTTCCTGCCGTACCTGGACATCCGTAATCGCAAGTCCGGTTATGCCGTGAGCATCGTCAAGGCCGGCGCCAAGATCGCTGGCTACGACGCAGGCCCGGTGCGTACCCCGCTGACCGACCTGACTGGTGAAGAGTACGAAATGCTGGCCGCCTTGATGGACAAGATGGGTCCGCAGTAAGCCGCGATACTGCGGTGTAGCCATCGCGGGCAGAGCCCGCTCCCACAGAGATCTCCGTTGTGCCGGGGATTCTTGTGGGAGCGGGCTCTGCCCGCGATGCCGCCCGCCTTGACACACCCTCCCAAGAATTTCCCCCGCCACACCCCTCCATCCTCGCTATCATTGTCGCCTGACAACAGGCAACAGGTTCCCCCGGCATGCTCGCCATCTTCTTGCAGACCCTGAACATCACCGCCCCGGTGTTTGCCATGCTGTTCCTGGGCTACGGCCTCAGGCGCATCGACTGGATCAACGACAACTTCATCAAGACCGCCTCGGCGCTGGTGTTCAACGTCTGCATGCCCTCGTTGCTGTTTCTGGGTATCTACCACGCCGACCTGCATTCAGCCCTCAAACCAGGGTTGCTGATCTATTTCGTGGTCGCCACGGTGGGCAGTTTCGCCATCGCCTGGTGGATCGCCATCTGGCGCTGCCCTGCGGTGGATCGTGGGGTGTTTACCCAGGGCGCTTTCCGCGGCAACAACGGGGTCATCGGCCTGGCCCTGGCGGGCAGCATGTACGGTGACTACGGTATCTCCCTGGGCTCGATTCTCGCCGGCCTGGTGATCGTGCTGTACAACTCGCTGTCGGTGGTGGTGCTGGCGATCTACAGCCCCAATATCAAGTCCGACCCATGGAGTATCTGCAAGAGCATCGTCGTCAACCCGCTGATTATCAGCGTGCTGCTGGCCACCCCCATCACCTGGCTGCAGGTGCCGATTCCCAACTGGATCCTCACGTCTGCCGATTACGTCGCACAAATGAGCCTGCCGCTGGCGTTGATGTGCATTGGCGGGACCCTGTCCCTGGCGGCATTGCGCAGCAGTGGCACGCTGGCCATGAGCGCCAGCGCGGTAAAAATGATCCTGCTCCCCATCATTGGCACTTTCGGCGCCTGGTTGTTGGGCTTCAGAGGGGCGGAACTGGGCATCCTGTTCCTGTATATTGGCGCCCCTTCGGCTTCGGTCGGTTATGTGATGGTGCGGGCCAGCGGCGGTAACTATTCGCTGGCGGCGGCGATCATCGTCATCACCACCCTGGCGGCTGCCATCACCACCAATATCGGAATTTTCCTGTTGCAGTGGGGCGGCTGGATCTAGACGCTGCCTCCACGTGCAGGCTTTACATGAGCTAAGGAATTCCAATGGATGACCAATCCACCCCCGAAGGTTTGCATCGGGGTCTGAAGAACCGCCATATCCAGCTGATCGCGTTGGGCGGTGCCATCGGTACCGGGCTGTTTCTGGGCATTGCCCAGACCATCGGCATGGCTGGGCCTTCGGTGATCCTGGGCTATGGCATTGGCGGCCTGATCGCCTTTTTCATCATGCGCCAGCTCGGCGAGATGGTGGTCGAGGAGCCGGTCACCGGCACCTTCAGCCACTTCGCCAACCGCTACTGGGGCGACTTTGCCGGCTTCATGTCGGGCTGGAACTACTGGGTGCTCTATGTGCTGGTAGGCATGGCCGAACTGACCGCCGTGGGTATCTACATCAAGTACTGGTGGCCGGATTTCCCCACTTGGGCCTCGGCCGCGGTGTTTTTCGTGCTGATCAATCTGATCAACATGTTTCAGGTGAAGATCTACGGCGAGATGGAGTTCTGGTTCTCGCTGATCAAGGTGGCGGCCATCGTCAGCATGATCGGCTTCGGCGCCTGGTTGCTGGCCAGCGGCAATGGCGGCCCGGATGCCAGCGTTGCCAACCTGTGGCAATACGGCGGGTTCTTTCCCAATGGCATCGGTGGCCTGACATTGGCCATGGCGGTGATCATGTTTTCTTTCGGGGGGCTGGAGCTGGTGGGTATCACCGCTGCCGAAGCCGATGACCCCAAGCGCAGCATTCCCAAGGCCACCAATCAGGTCATCTACCGCATCCTGCTGTTCTATGTAGGTGCGCTGGCGGTGCTGTTGTCGCTCTATCCCTGGCAAAAAGTGGTGGAGGGCGGCAGCCCATTCGTGATGATCTTCCACGCGCTGGACAGCAATGTGGTGGCTACCGTACTCAATGTGGTGGTGCTCACCGCTGCACTGTCGGTCTACAACAGCTGTGTGTATTGCAACAGCCGCATGCTGTTCGGTCTGGCGGTGCAGGGTGATGCGCCCAGGTCTCTGCTCAAGGTCAACAGCCGCGGCGTGCCGCTCAAGGCCCTGGGTATTTCGGCGCTGGCGACCGGCCTGTGTGTGGTGATCAATTACGTGATGCCCAGCGAGGCATTTGCGCTGTTGATGGCGCTGGTGGTGTCGGCCTTGGTGATCAATTGGGGGATCATCAGCATCACCCACCTGAAGTTCCGCAAAGCCAAGCTTCACGCCGGCGAGACGACGTTCTTCCCCAGCTGGGGCTATCCGCTGACCAACTGGGTATGCCTGGTGTTTCTGGCCGGGATTTTAGTGATCATGTACATGACGCCGGGTATCCGGGTTTCAGTGTTGCTGATTCCGGTGTGGTTGGTGGTGCTGGCGATTGCCTGGAAATTCAAGCGCCGCGGGGTTTCGCGCTAGGCATACCGACGCCTTCGCGGCTTGACGCCGCTCCTACAGAAACCCCCGCCCCTCTGTACGCCGTTCCCACAGCAATGATCGCCCCCCCTGTAGGAGCGGCGTAAAGCCGCGAAGAGGCCAGGTGGTCTGTACGCCGTTCCCACAGCGACGATCGCCCCCCACTGTAGGAGCGGCGTAAAGCCGCGAAGAGGCCCGCACTGCCACCCCACCCTCAATGCTGCCTACGCCAAGCCCTCACGCTGCTGACCGCCACCCCCACGGCCAGCATCGGCAACACACCGAACAACATCCATTGCTCCAGCTTTCCCGCCAGCGGCATGCCTGTGGTAAACGACACCACGTGCAGCCCATACGCCAGGTACAGCCCCAGCAGCACCAGCCCCTCCACGCGAGTGATCCGGTAACCCGTATAGAACAGCGGCAGGCACAGCACGGCCACGCCGAGCATCACCGGCAGGTCGAAATCCAGGGCATTGGGCGACACCGACAACGGTTCCGGGGTCAGCAGGGCGGTCAGGCCCAGCACTCCAAGCAGGTTGAACAGGTTGCTGCCGATCACGTTGCCCACGGCTATTTCCCGCTGGCCACGCAGGGCGGCGCTCAGCGAGGTGGCCAGCTCCGGCAGGGAAGTGCCTACCGCCACGATGGTCAGGCCGATGACGCGGTCCGACAAACCAAAGTCCTGAGCCACTTCGATTGCCGCTTCCAGAAGCCAGTGGCCGCCGGCCACCAGCAACAGCAATCCTCCCAGCATCAAGGCGATACACTTGAACCAGGGGGCGGCGCTCTGTCGCGGTGCGGGCCGTCCAGGGTGACGTGACTGGCGCCACAACACGCCCAGGTAGAGCGCCAGCGCCACCAGCAGCAAGGCACCTTCCACGCGGCCGAGACGCTCGTTCCATGCCAGCCCGAACACCAGCGCGCTGGCGCCGATCAGCAGCGGGATGTCGAGTCGCACCAGCTGCCGTGATACGCGCAGGGGAATGATCAGCGCGGACAGGCCCAGGGTGACCAGCAAGCTGAAGATGTTGCTGCCAAACAGGCTGCCCACGGCGATATCGGGCGTACCGGCGTAGGCGGCCTGCAAGCTCACCGCCAGTTGCGGGGCACTGCTGCCCAGCGCGACCACGCTCAGGCCAATCACCAGTGGCCGCACCTTGAGGCTGTCGGCCAGTCGAATCGCACCGCGCACCAGCAACTCGGCGCCTGCGATCAGCAAGAGCAGGCCGGCGACCAGTTGCAGCAGGCTGAGGGTGGGCAGGGTGGCTAGGTCGAAGATGGTCGGTGCTCCGGCAGGATCAGTCGGTAAGGGCCTGGACGCGCACCTTGGCCGTGCCGCTGCGCAGCATGCCCAGTTGCTCGGCGGCCTCGTGGGAAACGTCGATCAAGCGGCCCCGACTGTGCGGGCCGCGGTCATTGATACGCAGGACCACGTCCCGGTCATTGGCCAGGTTGGTAACCAACACGCGGGTACCGAAGGGTAGCTGGCGGTGCGCGGCGGTCAATTCGTGTTGATCGAAGCGCTCGCCGCTGGCCGTGCGCAAGCCGTGATGGCGGGCGCCGTAATAGGAGGCGACCCCTTCACGGCTATAGCCGTGCGGGTCGATGATCTGGCTCTGGCTGGCACAGCCGGCCAGGAACAGCAAGGTGGCAATGTAGAGCAGGTGCCGCATGGTGGGTCCTTGGTTTACGAATGCGCAGCTGACGGTGGTGAATGGTCGGGCCCCAACCCCAACCCTCTCCCTGCTCAAGGGCTGGGGTGGGGGGCATTCACCACAAATCTCACCCCTTTACACGCCCTCGAGCTTGCTCTTGAGCAACTCATTGACCTGCTGCGGGTTGGCCTTGCCCCTGGACGCCTTCATGGCCTGTCCGACGAAGAAACCAAACATCTTGCCGCGCTTGGCCTCGTCCGCCGCGCGGTACTGTTCGACCTGCTCGGCATTGGCCGCGAGCATTTCGTCGAGCACCTTCTCGATCGCACCGCTGTCCGTCACCTGCTTCAAGCCGCGGGCTTCGATGATCTGGTCGGCGTTGCCCTCGCCATTGGCCATCGCCTCGAAGACCATCTTGGCAATCTTGCCGGAGATGGTGTTGTCCTTGATCCGCTGCAGCATGCCGCCCAGTTGTGCCGCCGTCACGGGCGACTGCTCGATCTCCACGCCCTGCTTGTTGAGCAGGCTGCCCAACTCGACCATCACCCAGTTGGCCGCCAGCTTGGCGTCGCCACAAATGGCTACCACCTGTTCGAAGAAGTCCGCCTGCTCGCGGCTCGAAGCCAGCACGCTGGCATCGTAGGCCGACAGGCCGAACTGGCTCTGGAAGCGCCCGCGCTTGGCCGGCGGCAGTTCCGGCAGGGTGGCGCGAGTAGCGTCCAGGAACGCGTCCTCGATCACCACCGGCAGCAGGTCCGGATCGGGGAAGTAACGGTAGTCGTTGGCTTCCTCCTTGCTGCGCATGGCGCGGGTCTCGTCCTTGTTCGGGTCGTACAGGCGAGTTTGCTGGATGACCGTGCCGCCGTCTTCGATCAGCTCGATCTGACGGGCGATCTCGCTGTTGATGGCGCGCTCGATGAAACGGAACGAGTTGACGTTCTTGATCTCGCAGCGCGTGCCGAACTCGGCCTGGCCCTTGGGCCGGATCGACACGTTGCAGTCGCAGCGCAGCGAACCCTCGGCCATGTTGCCGTCGCAGATGCCCAGGTAGCGCACCAGCGCGTGAATCGCCTTGACGTAGGCCACTGCTTCCTTGGCACTGCGCATATCGGGTTCGGAGACGATTTCCAGCAGCGGGGTGCCCGCGCGGTTCAGGTCGATGCCGGTGCTGCCGCTGAAGTCTTCGTGAAGGCTCTTGCCCGCGTCTTCCTCAAGGTGTGCGCGGGTCACGCCGATGCGCTTGACCGTGCCATCTTCCAGGGTGATGTCCAGGTGGCCCTTGCCAACGATCGGCAGCTCCATCTGACTGATCTGGTAGCCCTTGGGCAGGTCCGGATAGAAGTAGTTCTTGCGCGCGAACACGTTGTGCTGGCCGATTTCTGCATCGATGGCCAGGCCGAACATCACGGCCATGCGCACGGCTTCCTGGTTCAGTACCGGCAGTACGCCGGGCATGCCCAGATCGACCAGGCTGGCCTGGGTGTTGGGCTCGGAGCCGAACGTGGTGGAGCTGCCGGAGAAAATCTTCGACTGGGTGGCGAGCTGGGTATGAATCTCCAGCCCGATCACGACTTCCCATTGCATGTGTTTTCTCCTTAGAAGCCTTCAGGCGCGCGAGTGTGCCAGTCGGTGACCTGCTGGTACTGGTGCGCCACATTGAGCAGGCGGCCTTCCTGGAAATACGGCGCCAGCAACTGCACGCCCACCGGCAGGCCGTCGACGAAACCGCCGGGCATCGACAGGCCAGGCAGGCCGGCCAGGTTGGCGGTAATGGTGTAGACGTCTTCCAGATACGCGGCGACCGGGTCGGCGTTCTTGGCGCCCAGTTTCCACGCCGGGTTGGGCGTGGTGGGGCTGAGGATCACGTCGACCTCTTCGAAGGCGGCCATGAAGTCGTTCTTGATCAGGCGGCGGATCTTCTGTGCCTGCAGGTAGTAGGCGTCGTAGTAGCCGGCCGACAGGGCATAGGCCCCGACCATGATGCGGCGCTGCACTTCCGGGCCAAAGCCTTCGGCGCGCGAGCGCTTGTACAGGTCGGTGAGGTCCTTGGGGTTCTCGCAGCGATAGCCGAAGCGCACGCCGTCGAAGCGCGACAGGTTCGAGGAAGCCTCGGCCGGAGCGATCACGTAATAGGCCGGAATCGCCTGCTGCATGTTCGGCAGACTGATTTCCTTGATGGTCGCACCCAGTTTTTCCAGTTCCTTGATGCTGGCGTGCACCAGGTCGGCGATGCGGGGGTCCAGGCCGGCGCCGAAGTACTCCTTCGGCACACCGATGCGCAGGCCTTGCAGGGAGCCGCCGAGGGCGGCGCTGTAGTCGGGCACCGGTTCATCGATGCTGGTGGAATCCTGCGGGTCGAAGCCGGCCATGCCTTGCAGCAGCAGCGCGCAGTCTTCGGCATTGCGCGCCAGAACGCCGGCCTGATCCAGGCTCGATGCGTAGGCGATCATGCCCCAGCGGGACACCCGGCCGTAGGTCGGTTTGATGCCGGTCAGGTTGGTGAACGCGGCCGGTTGGCGGATCGAGCCGCCGGTGTCGGTGCCGGTGGCGGCCGGCAGCAGGCGTGCGGCCACAGCAGCCGCCGAGCCGCCGGAGGACCCGCCCGGCACGTGCGCCAGGTTCCAGGGGTTCTTCACGGGGCCGTAGTGGCTGTTTTCGTTGGCCGAGCCCATGGCGAACTCGTCCATGTTCAGCTTGCCCAGGGTGACCGCGCCGGCTGCGTTGAGCCGGGCCACCACGGTGGCGTCGTAGGGCGCCTGGAAGTTGTCGAGCATCTTCGAGCCGCAGCTGGTGCGAATGCCCTGGGTGCAGAACAGGTCCTTGTGGGCCAGCGGCGCGCCCAGCAGGGCACCGGTCTCGCCGTTGGCGCGGCGGGCGTCGGCGGCCTGGGCCTGGGCGATGGCGTGGTCTTGGGTTACGGTGATGAAGCTGTTGATCTGCGGGTCCAACTGGGCAATGCGCGCCAGCAGGGTGCGGGTCAGTTCTTCGGCGGAAAACTTCTTGTCGGCGAGTCCGCGGGCGATCTCGGCCAGAGTCAATTGATGCATGGCAGGCTCTTTTCCCTTACTCGATGACTTTCGGAACCAGGTACAGACCGTTCTCGACGGCCGGCGCAATGGCCTGGTAGGTATCGCGCTGGTTGTGTTCGGTAACCTGGTCGACGCGCAGCCGCTGGCTGGCCTCGAGCGGGTGGGCGAGGGGTTCGATGCCGGCGGTATCGACCGCCTGCATCTGGTCGACCAGGCCCAGAATGCTGTTCAGTGCGTCGGTGGTGCGTGGCAGATCGGCTTCATTCAGGCCCAGACGGGCCAGGTGAGCGATTTTTTCCACATCGCCGCGTTCAAGCGCCATGGGGATCTCCAGTGAAAACGAAAGACGGCAAAGCCGTGGTTTTGGGGAACACTATCGCACTTCTGCGGTCATATGGCCGCGATCGAGTGAAGGCGTGCTCGGAAAAACAGCCAATTTAACATATTGGCGCCTTGCCCAAAATCCCCGCCGTTGTTAGAGTTTGCCGCACTTTTTTACCCACGCGTTGCCTAGGGTCCTTTTCCCATGTTCAAGAAACTGCGTGGCATGTTTTCCAGCGATCTTTCCATCGACCTGGGCACTGCCAACACCCTTATTTACGTGCGTGAGCGCGGTATCGTTCTGAATGAGCCATCGGTTGTGGCCATTCGGACCCACGGTAATCAGAAAAGTGTCGTCGCTGTCGGTACCGAAGCCAAACGCATGCTTGGTCGTACCCCCGGCAACATCGCGGCCATTCGCCCGATGAAGGACGGCGTGATCGCCGACTTCAGCGTCTGCGAAAAGATGCTGCAATATTTCATCAACAAGGTGCACGAGAACAGCTTCCTGCAGCCCAGCCCGCGTGTGCTGATCTGTGTGCCCTGCAAATCCACCCAGGTGGAGCGCCGCGCGATTCGCGAGTCGGCACTGGGTGCCGGTGCCCGTGAAGTGTTCCTGATCGAAGAGCCCATGGCTGCCGCCATCGGTGCCGGCTTGCCGGTCGAGGAAGCCCGTGGCTCGATGGTGGTGGATATCGGCGGTGGTACCACCGAAATCGCCCTGATCTCGCTCAACGGTGTGGTCTACGCAGAATCCGTACGTGTGGGCGGCGACCGCTTCGACGAAGCCATCGTCACCTACGTGCGTCGCAATTACGGCAGCCTGATCGGCGAGTCCACCGCCGAGCGCATCAAGCAGGAAATCGGTACCGCCTACCCAGGCGGCGAAGTGCGTGAAGTCGACGTGCGTGGCCGTAACCTGGCCGAAGGCGTCCCACGCGCCTTCACCCTGAACTCCAATGAAGTGCTGGAAGCGTTGCAGGAGTCCCTGGCGACCATCGTTCAGGCCGTCAAGAGCGCCCTGGAGCAGTCGCCGCCGGAGCTGGCCTCCGACATCGCCGAGCGTGGCCTGGTGCTGACCGGTGGTGGTGCGCTGCTGCGCGACCTCGACAAGCTGCTGGCCCAGGAAACCGGTCTGCCGGTCATCGTCGCCGAAGACCCGCTGACCTGCGTCGCTCGTGGCGGTGGTCGTGCCCTGGAAATGATGGACAAGCACACCATGGATCTGCTCTCCAGCGAATAACTTCGCGGGAAAGATTCCTGGGGTCGTTTACAGGTAGCGTCTTGGATGCTACCTGTATGCGTCCTGTACTTTCGATCCGGGCCGGTTTGCCGTCGTATGAATGACCACATGAACATTTGCCTGGGAGGAGCGGCTTATTAAACCGCTTTTCACCAAGGGCCCCTCACTGGGCGTGCGCCTGTTGGTGCTGGTCGTGCTGTCGGTCGCGCTGATGGTGGTCGACGCGCGCTTCACCCTGCTCAAGCCCGTGCGCAGCGACATGTCGTTGGTGCTGATGCGTGCCTATTGGGTGACCGATCTGCCGCAACGACTGTTCGAAGGGGTCGCCAGCCAGTTTGGCAGCCGTACCGAATTGCTCGCCGAAAACGAGAAGCTCAAGACCGAAGCCTTGCTGCTGCAAGGTCGCCTGCAGAAGCTGGCGGCCCTGACCGAGCAGAACGTACGGCTGCGCGAGCTGCTCAACTCCTCAGCACTGGTGAACGAGAAGGTCGAAGTGGCCGAACTGATCGGCATGGACCCCAACCCCTTCACCCACCGCATCCTGATCAACAAGGGTGAGCGCGACGGCGTCGTGCTCGGCCAGCCCGTGCTCGATGCCCGCGGCTTGATGGGGCAGGTGGTCGAATTGATGCCCTACACGTCGCGCGTGCTGCTGCTGACCGACACCACCCACAGCATCCCGGTACAGGTCAACCGCAACGGCCTGCGCGCCATCGCCAGCGGCACCGGCAACCCTGAGCGCCTGGAATTGCGCCATGTGGCCGACACCGCAGACATCAAGGAAGGCGACCTGCTGGTCAGCTCCGGCCTGGGTCAGCGGTTTCCCGCCGGCTACCCGGTGGCCACGGTCAAGGAAGTCATCCACGACTCAGGTCAGCCCTTCGCCATCGTGCGTGCCGTCCCAACAGCGGCCCTGAACCGCAGCCGTTACCTGCTGCTGGTGTTCAGCGACAGCCGCTCCCCCGAGCAGCGCGCCACGGAAGCGGCCCAGGCCCAGGAAGCAGCGGATCAGCAAGGCGCCGCACCCGCTGCGGCCGCCCCGGCACCTACGGCCACCACG
>NZ_DFUE01000074.1:0-1637 GCF_002379585.1 Pseudomonas sp. UBA4194
CCGACAGGTTGAACGACAGGCGCACCGGTGCCGGCCAGCGCTCGGCTACGCGCAGGGCTTTGCCAAGCAGCGGCAGGGTCAGTCGGTTGATCATGCCGATGCGCTCGGCGATGGGAATGAATTGCCCCGGAGACACGGCGCCCAATTCGGCGCTGTGCCAGCGCGCCAGGGCTTCGAAGGCGACGGTCTTCCCGGACTGCAGCGCTATGATGGGCTGAAATACCACCTCGAACTCTCGCTCCAGATCGGCGCGGCGCAGCGCCTGCTCGGTGACGATATCGCGCAACAACTGCTCTTGATGCGCTGCCGAGAACAACGCCATCTTGCCGGGATGATTGCGTTTGCTCTGGTAGAGCGCGTAGTCGGCGTATTCGAACAGTTCGCCCGAATTGGTGGCGCGATCCGGGAACGTGGCCAGCCCCAGGGAGGCGCCGACCTGCACCGGGACATCCACCAGCACATAGGGCTTGCCCAAGGCTTCGCAGATATGCCGGGCAAACTCGCTGAGCTGCTCGTCGGCGCCGCAGTCCGGCACGATCAGGGCAAATTCGTCGCCGCCCAACCGGGCCACGTGTACCTCGGAGGGCAACAGGGCATTGAGTCGCGCGCCCACCTGCTGCAGCAGGCGGTCGCCCACGCTGTGGCCATAGAGATCATTGACCGGCTTGAAGCCGTCGAGATCGAGAATACCCACCGCCAGCCGGCTGCCATCGCCGCCCGCCTCCTCCAGGCAAGTTTGCAGGCAGGTGAAGAAGCGCCGCCGGTTGGGCAGGCCGGTGAGGCTGTCCTGATTGGCCAGGCGAGAGTTTTCGTCGCTCAGGGCTTCGGTCTGGGCCTGGGCGTTCACCAAGCCGGTGAAATTGCGGTAGTGATTCTGCAGGATCACCAGCATGGCCATGGACACCAGCACCACGTTCACCGCAGTGGCGATGAACGTGGGGTTGTCAGCGGATGCGAAGAAGGCCACGAATGCGATGTTGACCACCGCGGCGGTGAGCAGCGCTGCCGAGCGCAGGTGCATCAGGCAGAAAATACAGCCGATCACGGTGATTGCCATGTAGAACGCCACATGGGCTTTGGCGTAGCTGTCGCCGTAGGGAAACAGCGCCAGGGCCCACACCGTGAAACCCACGGCCACGACACCGCAGATGCGATTGGTGCGTTCCAGGGCCTCGAGAATGTCTTTCTCATTGGGTTCGACATGACTGCCGCGACGCCACGACACCGCCCTGGCCATGCAGATTAAGGTCAACACCAGCGGGATGTAGACGGTGAGCCACACCGGCGAAGTCAGGAAATGGGTGCACGCCAGCGCCCAGCTGTTGACCAGCAGGATGAAGTACATCAACGGAATCTGCCGGGCCAGGGCATGGTACTGGGCGCGTAGCAGCCGAGGATTGTCGCGTGGCACGCAGAACAGTCGTGCGAAGCGCGCAAAGAGCCCGTTCGAATTTAAGTGCCTGAAGGTCGACATCGTGCCTGAACGTAGGTGAATGGTCTGATGTTTTCGGCTGGTCGCAGATTTACTGTAGTCAAAATACATCGAGCAGGCAGTTTATCTGCCCACAGGTCAAAGCCCCCCGCCCCTTCGCGCCCTGCAGGGAGATTCCGACAAACCTGTAGGAGCGGCGTCATAG
>NZ_DFUE01000074.1:1722-3837 GCF_002379585.1 Pseudomonas sp. UBA4194
GCCGCTCCTACAGGGGGTGGGCGGGTTTCGGTTTGGTCGGCCTTGCCGCCCAGGTACCATCCCACCACTGCCCACGTCGCGGCGCACAGCGCGCCGACCACGGCGATCAGCACGGCGCCCTGGCCGAGCAGGTCGAGCAGGCTCTTGACCCAACCGCTGAAGGCATCGCCGCCACGATAGACCACGGTGTCGATGAAGTTCTTGGCTTTGTACTTGGTCTCCGCGTCCAAGGGCGCAAACAACATCTCCCGACCCGGGCGCACAAACGCGTATTCACCGATACGACGCGCGATCATCAGCCCCGCCAGCATGGCGAAGGTCGGCGCCAACGCCAGGCCGATAAAGCCCAGACATACCACGCCAGGCACCAGCGCCAACAACGTAGGCAGCCCCAGCTTCTGCGCCAGGCGCCCGGTGATGAACAACTGCGCTGTCAGCGCCCCGGCTTGCACCACGAAGTCGATGATACCGAACACCCTGACCTGCTCTTCGCGACTGGGAAACAGCTGCGCGACCAACCTCGCCTGCTCGAAATACAGAAACGTGCTCACGGTGGCCAGCAGCACCACGAATGCACAAACGCCCAGCAGATAACGCGATCCCAGCACGCGCGTCAGTCCGCTGAACGGATTGCCCGGAACGGGTTTGCGCGGGTTGTCCGCGCGCTCGGCACCGGGTCGCCCTGCGCCTCCGGTCGCCCGCCAGGCCATGAGAAAATGCTTGAGCGCTACCGCCAGCGCCAACAACACCGCTGCCATCACCGCCAACCCACTCGGCCCCAGAGCGCCCACCAACAGCGTACTGATCGCCGGCCCCACCAGACCGCCGACGCTGGCCCCGGCGGCAATGAAAGCAAACAGGCGCTTGGCCTGGGGCCCATCGAACACATCGGCCATCAGGCTCCAGGCGACCGAGATCACAAACAGGTTGTAGACCGAAATCCACACGTAAAACACCCGAGCCAACCACACGCTGTCTTCAAGGCTGGTGAATGCCACAGCGAACAGCACGAGATTGATGCAAAAGAACCCGTAGACCCAGTCGATGTAATGCATCCGGGGGACGCGGGAGTTGAGCCAGCCGAACAACGGGACGGCGATCAGCATGGCCACGAAAGTGGCGGTGAACAGCCATTGCAAGTTCTCGACGCCGCCCTGAATGCCCATGGATTCGCGGATGGGCCGCAGCATGAAATAGCCGCAGAACAGACAGAAGAACAACGCAAACCCCGCCACGGCAGGCAGCAGTTCGCCAGGCCGGGCATTGATGGCCCGGCCCATGCGGGCAATGGCTTGGCTCATTCAGCGATCCTCAGGCGAATTCGGCGGCGATCCGCTGCAACTGTTGGGCATTGGGTAACCTGCCCTGGCCGGCCAGCAGGTTGTCGAGCATGTACTTTGGCTGCGACGTTGCCGGAATGACAGTGGTGACAGCCGGATTGGCGAGCACGAACTTGAGCATCAACTGCGCCCACGATGTGGCATCGAGTTCGGACTGTGCCCAAGCCGGAAGCGCCTTGCCCTTGACCTTGGCGAACAAGCGACCCGCTTCATAGGTGCGATTGATCAGGGTGGCGATGCCCTTGTCGGCGCAGTACGGCAGCAGGCGCTTTTCGGCATTGCGTGCGCCAATGGAGTAATTGACCTGAACGAAATCAACCTTTTCCTTGGCCAGCACCGCCAGCAGGTCATCATGAGCGGACTCGACATAGTGGGTGATGCCGATGTAACGAATGCGCCCCTGTTCCTTCAATTCCCGCAACAATTTGAGCTGGGTGGCGGTGTCTTGCAGGTTGTGTACCTGGATCAGATCGATCTTGTCGGTCTGCAGCGCAGCAAAGCTGGCCTCGATCTGGCGCAGACCCGCGTCCAGGCCAGTGGACGATACCTTGGTCGCCAGGAAAACCTTGCCGCGTCCCCCTGCCCGCTTGACCAGCTCACCGCTGACGGCTTCGGCATCGCCATAACTGGGCGCGGTATCGATGACTTTGCCACCCCCCTCGAGAAACGCCTTGAGGACTTGTTCCAAGGGCGCCATCTGCTCCGAGGCCACATCGACGTTGAATGTCTGCGACGTGCCCAGGCCGATGACGGGCAGTGCCTCACCACTGGATGG
>NZ_DFUE01000074.1:3899-5470 GCF_002379585.1 Pseudomonas sp. UBA4194
ATGGTGCGCGTCAGCAACTGCGGTGCGGCAAACGCAAAATTCGGTATCAAGGGCGATAGTGCGGCGAGCGCGGCTATCGCACTGGATTGCTGGAGGAATCGGCGACGGCTAGGCATGGGCGTGCTCCCTTCTCAGTCAGTTCATGGCGCAGGAAGAATCCTACAAACAAATCAGACTCCAGTATGGCCATACGCGGATGCCATAGCGCCTCGAAGCGGAAAATGAAACATTACGAAAATATTTACTTCATCCACACAAACGAAACCGCCTGCGTTAGGCAGGCGGTTTCAGAGGGCGCGTTCAGGCCGGGATCAGTGCATGAACAGGGCGATGAGGATGATCACTGGGATCGGTACACCGAGGAAAAACAACAGAAGTGAGCGCATGGTGATTCTCCTTTCAACGAACTGAGGCAGTTGGGGTAGCGAGGTGACGGTCACGTTCGTGCCAGGTCACCGCATCACGGCGGCGGCCGCCGAAGGTGGCAGCGAAGCTGGCGAAGAAAGCCCCGCACAGCAACGATACGAAGGTCCAGAGCGCTGTGGCTGCGGCGACTTTCTTGGCGGTATCGGCAGCATTTTGCGCGGCCAGCTTGGCGTCTTCGACCGATTGACGAGCCTGACCGTAGACCTGGTCGACCCGCTGCTCTGCCTGAGCCTGGGTCAGGCTGGTGCGCTGGCTTACCATTTGTGCGAGGTAGCTGCGGTCTTCGGCAGCCAGTTGCCCACCATTAGCCACAGTGCGGGCGAAAATACGCGTTACCACACCGTGCGCCGCATCGTCGCTGACCGCGACAGGACGATTGTCACGAAACAGCGTATCGACAAAATAACCGAACGGATCGGCGTCGCTATTGCTCGCAGAAGCGCCTGCCGCACCGCCCACTGCACTGACCGCACCGGAAGCTACGCCAGCGCCAGCCTGAACAGTCCCGCCCACCACGCTGCTCACCGAGCCCAATATCAGCATGGCGGTGACCAACGTTGCCACTGCCCAGGCGAGGAAGCCGTGAGCGGTGTCGCGAAAATAGACTTCATCACCGTGCATGCTGGCCCATTTCACCCGCAACCGCCCTGCCAGGTAGCCACCCAAGCCGGAAGCGACGATTTGTGTGAAAGCCAACCATAGAATTGTCGAGACGCCGATTCCAGTGGCGCTCATGCCCTTGTTTTCCCAGGGCGAGACGGCAGAGAGCCCGAGACCGAAGCCCAGAACCACGAGAATCATGGAGAGTGCGGCAGCCCCTGCGGCACCGGCGAAAATCGCCGCCCAGGAAACACCGGAGTGAGTGGAACTGTCAGCCGAAGCGGACAGCGCGGCAGCAGGTAGGTGGTCAGCATGGGTAATCATTGTTGTAGTGCTCCAAGCGATAACAGCGTCATGGACGGTTCACAGCTTTAGAGGTGCATGACGCATGCCATCAATACCCAGCCAACAAATTCAGCACATTCAACGAGATAGAATAGCTAGCTCGAAATATCATCATGCAAAGTGCCCGACCGAACCCTACCCAACGGGCGTTCTGCATTATTTGGCAACAATTCCCACGGAACCGTAGCAGCGGCGTAAGC
>NZ_DFUE01000074.1:5725-7333 GCF_002379585.1 Pseudomonas sp. UBA4194
GCATGTCGTGGCTCACCACTGGGCGGCCGCGCCACAGGCAGGTTCCGGGATCGGTGCTGTCCACCGCGCCGGTCGCGTCCGGGCGGGCCAGCCAGATTTCGGTGGCGCTGCGCAGGTTGGTGGTTTCGATCTGTTCGGGGGTGATGACGATGTCCATGGGCAGGTTCTCAGTGGAGGCCTGCTTTGGAACGCGGGGGGCTGGGGGAGTTCGGCTTGCTGGGCGATGGGGGCTCGATGGCCCCTCACCCAGCCCTGCAGAACAACCCAGCCACCCACCGACCCTGGGGTCAGATACCTTCGCGGGCAATATCCATGGCGAAATAGGTAAAGATCAGATCAGCTCCGGCACGCTTGATCGCGCCCAGACTTTCCCGAACGATACGCTGCTCATCCACCGCACCGGCCTGCCCGGCAAACTTGATCATGGCGTACTCGCCACTCACCTGATAAGCCGCCAGGGGCAGGCGGGAGGCCTCGCGAATGTCACGGATGATATCCAGGTAAGCACCCGCTGGCTTGACCATCAAGGCATCGGCGCCTTCCTGCTCGTCCAGAAGCGACTCACGCACCGCCTCACGACGGTTCATGGGGTTCATCTGATAGGTCTTGCGGTCGCCCTTCAGTGCAGTGCCGCCTGCTTCACGGAACGGGCCGTAGAAGGAAGACGCGAATTTGGTCGAATACGCCATGATCGAGGTATCGAAAAAACCTGCGCCGTCCAACGCACTTCGAATCGCCTGGACCTGACCGTCCATTGCCGCCGACGGCGAGATGAAATCGGCACCGGCACGCGCCGCGACCACGGCCTGCTTGCCCAGATTGATCAAGGTAGCGTCGTTATCCACGTGCTCCCCATGCATCACGCCGCAGTGACCGTGGGAGGTGTATTCGCAAAAGCAGGTGTCGGCCATGACGATCATTTCCGGCACCGTGCTCTTGCAGATGCGAGCAATGCGCGCGACCAGCCCGTCGTCCTTCCAGGTGTCGCTGCCATCGGCGTCCAGATGGTGGGAAACGCCGAATGTCATCACCGATTTGATGCCGGCGCGCGCATAGCGCTCGATCTCCCCGGCCAGCTTCGACTCGGGAATACGCATGACACCGGGCATGCTGCTGATAGGGACGAAATCGTCGATTTCTTCTTCCACGAAAATGGGCAGGACCAGATCACCCAGGTTGAACTCGGCTTCCTGGAACATATCGCGAAAGGCTTCGGAGCGCCGCAGACGCCGAGGACGCGCGGTTGGAAACTGGCTAGACATCATTGATTCCAAGGTTGTTGTCGCACAAGGAGGTAGATGATAACGCCAGAAGCGCAGAAAAGGCTCGGCCATTTGGGCGGTGGATGGCGCTGAGGGGTGCTAGAGATTGTCGCACCTTTGCCTGGGCTGAGCAGACCCATTGCCAGCCATCTTCATCGACCACCCACGAATCAAGCGCAACTTCCACAGCCACCCCAAGGTCAACCCCCAACATCTTCACCGCGATTTCCTCGCGAACTCAATGTGGGATAGATCCAGATGCCAAGTACAGACACCCAAGGTTCAGCACCCTCCTCCTTCACCGACAGCGCCCGCGACCAGCTGGCCATCGACACCATTCGCACGC
>NZ_DFUE01000073.1:0-424 GCF_002379585.1 Pseudomonas sp. UBA4194
GCGCGATATCGGACATGCGCTTGATCACGTCTTCGGTGCGGTCCAGGCTGGCCGCATCGGGAAGCTGGGCGAAGGCCACCAGGTATTGCTTGTCCTGGGACGGCACGAAACCGGTCGGGGTGGTGGCGAAGCCGAACCAGGTCAGCACCATGAAGCCTGCATACATCACCAGGGCGATACCGCTGCTGCGGATTACCCGCGCCACCGTGCTGACATAGCCATGGCTGGCTTTTTCGAAGAAGCGGTTGAATGGGCGGAACAGCCAGCCACCGAAGAGTCGGTCCAGGAATCTGGAGAAACGGTCCTTGGGCGCGTCATGGCCTTTGAGCAAGACGGCAGCCAGGGCAGGGGACAAGGTCAGTGAGTTGAACGCCGAGATCACCGTAGAAATGGCAATGGTCAAGGCGAACTGCTTGTAGAACTG
>NZ_DFUE01000073.1:669-2351 GCF_002379585.1 Pseudomonas sp. UBA4194
GCGCCAGGTCTGCAGGAACAGGATCACCACCAGCACCACCAGGATCAACGCTTCGAACAAGGTGTGCACTACCGCCTCGATGGAACCGCGAACGAAGATGGTCGGGTCATAGACGATGCTGTAGTCCATGCCTTCGGGGAACTCTTTCTTGAGTTCGGCCATCTTTGCCCGCACCTGGTTGGACACGTCGATGGCATTGGAGCCGGGGCGCTGGAAGATCGGCAGGGCTACCGCTGGCTGGTTGTTGAGCAACGAACGCAGCGCGTACTGACTGGAACCCAGTTCGACCCTGGCAATGTCCTTGAGGCGGGTGATCTCACCATCGTCTGCCGCACGAATGACGATATTTTCGAACTCTTCCTCGGATACCAGGCGACCCTGGGTGTTCACCGACATCTGGAAGCTGGTGGCGTTGGGCGCAGGTGGCGCGCCCAGCTGGCCGGCAGCGACCTGACGGTTCTGTTCGCGAATGGCATTGACCACATCGGTGGCAGTGAGGTTGCGCGACGCGGTCTTGTTCGGGTCCAGCCACACACGCAGCGAGTATTCGCCCATGCCGAACAACTGCACGTCACCGATACCGTTGAGCCGCGCCAGTTCGTCCTTGATGTTCAAGGTGGCGTAGTTGGACAAGTAAAGCATGTCGTAGCGCTGATCGGGCGAGGTCAAGTGCACCACCATGGTCAGGTCGGGAGAGGCCTTGTCCACGGTGATGCCGATGCGGGTCACTTCTTCGGGCAGCTTGGGTTGGGTACGGGTCACGCGGTTCTGCACCTGCACCTGGGCGTTGTCCAGGTCGGTGCCCAGCGCGAAGGTGAGGGTCAGGGTCAGCTTGCCGTCGGCAGTGGATTGCGAGGACATGTACAGCATGTTCTCGACGCCGGTGATGGCCTGCTCCAGAGGCGCGGCCACGGTTTCGCCGATCACCTTGGGGTTGGCGCCGGGGAAAGTAGCGCGTACCACCACGGTGGGCGGGACCACTTCAGGGTATTCGCTGATCGGCAGCTGGAACAGCGAGATGGCACCGGCGATCAGGATCACCAGTGACAATACGGCGGCAAAGATCGGCCGCTTGATGAAGAATTGTGAGAAGTTCATCGCTGTGATCTCTTAACCGCGTGGAGTCGAGGTGCTGGCAACCTTGACCGCGGCCGGGGCTTTGGGCGAGTTGCTGGCTTCAAGGGCCTGACGTTGTTCGGCCAGGGCGGCGAGGGTTGCCGGGCTGGCCATTTCGGCATTCTCAGGGTCTACCTGGGAGCCAGGACGAACCCGTTGCAGGCCGTTGATGACAATGCTGTCGTCCTTGCTCAGGCCGCTGCGCACGATGCGCAGGCCTTCGAGTTTCGGGCCCAGTTCGACGCTGCGGTAAGCCGCCTTGTTGTCCTTGTCCATCACCAGCACGAATTTCTTGCCCAGATCGGTGCCGACCGCATCGTCCTTGATCAGGACGGCCGGGTAGGTGGCGCTGCCCACCAGTTTGATGCGCGCATACAGGCCGGGAGTGAACAGGCCGTCCTTGTTATCGAACACCGCGCGGCCGCGGATGGTGCCGGTCTTGGGATTGACCTGGTTGTCGACGAAGTTCATCTGCCCCAGGTGCGGGTTGCCGCTCTCGTTGGAAAGCCCCAGGTAGACCGGGGTGGTCTGGCCGCGCTGGCCTTGGCGAGCCAGCTGGGTGTACT
>NZ_DFUE01000073.1:2371-2904 GCF_002379585.1 Pseudomonas sp. UBA4194
GAGGTAGACGCGCTCGTCGGTGTCGAAGTAGGCATAAACCTTGTCGGTGGACACGACGCTGGTCAGCGCGGTGACGTCGGCAGTGACGATGTTGCCGGCGGTGATCTCCGCGCGGCTGACGCGGCCACTGATCGGTGCGGTCACGCGGGTAAAGCTCAGGTTCAGCTTGGCCAGGTCCAGTTGCGCCTGGATTCCGGCCATGGCGGCGCGCGCCTCCTGGGCACTGCTACTGCGGGTTTCAGCCAGTTCTGCCGAGATGGCGTTGCTGGCCTGCAGGCGTTGACCGCGCTGGGCTTCATTGTCGCTGCGCGAAGAGTTGGCCCGAGCTTGCTGGAGCTGCGCTTCAAGGCGGCGCACTTCAGCCTGGAAGGGGCGCGGGTCGATCTGGAACAGCATGTCGCCCTTGTTGACCAGGGCTCCCTCGTTCACGCCTACCTGGTCAATCTGGCCCGACACGCGAGGGCGGCTTTCCTCGGTTTCCGGCCCTTCGAGGCGCCCCGTGCATTCGTCCCATTCCTTGACCCTTTTCTCCC
>NZ_DFUE01000090.1 GCF_002379585.1 Pseudomonas sp. UBA4194
GCATGGCTCGACGCCTGCGACTCACCCCGCGTCCACCCCTGCTGCTCCGGCAGCCACCCCCAACCGCTCGGCGCCTGCCACGCAACCGCGTAGCACCGCGCCGGCCACGAACAGGGAGAGGCAATAATGGTGGGTACTCGCGCCAGAAGCGGTAACGGCTGGGTGATCTGGCTGACCTTCGTGGTTGGCCTTCTGCTCAGCGTTTCACCCATGCCGCAGTTCATGGAAATCCTGCGTCCGCTGTGGCTGGCGCTGCTGCTGTCGTTCTGGTGCCTGGCCGTGCCGCACCGCGTCGGCATGACCACCGCCTGGGTGCTGGGCCTGGCCGAAGACGTGTTGTACGGCACCCTGCTGGGGCAGAATGCCTTGATCCTGAGCCTGATCACCTTCCTGATCCTGTCTCTGGCGCAACGCATGCGCAATTTCCCGATGTGGCAGCAGTGCCTGGTGATCCTGGTGGTATTCGGCCTGGCGCAACTGGTGCAGCTGTGGCTCAGCGCCCTGACCGGCAACCGCCAACCCACCTTGGCCCTGCTGCTGCCGGCCCTGATGAGCGCCTTGCTCTGGCCGTGGGTCAGTTACCTGCTGCGCGGCCTGAGAAAACGCCTGGGCATCAACTGACTGGCCCGCACGCCGGCCCGACAAGGAGAGGCTCCCCGTGACACGACTCTACCTGGCTTCCGGTTCTCCCCGCCGCCGTGAACTGCTGACGCAGATCGGCGTGCCCTTCACCGTGGTAACCGCCCCGATCGACGAAACCCCACACCCGAGCGAAGCGCCCGAGCACTACGTTCAGCGCATGGCCATGGAAAAAGCCCGTGCCGGCTGGCAGAGCCTGGCCGAGCCCAGCGATGCACTGGTGCTCGGTGCGGACACTGCTGTGGTGCTCGACGGCAGGATTCTTGGCAAACCCGTGGACCAGGCCGATGGGCTGGCCATGCTCACCTCGCTGGCGGGTCGCAGCCATCAGGTCATCACCGCCGTGGCGCTGTTCGATGGTCAGCAGCACCAGACGCTGGCCGAGTCCGCGGTGGTGACCTTTCGCCAGATCTGCGTCAATCAGGCGCGTGCCTATTGGGCCAGCGGCGAACCGGCGGACAAAGCGGGTGGCTATGCTATCCAGGGCCTTGGCGCAGTATTCGTAGAAAAGGTCGAAGGCAGTTATTCTGCGGTAGTGGGCCTAGGCCTCTACCAGACGGCCCTGGCCCTGGAGCGCAACGGAATCGCTTGCTGGCAGGCCGTATGACTCGCGGTGGGAACACGCCGCCCTCATTACAATAAAGACACCAGGAACGAGAACCCAGCCATGAGCGAAGAGATTCTGATCAACATCACGCCGATGGAATCGCGCGTGGCCGTGGTAGAAAACGGTGTCCTGCAAGAAGTCCACGTCGAGCGCACCCAGCGCCGCGGCATCGTCGGCAATATCTACAAAGGCAAAGTGGTGCGCGTGCTGCCCGGCATGCAGGCGGCGTTCATCGACATCGGCCTGGACCGCGCCGCCTTCATTCATGCCTCGGAAATCTCGGTCCGTGAAGGTTCGGCGGTGGAAACCATCAGTGCGCTGGTGCACGAGGGCCAGAGCCTGGTGGTGCAGGTGACCAAGGACCCGATCGGGTCCAAGGGCGCGCGCCTGACCACTCAGCTGTCGATCCCTTCGCGCTATCTGGTGTATATGCCCCGCACCAGTCATGTCGGCATTTCGCTGAAGATCGAAGACGAGAACGAGCGCGACCGCCTGAAGAAGGTAGTGGCCGATTGCGTCGAGCAGGAAGGCATCAAGGAAGTCGGTGGGTTCATCCTGCGCACCGCCGCCGAAGGCGCCGGGGCCGATGAAATCCTCATGGACATCCGTTATCTGCGTCGCCTCTGGGACCAGATCAACGCCCAGATCAAGACGGTCGGCGCCCCTACCGAAATCTACGAGGACCTGGGCCTGGCCCTGCGTACCCTGCGCGACCTGGTCAACCCGAAGATCGAAAAGATCCGCATCGATTCCCGGGAAACCTTTCAGAAGACTACCCAGTTCGTCGCCGAGCTGATGCCGGAAATCGCCGATCGCCTGGAGCACTATCCCGGCGAGCGGCCCATCTTCGACCTGTACGGTGTGGAAGACGAGATCCAGCGGGCGCTGGACCGCAAGGTTCCGCTCAAGTCCGGTGGCTACCTGGTGGTCGATCCCGCCGAGGCCATGACCACCATCGATGTCAACACCGGCGCCTTCGTCGGCCACCGCAATCTCGAAGAGACCATCTTCAAGACCAACCTGGAAGCGGCTACCGCCATTGCCCGGCAGCTGCGCCTGCGCAACATCGGCGGCATCATCATCATCGACTTCATCGACATGGAAGATGAAGAGCACCAGCGCCAGGTGCTGCGCACCCTGGAGAAGCAGCTGGAGCGCGACCACGCCAAGACCAACATCATCGGCATCACCGAACTCGGTCTGGTGCAGATGACCCGCAAGCGTACCCGCGAGAGCCTGGAGCAGGTGCTGTGCGAGCCCTGCCTGTGCTGTCAGGGGCGCGGCAAGCTGAAAACGCCGGAAACCATTTGCTACGAGATTTTTCGGGAAATCCTGCGTGAGGCGCGCGCCTATCAGGCCGAGGGCTACCGGGTGCTGGCCAACCAGAAAGTGGTGGACCGATTGCTCGACGAAGAATCGGGCAATGTGGCCGAACTCGAGGCGTTCATCGGCCGAACCATTCGCTTCCAGGTCGAGTCAATGTATTCCCAGGAACAATACGACGTGGTGCTGCTCTGAACCCACTAGCCGTTCGATTCGACACCTTCATGCCCCAGGTTGACGCCGCGCGTCGCGGGGGCATGCCGACATGGCCCGCCTGACCGGTTTCATCGCGGGTTTGGCGCGTTGGGGCCTGGGGCTGTGCGCCTTGTTGCTGATCCTGCTGGCGCTGTACGTCAGTCTGGGCCGCCAGTTCATTGGGTTGGTGGCTGAATACGACGCCGAGGTCGAGGCCAAGGCCTCGGCAGCCCTGGGCATGCCGGTCAGCATTGGCAGCCTGGAGGGCCGCTGGAGCCGCCTGGCGCCAGTGATCCTGGCCCATGATGTGACCGTGGGGCAGGGCGCCAGCGCCGTGCGTCTGGACCAGGTGCGCGTATTGCCTGATGTGTGGGGCAGCCTGCTGGCGCGTGCACCGCGCATCGAGCATCTGGAGGTCAGCGGATTGCAGGTAGCCCTGGCCGAGGACGCAGCGGGCAAGTGGTCGCTCAAAGGCCTGCCCAGCCGTGACGACAAGCCGTTCGACCCCGAGCAGACCCTGCGCCAGATGCAGCAGGTCCATCGGCTCTCGGTGCTCGACAGCCAACTGACCCTGCAACCGTTCGAGCATGAGCCCATGACGCTCACCTACGTGGGCGTGAGCCTGCGCAGCGGCGCTTCCAGCCAGCGTCTGGACGTGCGTCTGAACCTGCCCGACGGTCAGCCGCTGGCGTTCAACCTGGCCACCCGCATCCGCGCCGAGCGCTGGCGCGAGGGCTCAGCCAAGGCCTACCTGAACCTGCCGCAGAGTGACTGGGCCCAGTGGCTCCCGGCCAGATACACCCAGCGCTGGCGCGTCGAGGCGCTCAAGGCGGGCGGCGAATTCTGGCTGGACTGGGCAGATGGCACCGTACAAAGCGCCGTCACCCGGCTCAACGCCCCGACGTTGCGCGCCGCGTACGCCGAGCGCAAGCCCTACGCCATTGACGACTTGGCACTCAATGCCTGGTTCCAGCGCAATGCCGAAGGCTTCGACCTGAACCTCAGCTCCCTGGCCATGACGCTGGGCAAGGATCGCTGGGAAAGCCATGTGGCGCTCAGGCAATCGGCTGCCAGTGATGGCCACGAGGAGACCTGGCACGTGCAGGCCGATCGCCTCGACCTGACCCCGATCACGCCGCTGCTCGATGCCCTGATACCGCTGCCGGAGAACGTAGCGCCTGTGGTGGACGGTCTGAAGGTCACCGGGGCGCTGCGCAACGTGCTCCTGGACATCCGCCCCAAGGCCAGCGGGGACCAGCGCCTGAGCTATGCCGCCAACCTGGAGAAGGTAGGCTTCAATGCCTATCATGGCGCGCCAGCGGCCGGTAATGTCAGCGGCAGCCTGAGCGGCAATCTCGGCCAGGGCGAACTGCGCCTGGCCACCGACGACTTCATGCTGCACCTGGACCCGATCTTCGATAAGCCTTGGCACTACCTCAAGGCCAATGCCCGCCTGAACTTCAAGCTCGATCAGCAAGGCTTCACCCTGATCGCGCCCTACATCAAGGTGTTGGGCGAGGAGGGTCAGGTGGCCGCTGACTTCCTTATTCGATTGCCGTTCGATCATGATGTCGAACCCTATATGGACCTGCGCGTCGGCCTGGTGGAGGGCGATGGCGCCTACACCAGCAAATACCTGCCTGAAGCCCTGAGCCCGGCGGTCGACCAGTGGCTGCGCACCGCGGTCAAGCAGGGCGCAGTGGAACAGGGCTATTTTCAGTATCAGGGTTCCCTCGCCAAGGCCGCGCCGGCCCATTCGCGCAGCATTACCCTGTTCTTCAAGGTCCACGACGCGGTGCTGGCCTTTCAGCCCGGCTGGCCGGAGGCCCGCAAGGTGGACGGCAACGTCTACATCCAGGATGGCGACGTGCGCATCGAGGCCAGCAAAGGCCAGATCCTCGATACCCAGGTCAGGGATGTCTCGGTCACCGTGCCCCATGTCCCCCTGGGCGAGCCGAGCCATCTGTACGTCAAGGGCAGCTTCGACGGTGGTCTCGCGGACGGCCTGAAAATCCTGCAGGACGCACCCATCGGCACGGACGAGATTTTCGCCGGCTGGGAGGGCGAGGGCCCGATCAAGGGCAAGCTGGATCTCGACGTGCCCCTGGTCAAGGGGCTGGAGCCCAAGGTGGTGGTGGACTTCAATACCGTCGGCGCACGGCTGAAGATCAAGTCCCCCGAGCTTGAGTTGAGCCAACTCAAAGGTGCGTTCCGCTTCGATTTCGACAAGGGCCTCAGCGGACAGGGCATCACCGCCCGCGCGTTCGATCGACCGGTCAATGCGCAGATCTTTGCCGAAGGCAAACCCGGCAGCCCCCGCACCCGGCTCACCGCCAGCAGCCAGATCGGCGTGAAGCGTCTGGCGGACTGGTTGCAGGTCAAGCAGGCGCTGCCGGCTTCCGGCGACATCGACTACCAGCTCCAGCTTCTGCTCGCCGGTAGCAGCAGTGAGTTGGCCGTGAATTCCAATCTCAAGGGGGTCAGCATCGATCTGCCGGCGCCGTTCGGCAAGGCTGTCGACGAGGCCCGCGACACTGCCTTTCGCATGAATCTGCAAGGGCCGGAGCGGCGTATCGACGTTGCTTACGCGGGCCTGGCCAGCTTTGTCTATGCGGCCCCGCCTGCCGCCCTGGCCGATGGCCGTGGCGAATTGCTGATCGGCCAGGCCAACGCGCAACTGCCAACGGCCAAGGGCCTGCGCGTTCGCGGCACTTTCGAAACCCTGGACCTGGACCCCTGGCAGCAGCAGGCGCAGAACTACACCGGCGGCGATCCGGCAGGCAGTGCCAAGCAGGTATTGAACGAGGTCGATCTGCGGGTCGGCACCCTCAAGGGCTTTGGTCAGCAGCTGGATCAGGCCAGTGTCCAGCTCAAGCGCAGTGCCAGTGCCTGGAACCTGGCCGTGGCCAGTCAACAGATCACGGGCAAGGTGACGTTGCCCGATGCCAAGGGTGTGCCTATTGATGTCAACCTCGACACCGTGCGCCTGCCGCCCGTGGACCCGGACGCCATCAAACCCGACAATCCGGTCGAAGCGCCTGATCCGTTGGCCTCGGTAGACCCGCGCAAGATTCCGGCGGTGGACGTGAAAATCCTCAAGCTGTTGCAGGGTGATTCGTTGATCGGTGCCTGGTCGTTGAAGCTGCGTCCCACCACCAACGGCGTCGCCCTCAACGATCTCGACCTGGGCCTCAAGGGTTTGCAGCTGCAAGGTGCCGCTGGCTGGGAAGGCGCGCCGGGCGCTTCCAGCACCTGGTTCAAGGGTCGCCTGGAAGGCAAGAACCTGGCCGACGTGCTCAAGGCCTGGAATTTTGCGCCGACCGTGACCAGCCGCGATTTTCACCTGGATGCCGACGGGCGCTGGCCGGGCTCGCCCGCCTGGGTGGGCCTCAAACGCTACTCCGGCAGCCTGGACGCTACCTTGCGTGACGGCCAGTTCGTCGAAGTGGAGGGGGGAGCGCAAGCCTTGCGGGTGTTCGGCCTGCTCAACTTCAACTCCATCGGCCGACGCCTGCGTCTGGACTTCTCCGATGTGCTTGGCAAGGGTTTGAGCTACGATCGAGTCAAGGGCTTGCTGGTGGCCAGTGATGGCGTCTACGTGACGCGCACGCCGATCACCATGGAAGGCCCGTCGACCAACATTGAACTCAACGGCACCCTGGACATGGTCAACGATCAGGTGAATGCCAAGCTGCAGGTGGCGCTGCCGATCACCAACAGCCTGCCGATCGCGGCGCTGCTGGTGGGCGCTCCGGCGGTGGGCGGTGCGTTGTTTCTGGTCGATAAGCTGCTGGGTGACCGGGTGTCGCGGTTTGCCAGCGTGCAATACCGCATCGAGGGCCCGTGGAAAGATCCGAAGATGACGCTGGATAGACCCTTCGCCAAGTGACCGACATTGGAGGCTGCATGTCCCTCGCCGTGATTCAGATGGTCAGCCAACCGGATGTGGCGGTCAACCTGGCCCAGGCTCGACGCTTGCTCGAGCAGGCGGCCGAGGCCGGTGCCCGGTTGGCGGTTCTGCCGGAAAACTTCGCGGCCATGGGGCGGCGCGACGTCGCCGAACTGGGGCGCGCCGAAGCCGTTGGGCAGGGACCGATACTGCCGTGGTTGAAACAGGCCGCCCGCGACCTCAAGTTATGGATAGTGGCCGGTACCTTGCCATTGCCGCCGGCAGCAGTGCCGTTGGGCAAGGCATGTGCCTGTTCGTTGCTGATCGACGATCAGGGCCAGGTAGTGGCGCGCTACGACAAGCTGCACCTGTTCGACGTCGACGTGGCCGACAATCGCGGCCGCTATCGAGAGTCGGATGACTATGCCCACGGGCAACGGATCGTAGTGGCGGACACCCCGGTCGGTCGACTGGGCCTGACGGTCTGCTATGACTTGCGTTTCCCCGAGCTCTACAGCGCCCTGCGCGAGGCTGGGGCAGAATTGATCACCGCGCCTTCGGCCTTTACCGCCGTGACCGGTGCGGCGCATTGGGATGTGCTGATCCGCGCGCGGGCCATCGAAACCCAGTGCTACATCCTGGCGGCGGCCCAGGGGGGTATGCACCCCGGCCCTCGGGAAACCTACGGTCATGCCGCGATTGTCGATCCCTGGGGACGCATCGTGGCCCAGCAGGCGCAAGGCGAAGCAGTATTGCTGGCCGAGCGCGACAGTACCGAACAAGCGTCCATTCGGGCGCGCATGCCGGTGGTCAGTCACCGGCGACTATTTGCGCAGGGCGCGTTGCGACCTGCGAACAGCGCGGAGTAAATATGAGCCAGATGTTATCCACCGTCAGTGAACACCTGCTGGCCCCAGGCGGCCTGACCATCGACAGCCTGCAATCGGTGCTGGGCGAGTTGGCCGGCCCCGGTATCGATGCCGCCGACCTGTATTTCCAGGGGCAGATCTCGGAGTCCTGGGCGCTGGAAGACGGCATCGTCAAGGAAGGCAGTTTCAATCTCGACCAAGGTGTAGGCGTGCGCGCGCAGTCCGGCGAGAAAACCGGCTTTGCCTACAGCAATGCCATCACCCAGGATGCCCTGGTCCAGGCTGCCCGCGCAGCCCGTTCGATCTCCCGTGCCGGTCAGAACGGCCGGGTGCAGGCATTCAGCAGCCCGGCGATCACCGAGTTGTATGGTCCGGACAATCCGTTGGAAGTGTTGACTCGGGCCGAGAAGGTCGACCTGCTCAAGCGCGTCGATGCCGCCACCCGAGCGCTGGACCCGCGTATTCAGCAGGTCACCGTGAGCATGGCGGGGGTGTGGGAGCGCATTCTGATCGCCGCCGCCGATGGCAGCCTGGCGGCCGATGTCCGGCCACTGGTGCGCTTCAACGTCAGTGTGATCGTGGAGCAGAACGGTCGACGCGAACGGGGTGGCCACGGTGGCGGCGGGCGTACCGATTACCGCTATTTCCTCGCCGAAGACCGCGCCATGAGCTATGCCCGCGAGGCGCTGCGCCAGGCACTGGTGAACCTCGAAGCCATTCCGGCGCCTGCCGGCACCTTGCCAGTGGTGATGGGCGCGGGGTGGTCCGGTGTGCTGCTGCACGAAGCCGTAGGCCATGGCCTGGAAGGCGACTTCAACCGCAAGGGCAGTTCGGCCTACAGTGGCCGCATCGGCGAAATGGTTGCCTCCAGCCTGTGCACCATCGTTGACGACGGCACCCTGGCGGGCCGCCGTGGGTCCCTGAGCGTCGATGACGAAGGCACCCCCACCCAATGCACCACGTTGATCGAAAACGGCGTGCTCAAAGGCTATATGCAGGACAAGCTGAATGCGCGCCTGATGGGCGTGGCCTGTACCGGAAATGGTCGTCGTGAATCCTACGCTCACCTGCCGATGCCGCGCATGACCAACACCTACATGCTCGGCGGGCAGAGTGATCCGGCCGAAATCATTGCCTCGGTGAAGAAGGGCATCTACTGCGCCAACCTCGGCGGTGGCCAGGTCGATATCACCAGCGGCAAGTTCGTGTTCTCCACCAGCGAGGCCTACCTGATCGAAGACGGCAAGATCACCACACCTGTCAAAGGCGCGACACTGATCGGCAACGGCCCGGAAGCGATGAGCAAGGTGTCGATGGTCGGTAACGATCTGGCGCTGGACAGCGGGGTAGGGACGTGTGGCAAGGATGGACAGTCGGTGCCAGTGGGTGTCGGCCAGCCGACCCTGAAGATCGATGCCATCACCGTAGGCGGTACGGGCGCGTGAGGACGTGCCGGGCAGGCCGAGCGGCCTGCCTGAAACAGCGGACTAGCGTAAGCCCCGTTGGGTCTCGTCGAGTTCGCGGATGTATTTGAAGATCTTGCGCGTGGTGGCCGGCGGCTTGTTGTGGGCCGTCTCGTGCTGAGCCTGGCGAACCAGGTTGCGCAGGTGCTGACGATCGGTGTCCGGGTACTCGGCAAAAAACGCCTCCAGAACCTGATCCGGGCCTGCCACCAGGCGGTCGCGCCAGCGTTCCAGATTGTGGAAGCGCTCGTTGTACTGCCGGGTCGAGGCATCCAGTTGGTCCAGCAGCGCCAGAATGGCGTCGGTGTCCTGGTCGCGCATCAGCTTGCCGATGAACTGGATATGCCGTTTGCGGGCGATGTGCGCGGTGTGCTTGGAAGCATCGGCCAGTGCCCGGCGCAGCGCGTCGGTCAACGGCAGCTTGGCCAGAACATCGGGCTTGAGGGTCGTGAGGCGCTCGCCCAGATCCACCAGCGCATGCAGCTCGCGCTTGACCTGAGTTTTGCTTTTTCCCTCGTCGAGGGAGTCGTCGTAAGAATCAACCATGGGGGCAGTCCGCAAATAAACGCCGCCATGATAACCAGTCGGGGGCCGCTTGTCTGGCCCGGCCGTAGATCGGCCTTAGCCGAAACAGGAATTTGAGTGGAGAACAGCATGAACGCAGCCCAGAGTGTCGGCCCGCAGGCATTGCCGGCTTTGCAGGAGCAGGTCGAGCAGATCATCGCCGAGGCCAAGCGCCAGGGGGCCAGTGCCTGTGAAGTGGCAGTGTCGCTGGAGCAGGGCCTGTCGACGTCGGTGCGCCAGCGTGAAGTCGAAACCGTTGAATTCAACCGTGACCAGGGCTTTGGCATCACTTTGTACGTGGGCCAGCGCAAGGGCTCGGCGAGCACCTCGGCCAGCGGCCCGGACGCGATCCGCGAGACCGTGGCGGCGGCACTGGCGATTGCCAAACACACCTCCGAAGACGAAAGCTCGGGCCTTGCCGACGCCGCGCTGATGGCCCGGGAGCAGCCGGATTTCGATCTCTATCACGCCTGGGATATCAGTCCCGAGCAGGCCATCGAAAAAGCCCTGGCCTGCGAGGCGGCGGCCTTCGATGCCGAACCCCGCATCAAGAATGCCGACGGCACCACGCTCAACACCCATCAGGGCTGCCGGGTCTACGGCAACAGCCACGGTTTCATCGGTGGCTATGCCTCCACTCGCCACAGCCTGAGCTGCGTGATGATCGCCGAAGGCGACGGCCAGATGCAGCGCGACTACTGGTACGACGTCAGCCGCCAGGGCGAACTGCTGGCCGACCCTGCGTTCATTGGCCAGCGCGCTGCACAGCGCGCGGCCAGTCGTTTGGGCGCGCGTCCGGTGCCGACGTGCGAAGTGCCGGTGCTGTTTTCCGCGGAGTTGGCCGGTGGACTGTTCGGCCATCTGCTGGCGGCCGTATCGGGCGGCAACCTGTATCGCAAGTCTTCGTTTCTGGAAGGGGCGCTGGGCGAGCGGCTGTTCCCCGAATGGCTCACTCTGGACGAACGTCCGCACCTGATGCGGGCCATGGGCAGTGCGGCGTTCGATGGCGATGGCCTGGCCACCTACGCCAAGCCGTTCGTCGAAAATGGCCAGTTGGTGTCTTATATCCTCAGTACCTACTCGGGCCGCAAACTGGGCCTGCCAAGCACTGCCAACGCCGGCGGCGTGCACAATCTGTTCGTTACCCATGGTGATGAAGACCAGCAGGCGCTGATTCGGCGCATGGGCCGCGGCCTGCTGGTGACCGAACTGATGGGCCATGGTCTGAACATGGTCACCGGCGACTACTCCCGCGGCGCGGCAGGATTCTGGGTGGAGAACGGCGAGATTCAATTCCCGGTCCAGGAAGTCACCATTGCCGGCAACATGCGCGACATGTTCAAGCAGATCCTGGCGGTGGGCAATGACCTGGAGCTGCGCAGCAACATCCGCACCGGCTCGGTGCTGATCGAGAAAATGACGGTGGCGGGGAGCTGAGAGACCGCTCCCACAGGCGACGCAGATCCCCTGTGGGAGCGGATTCTACCCGTGATAGGGCCCCCGAGGTCACCACAAACCTTGCGTTGATTCTCAATATCAATTAATAATAAAACTCATTCCGGCAATGAGATGCGCCGATGAGAGCCGTCGTACACGAGCTGCCCTACCTGGAAAACTGGCGTTGGCTGAGTCGCCAGATCCGCTGCGCGTTGGTGCCGGACGAGCCGCGGGTGATCGATCATTACCTCGCAGAGGGCCGCTACCTGGCCCGGTTCACGCCCACGTCGTCCTGGACGGTGGCTCACACCTCGTTCCGCCTGTTGCTCGACACCGCTCAGGATCAGGCACTGCCCTGGCACTGGCGAGGCCTGTGCCTCGACCAGGCCTGGCGCCCGCTGCGTGACCTGCGCAACGCCGCCGACACCCCTCACCTTATCAAGCAATGGCAAGCGTGCGCCCAGCAACTGGCGCGCTGCGAACTGCTGCCATCGATTCCAGTCACCGATCTGCTGCAAGGATATTCCGATGAGTAATACCCGTATCGAGCGTGACAGCATGGGCGAACTGCACGTGCCCGAAGCGGCCCTGTATGGCGCCCAGACTCAACGCGCGGTCAACAACTTCCCGATCAGTCACCTGCGCATGCCCAGCCAGTTCATTCGCGCGCTGGTACTGGCCAAAGCGGCGGCGGCCAAAGCCAACGTGGAACTGGAGCAGATCAGTGCGGCCCAGGGCGAGGCCATCGTCAAAGCCTGCGAACAGCTGCTGGCTGGCGATTACATGCAGCATTTTCCGGTGGACATCTACCAGACAGGTTCCGGCACCAGTTCCAACATGAACGCCAACGAGGTGATCGCCACGCTCGCCACGCGCCTGCTCGGCGAGGCCGTTAACCCGAATGACCACGTCAATTGCGGTCAGAGCAGCAACGACATCATCCCTACCACCCTTCACGTCAGTGCCGCACTGGCGTTGCACGAGCAACTGCTGCCCGCGCTCGAGCATCTGGTAGAGGTGATCGAGCGCAAGTCCGAACAGGTTCATCATCACGTCAAGACCGGCCGCACCCACCTGATGGATGCCATGCCGGTGCGCATGAGCCAGGTGCTCAATGGCTGGGCCGCCCAGATCAAGGCCAATATCGGCCATCTGCAATCGCTGCAACCGGCCCTGCAATCGCTGGCCCAGGGCGGCACTGCGGTGGGCACCGGCATCAATGCCCACCCCCAGTTCGCAGCACGCTTCAGCACTCAGCTCAGCGCCCTTACCCAGGTGCAGTTCAAGCCCGGCCAGGACCTGTTCGCCCTGATTGGCTCCCAGGACACCGCCGTCGCCGTGTCCGGGCAGCTCAAGGGCACGGCCGTGAGCTTGATGAAAATCGCCAATGACCTACGCTGGATGAACTCCGGTCCGTTGGCGGGCCTGGGTGAAATCGAACTCGAAGCCTTGCAGCCGGGGTCCTCGATCATGCCCGGCAAGGTCAATCCGGTGATCCCCGAGGCCACCGCCATGGTTGCGGCCCAGGTGATCGGCAACGACGCCACCATTACCGTGGCCGGACAGTCGGGCAACTTCGAGCTCAACGTCATGTTGCCGATCATTGCCCAGAACCTGCTCTCGAGCATCGAGCTACTGGCCAATGTCAGCCGCCTGCTGGGTGACAAGGCCATCGCGACCTTTAAGGTCAACGAAGCCAAGCTCCAGGAAGCGCTGGCCCGCAACCCGATCCTGGTGACGGCGTTGAATCCGATCATCGGTTATCAGAAAGCGGCGCAAATCGCCAAGCAGGCCTACAAGGAAGGGCGCCCGATCATCGATGTCGCCCTGGAGAACACCGACCTCAGCCGCGACCAGCTGACGACCTTGCTGGACCCGGAAAAACTCACCGCAGGCGGCATCTAGCCGCTTGGCCACTGTTTGGGAGGCATCCGCCATGCAGCACTGGAAAAGCACCATCGAGCAAGCCAACCGCTGCTTCATGCAGGGTGAACTCATCGATGCGCGAGAGCACTACCTGCATGCATTGGCCTGGGCCCAGGTGCTCTTCGAGCGCTGGGCGGATGTCGACGAGGCCGTGGCGGCCTGTGTGATCTCTCATCACAACCTGGCGGATCTGCATCTACAGTTAAATCAGCCAGAGGAAAGCGCCGAGTACCTGTGTGCCATTCACCAACGGTTGCTGCAAGCTGCCCAGGACACTCGTCTATCCCCGGCCCTGCGCGAAGCCGCGTTGCGCCACAGCAGTAAAACCTATGCCGAACTGCTTGGCTTCATCAGCCGGCACGGGGAATACCCCCGTACGCAACGGCTGCTCTACAGCGGCGTCGATACCCACGTGGCGGCGGCTCACATTGCCGCGCCGACCCATCATCACGGAGTTCACTGAAATGCCTTATACCTTGCCTGCTCTGCCTTACGCCTACGATGCGCTGGAACCGCACATCGATGCGGCCACCATGGAAATCCACCACACCAAGCACCACCAGACCTACATCACCAACGTCAATGCCGCGATCGAGGGGACCGAATACGCCGACTGGCCGGTGGAAAAGCTGGTGGGTGCGGTCAAGCAGTTGCCTGAAAAGCTACAGGGCGCAGTGACCAACCACGGTGGCGGCCATGCCAACCACAGCTTGTTCTGGGAAGTCATGTCGCCCCAGGGTGGTGGCCAGCCTCAAGGCGACGTGGCCAGCGCCATCGATTCCCAGTTGGGTGGCTTCGACGCCTTCAAGGAGGCCTTCACCAAGGCGGCCCTGAGCCGCTTTGGCAGCGGTTGGGCCTGGCTCAGCGTGACCCCGGAGAAAAAACTGGTGGTGGAAAGCAGCGGTAACCAGGACAGTCCATTGATGAGCGGCAATACGCCGATTCTGGGTCTGGACGTCTGGGAGCATGCCTACTACCTGAAGTACCAGAACCGTCGCCCTGAATACATCAATGCGTTCTATAACGTGGTGGATTGGGCCAACGTCGAAAAACGCTACCAAGCCGCGATTGGCTGAGGCCAGGACCTATGGGATCCAGAGCCTTGCCATTGAGTAATGTCCGGCTGCTGCGTCTGGCGCTAGGTACCACGCTGTTGCTGGCGGGGGGCTTGTTGCTGGTGGGGGAGTTGGTGACCTGGATGGGGCTCTAGGACTCTGGGGTGGGGGGCAGCGCAAAGCCCCCTCACTCATTCCCCTTCGTCGAACTTCGCCTCGATCAGCTTCGCTATCGCATCCAGCGCTTCCTGAGCCTGCTCTCCCTCGGTACTCAGAAAGATCGAAGTCCCTTTGCCCGCCGCCAGCATCATGACGCCCATGATGCTCTTGCCGTCCACCATGGATTGCTCTGTGCGGCCCACGCGCACCTGACAAGGGTATTTGCCGGCCACGCCGACGAACTTGGCCGCGGCCCGGGCATGCAAGCCGAGCTTGTTGATGATTTCGATCTGGAGAGCGGGCATTGCGCGGGGGATCCTTTCAGCTGAGGTCGCGATGGCGAACCTGGACGTTCTTGAGCGACTGCTGCAGCAGTTGGCCCAAACGCTCGGTGATGTAAACGGAGCGGTGGTGCCCACCGGTGCAGCCAATGGCGATGGTGACATAGGCTCGGTTGCTGGCGGCAAAGCGAGGCAGCCACTTGAGCAGGTAACTGGAGATGTCCTGGTACATTTCCTCGACATCCGGCTGGGCGGCGAGGTACTCCGCCACGGGCGCATCCAGCCCTGACTGTTCGCGCAGCTCCGGTTTCCAGTAGGGGTTGGGCAGGCAGCGCACATCGAACACCAGATCGGCGTCCACCGGCATGCCACGCTTGAACCCGAAGGACTCCACCAGAAACGCCGTGCCCGGCTCAGGCTTGTTCAGCAGCCGCACCTTGATGGCATCGCGCAGCTGGTACAGGTTGAGATTGGTGGTGTTGATCTTGAGATCGGCCAGGTCGGCGATGGGGCCCAGCAGGTCGGTTTCCACGCGAATCGCTTCGGCCAGCGAGCGATTGTTGCTGCTCAATGGGTGGCGTCTGCGTGTCTCGGAGAAACGCTTGAGTAGGGTTTCCTCGTCTGCGTCCAGATACAGCACGTCGCAGTGAATGTGCCTGGCGCGCACCTCTTCCAGCAATTGCGGGAAGCGCGACAGGTGACTGGGAAGGTTGCGCGCGTCGATCGATACCGCCACCAGTGGCTGGGCCAACTCGGTGTGGATCAGCGCTCGTTCCGCCAGTTCTGGCAACAAACCCGCCGGCAGGTTATCGATGCAATAGAAACCGTTGTCCTCGAGGACATCCAGGGCGGTGCTTTTGCCTGAGCCGGAACGGCCGCTGACGATGATCAAACGCATGGCTAATGACCGTTCTGTTCGTCCAATACCACTTGGTACAAGGCCTGGTTGGTGGAGGCGGCGCGCAGTTTTTCCCGAACCTCCTTGCGGTCCAGCATGCTGGCAATCTGGCGAAGCAGCTCCAGATGCGCGTCGGTCGCAGCCTCCGGCACCAGCAATACGAACAGCAGATCGACCGGTGCACCGTCGATGGCGTCGTAGTCGATCGGCGCTTTGAGGTGAATCAGGGCACTGACCGGCTGCATGCAGCCTTTCAGGCGGCAATGCGGGATGGCGATGCCGTTGCCGAAGCCAGTGGAGCCGAGTTTTTCTCGAGCCAGCAGCGCTGCATACACGGTTTGAGTGTTCAGATCTGGCACTTCATGGCCGATCAGGTTGGCGATCTGTTCGATCACTTTCTTCTTGCTGTCGCCCGGCACGTTCACCAGGGAACGGCCGGGGGTCAGGATGGTTTCTAGTCGAATCATGGGAGGGGAGTGTCAGCGAGCAGTCGCGCCTTGCAGCAGACTCTGCTGTTTTTCCTTATGCTTTTTGAGTTGGCGATCCAGCTTGTCGGTAAGCAGGTCGATGGCCGCGTACATGTCATCATGTTCAGCATTGGCAACCACTTCACCACCGGGTATGCGCAAGGTGGCTTCGATTTTCTGTTTGAGCTTCTCGACCTCCATGATCACCTGAACATTGGTGATCTTGTCGAAATGGCGTTCAAGACGTTCAAGTTTCTCCCCGATGTAGGTCCGCAGGGGTTCGGTCACATCCAGTTGGTGTCCACTGATGTTGACTTGCATACCGCTTCTCCTTATTGCCATTGCATAAAGAGGCAGGCTGGAGGCCTGCCACTGGAACGCTGTGGCACACCGCAGGCTTACATCAACCGCTTGCGTTCGCTGGACGGCGCAATCCCGAGGGACTCGCGATACTTGGCGACGGTTCGGCGGGCTACCTGGATGCCTTGTGCCTCCAGTAAACCAGCGATCTTGCTGTCACTCAACGGCTTTTTCTGATTTTCGGCGGCGACCAGTTTCTTGATGATCGCGCGGATCGCCGTGGACGAGCATTCGCCGCCCTCGGATGTGCTGACATGGCTGGAGAAAAAGTATTTCAGCTCGTATATGCCACGGGGCGTGTGCATGTACTTTTGCGTGGTAACCCGGGAAATGGTCGACTCGTGCATGCCGACCGCCTCGGCGATGTCGTGCAGCACCAACGGCTTCATCGCCTCGTCGCCGTAGTCCAGGAAGCCGCGCTGATGCTCGACGATCTGAGTGGCCACTTTCATCAGGGTTTCGTTGCGGCTCTGCAGGCTCTTGATGAACCAGCGTGCCTCCTGCAACTGGTTGCGCATGAACGTATTGTCGGCGCTGGTATCGGCGCGGCGCACGAAGCCGGCGTATTGCGGGTTCACCCGCAACCGTGGCACCGCTTCCTGGTTAAGCTCCACCAGCCAGCGCTCGCTGTCCTTGCGCACGATCACGTCCGGCACCACATACTCGGGTTCACTGGACTCGATCTGCGAACCAGGGCGCGGGTTCAGGCTCTGGACCAGCTCGATCACCTGGCGCAGTTCGTCTTCCTTGAGCTTCATGCGCCGCATCAATTGGCTGTAGTCGCGGCTGCCCAGCAGGTCGATGAAATCGCCCACCAGACGCTGGGCCTCGGCCAGCCAGCGGGTCTTGGCCGGCAATTGACGCAATTGCAGGGCCAGGCATTCACTGAGGTCGCGGGCGCCGATACCGGCCGGTTCGAACTGCTGGATGCGATGCAGCACGGCTTCGACTTCATCGAGCTCGATATCCAGCTCGGGATCGAACGACTGGCAGATCTCTTCCAGGCTTTCGTCGAGGTAGCCCTGGTTGTTGATGCAGTCGATCAGCGTCACGGCAATCAGCCGGTCGGTATCGGACATCGGTGCCAGGTTCAACTGCCACAACAGGTGGCTTTGCAGGCTCTCTCCAGCCGAGGTGCGCGTGGTGAAATCCCACTCGTCGTCATCGTTGCTGGGCAGGCTGCTGGCGCTGGTCTGGTAGATGTCTTCCCAGGCCGTGTCCACCGGCAGTTCATTGGGGATGCGCTCGTTCCAGTCGCCTTCTTCCAGGTTGTCCACCGTCGGTGCGGACTCCTGAAAGCTCGGCTCCTGGATTTCCTGGGCGGGCTTGTGCTCGATATTGTCAGCCAATGGATCGCTGTTATCGAAGTCGTCGCCTTCTTCCTGGCGTTCCAGCATGGGATTGGACTCCAGCGCTTCCTGGATTTCCTGCTGGAGGTCCAGGGTGGAGAGCTGGAGAAGGCGTATGGCCTGTTGCAACTGCGGTGTCATCGTCAGTTGCTGGCCCATTCGTAGGACGAGCGATGGTTTCATGGCAGGGGCTTAACACCTTATTCGCCGGCGCGAGGCGCCTTCTACTACGGGGTACCGAGGTACCCAACTTATGTCGTAAGCAAATTATATGCCTGAAAGCCGAGCCTTTGCCTAGACCTGCGCTGAAATTACCGCGCCAGACCGCCGCGGTAGGGGTGGCGTTACAGGCGGAACTCGTGCCCCAGATAAACCTCTTTCACCAGCTCATTGGCCAGGATGGTTTCGGCATTGCCTTCGGCGATCAACTGGCCATCGTTGACGATATAAGCAGTCTCGCAGATGTCCAGGGTCTCGCGCACGTTGTGATCGGTTATAAGAACACCGATACCTTTAGTCTTGAGGTGATGGATGATCTGCTTGATGTCACCCACCGAAATCGGGTCGACACCGGCGAAGGGTTCGTCCAGCAGGATGAACTTGGGCGCCGTCGCCAGGGCTCGGGCGATCTCCACGCGCCGACGTTCACCACCGGACAGGCTCATGCCCAGGTTGTCGCGGATATGGGTGATGTGGAATTCCTGCAGCAGGCTTTCCAGTTCCGCCAGACGAGCCGAGCTGTCCAGTTCCTTGCGGGTTTCCAGGATGGCCATGATGTTGTCGGCCACCGACAGCTTGCGGAAGATCGAGGCTTCCTGCGGCAGGTAGCCAATGCCGGAGCGGGCGCGACCATGCATCGGTTGGTGGCTGACGTCCAGGTCGTCGATCAGCACGCGACCCTGGTCGGCCTGCACCAGGCCTACGATCATGTAGAAGCAGGTGGTCTTGCCAGCGCCGTTGGGGCCCAGCAGGCCGACGATCTGTCCGCTTTCGATGGACAGGCTGACGTCGCGCACGACCTGCCGGCTCTTGTAGCTCTTGGCCAGATGCTGGGCTTTGAGGACTGCCATTACTGGGCCTTCTGCTGTGCGTCGGTTTTCTTTTTCGGCTGGATCACCATGTCGATGCGCGGACGCGGCGTGGTGATCTTGCTGCCGTTGGCGCGGCCGGCGTTGACCACCTGGCGCACGGTGTCGTAGACGATCTTCTCGCCTTCGGAGGTGTTGCCGTCATTGATGACCTTGGCCTTGTCGATCAGCACGATGCGGTCCTGTGCCGCAAAGTACTGAATGGTCACGCCGTAAGCCTGGACGATGGGCTTGTCCACCGCAGGCTTCTGCTCGTAATAGGCCAGATTGCCCACGGCTGTGAACACGTCCACGTCGCCGGTGGCATTGCGGGTGATGGTCACGGTGTTGCCGGTGATCTTCATCGATCCCTGGGTAATGATGACATTGCCCTTGTAAGTAGCCACGCCCTGCTTGTCGTCGAGCTGGGCGTCGTCGGACTGGATATGGATGGGCTGATCGCGGTCAGTCGGCAGTGCCCAGGCGCTCGCGCTTCCCAGTGCTGCGCTCAGGCTGAGCAAAAAGGGGAGGGTTTTAACGAGCCTCATACTGTCCTCTTACGTTGGACAGCAAGTTGATCTTGCTGTCATTCAGGTACGCTTTCATTCCCTTGGCCGTCGACACGCCGCCGGCGCCGTCGATTCTAACGTCTTGGTCTGTCTGC
Organism: Pseudomonas sp. UBA4194; assembly: GCF_002379585.1. Taxonomy (GTDB): domain Bacteria; phylum Pseudomonadota; class Gammaproteobacteria; order Pseudomonadales; family Pseudomonadaceae; genus Aquipseudomonas. The sequence continues at coordinate 19,213 of NZ_DFUE01000090.1, forward strand.
GCATATTGCTTCTGTGGGAAAACGGTCATGCGCGAGCTGGTGATCACCGTCGCGCGGCTTTTCTGGTCGGTACGCGCAACCCGCACCGAGTCGATCAGTTCCACCTCGGAGCCATCCGGATTCACCTCGCCGCGCTCGCTGGTCACGTGCCACGGGTAGACCGTGCCGCGATACAGCTGCATGTCGGGCTTGGTCAGCAGGGTCACTTCGGAGGCTTTGACATGCTCGACCTTCTCGGCGGTCATGTCGTACTGGATGCCACCGTCAGGCAGGAACTGCTTGGCCCGCGCATTCGTGGCGTAGTAGTCGATCTGGCTTTCATCGACGGCTGCCACGGGCTGGTCGAGGAAGCGTTCAGGGCTCACGTTCCAGTAGCCGATGGCCGCAAACAACAGGGCCAGGGTACCGAACAGCAGGATAGTGCGTATTTTCTTGGTCAGCATGGGTCGCTCTACAGGTAAGCCGCCTGGGCTGCTTCGAGGTTGCCCTGGCCGCGCAGGATCAGCTCGCAGAATTCCCGAGCGGCGCCTTCGCCGCCCCGGGCCTGGGTAATGCCATCGGCATGTTCGCGCACGAAACCGTTGGCGTTGGCCACGGCCATGCCCAGGCCTACCCGGCGAATCACGGGCAGATCCGGCAGGTCGTCGCCCAGATAGGCCACTTGCTCATAGCTTAGGCCGAGTTCGGCGATCAGGCCGTCGAGCACCACCAATTTGTCTTCGCGTCCCTGGAACAGGTGAGCAATGCCCAGGTTCTTCGCGCGCCGCTCCACCACCGGGCTCTTGCGGCCGGTGATGATGGCGGTGGTCACGCCACTGTTGATCAACATCTTGATGCCCTGGCCGTCCAGGGTGCTGAAGCTCTTGAATTCGCTGCCATCCTCGAGGAAGTACAGGCGCCCATCGGTGAGTACACCGTCGACGTCGAATACCGCCAGCTTGATGGCCTGGGTGCGTTGCAGCAGATTGCGGCTGATGTCTTCAGTGCTCATTCACATTACTCCCGCGCGCAGCAGGTCGCCGAGGTTGAAGGCGCCTACCGGGCAGTCTTGATCGTCAACGACGATCAGTGAGTTGATCTTGTTGTCTTCCATGATTTTCAACGCCTCGGCCGCGAGCATGTCGGGCCGCGCGGTCTTGCCATGGGACGTCATCACGTCATCGATTCGAGCGCTGTGGACGTCGATGGTGCGATCCAATGTCCGGCGCAGGTCACCGTCGGTGAATATCCCGGCCAAGCGGCCATCGGCTTCCAGAATTGCGGTCATGCCCAGGCCCTTGCGGGTCATCTCCATCAGCGCGTCGCGCAGCAAGGTGCCGCGTGGTACGTGGGGCAGCGCGCTGCCGGTGTGCATCACATGCTCGACCTTGAGCAACAGGCGTCGACCCAGGGCGCCGCCGGGATGGGAGAAGGCAAAGTCTTCGGCGGTAAACCCGCGGGCTTCCAGCAGGGCGATGGCCAGGGCGTCGCCCAGGACCAGCGCAGCGGTGGTGGAGGAGGTCGGTGCCAGGTTCAACGGGCAGGCCTCCTGGGCGACGCGAGCATCGAGGTTGACCTCGGCCGCTCGGGCCAGGGGCGAATCAGGGTTGCCGGTCAGACTGATCATGGGGATGCCCATGCGTTTTATCAGTGGCAGCAGGGTGACGATTTCCGCCGTGGACCCGGAGTTGGACAGTGCCAGAATCACGTCCTGGCGGGTGATCATGCCCATGTCTCCATGGCTGGCTTCGGCAGGGTGGACAAAGAACGAGGGCGTACCGGTACTGGCCAGGGTGGCGGCAATCTTGTTGCCCACGTGGCCCGATTTGCCCATGCCCAGCACGATGACGCGACCCTGAATGCCGAGAATCAATTCGCACGCTTTCACGAAATCGGCGTCGATATGTGCGAGCAAACCTTCCACCGCTTCGATCTCGAGGCGGATGGTACGGTGCGCGGATTGAATCAGGTCGCTGGTCTGGCTCATGGCAGAAATCGTTTGGCCCGGTGAAAAGGCGGCGATTATAGCGGGAATGAACGTTTGACTCACCTGCCTATTTCATCACGGCACAATCCATGGCCCGTACGGCGGGGCCATGGTGCTTTCTGTATCAACAATTGACAAGGGGGCCAACGATCTTGGGCGCGCGCTGTCTGCAATGCTATAGTTCGCCGCTTGTTCGGCCCACCCGGTCCAAGTGTCTCCGAGCAGGGGGCGAGCGTCCGAAGGTGAGGTTGTACCGCAAGGAGTTTAGATGAGTGCCGATAGCGCCTACGCAGTCGAGCTGAAGGGAGTCTCTTTCAAGCGCGGCTCGCGGAGCATTTTCAACAATGTCGATATCCGCATTCCACGCGGCAAGGTCACCGGCATCATGGGGCCTTCGGGATGTGGCAAGACCACGCTCCTGCGTTTGATGGGAGCGCAATTGCGGCCGTCCGCGGGGGAGGTCTGGGTCAACGGGCAGAACCTGCCGAGTCTGTCGCGAAGCGACCTGTTCGATGCACGCAAGCACATGGGTGTCCTGTTCCAGAGCGGCGCGCTGTTCACCGACCTGGACGTGTTCGAGAATGTCGCCTTCCCGCTGCGGGTACATACCGACCTGCCGGAAGACATGATTCGCGACATCGTGCTGATGAAGCTGCAGGCCGTGGGCTTGCGCGGTGCCATAGAGCTGATGCCCGACGAGCTGTCCGGTGGCATGAAGCGTCGCGTGGCACTGGCCCGTGCCATCGCGATGGATCCGCAGATTCTGATGTACGACGAGCCCTTCGTGGGGCAGGACCCGATCGCCATGGGCGTGCTGGTGCGCCTGATCCGCCTGCTCAACGATGCCCTGGGGATCACCAGTGTCGTGGTCTCCCACGACCTGGCAGAGACCGCCAGCATCGCCGACTACATCTATGTAGTGGGCGATGGACAGGTACTGGGTCAGGGCACTCCCGACGAGCTGATGGGGTCGGATAATCCGCGTGTCCGCCAATTCATGAAAGGCGACCCTGACGGGCCCGTGCCTTTTCATTTTTCCGCGCCCGATTACCGCGCCGATCTGCTGGGGAAGCGTTGATGCGCAGAAAATCAATTATCGAACGGATTCGTCTGTTCGGCCGCTCGGCCATGGACATGGTTGGCGTGCTGGGTCGCTCCGGGCTGTTCCTGGGGCATGCCTTGCTGGGGCGAGGCGGTATCGGTGGCGGCTTCCAGCTGCTGATCAAGCAGCTTTACTCGGTCGGCGTCATGTCGCTGCTGATCATCGTCGTGTCGGGCGTGTTCATCGGCATGGTGCTGGCCTTGCAGGGGTTCAGCATCCTGGCCAAGTACGGCTCGGAGCAGGCCGTGGGGCAGATGGTCGCCCTGACGTTGCTGCGCGAGCTCGGCCCGGTGGTCACCGCGCTGCTGTTCGCCGGACGTGCCGGTTCTGCGCTGACTGCCGAGATCGGCAACATGAAGTCCACCGAGCAGCTTTCCAGCCTGGAAATGATCGGTGTCGATCCGCTCAAGTACATCGTTGCACCGCGACTGTGGGCCGGTTTCATTTCCCTGCCGTTGCTGGCCATGATTTTCAGCGTCGTGGGTATCTGGGGTGGTTCCTGGGTTGCCGTGGACTGGCTGGGGGTCTATGAAGGATCGTTCTGGGCCAACATGCAGAACAGCGTCAACTTCACCGATGACGTGCTCAACGGTGTCATCAAGAGCCTGGTTTTTGCTTTTGTGGTCACCTGGATTGCGGTATTCCAGGGTTATGACTGTGAACCCACGTCCGAAGGCATCAGCCGCGCCACCACCAAGACGGTGGTCTATGCGTCGCTGGCCGTGCTCGGCCTGGACTTTATTCTGACTGCCCTGATGTTTGGAGATTTCTGATGCAAAACCGATCCCTGGAAGTCGGAGTCGGCCTGTTTCTTCTGGCCGGTATCCTGGCTTTGCTGCTGTTGGCCTTGCGTGTCAGTGGTCTGTCCACCAACGCGAACACCGAAAGCTACAAACTTTATGCTTATTTCGACAATATCGCCGGTTTGACTGTCAGAGCCAAGGTGACCATGGCCGGTGTAACCATCGGCAAGGTCACGGCAATCGATCTGGACCGCGACACCTTCACCGGTCGAGTGACGCTGCAACTGGACAAGAAAGTGGACAACCTGCCCACCGACTCCACTGCCTCGATCCTCACAGCCGGTTTGCTGGGCGAGAAGTACATCGGTATCAGCGTCGGTGGCGAAGAGGCCTTGCTCACCGACGGTGGGACCATCCACGACACCCAGTCTTCACTGGTGCTCGAGGACCTGATCGGCAAGTTCCTGCTTAATACGGTTAGCAAAGATGCCAAATAAGGAGTTTTCCATGTTTTCGATTTTGCGACGCAGCCTGTTGGTGCTGGTGGCTTTGCTGCCTATGTGGGCCAACGCGGCCCCTGCCGTATCCGCCCACCAGGTGGTGCAGGGCGTCACCGACAAGCTGCTTGGTGACCTTGAAGCCAACCGCGAAACCTACCGCACCAACCCGCAGGCCTTCTACGAGGCTTTGAACAACATCGTAGGCCCGGTGGTGGATGCCGACGGCATCTCGCGCAGCATCATGACCGTCAAGTATTCGCGCAAGGCGACGCCAGCGCAGATGCAGCGTTTCCAGGAAAACTTCAAACGCAGCCTGATGCAGTTCTATGGCAATGCCTTGCTCGAGTACAACAACCAGGGCATCACCGTAGGCCCGGCCAAGGATGAAAGCGGGACGCGCACCAGCGTCGACATGCAGGTCAAGGGCAACAACGGCGCCGTCTACCCGGTGTCCTACACCCTGGAAAACCTGAACAACGAATGGAAAGTGCGTAACGTCATCATCAACGGCATCAACATCGGCAAGCTGTTCCGTGATCAGTTCGCCGACAGCATGCAGCGCAACGGCAACGACCTGGACAAGACCATCGACGGTTGGGCCGGTGAAGTGGAAAAGGCCAAGAAGGTCACTGACGACGCTGCACCGAAGGCTGCCCAGTAATGGCCCAGGCATCTGTCCAGCTCGTGGCAGAGCAGCTGCAGCTCGCCGGCGTGCTCGACTACCGCACCGGTGCTGCCCTGCGCAAGCAGGGGCAGGCACTGATCCAGTCCAGCCCCGCCCAGGCCTTGGTCATCGATTGTGCGGGTGTCGAGAAATCCAGCAGCGTCGGCCTGTCGTTGCTACTGGGTTTCATGCGCGATGCCGAGGCCGCCGGCAAGGCGGTGCAGGTGCGGTCGCTGCCTCACGACATGAAGCAGATTGCCCAGGTCACGGGCATGACCGAGTTCTTTCCACAAGGTTGAGCGGTCGTCTACGAACGCCCTCCGTCTGAGCTCCCCAAGCGGGGTTCGCAGGCGGGCGGCTTTTTTTGTATGATGGCCGACCCGCGCGCACAGGGCGCCGATCGAGGTTGAGCATGCAGGCCGTAGAAGTTAAGGGCTTCCTTGAAGGGAAGTTGCCAGGAGTTCTGGTTGAAGTTGAAGGCGAAGGCTGCAACTTCCAGTTGAATGTGATCAGTGACGAGCTGACGGCACTGAGCCCGGTCAAGCGCCAGCAACAGATCTATGCTCATTTGAACCCATGGATCGCCGATGGCAGCATCCATGCGGTCACTATGAAATTCTTCAGCAGCGCAGCCTGGGCTGAGCGTTCCTGAGCCACCCGCGTCGAGATTCCAATGGACAAACTGATTATTACCGGCGGCGTTCGCCTTGATGGCGAAATCCGCATTTCCGGGGCGAAGAACTCGGCCCTGCCGATCCTGGCCGCTACCTTGCTGGCCGATGGGCCGGTGACGGTCGCCAACCTGCCGCACCTGCACGACATCACCACCATGATCGAGCTGTTCGGCCGCATGGGCATCGAGCCTGTGATCGACGAAAAGCTGGCCGTAGAGATCGACCCGCGCACCATCAAGACCCTGGTCGCACCGTACGAGCTGGTCAAGACCATGCGCGCTTCGATTCTGGTACTCGGCCCCATGGTCGCGCGCTTCGGCGAGGCCGAAGTGGCTTTGCCTGGCGGTTGCGCCATCGGCTCGCGTCCCGTCGACCTGCACATCCGTGGCCTGGAAGCCATGGGCGCGCATATCGACGTCGAAGGCGGCTACATCAAGGCCAAGGCTCCCGAGGGTGGCCTGCGTGGCGCCAACTTCTTCTTCGATACCGTCAGCGTGACCGGTACCGAGAACATCATGATGGCCGCAGCGTTGGCCAACGGTCGCAGCGTGCTGCAGAACGCCGCGCGCGAGCCGGAAGTGGTCGACCTGGCCAATTTCATCAACGCCATGGGCGGTAACGTCCAGGGCGCCGGCACCGATACCATCACCATCGAAGGCGTCAAGCGCCTGCATTCGGCGACCTACAAAGTCATGCCCGATCGCATCGAGACCGGAACCTACCTGGTTGCCGCTGCCTGTACCGGTGGCCGTGTCAAGGTCAAGGACACCGATCCGACCATTCTTGAAGCTGTCCTGGAGAAGCTCAAGGAGGCCGGTGCCGAAATCACTACCGGCGCCGACTGGATCGAGCTGAACATGCACGGCAAGCGTCCCAGGGCGGTCAACGTGCGCACGGCGCCGTACCCGGCGTTCCCCACCGACATGCAGGCGCAGTTCATCTCGCTCAATGCCATTGCCGAAGGCACCGGCGCGGTCATCGAGACGATCTTCGAAAACCGTTTCATGCACGTGTACGAAATGCACCGCATGGGCGCGCAGATCCAGGTCGAAGGCAACACCGCCATCGTGACCGGCACCACCAAGCTCAAAGGCGCGCCAGTGATGGCTACCGATCTGCGTGCTTCGGCCAGTCTGGTGATTTCGGCGTTGACCGCCGAAGGCGACACCCTGATCGATCGCATCTACCACATCGACCGTGGGTACGAATGCATCGAGGAAAAACTGCAGATGCTGGGCGCCAAGATCCGCCGCGTTCCGGGCTGATCCTGCCTGGGCGCACGGATGCGCCCGCCTGTTGCCAAGAAACTCTCCTGTAAGGACCGACGTTTTCCATGTTGACCATTGCGCTGTCCAAAGGCCGCATTCTCGACGACACCCTGCCGCTGCTGGCGGAGGCGGGCATCGTGCCCACCGAGAACCCGGATAAAAGCCGCAAACTGATCATTCCCACGACCCAGGACGATGTGCGCCTGTTGATCGTTCGGGCCACCGACGTACCGACCTATGTCGAGCACGGCGCCGCCGACCTTGGCGTGGCAGGCAAGGACGTACTGATGGAGTACAGCGGCCAGGGCCTCTACGAGCCCCTGGATCTGCAGATCGCCCAGTGCAAGCTGATGACCGCCGGTGCAGTCGGTGCCCCCGAACCCAAGGGGCGGCTGCGGGTGGCGACCAAGTTCGTCAACGTTGCCAAGCGCTACTACGCCGAGCAAGGTCGTCAGGTCGACATCATCAAGCTGTACGGTTCCATGGAACTGGCGCCGTTGGTGGGTCTGGCCGACAAGATCATCGACGTGGTCGACACCGGCAACACCCTTCGCGCCAACGGCCTGGAGCCTCAGGAACTGATTGCCACCATCAGCTCGCGCCTGGTGGTGAACAAGGCTTCGATGAAGATGCAGCACGCCCGCATCCAGGCGTTGATCGACACCCTGCGCAAGGCAGTGGAGTCGCGACACCGCGGCTGACCCACCCGCGCGGCCTTGAACCGTCGCGCCCGTCTATCCGCGTCATAGCCAAATAACTCAAGTGCCTACGTGGATCGATTGGTAATCTATCGGTGCTTGAGCAATTGCCATTATTTGAGGCCCCGCTATGACCGCTCCCACTGCTATCCGCCGACTCGACGCCACTGATCCGGACTTCGCGCGCCATCTGGACCATCTGCTGAGCTGGGAAAGTGTGTCCGATGATTCGGTCAACCAGCGGGTGCTGGACATCATCAAAGCCGTGCGCGAGCGTGGCGACGCCGCGCTGGTGGAGTTCACCCAGAAGTTCGACGGCTTGCAGGTGGCCTCCATGGCCGACCTGATCCTGCCCCGTGAGCGCCTGGAGCTGGCGTTGACCCGCATCACCGCGCCGCAGCGCGCCGCGCTGGAAAAGGCCGCGGACCGGGTGCGCAGCTATCACGAAAAACAGAAGCAGGACTCCTGGAGCTACACCGAGGCCGATGGCACGGTGCTGGGGCAGAAGGTCACGCCGCTGGATCGCGCCGGTCTGTACGTGCCAGGCGGCAAGGCCTCGTATCCTTCGTCGGTGTTGATGAACGCGATCCCCGCCAAAGTCGCCGGTGTGACCGAGGTCGTCATGGTGGTGCCGACACCCCGTGGCGAGGTCAACGAACTGGTACTGGCCGCCGCCTGCATCGCCGGTGTCGACCGGGTGTTCACCATCGGCGGTGCTCAGGCCGTGGCTGCGTTGGCTTATGGCACCCAGAGCGTACCGCAGGTGGACAAGGTGGTCGGTCCGGGCAATATCTACGTCGCCACTGCCAAGCGACACGTGTTCGGCCAGGTCGGCATCGACATGATTGCCGGCCCTTCGGAAATCCTCGTCGTGTGCGATGGCGGTACCGACCCTGACTGGATTGCCATGGATCTGTTCTCCCAGGCCGAGCACGATGAAGACGCCCAGGCAATTCTGGTCAGCCCCGACGCCGAGTTCCTCGACCGAGTTGCCGCCAGCATCGACAAGCTATTGCCTACCATGGATCGCGCCGAGATCATCAACACCTCCATCAATGGTCGCGGTGCGCTGATCAAGGTTCGCGACATGCAGCAGGCCATCGAGGTGGCCAACCGTATCGCCCCAGAACACCTGGAATTGTCGGTAGAAGACCCGCAGGCCTGGCTGCCGCAGATTCGCCATGCCGGCGCCATCTTCATGGGTCGCCACACCTCCGAAGCGCTGGGCGACTACTGCGCGGGCCCCAATCACGTGTTGCCGACGTCCGGCACTGCGCGGTTCTCCTCGCCGCTGGGGGTGTATGACTTCCAGAAGCGGTCGTCGATCATCTTCTGCTCCGAGCAGGGCGCTTCGGAACTGGGCAAGACCGCTTCCATCCTCGCCCGGGGCGAGTCTCTCAGTGCCCACGCCCGCAGCGCTGAATACCGTATCCAACCTGACCCGGCCAAGGGGGAGTGAGCATGAGCAAGTTCTGGAGTCCCTTCGTCAAGAACCTGGTGCCCTACGTCCCAGGCGAGCAACCCAAGGTTGCCAACCTGGTCAAGCTGAACACCAACGAAAACCCTTACGGTCCATCGCCCAAAGCGCTGGAGGCAATGCGCGCGGAGTTGACCGACGCACTGCGCCTTTATCCAGATCCCAACAGCGACCTGCTCAAGCAGGCGGTGGCGGATTACTACGGCGTGAAGACCAATCAGGTGTTCCTCGGCAACGGCTCGGATGAGGTGCTTGCGCATATCTTCCACGGCCTTTTCCAACACGACCAGCCGTTGCTGTTTCCGGACATCAGCTACAGCTTCTATCCCGTCTATTGCGGGTTGTATGGCATCCCCTTCGAGGCGGTGCCGCTGGACGATAGCTTCCAGATTCAGCCGCAGGACTACGCCAAGGCCAATGCCGGGATCATCTTCCCCAACCCCAACGCGCCCACCGGCTGCCTGCTGCCGCTGGAAGCGGTAGAGCGGATCGTCAAGGCCAGCCCCGATTCGGTGGTGGTGGTGGATGAAGCCTACGTCGATTTTGGCGGGCAAACCGCGATCACTCTGGTGGACCGCTACCCCAACCTGCTGGTGACCCAGACCGTCTCCAAGTCTCGCTCGCTGGCGGGGCTGCGCGTAGGGTTGGCCGTGGGCCATGCGGATCTCATCGAGGCATTGGAGCGGATCAAGAACAGCTTCAACTCCTACCCGATCGATCGCGTGGCGGTGGCTGGCGCGGCGGCCGCGTTCGCCGACAAGGCTTACTTCGAGCAGACCTGCGCCAAGGTCGTCGACAGCCGTGAGGTGTTGGTCGAGGCGTTGCGTGACAAGGGTTTCGAGGTCTTGCCCTCGGCCGCCAACTTCATCTTCGCCCGCCATCCGGAGCAGGATGCAGCCGGCATTGCGGCAAAGCTGCGGGAGCAGGGCGTGATCGTGCGGCACTTCAAGCAGCAGCGGATTGCCCAGTTCCTGCGGATCAGCATTGGCACGCCAGAGCAGAATCAGGCGTTGCTGGACGCTTTGTAAGTGTGGGGCGGGGTGAGGGGACCCGTCACCGCAAGATCCAAGTCCTACCCCGCCACAAAAAGCGCTACTTCTCTTCCTTCGGCGCCGCCGGTGCCGGCGGTGGCCGCAGGCCCACCTCGGCATTGAGGGTGATCTCCTTGCCCTTGCGCATCACCTGAATCGCGATCTTGTCGTTGGGCCGAGTCCTGGCGACCTGATTCATCGACTTGCGTCCATCCCCCGCGGGCTCGCCGTTGATGCTCAGAATCACGTCACCCAGCTGCAAGCCGGCCTTTTGCGCCGGGCCATCGCGGAAGATTCCCGCCACCACGATGCCGGGGCGATCCTTGAGATTGAAGGACTCGGCGAGCTCTTCGGTCATGGGCTGCACTTCGATGCCCAGCCAGCCGCGAATCACCTGGCCGTGCTCGATGATCGATTTCATCACCTCCAGCGCCAGCTTGGTGGGGATGGCGAAGCCGATGCCTTGCGAACCGCCGGACTTGGAGAAGATTGCCGTGTTGATGCCGGTCAGGTTGCCATTGGCGTCCACCAGGGCGCCGCCGGAGTTGCCCGGGTTGATGGCGGCATCGGTCTGGATAAAGTCTTCATAGGTATTGAGGCCCAACTGATTGCGGCCGGTGGCACTGATGATGCCCATGGTGACGGTCTGGCCGACGCCAAAGGGGTTGCCGATGGCCAGTGCGACATCACCGATATGGATGCCATCGGAACGACCGATGGTGATCGAAGGGATGTTTTTCAGGTCGATCTTGAGCACCGCCAGATCGGTTTCAGGGTCGCTGCCGATCACCCGAGCGAGGGTCTCGCGGCCATCCTTCAGCGCTACCACGATTTGATCCGCGCCGGAGGTCACATGGTTGTTGGTCAGCAGATAACCTTCCGGACTCATGATCACCGCCGAACCCAGGCTGGACTCCCAGCGCCGTTGCTTGGGCAGGTTGTCGCCGAAGAATCGGCGGAACTGCGGGTCTTCGAACAGCGGGTGGGCAGCGCTCTTGTTGACCACCTTGGTGGTGTACAGGTTGGCCACCGCAGGTGCCGCGATGGCGACGGCATCGGCGTAGGACACCGGGCCCTGGATGACGCTGGCGCTTTGCGGCGCCTGCTGCAGGTTCACGTCCTGGCTGGGCAGCCCGACCCACTGCGGAAACCGCTGGATCACCAGCAGTGCGATCAAAATGCCGGTCAGCAGCGGCCATCCAAAAAAGCGCAGGGCCTTGAACATGTAAAGAATCCTGGGAGGTGGCAAAGGGAGCTTGAGCGATTCCCTGAAACCTCCAGGGCGCCCATAATGGGCCGCATTATACGGGGGCTTGCGCCGCTCTGAACTGCCTTTATGGAGACTTTTATGGCTGTCGCACTCAACACCCTGGTCGAGGAAGCGGACCGCTACCTGGCCAGCGGGAAAATCCAGGATTACTGCCCCAATGGCCTGCAGGTGGAAGGCCGGCCCCAGGTGATGCGGATCGTCAGCGGCGTCACGGCCAGTCAGGCGCTGCTCGATGCCGCCGTCGAGGCCAGGGCCGACCTGGTGCTGGTGCACCATGGCTACTTCTGGAAGGGCGAGAATCCCTGCATCGTCGGCATGAAGCAGCGCCGGCTCAAGACCTTGCTCAAGCACGACATCAGCCTGCTGGCCTACCACCTGCCACTGGATGTGCACCCCGAGGTGGGCAATAACGTCCAGCTCGCGCGGCAGCTGGAGATCACCGTCGAGGGCCCCCTCGATCCGGACAACAGCAAGGTCGTGGGTCTGGTCGGTTCGTTGGCCGAGCCTCTGTGGCCGCGGGATTTTGCCCGCCGTGTGCAGGAGGTCATGGGCCGCGAGCCGCTGTTGATCGAAGGCAGCGAGAAAATCAGTCGCGTGGGCTGGTGCACGGGAGGCGGGCAGGGCTACATCGACCAGGCGATCGCCGCCGGTGTGGATCTTTTCATCAGTGGCGAGGCGTCGGAGCAGACCTTCCACAGTGCGCGGGAGAACGGCATCAGTTTCATCGCCGCCGGGCATCACGCGACCGAGCGCTATGGCGTGCAGGCGCTGGGCGATTACCTGGCTCGACGGTTTGCGCTCGAGCATGTGTTCATCGATTGTCCCAATCCGATTTGAGCCACGGCCGCGTAGATTCTGTGGGAGCGGGCTCTGCCCGCGATGGCGTCAGTCAGGACGATACCCTAGCCCCAAACCCACAGGCATATCCTTATATCGCTTCGATCTAACCACCCCCAATCAACAGAACCGGAGCCCGTGTTAAAGTGCCCGGCTCGAACACGGCCCGCAGGCCGTCCATAAAGACTGTATTCCGTGAGTAGCCATGGTCGACAAACTGACGCATCTGAAACAGCTGGAGGCGGAAAGCATCCACATCATTCGTGAGGTGGCCGCTGAGTTCGATAACCCGGTGATGTTGTATTCCATCGGCAAAGACTCGGCCGTGATGCTGCACCTGGCGCGCAAGGCCTTCTTCCCCGGCAAGCTGCCCTTCCCGGTCATGCACGTCGACACCCAGTGGAAGTTTCAGGAGATGTACAAGTTCCGCGATCGCATGGTCGAGGAACTGGGCCTGGACCTGCTGGTGCACGTCAATCCCGAGGGCGTGGCGCAGGGTATCAACCCCTTCACCCACGGCAGCTCCAAACACACCGACATCATGAAGACCCAGGGCCTCAAGCAGGCGCTGGACAAGTACGGCTTCGATGCTGCCTTCGGTGGTGCCCGCCGCGACGAGGAGAAGTCCCGGGCCAAGGAACGCGTTTATTCGTTCCGTGACAGCAAGCACCGCTGGGACCCGAAGAACCAGCGTCCGGAGCTGTGGAACGTCTACAACGGCAAGGTCAACAAAGGCGAATCCATTCGTGTATTCCCGTTGTCGAACTGGACCGAGCTGGACATCTGGCAGTACATCTATCTGGAAGGTATCCCGATCGTGCCGTTGTACTTCGCCGCCGAGCGCGAAGTCATCGAGAAGAACGGTACCCTGATCATGATCGACGACGACCGCATCCTCGAGCACCTCAGCGAGGAAGAGAAAGCGCGGATCGTCAAAAAGAAAGTGCGTTTCCGCACCCTTGGCTGCTACCCGTTGACGGGCGCGGTGGAGTCCGAGGCCGAGAGCCTCACCGACATCATTCAGGAAATGCTCCTGACGCGAACTTCCGAGCGCCAGGGCCGGGTCATCGACCATGACGGCGCCGGTTCCATGGAAGACAAGAAACGTCAGGGCTACTTCTAAATCAGGGTCAGAACATGTCGCACCAATCCGAATTGATCAGCGAGGACATCCTCGCCTACCTGGCCCAGCACGAACGCAAGGAACTGCTGCGCTTCCTTACCTGCGGTAACGTCGACGACGGCAAGAGCACCCTGATCGGGCGCCTGCTGCACGACTCCAAGATGATCTACGAAGATCATCTGGAAGCCATTACCCGGGACTCGAAGAAGTCCGGCACCACGGGCGAAGAAGTCGATCTGGCATTGCTGGTGGATGGCCTGCAGGCCGAGCGTGAGCAGGGCATCACCATCGATGTGGCCTACCGCTACTTCTCCACTGCCAAGCGCAAGTTCATCATTGCCGACACTCCGGGCCACGAGCAGTACACCCGCAACATGGCCACCGGCGCGTCCACCTGCGACCTGGCCATCATTCTGGTCGATGCCCGTTACGGCGTGCAGACCCAGACTCGCCGGCACAGCTACATAGCCTCGTTGCTGGGCATCAAGCACATCGTGGTGGCCATCAACAAGATGGACCTCAAGGGCTTCGATGAAGGTGTGTTCGAGCAGATCAAGGCCGACTACCTGAAATTCGCCGAGGCCATCAGCCTCAAGCCCACGACGCTGGCGTTCGTGCCCATGTCGGCCTTGAAAGGCGACAACGTGGTCAACCGCAGCGAGCAATCGCCTTGGTACAGCGGCCAGACGCTGATGGAAATCCTCGAGACCGTTGAAGTCGCCGCTGATCGCAACTTCGACGATCTGCGCTTCCCGGTGCAGTACGTCAACCGCCCCAACCTGAACTTCCGTGGTTTCGCCGGCACCCTGGCCAGCGGCATCGTGCACAAGGGCGACGAAGTGGTGGTGTTGCCGTCGGGCAAGAGCAGCCGGGTGAAATCCATCGTTACCTTCGAAGGTGAGCTGGAACACGCCGGGCCAGGCCAGGCCGTGACCCTGACCATGGAAGACGAGATCGACATCTCCCGTGGTGACCTGCTGGTGCATGCCGACAATGTGCCGACCGTGGCCGACAGCTTCGAAGCCATGCTGGTATGGATGGCCGAAGAACCGATGCTGCCGGGCAAGAAATACGACATCAAGCGCGCCACCAGCTACGTGCCGGGTTCGATCGCCAGCATCGTGCACAAGGTGGACGTCAACACCCTGGCCGAAGGGCCGGGCAGTGCGCTGCAGCTCAACGAAATCGGCAAGGTCAAGGTGTCTCTGGACTCGGCCATTGCCCTGGACGGCTACGACAGCAACCGCACCACCGGCGCCTTCATCGTCATCGACCGCTTGACCAACGGCACCGTGGGCGCTGGCATGATCGTCGCGCCTGCCAATGCCTCGCAAGGGAGCAAGGCGCATGGCCGTTCGGCCCATGTGACCACCGAAGAACGCTCTCAGCGCTTTGGCCAGCAACCGGCCACCGTGCTGTTCAGCGGCCTCTCGGGCGCCGGCAAGAGCACGTTGGCCTATGCCGTGGAACGCAAGCTGTTCGATATGGGCCGCGCGGTCTATGTGCTCGATGGCCAGAACCTGCGCCATGATCTGAACAAGGGCTTGCCTCAGGATCGCGCTGGCCGTACCGAGAACTGGCGGCGTGCCGCCCACGTGGCGCGTCAGTTCAACGAAGCCGGTCTGGTGACTCTGGCAGCCTTCGTGGCGCCGGATGCTGCCGGGCGTGACCAGGCCAAGGACCTGATCGGCGCCGACCGCCTGATTACGGTCTACGTCCAGGCGTCGCCGCTGGTGTGCCGCGAGCGTGATCCACAGGGCTTGTATGCCGCTGATCAGGACAACATTCCGGGCGAGTCCTTCCCGTACGACGTGCCGTTGAACGCCGATCTGGTGATCGACACCCAGGCCTCGTCGGTCGATGAAGGCGTCAAGCAAGTGCTGGATCTGCTGCGTAGCCGCGGCGCGATCTAAAGCTTGTGGCTGGACAAAAAAACCTCGCTTCGGCGGGGTTTTTTCATGCCCTCTGAAAGCCTTCATCCAGGATGGGTTCGGGGTCGATGACACCGATGCGGTGAAGGTCTGCCGACCATTCTTGCAGACATGTCTACCACCTGAGCGCCGTCGATCGGGCGCTTGATAGGGGTCCTTTTAGCAAACCAAGGACCCGCTTCATGACCGATTTCATGTCTCTGAGTGCGCGCGTGGCTGAGCAGGCCCCGCTGGCCAGCAGCGTCAGCAAGCATTTCGCCAGCCGGCCCACCCTGCGCGAATCGACCAAGGAACTGCTGAGTCGCGAGTTGACCAGGCTTTACCCCAAGCTGCTGCTGGACACTGCCGCCGTGCAGCTGTTCGAGCCCCTGCAAAACGATGGCATCCGAGGCTTTGGCGGATATCGTCGAGAGTCGCTGGTGGACACCCTGCTGGGGCGTTATCTTCACGGCCGCAACATCAGTCTCAAGGAAGGCTTCCATTTTCTCAGCGTCGAAGCTGGCGCCGAGAATCCTTCAGCGCTGGCCGTTGCCATGCCGCTCATTCAGGGATTGATCAACGAGTGGGGCCCGCAGTTGCTGGTCGAGTATGCCCAGCGTTTGTGCGCCTATTGGGACCAGGTCAAGCCCGACGGTAGCAGTCGTTGGCAATGGCTGGCCACTGCGTTGCAGGTGCGCCTCAAGCGCCACGTCGATCGCCTCGGCAAGGCGGGGCAGTTGGACAACGCCCAGGGCGCCACGGCGATGCTGCTGGTCGGCATGCCCGATGCTCTGGAGCGCGGCCGTTACAATGGCGACACGCTCACGGCCAGCCTGGTGGCCATCGACGCGCTGGGCGCGCCCCCGAACCGATTCGCCCAGCTGACCCACGCGTTGGTCATCCAGCGTCATGTCAGCCAGCAGCAACGTGATCTGGTGATGCTGTACACGCCATTCAACGGTCTGGAGACGTTCCCTACCTTGCAGGCGCTGGCTGAATCCATCGGCGCCGACATTGGCATGCAGTGGACCGCCGAACAATTGGAGTTGGCCCTGTACGCGCCCGTCGGCAATATTTTCGAAGCCCAGGCGCAAGCCATTCTGGAACAGCAACTGGCGGCGGTGGAAACAGTTGGCAACTACTGTCGCACCCACGCCCAAGGCATTCCCGCGCTGGAATTGGGAACCGAGCAGGTCACCTGCCTGTTCGAAATCGACTCCACGGAAGAGCGCGCCAAACTTCAGGAATTGAACGCCGCGCTGCCCACCTGGCTTTCCGGGGCCGACACCCGCGAGCGCCGCAACTACTCGTTGTATCTGGCGAGTCTGGCACTGCTGCGTACCGAGCAGGGCGGCAAGTCGTTCCTGGACGGCATCGCCCCGATTCTCGAGTTCGCCGCCCAACGCCTGGTCGAGCAGATTGCCACGCAGTGGCCGGACGCACCTCTGGCCAGCCTGGATGATGTCGAGGTGCATATCCTGACCGCACCCAATGCCCTGCTCAGCATCGTCAACGCCGGCGACAGCACGCTTGAGGACGAGCAGATCAGCCTGGTGGACTTTTCTCTGTTCAACCTGTCCGGCCGGCCGCGCGGGCGGCTTTTGATCAAGGCACGCGAAGGGGCGTCATTACCGGCCTGGGTGACCAGCGACGCCATCGAGAACCTGATCGAAGCGGCTGACGTCGGCGGTTGCTATCTCAAGCTGCTGGATGAAAAACTGCTCAAGGACCCGGTCAGCAGCGCCTGGCGGGAGCAGAACTTCGGTGCGCAGTTGACCCTGCAGTTGCCGATGCTGGCGTTGCAGAACAGTGTGCAAAAGCTTCATGGGTTCACCCACACCGGTTGGCGTTATGTGGATCAGGTGTTGCTGGGTGACGAAACCACTGCGAGCAACGATCCGCCGCTGGTGCTCAGTCAATTGGGCTTTCGTGCCACGCCCGAGGCTGCGGTGGACAAGGTTACCAACATGTACGTGATCGGTGCCGTGGGTGGCATGGGGCCGCAGGTTCTGTACCGCCCGCTGTGCCAACCCATCCTCAGGCAATTCGAGGACGCGCGGGCGTTGTTCGACGCGGTGGCCGAGGAGGGCGAGTTGCAGCGCAGTGTCCTGGACTGGCTGGACGAGTCGGCGCAAGCCCGCTATGCCAACGGCGGCTTCCTGGAGCCTCACGTGGTGCGTTTTGGCCAGGGCTCGGAATTTGCTCCGCTGTCCACGCCGGCACCCGCGCAGCTGAGGCTGACGGCACTTGCCCAGCCACTGTTGGCCCAGCTTTATCGGCAAAATGTCCAAGCACTGACCACCGTGGCCTCGCGGCAATCGCTGAGTACCGAACGCAGCCGCTGGATCGGCTACAAGGCTCTGGGTTGGACCTTGTTCAATGGCCTCATGCCTTTTCTCTGCGGACCTGTAGCGACAGCGGCCTGGTTGATTCAGACCTTGGCTACCCTGCAGGACGCGCTGCGCGCGCAAGCAGCGGGCGATGGTCAGCCGGCCGAGGAGCAGATGATTGACCTGCTGTTCAATATCGCCCTGGTGCTGCTGGCCCACGGTGCGCCCCGAGCACCGCTGGACAAGGCCTACCGTGTGAGGCCGCCCGTACCTGCTGCCAAGGCTACCGCCCGCATTGCACCTACGGCGCTGGAGGTGAACCAGCTGCGGGGCAATCTCGACTTCGGCTGGGCCCGCGCCCGCCATGTGCTCAGCGCGCTAGACCAGCGCCGCCTGGCCAGCTATGCGGTTACCGCCCCGCCGGCCCAACTCGCTGCGGTGCCTCACGGCACCTTTCGCGGGCTGTATCTGGATCAGGACCGCTGGTTGATGCCACTGGACGGCCAGTTCTACCCCGTCGACGTCAGCGGCGAACAGATGCGCATCGTTGACCCGCTGCGTCCCGCCGAGCCCGGGCCCTGGGTGGAGCGCGACGAGGTCGACCGCTGGCGTCTGGATCTGCGCCTGCGCCTGCGCGGGGGCGGCCCCACCGGACGCATTGCCGCGCAGCGGCAAGCCAACCGTGCGTTGCTGTTGGCCGGCAATGCCAAGTTGGTGACATTCAACCAGCGCAAGTCGGCCCTGCACGCAGAGGTCAACAATGTCCTGACCAAGGTCGAGGCTGCCGTGTTGGCCAAGGACGCCGCCAGCACCCGTGCGTTGCGTATCGAGTTCGACGCCAAGGCCGATAGCTACATGCAGGCCCTGCGCGAAGTGCTGGAGGTGTGCGTGGACATGATTCGTCTGGATCCGGCGCTGGATCGCTCCCGGGATCATGCCAATATTCTTTCCCAGCTGTACGAAGTCGGCCAGGAGCAGGTGGTCAATCTGCGCCTGCGCAGCCAGGAAAATCAGCGCTATGCCGATGAGATGGAAGCGCTCGCCGCTCTGGATCACCTGACTCCGGCACAGTCCAAGAGGTTCTTCGGCTTTGTCGGCGAAAGTACGGCGTTATTGGAAAAGCAGATTCGTCTGACCCGTGAGCTGCTGGACTGGAAAGGCCAGCTGCAGCGCATGCCCCTGGAAGGGCCGCGCGCGCTCAAGGAATTCGACGCGACCTGGATCGAGACCCTGCCAGTGCAGCGCTGGATCGGCATGCTGGTGGACGGCCTGGGGCTGGTGTGCGTCCGCAAGGTGTCCGAGATGGAGGCCGCCGCGCGCATGCTTCAGGCCGTTACCGAGCCCGTACGGCTGGCCGCTCAGAGCCACGCAGCGCTGCAGGAAACCGCTCAGTACACGCTCAACGATCGGGTCGAGGTGCTCAACAGCCTGGACCTGCAATACGCCGGAGCCAAGGCATCGCTGGACTACTATCGCGGGATTCTGGGCAATGGCCTGGACCAACCGGCGCTGCTGCGCCTGGGCGAACTGATCGACGAGTTGCGCTCCCAGGCGCAGGAAACCCTGGTGCCGCTGGCGCGGGAGCAGTTGAAGATGTCGCGCAAGGAGCGGCGCCTGGCCCGCGACCGCAATATCGTGGTGACACGCCGCCGCGGCCTGGTGGTCGGCCAGCACCGGGCGCGGGCTCCCGGTGCGGCCCAGGAGATCATCGATGTCATCGATCCGATCGAACAGCGTGTCGTCGCCTCGTTCGGCAAGGACACGGTGGCGGGCGACTGGGCGCAAATCGATGAGCCAGTAGCCCGGCGCCAGACTCAAGGCTCGCTCGATGCACTGGTCAACAAGAGCCAGCAGTTGCTCAAGGCGGCCGACAAGGAAGTGCTCAACGCTTGGCGTCTGGTGAACAAGCCTTGGCTCCCCAGTGAGGTCGAGGATCAGGTAGTGGCCTATGCCCGACACCTGCAAGACAGTGCCGATGCGATCGAGCAGTACCTGACCCGCAACAATGCCACGGACCTGGCCACCGCATCCCATGAGTCCGCCGAGGTCAAGGCCAAGACCTTGCGAGAGAAGGCCGCGCAGATCACCGAGGAGGGACGACTGATTCGCATCGACATGATCAAGCGTCAGCCGCCGACTGCCCTGCGCGTGGACTACTTGCTGCGTCAGGAGGCGGTGCGGATCGCCAAGGTGGGTGAGCGCAAGGTGCTGCGCAAGGGTCGGGATTTCATGCAGGAGTATGTGGTCAACGACCTGGAGGGCAAGGCGTTGTGGTATGCCCATTTCCACTACGACCAACTGCGTGGGCCGGCCCTTGCCTACACTCGCGCCCACCTGAAGACGGTGGCGCAGCGGTTCGATGGCGTGCAGACCCAGCGAGCTCAGGAGATGAGCGGGGAAGAAGTGATCGGCATCCTGCGCAGTCGCATCGATCCGCCGTTGGATCAGGCGTATCTGGACGTGTAGCGTTCGGGCGAACCGGCTAAGGTATCGACACGACACCGGCACAAAAAAAAAGCGGCGCCTGACAGCAGGCGCCGCTTTTTTTGACCTGGCGAGGTTACTTGCGCTTCAGGCCATACTGCTCATCGAGCATGCCAGGCGAGTTCGGCGCCTTGGGCGCGTAGTCACGGGGCGGCTCGGCGTCGCGAGGTGGCGTCAGGCGCTCGCGCGGGCCTTGCGGCGCATCGGAGTGCAGCGCGGCCAGCAGGCGTTGGCGGGTCAGTTCGTCCAGGGCCAGGCGGTCGGCGCCTTCGGCCAGATGATCTTGCACTTCCTGATAGCTCTGGGTCAGTTTCTTGACCAGGATCGCGGTGCTGTTGAAGTGGGTTACCACCTCATTCTGATAAGTATCGAAACGTTCCTGGATATCATCCAGCTGGCGTTGCGTGCCATTGGGCACGGCGTTGGGCGCCAGGCGAGCGACGGCGAAGCCGATGACTACACCGACCACCAGGGCCAGGGTTGGCAACAACCAAACTAAGAGCGAGAGTTCCACGAGTCCTTCCTCTATAAACGGCTTTGCTTTACGTTAACGGCTCGGACCTGCGCTGTATACCGCGCGCTTGTGCATTTTCGCAGGACAGAATCTTTCAGCTAGACGAGTCGACCCATTTTCAGGTCACGGAGTTCATCACTTGCTCATCCGCGAAACCGAAGTTTTCATCGATGGCCCGCTGGGCCAGCTAGAAGCGTTGTATCTGGACACCGCCGATGCCACAGGCATCGCCCTGATCTGCCACCCCAACCCGGTGCAGGGCGGGACCATGCTCAACAAAGTGGTTTCGACCCTGCAGCGTACGGCGCGCGATGCCGGCCTGATCACCTTGCGGTTCAATTATCGGGGTGTGGGGCAGAGTGCCGGTAGTCACGACATGGGCAGTGGTGAAGTCGACGACGCCCAGGCCGTTGCCGCGTGGCTCAGGGAGCGTCATCCACAGTTGGCGTTGACGATCCTGGGCTTCTCGTTCGGCGGCTTCGTTGCCGCGACCTTGAACAGCCGACTGGAGGCTCAGGGCGTAGCCGTGAAGCATCTGTTCATGGTGGCACCGGCGGTGATGCGCATCACCGAGAACATGCCGCAGCACAGCACGTTGACCGTGATCCAGCCGGAAACCGACGAAGTGGTCGATCCGCAATTGGTGTACGACTGGTCGAACAACCTCGAACGCCCCCACGAGCTGCTGAAAGTGGCAGAATGCGGACACTTTTTCCACGGCAAGCTCACCGATCTCAAGGATCTGTTGCTGCCGCGCCTTTCGAATTGATCGCTCCTGAATAAGAACCGACCCATGACCACTCGTATCCTGACCGGCATCACCACCACCGGCACGCCTCACCTGGGCAACTACGCCGGGGCCATCCGCCCGGCCATCGTCGCCAGCCGCCAGAGCGACGCCGATTCGTTCTACTTCCTGGCTGACTACCACGCCCTGATCAAATGCGATGACCCGCTGCGCATCCAGCGCTCGCGCCTGGAAATCGCCGCGACCTGGCTGGCAGCCGGCCTCGATGTGGATCGCGTGACATTCTATCGCCAGTCCGATATCCCCGAGATTCCCGAGCTGACCTGGCTGCTGACCTGTGTCGCCGCCAAAGGCCTGCTCAACCGTGCCCACGCGTACAAAGCCTCGGTGGACAAGAACGTCGAGACCGGTGAAGACCCGGATGCCGGTATCACCATGGGCCTGTACAGCTACCCCGTGCTGATGGCCGCCGACATCCTGATGTTCAACGCGCACCAGGTGCCGGTGGGCCGGGACCAGATCCAGCACGTTGAGATGGCTCGGGATATCGGCCAGCGTTTCAATCATCTGTTCGGCCAGGGGCGCGAGTTCTTCGTCATGCCTGAAGCGCTGATCGAGGAGAGCGTGGCCACGTTGCCCGGCCTGGACGGACGCAAGATGTCCAAGAGCTACGACAACACCATCCCGTTGTTCACCAGCGCCAAGGACATGAAAGACGCCATTTCGCGGATCGTCACCGATTCCCGTGCGCCGGGCGAAGCCAAGGACCCGGAGAACGCTCACCTGTTCACCTTGTTCCAGGCCTTCGCCACGTCCGAGCAGAGCGCCGAGTTCGCGGCTGCACTGCGTGAGGGGCTGGGCTGGGGCGAGGCCAAGAATCGCCTGTTCTCCCTGCTGGACGCGGAGCTGGGTGAAGCGCGTGAGCGCTACCATCATTTCATCGAACGCCCGGCCGATCTGGAAGACATCCTTTTGGCCGGTGCACAGAAAGCCCGCAGGGTCGCGACTCCGTTCCTCGGCGAACTGCGCGAAGCCGTGGGCCTGCGTTCGTTCCGCGAGCAGGTTCAGGCCGGTACCGCCAGCAAGAAAAAAGCCGTCAAGGCTGCGCGTTTCGTGAGCTTTCGTGAAGACGACGGCAGCTTCCGCTTCCGCCTGCTCGATGCCGCAGGCGAGCAGCTGGTGCTGTCGCGCAGCTTCGCCGACGGCAAGGCTGCCGGGCAGGTGAGCAAGCAGTTGCAGCAGGGCGGCGAGTTGGACATCCGCGTCGAAGCGGCGAGCTTCACGCTGTGGCTCGATGGCGCCTGTGTGGCCGACAGTCCGGCCTTCGCCGATAGCGACGCGCGCGATGCGGCCATTGCCACACTGCGCCAGGCCTTGCAGCCACAAGGGGAGTGATGCGACGGTCTGTCGCAACGCTCATTGCCATTATCCTGGGCCGTCGCTACAGTGACGGCCCGTTTTTGTTGCCTTGCTAACGAATATGACGCCCCTAGAACGATACCAAGCCGATCTCAAACGTCCTGAGTTCTTTCATGACGCCGCCCAGGAAAATGCCGTTCGCCATCTGCAGCGTCTCTACGACGATCTGATCGCCGCCGACCACAGCAAGCCTGGCATGTTCGGCAAGCTGTTCGGCAAGAAAGAACAGAAGCCGGTCAAGGGTCTGTATTTCTGGGGTGGCGTAGGTCGCGGCAAGACCTACCTGGTGGATACCTTCTTCGATGCGCTGCCGTTCGAGCAGAAGGTGCGCACGCACTTTCACCGCTTCATGAAGCGCGTGCATGAAGAGCTCAAGTCGCTCAAGGACCAGAAGAACCCGTTGACGGTGATCGCCAAGCGCTTCTCCGATGAAGCGCGGGTCATCTGTTTCGACGAGTTCTTCGTCTCCGACATCACCGATGCGATGATCCTGGGCACCTTGATGGAAGAGCTGTTCAAGAACGGCGTGACCCTGGTGGCGACGTCCAACATCGTTCCCGACGGTTTGTACAAGGATGGCTTGCAGCGTGCGCGGTTCCTGCCGGCCATTGCGCTGATCAAGGAGAACACCGAGATCGTCAACGTCGACAGCGGCGTGGACTATCGCCTGCGTCATCTGGAACAGGCCGAACTGTTTCACTCGCCTCTGGACGAGGCGGCGGACAAGAGCATGCGCGACAGCTTCAAGGCGCTGACCCACAGCAGCACCAAGGTCGTGGAAAACGATCCGCTGATGATCGAGAACCGCGAGATCCGCGCGCTGCGTACCTGTGATGACGTGGCCTGGTTCGACTTCCGCGAACTGTGCGACGGGCCGCGCAGCCAGAACGATTACATCGAGTTGGGCAAGATCTTCAATGCTGTCCTGCTCAGCGGCGTGGAGCAGATGAGCGTGACCACCGACGACATCGCTCGGCGTTTCATCAACATGGTCGACGAATTCTATGATCGCAACGTGAAGCTGATCATTTCGGCCGAGGTGGAACTCAAGGATCTCTACACCGGTGGCCGGCTGAATTTCGAATTTCAGCGCACGTTGAGCCGATTGCTGGAGATGCAGAGCCACGAGTTTCTTTCGCGGGCGCACAAGCCCTGACACGTGTGGGGTGAGGAGACCCCTCACCCCACATCCCGCCTCTGCCCGATCCTAAGCCTCCTGCATGAACTGCTGCCGGTACTCATTGGGCGACAGCTCCGTATGCTGGCGGAACAAACGCGCAAAGAAACTGGCATCGTCATAGCCCACCTCGTAGCTGATGGTCTTGATGCTCTTGCGCGTGCCGGACAGCAGCCCCTTCGCCGTCTCGATGCGCAAGCGCTGCAAGTAGTGCAACGGCTTGTCGCCGGTGGCGGTGTGGAATCGGCGCATGAAGTTGCGAATGCTCATGCCATGCTCTCGGGCCACATCCTCGAAACGAAATTTCTCGGCGAAATGTTCCTCCAGCCACTGCTGGATATGCAGGATCGGCACGTCACGGTGCAGCTTCTGCCCGCCAAAGCCCATGCGTCCGGGCGTATAGCTGCGCTGCACTTCATAGAGCGTGTCGCGGGACACGGCCTGGGCCACGGGCGCGCCGCAGAAGCGTTCGATCAGATAGATGTAGAGGTCGCACGCCGACACCGGGCCGCCGGCGCAGAACAGGTTGTCGGCATCGGTCAGGTGCTTGTCCGGGTTGAGCAATACCCTGGGGAAGCGCTGCTTGAACTCTTCGAAGAAACGCCAATAGGTGGTCGCCTCCTTGCCGTCCAGCAGGCCACTGGCGGCCAGCCAGAACACGCCGCTGGCTTCGGCGCACAACACGGCGCCGCGGGCGTGCTGCTGACGTAGCCAAGGCAACACCTGCGGGTAGCGTTGGATCACCGCGTCGAAATCGTCCCAGTAGGCCGGCAGCACGATCAGGTCGCTGTCTTCCAGCCCGCCATCCACTGGCAGCACGACCTCGCTGAAGCTGCGCACAGGCAGCCCGTCGGGGCTCACCAGGCGGGTTTCGAACAGTGCCTTTAGGCCCAGGCCCATCTGCTTGCCGTAGCGCAGGCTGGCCATGTGGAAGAAGTCCTTGGCTTGCATCAAGGTCGAGGCGAGCACCTGATCGGTGGCCAGGATGCTGACCCGCCGCAGGGAGGGCGTATGGGGCGTGAGGATCATTGTTTTATTCTTGTAGGGTGAAAGCGGTCAGGATATGGCTGAAGTGTCGTTGGGTTCAAGTTTGCTGGGGAGGGTAGGGTGTGTCAGCGCCGGCCCAGAGGCATACGGTCCCTTGTAGGAGCGGCGTACAGCCGCGAAGGGGCCGACACTGACACCACTCAATCAAGGCGCCGGATTAGGCTGAGCCTTGTGAATCGCCTCGATACCGGCCAAGACCTCCTCGGACAACACCAGATCGATGCTGCCCAGGTTGCTCTCCAACTGCTGCAGCGAGGTGGCGCCGATGATATTGCTGGTCACGAACGGCTGTGCGGTCACGAAGGCCAGGGCCATCTGCGCGGGGTCCAGACCGTGCTCGCGGGCCAGGGCTACGTAGCGGCTGGTGGCGGCCACCGCCTCGGGGTTGGCGTAGCGGGTAAAGCGGCTGAACAGCGCCAGACGACTGCCCTCGGGACGGGCGCCGTTCTCGAACTTGCCCGACAGCATGCCAAAGGCCAGAGGCGAGTACGCCAGCAGGCCGCACTGCTCGCGAATGGCGACTTCCGCCAGGCCCACCTCGAAGCTGCGGTTGAGCAGGTTGTAGGGGTTCTGGATCGATACCGGGCGGGGCAGGCTGCCGCTGTCGGCCAGGCCCAGGAACTTCATGGTGCCCCAGGGGGTTTCATTGGACAGGCCAACGTGGCGGATCTTGCCGGCCTTGACCTGTTCGTCGAGCACTTGCAGGGTTTCCTGCAGCGGCGTGTCCAGATGGTCCTGGGTATGCTGGTAGCCCAGCTTGCCGAAGAAATTGGTGCTGCGCTCCGGCCAGTGCAACTGGTACAGGTCGATCCAGTCGGTCTGCAGGCGTTGCAGGCTGGCGTCCAGGGCGGCGACGATGTGCTCGCGGTTGAATTTCAGCTGGCCATCGCGGATATGGCTGATGCCATTACCGGGCCCGGCGATCTTGCTGGCCAGGATCCAGTCGGCGCGATCGCCCTGGCGCTTGAACCAGTTGCCGATCACCCGTTCGGTGGCGGCGTAGGTTTCCGGGCGCGGCGGCACCGGATACATCTCCGCGGTGTCGATGAAGTTGACGCCGGCCGCCTTGGCCCTTTCGATCTGCTCGAAGCCTTGTGCTTCGGTGTTCTGCTCGCCCCAGGTCATGGTGCCCAGGCACAGCGCGCTCACGTTCAGGTCGGTACGTCCCAGCTGGCGATAGTGCATCGGTGGCTCCTCTTGGCAAAGGAATCATAAAAGCAGGTTGATATTTTTTTCGCAATCTGGATAATTCGGCACCTCTCTGTGAAGTGGAAGTGATGCCCCGCTTCGTGGAAGAATTTTGCCGTGTATGTGACGCGAAGACCCGAGCCCCCCAAAAGCGTCCTGTGCCCGGCTGCCTTTGACTTGTCAAAGTAAGCACTATTCAGTAAGATCCGCCGTCTATTTTTGCTGGGCGGCCCCTGAGGCTATAAAGAATGAAAACTTTTACTGCTAAACCGGAAACAGTAAAACGCGATTGGTTCGTCGTTGACGCTGCTGGTCAGACCCTGGGTCGTCTGGCTACAGAAATCGCGAGCCGTCTGCGTGGCAAGCACAAGCCTGAGTACACTCCTCACGTTGACACCGGCGATTACATCGTCGTCATCAACGCCGAGCAGGTGCGTGTCACTGGTGCCAAAACCACTGACAAAATGTACTACTCCCACTCCGGTTTCCCGGGCGGTATCAAGTCGATCAACTTCGAAAAGCTGATCGCCAAAGCGCCTGAGCGCGTGATCGAGACCGCGGTCAAGGGCATGCTGCCCAAGAACCCGCTGGGTCGCGACATGTACCGTAAGCTGAAAGTCTATGCGGGCGCTGCACACCCTCATACTGCTCAGCAGCCCCAAGAACTGAAGATTTAACGGAATAGTTCATTATGTCGGCGACTCAAAATTACGGCACTGGCCGTCGCAAGACTGCAACCGCACGCGTTTTCCTGCGTCCGGGCACTGGTAACATCTCCATCAACAACCGCACTCTGGACACCTTCTTCGGTCGCGAAACTGCCCGCATGGTAGTTCGTCAACCGCTGGAGCTGACCGAGACCACCGAGAAGTTCGACATCTACGTCACCGTTATCGGTGGTGGTGTCAGCGGTCAGGCCGGTGCGATCCGTCACGGTATCACCCGTGCACTGATGGACTACGACGAAGCGCTGCGTCCTGCGCTGCGTAAAGCTGGCTTCGTGACTCGCGACGCCCGTGAAGTTGAACGTAAGAAAGTCGGTCTGCGTAAGGCGCGTAAGCGTCCTCAGTACTCGAAGCGTTAATTCGCGTCTTCGTTCAAAAAGAAACCCGGTTCTCGCGAACCGGGTTTTTTTTCGTCTGCGTATCGGCCCTGGCGGCTTCGAATCCGCTGCTACACTGCATTTCAGAACAATGCAGACGCCTGTCGCAACAGGCCGGGGTTACGCCATGGCAGAGGACCTGATCAACGATGGCGACATCAACGAGGGGCGCCGTTGCTTTCTGGTAACGGCGACCGCGTTGGTCGGCGCGGCAGGTGCGGTGGGCGCGGCGATACCTTTCGTCGGTTCATGGCAACCCAGCGCTCGAGCTAAGGCTGCCGGTGCCCCGGTCAAAGTCAACGTCAGCAAGATCGAGCCCGGCCAGCAGATGGTTGCCGAATGGCGTGGCCAACCGGTGTTCATTTGCCGGCGTACCGCCCAGACTCTCGCCACCCTCGACACCATGGCCGACCGCCTGGCCGATCCCGAGTCGAAGAATTCCGACCAGCCTGACTATGTCGATCCCAAGCTGCGAGCCATCAAGCCAGAACTGCTGATTGTGGTGGGCATCTGCACCCATCTGGGATGCTCGCCTACCTTTCGTCCCGAAGTCGCGGCGGCGGATCTGGGGGCCGATTGGCTAGGCGGCTATTTCTGCCCCTGCCACGGTTCGCACTACGATCTGGCGGGGCGCGTCTACAAAGCTCAGCCCGCACCGCTGAACCTACCCGTGCCGCCCCATTCCTACGAGTCCGATGACATTGTGGTACTGGGCGTCGATCAGGAGAACGCCTGATGAGCAAGCTCATGCGATGGGTCGACGCGCGCTTTCCTGCCAGCAAGCTGGTGCAGGACCACCTGACGCAGTACTACGCGCCGCGCAACTTCAACTTTTTCTACTTCTTCGGCTCCCTGGCCCTGCTGGTGCTGCTCAATCAGATCCTCACCGGCATCTGGCTGACCATGAACTTCACGCCATCGGCAGAAGAAGCGTTTGCTTCGGTCGAATACATCATGCGTGATGTCGAGTACGGCTGGATTCTGCGCTACCTGCATTCGACCGGCGCCTCGGCGTTTTTCATCGTGGTCTACCTGCACATGTTTCGCGGCCTGCTCTATGGTTCGTACCAGAAGCCCAGGGAGCTGGTGTGGATTTTCGGCATGTTGATCTACCTGGCCTTGATGGCGGAAGCCTTCATGGGCTACCTGTTGCCCTGGGGGCAGATGTCCTACTGGGGCGCCCAGGTGATCATTTCGCTGTTTGGCGCCATTCCCGTCATCGGCGGCGACCTGACCCAGTGGATTCGCGGTGATTACCTGGTATCCGGGATCACCCTCAATCGTTTCTTTGCGCTGCATGTGATTGCCCTGCCGATCGTCATCCTCGGCCTGGTGGTGCTGCATATCCTGGCCCTGCATGAGGTGGGCTCGAACAATCCGGATGGGGTGGACATCAAGAAATTCAAGGATGAGCACGGCAAGCCGCTGGACGGCATCGCCTTTCACCCCTACTACACGGTCAAGGACCTGGTGGGCGTGGTGGTATTTCTGTTCGTGTTCAGCGCGGTGGTGTTCTTCTATCCGGAGATGGGCGGGTACTTCCTGGAGAAACCCAATTTCGAGCAGGCCAACGCCTTCAAGACGCCTGAACACATCGCGCCGGTGTGGTACTTCACGCCGTTCTACGCCATCTTGCGGGCAATTCCCGACAAGCTCATGGGCGTTATTGCCATGGGGTCTGCGATCGCGATCCTGTTCGTGCTGCCGTGGCTGGATCGTAGCCCGGTGAAGTCGATGCGCTACAAGGGCTGGCTCAGCCGCATTGCCCTGGCCGCATTCTGCGTAGCGTTCGTGATTCTCGGCTACCTGGGTGTGCAAGCCCCGACGCCCACCGGCACGGTGGTGTCGAGAATCTGTGCCGTGGTGTACTTCGCCTACTTCCTGACGATGCCGTTCTATACGCGTCTGGAAAAGACCCGGCCCGTCCCCGAACGAGTGACCGGCTGATGAAGACACTGATGGCGGTGCTGATGCTGCTGTTGCTGCCGGCACTCGCGTTGGCGGCCGAACAGGGTGCGCTGGAAAAGGTCGACATCGACGTCGCCGACAAGCCTGCGCTGCAGGACGGGGCGAGGACCTTCGTCAACTATTGCATGGGTTGCCACAGCGCCAGGTTCCAGCGCTATGAGCGGGTGGCCGATGACCTGGGCATACCCCATGACCTGATGCTGGAGAAGCTGGTGTTCACCGGTGCCAAGATCGGTGACCACATGAGCATCGGCATGCAGTCTGCCGATGCCAAGGCGTGGTTCGGTGCCGCGCCGCCGGACCTGACCCTGGTGGCGCGGGTGCGCGGCATCGATTGGCTGTACGGCTACCTGCGTGGCTTCTACGCCGACCCGTCGCGGCCCTGGGGCGTGAACAACACGGTATTTCCCAATGTCGGCATGCCCGACGTGCTCGCTGGCGTCCGACAAAGCCTGGCGCCTGAGCAGTTCGACGAGAAGATCAAGAATCTGGTGACCTTCCTGGCCTACTCGGCCAACCCGGTAAAACTGCAGAGTCAGCGCATCGGTACCTACGTATTGTTGTACCTGGCGGTCTTCTTCATTTTTGCTTACCTGTTGAAACGCGAATACTGGAAGGACGTGCACTGAAAGTGCGGTAAACTTCGCGGCTTGTTTGCGCGCCCTGCGGGGCGCGCTTGTTTTTGCATGTTCATAATCTATACGCGAGGAGGACCGCCATGGGCGTGACCAATCGGTTGGCCTGTTACTCCGACCCCGCCGACCACTATTCTCACCGGGTACGCATCGTTCTGGCCGAGAAGGGTGTCAGCGCAGAGATCATCGATGTGCACGCAGACCGCCTGCCGCCCAAGCTGATCGAAGTGAACCCCTATGGCAGCACGCCGACGCTGGTCGACCGCGACCTGGCGTTGTTCGAGTCGACCGTGGTGATGGAATACCTGGACGAACGTTACCCGCATCCACCGCTGTTGCCGGTGTATCCGGTGGCGCGGGCCAACAGCCGGTTGCTGATGCACCGCATCCAGCGCGACTGGTGTGGGCTGGTGGATCTGATTCTCGATCCGCGCAGCAAGGAAGCGGCCCGCGTGCAGGCGCGCAAGGAGCTGCGCGAGAGTCTGACCGGTGTTTCGCCGCTGTTCGCCGACAAGCCTTATTTCCTCAGTGAGGAGCAAAGTCTGGTCGACTGCTGTCTACTGCCGATACTCTGGCGTTTGCCGATCATGGGTATCGAATTGCCGCGGCCTGCCAAGCCGCTGCTCGACTATATGGACCGTCAGTTCGCCCGGGAAGCCTTTCAGGCCAGCCTGTCGGCCGCTGAACGTGAAATGCGCTAGGTTTTTGAGGAGCCGTTGATGAACTCCAGTCGTCCCTATCTGGTCCGCGCTCTGTATGAGTGGATCGTGGACAATGATTGCACCCCGCACATGCTGGTCAATGCCGAATACCCTTCGGTACAGGTCCCGCAGGGTTTCGCCAGCGATGGCCAGATCGTGCTGAACATTTCCCCCAGTGCCGTGCGCAACCTGCACATGGACAACGATGCGGTGAGCTTCGATGGTCGCTTCGGCGGCGTATCCCACACCCTGTTCGTGCCTTCGGGTGCCATTCTGGGCATCTATGCCCGGGAGAATGGCCAAGGCATGGTGTTCGACCTGGAGCCTCCGGTGCTCGATGAGGAAGAGGCCGAATTCGAGGATATCGTCGATCCCGACGACAATGTCCCGCCGCCTGGTGGTCAGCCACCCCGGCCGTCCGGGCGCCCAAGCCTGAAAGTGGTGAAGTGATCTACAGGTGAAAAAAAGGCGGCCCCTCGGGGCCGCCTTTTTTTCTACCAACGGGTGGTGATCAGTCGATGTACTCGAACAGCTTGACGATCTTCTGTACGCCGGAAACGCCCTGCACCAGATTGGTGGCACGGGTGGCTTCGGCCTGGGTCAGCAGGCCCAGCAGGTAGACAATGCCGTTCTCGGTCACGACTTTGATGCGCGAACCCGGAATGGCGCTGTCCGCCAGCATCTGAGTCTTGATCTTGGTGGTCAGCCAGGCATCGTTGTTGCGCGCCAGCAGCGAGGAGGGCTGCAGTACCTGGATTTCGTTGTGCACCTTCTTGACTCGCTGCACCTCGCTGGCAGCCTGCTCGGCCATGGCCTTGAGGTCGGCCCGTGGGGTCTGCCCGGCGATCAGGACCACGCCGTTGTAGCTGGTCACCACGATGTGGGAGTTCTGGTCCAGGTCGACGTTGGCCTTGGCGATGTTCACCGACACCTTGGTTTCGATCAGTGAGTCGTCGATCTTGCTGCCCAGGGTGCGGGTGCCGCGGTCGTCGTCGATGGGCTTGTCGCGGGTGGCGGTGAGCACCGAGCTGCAGCCGGTAACGCTCAGGGCGAGGGTCAGTGCCACTAGGGCTAGGCGATTAGGGGTCATTCTTCACTCCCGAACAATTGGCTGTCGATCAAGTCACAGAGGCAGTGGATCGCCAGCAGATGGACTTCCTGGATGCGAGCGGTGACGTTGGCCGGTACACGGATCTCCACGTCTTCTGGCAGCAGCAGCGAGGCCATGCCACCCCCGTCGCGGCCCGTCAGTGCTACGACCACCATATCGCGGTCATGTGCGGCCTGGATTGCCTGGATGATGTTGGCCGAGTTGCCGCTGGTGGAAATCGCCAGCAGCACGTCACCGGGCTGGCCCAGGGCGCGAATCTGTTTGGAAAACACCTCGTTGTAGCTGTAGTCATTGGCGATCGAGGTGAGGGTGGAGCTGTCGGTGGTCAGGGCGATGGCCGGCAGGCTGGGGCGCTCGCGCTCGAAGCGGTTGAGCAGCTCCGAGGAAAAGTGCTGGGCATCGCCGGCCGAGCCGCCATTGCCGCAGGACAACATCTTGCCGTCGCTGAGCAAGGCGCCCACCATGACCTGGCTGGCTTGTTCGATGTACGGTGCAAGGACTTCCATCGCCTGTTGCTTGGTATCGATACTGGCCTGGAAAAGCTGGCGAATTCGGGATTGCATGTCCATCAAAGGTGACCTTAATTAGGGCGGCTGGTCGGGTAATACCGCGTATCCGCGGCGGCTCCCGGCACAAGAATGTGCAGCCCGCAAAGCAAAGTGCAAAAACGTCTGATTTTAGTGTGGGTGTCAGCTGTCGAACGCATTGCGTATCCAGTTCAGGCGAGTGGCCTGGCTGGCGGTGCCTTCCAAGGCAACCACGTCGAAACGGCACGGGGAGTGGCTCCAGCGCGACTCTTTCAAAAGAAAGTACTGCGCCGCGAAGACCAGTTTCTCACGCTTGCGTGCATCGACACTGGCCAGCGCGCCGCCCCAACCGGAATGCAGCCGGTAGCGGACTTCGACGAATACTACTGTATCGCCATCTAGCATGACCAGATCAAGCTCGCCGCGTTTGCACAACCAGTTGCGCGCCAGCAGGGTCATGCCGTGCTGGCGCAGATGCTCGAGGGCTTGCTCCTCGGCCTCGCGGCCGGCCTGCTGGCGCGGGCTGAGCGGCATTACTGCGGCGTGTTCGGCAGGCGCTGGACCTGACCGTTGACGAACTGGGCCCACGGCAGCTGGCGCTCGATGCGCTGCACGGGGTTCATGCTCAGGCTGCCCGACTGACCCTCGACGCGGTTATCGGGCAGGGCCTTCAACTGGCCCAGTCGTGGGGCCAGGGTGTAGGCATCCACGCCCATGGCGTACAGCCGGCCCAGACTGCCGTTGGCCTGGGGCCACTGGCGCGCAACCTCTTGGCGCAACGTGCCGCCGACATCCAGCAACCAGGGAGTTTCGCAGAAGCGGATGCCATTCATGTCGTTGTACTGGGCCTGATCGCCGCTGGCGCTGAACACGTGGGATGTGGCGTAGACCGGAACATCGCCGGCGTATTGGAAGTTCAGTGTCGGCTTGATCTGCTGTGCCTGTTGAGGCGTGGCGGCGAGGAAAATGAACTGGATGTCCTGGCGGCGCGAAGGCTGCGCACCGCTACCGTCTTGCAGGCTGCCGCTGCTGGCGTTGCGCACGTTGAACAGATCGGCGATCTGCTGGGCCAGTTGCACCGGTTGGTCGACGCGCTGAGCGGCCACCAGGGTGCCGCCGTTGGCTTCCCAGTCCTGGCGAAAGGCCGCCAGCACGCGATCGCCCCAGTCGCCCTTGGGCACCATGGCGGCGGCGCTGACCAAGCCGTCGGCACGGGCGCGACGCGAAACCTCGCGGGCTTCGTCTTCGGCGGCCAGGCCGAACTGGAACAGTTGCGGCGGGCCGGCCTGGGTGCTGTCGCTGTAGTTCAGGGCCAGGGTCGGCAGCGGCAGTTGAGGGCGCGCGGCCAATTGCTTGACCAGCGGCTTCTCCAGCGGGCCAACCACCAATTGCACACCTTGTGCCTGGGCCTGACGGTAGAAGTCATCCAGCGAAGTCAGCCGCGAGCTGTCGAACACCTCGATGACCGGAGGCTTCTGGCCGGCCTGCTGGGCTTGAAAGTGCGCAGCCATGAACCCTTCACGCAGCGCGCGCGCCACGCCGGCCAACTGACCATCCTGGGGCAGCAGCAGGGCTATCTTGGTCAGTGGCTGGCTGGCCAGCTCCTTGAGCTTGACCAGCGGCGCGGGCAGCTGCTTGGCAGCAGGGTGGCCAGGATGCTGGGTGACCCAGTTGTCGATGGCGGCTTGCTGCTGCTCCAGGGTGCCCGCGGATTTGACCGCCAGCGCCAGGCTCATCCAGCCGCCCAGGTCATCGGTGCCAGCGCCTTGCAGCTGTTCGACCGGTAGCGAGCCGATCAGGCTCCAGATGGCCTCGTGGTTCTGACTGGCGGCGTCGCCGTTGAGCAAGGGCGCAACGAAGATGCGCTCGCGGGCGGCGGCCAGGGTCTGGCCGTCGGCTTCGAAGGCGCGTGCACGCACGGTGTGGGTACGCACCTGTTGATCCACCGGCAGCTCCGCCAGGCGCTCCAGGCTGGGGTGACTCAGTGCGGTCAGAGCGGCCTTGGGGTCGTTGCGGCCCATGGCCAGCTCGGCTGCCAGGGTGCTGGCCAGCACTTGCAGGCCAGGCTTGAGCAGTTCAAGGCGCACCTGCTGCAGGATCTGCGCGCTGCGTGTGGGATCGCCCTGGCGGGCGGCCTGGTCGGCGGCGCTCAGGCGCAGCACGGCGGCGTCTTCAGGCGTCTTGCTGGCCGCCGCGCGTTCGAGCAACTGTTCGATGGTGGCGTCCGGGGTGCGGGGCAGTTCACCCAGGTTGGATGACGGTGAACTGGCGCACGCGGCCAGCAGGGCGGCGAGGCATAGGGCAGATAGAAGCCGCAGGCAGGCTGTCATGGATATCGTCCTGATTACTCGATCAAATTAACGGGCAAGTGTACCCAAGCGTCGGCGATGACGCGATGAAGATGGCGCCAAAGCCTTTATATACGGCGTGCAAATGTTTCCAGCAGCCTAGTCGACGGCAGCCCGCCGCGCATTGACCCGGTGTGAGCCTGTACAATGCCGGTTTTGCCGAACGATAAGGTGTGTGCTGTGACTGTTTCAGGCGCTTCTAATTCCACTGCGGGCACACTTTATGTGGTGGCAACGCCCATCGGTAATCTGGACGACATGAGTGCCCGGGCGCTGAAGGTGCTGGGTGATGTTGCGCTGATCGCCGCCGAGGACACCCGCCACTCCATTCGGCTGTTGCAGCATTTCGGCTTGAATACGCCGTTGGCGGCCTGTCACGAGCATAACGAGCGTGACGAGGGCAGCCGCTTTCTGACCCGTCTGTTGGCGGGTGATGACGTGGCGCTGATTTCCGATGCCGGCACGCCGCTGATTTCCGATCCGGGCTACCACCTGGTGCGCCAGGCGCGTGCGGCGGGCGTGCAGGTGGTGCCAGTGCCAGGAGCCTGCGCCCTGATTGCGGCATTATCGGCCGCCGGTCTGCCGTCGGATCGGTTCATCTTCGAAGGGTTCCTGCCGGCCAAGACGGTAGGCCGCCAGGCGCGGCTGCAACAGGTCCGCGAGGAAACGCGCACCTTGATCTTCTATGAGGCGCCGCATCGCATCCTCGAGAGCCTGCAGGACATGGAGCGCGTGTTCGGGGGCGAGCGCCCGGCTGTGCTGGCGCGGGAGCTGACCAAAACATTTGAAACCCTCAAAGGGCTGCCATTGTCCGAGTTGTGTGCGTTCGTGGAAGGCGACAGCAATCAGCAACGGGGCGAGTGTGTGGTGCTGGTGGCGGGCTGGACGGCGCCGGAGAGCGACGACGCCATTGGCAGTGAAGCCCTGCGGGTGCTCGACCTGTTGCTGGCGCAGATGCCACTCAAGCGCGCTGCTGCCTTGGCAGCAGAGATTACCGGGGTGCGCAAGAACCTGCTCTACCAGGCGGCGCTGGACAAGCAGAAGGAATGATCGGGTCGCTGCGCCCTCAGGCCGCACCGGAAAAGCTTGTTCTCTGCTGCCCATGCCGTTAACCTGCGCGGCGGAGAGTCGATCGGACAGTCGCTGCCTCTTTTTGTTCCGCAAAAAGGGGGGGAGGAAAGTCCGGGCTCCATAGGGCAGAGTGCCAGGTAACGCCTGGGAGGCGCGAGCCTACGGAAAGTGCCACAGAAAATAACCGCCTAAGCGCGCAAGCGCCGGTAAGGGTGAAAAGGTGCGGTAAGAGCGCACCGCACGTCTGGCAACAGTTCGTGGCTAGGTAAACCCCACTCGGAGCAAGACCAAATAGGGTTCCATATGGCGCGGCCCGCGTTGGAACCGGGTAGGTTGCTAGAGGTGTCCAGTGATGGCCATCGTAGAGGAATGACTGTCCTCGACAAAACCCGGCTTACAGATCGACTCTCCACCTCTTCCTTCCCCTGCTTGAATCGATAGCAGAAGCCCATTTGTAATGTCGAAAAATTCTTAGTCTTAACAAACTACTTTAAGTTCGGGCCGCAGCTGCTTGAACTCTAAAGCGTTTATTCGTGAAACATCCGTCAGAAACACTCCCCGCGTATTAGTTTGCGTCCTAAATCTCCGATCTATAAGGATTTTCCCTACAGACGCGCCTTGACGGTGTGGTGGGGGGGTTCCTATAGTGTGCGCGAGTGGCGGAAAGTGGCATAAAGTGGGTTTTTCCAGCGCAAAATTCTAAAATCAGGGGAAGCGCGACGTGTTTCGTGGAGCAAATCCGATCAATCTCGATGCGAAGGGTCGGCTCGCCATGCCGAGTCGGTATCGTGACGAGTTGGATTCGAGGTGCTCCGGACAGTTGATCATCACTGTCGACACGGTCGATCCCTGCCTTTGCGTCTATCCCATGGATGAATGGGAAATCATCGAAGCCAAATTGCGCACCTTGCCATCGCTGGTAGAAAGCAACCGCCGTCTGCAACGTCTCTTGATCGGTAATGCCGTCGACCTCGAGCTCGATGGCAGTGGGCGTTTTCTGGTGCCGCCGCGGCTGCGCGAATACGCCAGGCTCGACAAGCACGCGATGCTGGTGGGCCAGCTCAACAAGTTTCAACTGTGGGACGAGGGTGCCTGGAATGCCGTGAGTGCGGCGGACCTGGCAGCTATACAACAACCGGGCGCCATGCCTGACGAACTGCGTGATCTGATTCTGTGACTATTGATAGCGGCTACAACCACATCACCGTGCTGCTCGACGAAGCTGTCGAGGCTCTGGCCGTGCGCGACGATGGCTGCTATCTGGATGGCACCTTTGGCCGAGGTGGCCACAGCCGCTTGATCCTCAAGCACCTAGGGCCCGATGGCCAACTGCTAGGGTTCGACAAAGACCCTCAAGCGATTGCCACTGGGCAAGCGCTGGCGGCCGAAGACGGCCGCTTTGTCATTGTGCAGCGCAGCTTTGCCGAACTCGGCGCGGAAGTGACCGCCCGTGGCATGCACGGCAAGGTCAGCGGCATCCTGCTGGACCTGGGCGTGTCTTCGCCGCAACTGGACGACGCCGAACGCGGCTTCAGCTTCCTCAACGACGGTCCGCTGGACATGCGCATGGACCCTTCGCGGGGTGTCAGCGCCGCCGACTTCATCGCCACCGCGGCGGAAGAAGAAATCGCCCGCGTGTTCAAGGAATACGGCGAAGAGCGTTTTGCCAAGCGCATGGCCCGGGCGGTGGTACAGCGTCGCGAAGTGCAGCGCTTCGAGCGCACCGCAGACCTTGCCGAAGTATTGAAAGTCGCCAACCCTGCCTGGGAGAAGGGCAAGAACCCGGCCACTCGCGCTTTTCAAGGCCTTCGCATTCACGTCAACAATGAGCTGGCCGACCTTGAAGCAGGCCTCGAAGCCGCGCTGGACGCGCTCGAGATCGGTGGGCGGCTGGTGGTCATCAGCTTCCACTCCCTGGAAGACCGCATCGTCAAATTGTTCATGCGCAAGCTGACCAAGGGCGAAGCCGACAATTTGCCGCGCAATCTGCCGGTGCGTTTCGAAGCCTTCGTGCCCAAGGTCAAACTGCATGGCAAGGCGCAGTTCGCCTCCGAAGCCGAACTCAAGGCCAACCCGCGCTCGCGTAGCGCCGTCATGCGTGTGGCGGAGAAACTGCGATGAGCAAGCTGCTGAACAAGCCGTTGCCAGGCGGCAGCTTCTTCATGCTGCTGCTGTTCGTGGCGGTACTGGTTTCCGCCATCGGAGTTTCCTACAGTGCTCACGTCAATCGTCAGTTGCTCAACACCCTCTATGGTGAGCTGAGCGAGCGTGACAAGGCCCAGGCCGAATGGGGCCGGCTGATCCTCGAGCAGAGCACCTGGACGGCTCATAGCCGTATCGAGACCCTGGCTGCCGACCAGCTGAAAATGCGTATTCCCGACGCCGCCGAAATTCGCATGGTGAAACCATGATGAAGCTCGACGGTGCCCTGTTCCCATGGCGTTTCCGCCTGATGGTCGGCCTGCTGCTGTTGCTGGTAGGCGGCATCGTGGCGCAGATCGTCTACCTGCAAGTCATCGACCGTGACTTCCTCATTGGCCAGGGTGATGCCCGCAGCATGCGGCACATTCCGATTCCGGCCCACCGTGGCCTGATCACCGACCGCAATGGCGAGCCGCTGGCCGTGAGTACGCCGGTCACCACCCTGTGGGCCAACCCCAAGGAAATGCAGCTGTCCAAGGACAAGTGGCCCGCTCTGGCGCGGGCGCTTGGCCAGGATCCGAAGTCGTTGACCGAGCGCCTCGAAGCCCAGGCCAGCAAGGAATTCATCTATCTGGTGCGCGGCCTGACTCCGGAGCAGGGCGCCTCGGTGCTGGACCTCAAAACCCCTGGTGTCTACGGCATCGAAGAGTTTCGTCGGTTCTATCCCGCTGGCGACGTGACCGCGCACATGGTCGGCTTTACCGACCTGGACGATCATGGCCGCGAAGGTGTCGAGCTGGCCTACGACGAGTGGTTGGCCGGCGTGCCTGGCAAGCGCCAGGTGATCAAGGACCGGCGCGGGCGGCTGATCAAGGATGTACAGGTCACCAAGAACGCCAAGGCCGGCAAGACCTTGGCGTTGTCCATCGACCTGCGCCTGCAATACCTGGCCAGTCGCGAACTGCGCAACGCCATCAACGAGAATGAAGCCAAGGCCGGCAGCATGGTGATCATGGACGTCAAGACCGGCGAAGTGCTGGCCATGGTCAACCAGCCGACCTATAACCCGAACAACCGCCGCACCATGTTGCCGGCGGCGATGCGCAACCGGGCCATCATCGACGTGTTCGAGCCAGGCTCGACCATGAAGCCGATCTCCATGAGCGCCGCACTGGAAACCGGCCGCTGGAAACCCAGCGACAAGGTCGAGGTGTACCCCGGTACCCTGCAGATCGGCCGCTACACCATCAAGGACGTGACCAAAACCGAAGGCCCGGTCCTGGACCTGACCGGCATCCTGATCAACTCCAGTAACGTCGGCATGAGCAAGGTGGCCTTCGATATCGGCGGTGAGAGCATCTACCGCGTGATGTCGGCAGTCGGCCTGGGTCAATACACCGGCCTGGGCTTCCCTGGTGAGCGGGTCGGCAACCTGCCCAACCATCGTGACTGGAAGAAAGCGGAAACCGCGACCCTGTCCTATGGCTATGGCCTGTCGGTCACGGCGCTGCAACTGGTGCATGCCTATGCGGCCATCGCCAACAATGGCCGCATCGTGCCACTGACTATTCTCAAGAGCGACCAGCCGCCACAGTCGGCTCAGGTAATTCCCGAGAACGTCGCCAAGACGGTGCAGGGCATGCTTCAGCAGGTGATCGAAGACACCCGCGGCGTTTACCGCGCCCGTGTGCCGTCGTACCACGTGGCCGGCAAGTCAGGTACCGCGCGCAAGGCCACCATCGGCTCGCGCGGGTACACCGAGAACGCCTACCGCTCCCTGTTCGCCGGTTTCGGCCCCATGAGCGATCCGCGCTACGCCATCGTCGTGGTCATCGATGAACCCAGCAAAGGCGGCTATTTCGGTGGTCTGGTGAGCGCTCCGGTATTCAGCAAGGTGATGTCCGGCACCTTGCGCCTGATGAACGTTCAGCCCGACAACCTGCCCGCTGCCACGCCCCAGCAGCAGGTCAACGCCACGCCTGTAACACCTCTGGTAAAAGGAGGGCGCGGCTGATGACCATGCCCCTGAGCAAACTCTTTTCCGAAGCCAGCCGCGATCCGTTGATTCGCGAGCTGACCCTGGACAGCCGTAACGTGCGCCCCGGTGACCTGTTCCTGGCGGTGCCGGGTGCCAAGGTCGACGGTCGCGCGCACATTGCCGATGCCTTGAAGTCGGGCGCTGCGGCAGTCGCCTACGAAGTGGACGGCGCCACTGTGTTGCCGCTCACCGATGTGCCGCTGATCCCGGTCAAGGGCTTGATTGCCCAGCTCTCCGACATTGCCGGGCGTTTCTATGGCGAGCCGAGCCGCCTGGTCAACATGGTCGGTGTCACCGGCACCAACGGCAAGACCAGTATCACCCAATTGATCGCCCAGGCCCTGGATGCGCTGGGCGAGCACTGTGGACTGATCGGTACCCTGGGCACCGGTTTTCACGGCGCGCTGAAAAGCGGCCGCCTGACCACCCCCGATCCGATCGCCGTGCAGTCCACCCTGTACGACTTGAAGAAGGCCGGCGCGCGGGCAGTGGCCATGGAAGTGTCTTCCCACGCCCTGGAGCAGGGCCGTGTGGCAGCGCTGGATTTCGACATTGCAGTGCTGAGCAACCTGTCCCGCGATCACCTCGATTACCACGGCAGCATGCAGGCCTACGCCGAAGCCAAGGCCAAGCTGTTCGCCTGGTCGGGCCTCAAGTGCCGTGTGCTGAACCTGGACGACGCTTTTGGCCGGCAGTTGGCCGAGCAGGAGCAGGAATCCCGGCTGATCACCTACAGCCTCAGCGACAGCAGCGCGACCTTGTACTGCCGCGATGCGCAGTTCGACGATCACGGCGTACGTGCCACGCTGGTCACCGTACACGGTGAATACAGCCTGCGCAGCACCCTGCTGGGACGGTTCAACCTGAGCAACGTGCTCGCCGCAGTCGGTGCCCTGATGGGCATGGGCTATCCATTGGACGACATACTCAAGGTGATGCGCCAGGTGCAGGGCCCCCAAGGCCGGATGCAGCGCCTGGGCGGCGCCGACAAGCCGC
Source organism: Pseudomonas sp. UBA4194 (assembly GCF_002379585.1). GTDB lineage: Bacteria > Pseudomonadota > Gammaproteobacteria > Pseudomonadales > Pseudomonadaceae > Aquipseudomonas. Next base: position 60,022 of record NZ_DFUE01000090.1, read on the forward strand.
TGGTGGTGGTCGATTACGCGCACACCCCCGATGCATTGGAGAAAGTACTCGAAGCCCTTCGCCCCCACGCCAAGGGCCAACTGCTGTGCCTGTTCGGCTGCGGTGGCGATCGCGACAGCGGCAAGCGACCGCTGATGGCCGAAGTGGCCGAGCGCCTGGCTGATCGTGTACTGGTCACCGATGACAACCCGCGCAGCGAAGATCCGCTGCGAATCTTCGACGATATTCGTCCCGGCTTTTCGGCCGCCGCCAACGCTGCCTTCATCGCTGGCCGTGGCGCGGCGATTGCCGAGCTGATTGCCAGCGCGGGCCTGGATGACGTCGTGGTGCTGGCCGGCAAGGGCCATGAGGACTACCAGGAGATCAAGGGCGAGCGTCAGCCGTTCTCGGACCTCGAACACGCCACGCAAGCCCTGGCCGCCTGGGAGGCTCGAAATGCTTGAAGCCATGCACTTGAGCCAATTGGCCGATGCCCTGCACGGTCGAGTAGCGGGCGCCGATGCCAGCTTCGACGGCGTCAGCATCGACAGTCGCGCCATCCGCCCCGGGCAACTGTTCGTCGCCCTGACCGGGCCTCGCTTCGATGGTCACGACTACCTCGCTGACGTCGCCGCCAAGGGCGCGGTTGCCGCGCTGGTAGAGCGCGAAGTGGCTGACAGTTCGCTGCCGCAACTGGTGGTGGCCGACACCCGTCTGGCCCTGGGCCAATTGGGCGCGCTGAACCGTGCGCTGTTCACTCGCCCGGTCGCGGCCATCACGGGCTCCAGCGGCAAGACCACCGTCAAGGAAATGCTCGCCAGCATCCTGCGCACACAAGGCCCGGTATTGGCCACGCGGGGCAACCTGAACAACGATCTCGGCGCCCCGTTGACCCTGCTGGAACTCGCCCCCGAACACCAGGCCGCCGTGATCGAACTGGGTGCGTCGCGCATCGGCGAGATCGCCTACACCGTCGGCTTGACCCAGCCTCACGTGGTGGTGATCAACAACGCCGGCACCGCCCATGTGGGCGAGTTCGGCGGTCCGGAGAAAATCGTCGAGGCCAAGGGTGAAATCCTCGAAGGACTGGGCGAGGGCGGTACCGCTATCCTCAACCTGGACGATAAGGCTTTCGCCATCTGGCAGGCCCGGGCGGGCGATCACGCCGTTCTCAGCTTTTCCTTGAGCAACCCTGCCGCAGATTTCCATTCCACCGCCCGGCGCAGCGATGCCCGTGGCTGCCCCGCGTTCACCCTGCACGGTCCGTGCGGTGTGGCGGAGGTGCAACTGAACCTGCTCGGTGTTCACAACGTACTCAACGCCCTGGCCGCGGCAGCTGCCGCTCATGCGCTGGGCGTGCCGGTGGCCGGCATCGAAGCGGGCCTGAACAACGTTCAACCGGTCAAGGGCCGCACCGTCGCGCAAATTGCCACCAACGGTGCGCGGGTGATCGACGACACCTACAACGCAAACCCCACGTCAATGTGCGCGGCAATCGATATACTGGCCGGCTTTTCCGGGCGGACCGTTCTGGTGCTCGGGGATATCGGTGAATTGGGTGCCTGGGCCGAAGAAGGCCACCGTCAGGTGGGCGAATACGCAGTCGGCAAGGTCGACGCGCTGTATGCCGTGGGGCCGATGATGGCCCATGCGGTGAACGCCTTCGGAACCCAGGGCAAACATTTCACCAGCCAGGCTGACCTGATCGCGGCACTTGCCGCTGAACAGGGTTCCACTACCACAATTTTGATCAAGGGATCACGCAGCGCGGCGATGGAAAACATTGTGGCGGCGCTGTGTGGTTCTGGCGGGGAGAAACATTAATGCTGCTGCTGCTGGCGGAATTTCTGCAACAGTTCCATAAAGGCTTCGCGGTCTTTCAGTACCTGACCCTGCGCGGGATTCTGGGCGTACTGACCGCGCTGTCGCTGGCCCTCTGGTTGGGCCCCTGGATGATCCGCACCTTGCAGATTCGTCAGATCGGCCAAGCGGTACGCAACGACGGCCCGCAATCGCACCTGTCCAAGTCCGGCACGCCGACCATGGGCGGTGCGTTGATCCTTTCGGCCATCGCCATCAGCACCCTGCTGTGGGCTGACCTGTCCAACCGCTATGTATGGGTGGTCCTAATCGTCACCCTGCTGTTCGGCGGCATCGGTTGGGTCGACGACTACCGCAAGGTGATCGAGAAGAACTCCCGCGGCCTGCCCAGCCGCTGGAAGTATTTCTGGCAGTCGGTGTTTGGCCTGGGCGCCGCCGTGTTCCTGTACGTGACCGCGCCGAGTTCGGTGGAAACCACCCTGATCATTCCGATGCTCAAGGATGCCAGCATTCCTCTGGGCGTCGGCTTCATCGTGCTGAGCTACTTCGTCATCGTCGGTTCCAGCAACGCGGTCAACCTCACCGATGGCCTGGATGGCCTGGCGATTCTGCCCACGGTCATGGTCGGCGGCGCACTGGGCATATTCTGCTACCTGTCGGGCAACATCAAATTTGCCGAATACCTGCTCATTCCCTATGTACCCGGAGCCGGCGAGCTGATCGTGTTCTGTGGCGCGCTGATTGGTGCCGGCCTGGGCTTTCTGTGGTTCAACACCTATCCCGCTCAGGTGTTCATGGGTGACGTCGGGGCACTGGCTCTGGGTGCGGCCCTGGGCACCATCGCGGTGATCGTGCGTCAGGAAATCGTCCTGTTCATCATGGGCGGCATCTTCGTGGTCGAGACCCTCTCGGTGGTCATCCAGGTGGCATCGTTCAAACTCACCGGCCGCCGCGTGTTTCGCATGGCGCCGATTCATCACCATTTCGAACTCAAAGGCTGGCCTGAACCTCGCGTCATCGTCCGTTTCTGGATCATCACCGTGATTCTGGTGCTGATCGGCCTTGCCACCCTGAAGCTGAGGTAGAACGAGTGTCTCTGATCGCTTCTTCCCACTTCCGCATCGTTGTCGGCCTCGGCAAGAGCGGCATGTCCCTGGTGCGTTTTCTCGCGCGCCAGGGCGTGGCCTTCGCCGTGGCCGACACGCGCGAGAATCCGCCGGAGCTGGCAACCCTGCGCCGCGATTTCCCGCAGGTGGAAGTGCGCTGTGGCGAACTGGACGTCGAGTTCCTGTGCCGCGCCGATGAGCTGTACGTGAGCCCCGGCCTGGCGTTGGCGACTCCGGCGTTGCAGCAGGCTGCAGCCCGTGGCGTTCAGCTGTCCGGGGACATCGATCTGTTCGCCCGGCACGCCAAGGCACCGATCGTCGCCATCAGCGGTTCCAATGCCAAGAGCACCGTCACCACCCTGGTAGGCGAGATGGCTGTGGCGGCAGGCAAGCGTGTGGCAGTGGGCGGCAACCTGGGCGAGCCGGCGCTGGATCTGCTCGCCGATGACATCGAGCTGTATGTACTGGAGCTGTCCAGCTTCCAGCTGGAAACCACCCACCAGCTCAATGCCGAAGTGGCCACGGTACTCAATGTCAGCGAAGACCACATGGACCGCTACAGCGGTCTTCCGGCCTATCACCTGGCCAAGCATCGGATCTTCCGCGGTGCGCGCAAGGTGGTCTTCAACCGCCAGGATGCCCTGAGCCGGCCGCTGATGGGCGAAGGCCTGCCATGCTGGACCTTCGGTTTGAACATTCCGGATTTCAAGGCCTTCGGCCTGCGCGAAGAAAACGGCCAGAAATACCTGGCCTATGAGTTCCAGAACCTGATGCCGGTCAGCGACCTGAAAGTACGCGGCGCTCACAACCAGGCCAATGCCCTGGCCGCGCTGGCGCTGGGTCATGCCGTGGGCCTGCCGTTCGAGACCATGCTCACCAGTCTGCGCGCGTTCAGCGGCTTGCCGCACCGCTGCCAGTGGCTGCGCGAGCGTGACGGCGTGGCCTGGTACGACGACTCCAAGGCCACCAACGTCGGCGCGGCCATTGCCGCCGTCGAAGGCCTGGGTGCCGACATCGACGGCAAGCTGGTGCTGGTGGCCGGTGGCGATGGCAAGGGTGCCGACTTCAGCTCGCTGCGCGCGCCGGTCGATCGCTACTGCCGTGCCGTGGTGCTGCTGGGGCGCGACGCGCCGCAGGTTGCCGCTGCGTTGGGTAACGGTGTGCCCCAGGTCAACGCCGGTTCCATCGAGGAAGTGGTCCAGCGCTGCGCCGAACTGGCCCAGCCTGGCGATGCCGTGCTGCTGTCGCCGGCCTGTGCAAGCCTGGACATGTTCAAGAATTACGAAGAACGCGGACGTCTGTTCGCTCAGGCTGTGGAGGGCTTGTCATGATCTTTGGTGTGATCAAGCCATTTCCATCACCGCTGATCAGCGGCCGTGGCATCGACATCGATTTCGCCATGCTGGCCGGCTGCCTGGCGCTGCTGGGCCTGGGCCTGGTGATGATCACCTCGGCTTCCTCGGAAGTGGCGGCGGTCAACGCCGGCAACCCGTTGTCGATGATGATCCGCCATCTGGTGTATCTGGTCATCGGCGTCGGCACCTGCATCGTTACCATGATGGTGCCCATCGCCACCTGGCAGCGCCTGGGCGGCACCTTGCTGCTCGGTGCCTTCGGCTTGCTGATCATGGTGCTGCTGCCCGGTATCGGCCGTGAAGTGAACGGCTCGATGCGCTGGATTGGCTTCGGCATGTTCAACGTCCAGCCTTCGGAGATCGCCAAGGTCTTTGTGGTGCTGTTCCTGGCCGGTTATCTGGTCCGTCGCCAGCAGGAAGTGCGTGACAGCTGGATGGGCTTCTTCAAGCCGTTCTTCGTGCTGCTGCCGATGGCCGGTCTGTTGCTGATGGAGCCCGACTTCGGCGCCACCGTGGTGATGATGGGGGCGGCTGCGGCCATGCTGTTCCTGGGGGGCGTGGGCCTGTTCCGTTTCGCCCTGATGGTGGCGCTGGCGGTGGGCGCGGTGTTCGTCCTGGTGCAGGCCCAGCCCTATCGCATGGCACGCCTGATCACCTTCACCGACCCTTGGAGCGACCAGTTCGGTTCCGGCTACCAGTTGACCCAGGCACTCATTGCCTTTGGTCGCGGCCAATGGTTCGGCGTCGGCCTGGGCAACAGTGTCCAGAAGCAGTTCTACCTGCCCGAAGCCCATACCGACTTCGTGTTTTCGGTACTGGCTGAAGAACTCGGTGTGGTCGGCTCGCTGTGCACCGTGGCGTTGTTCGTGTTCGTGTGTATCCGCGGCATGTACATCGGCTACTGGGCCGAGCGCGCCAAGCAGTATTTCGCAGCCTATGTGGCCTACGGCCTGTCGTTCCTGTGGATCGGTCAGTTCCTGATCAACATCGGCGTGAACGTCGGCCTGTTGCCGACCAAGGGTCTGACCCTGCCGTTCCTCAGTTATGGCGGCAGCTCCCTGGTGATCTGCTGCGCCTGCCTGGGCCTGTTGCTGCGGATCGAGTGGGAGAGTCGCTCGCACCTGGGCAGCGAAGAGGTGGAGTTCAGCGAAAGCGACTTCGCCGAGGAGACGCCCCATGGCCGATAAGGGCAACGTGCTGATCATGGCCGGCGGCACCGGCGGCCACGTGTTCCCGGCGCTGGCCTGTGCCCGTGAGTTCCAGGCCCGCGGTTTCACCGTGCACTGGCTGGGTACTCCCCGTGGCATCGAGAACGAGTTGGTGCCTGCCAACGGCCTGCCGTTGCACCTGATCGACGTCAGCGGTGTGCGCGGCAAGGGCAAGCTGTCGCTGCTCAAGGCGCCGTTCGCCATCCTCAAGGCGATGCTCCAGGCTCGCCGTGTCATTGGTCAGTTGCAGCCGGTCTGCGTGGTGGGCTTTGGTGGCTACCTGACAGGCCCGGGCGGCCTGGCCGCACGCCTGGCCGGAGTGCCGGTGATCGTGCACGAACAGAACGCCGTGGCCGGTACCGCCAATCGGTTGCTGGTGCCGTTCGCCAGCCGAGTCTGCGAAGCTTTCCCGAATACCTTCGGTCCTTCGGCCAAGCGCCGCACCACGGGCAACCCGGTGCGCAGCGAGCTGTTTCTGGAAACCCCGCGCCAGACCCTGGCCGGCCGCCAGCCTCGGTTGTTGATCCTGGGCGGCAGCCTGGGTGCCGAACCCTTGAACAAGCTGCTGCCTGAAGCGCTGGCCCAGGTGCCGGTCCAGTACCGCCCCGAGGTGTTCCATCAGGCCGGCAAGAAGCACGATGAAGTGACCGCCGAGCGTTATCGCGCTGCCGGCGTCGAGGCGCAAGTGGCGCCGTTCATCAAGGACATGGCCCAAGCCTATGGCTGGGCCGACCTGGTGGTCTGCCGCGCTGGCGCCCTGACCATCAGTGAACTGGCGGCCGCTGGGCTGCCGTCGTTGCTGGTGCCGCTGCCCCACGCGATCGACGATCACCAGACGCGCAACGCCGATTATCTGGCTCGTGAAGGCGCTGCCTTCCTCATGCCACAAGCGACAACCGGCGCTTCGGAACTTGCCGAGCGTCTGAAAGAGGTTTTGATGCAACCGGAAAAACTGCTGACCATGGCGAGCACCGCACGCCGCCTGGCCAAACCCGATGCCACCCGTACCGTCGTCGATGTCTGCCTGGAGGTGGCCCATGGTTGAGAATCAGAAAGCCATGCCGCAGCCGGAAATGCGCCGCATCCGCCGTATCCACTTCGTCGGCATCGGCGGTGTGGGCATGTGCGGCATCGCCGAGGTGCTGTTGAACCTGGGTTATCAGGTGTCAGGCTCGGACCTCAAGGCCTCGCCGGTCACCGAGCGCCTGACCTCGTTCGGCGCTGAAATCTTCATTGGCCACCGCGCCGAGAATGCCGCCAGCGCCGATGTGTTGGTAGTGTCCAGTGCCGTCAACACCAGCAACCCGGAAGTGGCCACCGCCCTGGAACGCCGCATCCCCGTGGTGCCACGCGCCGAGATGCTGGCCGAGCTGATGCGCTACCGTCACGGCATCGCCGTGGCCGGGACCCACGGGAAGACCACCACCACCAGCCTGATCGCCTCGGTATTCGCCGCAGGCGGCCTGGACCCGACCTTCGTCATTGGTGGCCGACTGAATGCCGCCGGCACCAATGCGCAGTTGGGCACCAGCCGCTACCTGATCGCCGAAGCCGATGAATCGGACGCCAGCTTCCTGCACCTGCAGCCGTTGGTGGCCGTGGTCACCAATATCGACGCCGATCATATGGCCACCTACGGCGGTGACTTCAATGTCTTGAAGAAGACGTTCGTCGAGTTTCTCCACAACCTGCCGTTCTACGGCCTGGCCGTGGTTTGCCTGGACGATCCGGTGGTGCGCGAGATTCTCCCGCAGATCGCCCGTCCGACCCTGACCTATGGCACCAGCGAAGAAGCCGACGTGCGCGCTATCAATGTGCGCCAGCAAGGCATGCTGACCCACTTCACCGTGCTGCGCCGCGATCGCGAGCCGCTCAACGTGTCGGTCAACATGCCAGGCAACCACAACGTGCTGAACTCCCTGGCCACCATCGCCATCGCCACCGACGAGGGCATCAGCGACGAGGCCATCGTTCAGGGCCTGTCGGGCTTCCAGGGCGTGGGTCGCCGCTTTCAGGTGTACGGCGAACTGCCTGTGGAAGGCGGTAGCGTGATGCTGGTGGACGACTACGGTCATCACCCTCGCGAAGTGGCTGCCGTGATCAGCGCCGTTCGTGGCGGCTGGCCCGATAAACGTCTGGTGATGGTATACCAGCCGCATCGCTTCAGCCGTACCCGCGACCTGTACGACGATTTCGTACAAGTGCTGGCGGACGCCAACGTCTTGTTGCTGATGGAGGTCTATCCGGCTGGCGAAGAGCCGATTCCCGGGGCCGACAGCCGTCAGCTGTGCCACAGCATTCGTCAACGCGGCCAGCTGGACCCGATCTACATCGAACGTGGCGTGGAACTGGCGCCGCTGGTCAAGCCGCTGCTGCGCGCCGGCGATATCCTGCTGTGCCAAGGCGCCGGGGACATCGGTGGCCTGGCGCCGCAACTGCTCAAGAGCCCGCTGTTCGCCCAGGCCCCGGGGACGTCGAAATGAACGTCCTTGACCTCAATACCCTGCGCTCGAACATCGCGCCGAGCGATTTCGGCCGCGTAGCCGTGCTGTACGGCGGCAAGAGCGCCGAGCGTGAAGTGTCGCTCAAGTCGGGCGCGGCCTGCCTGCAGGCGCTGCAGGACGCCGGTGTCGACGCTTTCGGCATCGATGTCGGCGACGATCTGCTGGCGCGCCTGCAAGCCGAGAAAATCGACCGCGCCTTCATCATCCTGCACGGTCGTGGCGGTGAAGATGGCAGCATGCAAGGCTTGCTCGAGTGCCTGGACATTCCCTACACCGGCAGCGGCATCCTGGCCAGCGCCCTGGCCATGGACAAACTACGCACCAAACAGGTGTGGCAGAGCCTGGACCTGCCGACGCCACGGCACGCGGTGCTGGGCAGCGAGTTCGACTGTATTTGCGCGGCGACGGAACTGGGCTTCCCTTTGATCGTCAAACCCGCCCATGAAGGTTCAAGCATCGGTATGGCCAAGGTGACCGGCGTCGACGAATTGGTCCACGCCTGGAAAGCCGCCAGTACCTACGATTCGCAAGTCCTGGTAGAGCAATGGATTCAAGGTCCGGAGTTCACCATCGCGACCCTGCGTGGCCAGGTTCTGCCGCCGATTGCCCTGGGCACCCCGCATTCGTTCTACGACTACGACGCCAAGTACCTGGCCAACGACACCCAATACCGCATTCCGTGCGGGCTGGACGCGGCCAAGGAACAGGAACTCATCGAACTGACCGCACGCGCCTGTGATGCCATCGGCATCAAGGGTTGGGCGCGTGTGGATGTGATGCAAGACCAGCAGGGCCGCTTCTGGCTGCTGGAAGTGAACACGGCCCCAGGCATGACCGATCACAGCCTGGTTCCCATGGCGGCGAAAGCTGCCGGTCTGGACTTCCAGCAGTTGGTGCTGGCGATCCTGGCCGCAAGCTGCGAGGCGCGAGGTTAAGACCATGCAAGGCCCAATGATTCGTCATCAGTCACCCGCCATCGGCCGCAACAAGCCGGTGCCGCGTGGCGCCAGTCGAATGGTGGCCAAGGAGCCGCTGTCGGTGCGCCTGCCCAAGGCCAATTTCAGCGTCTTCAAGAAGCTGATGTGGCCCGTGTTGCTGGTGGGCCTGGGCTTCGGTACCTACGAGGGCGCGCAGTACCTGCTGCCGTACGCCGACCGTCCGATCACCAAGGTGGCGGTGCAGGGCGACCTCAGCTACATCAACCAGCAGTCGGTGCAGGAACGTATCCAACCTTATGTGGGCGCCACGTTCTTCAGCATCGACCTGACGCGCATGCGCACCGAACTCGAGACCATGCCCTGGATCGCCCACGCCGAAGTGCGGCGGGTATGGCCCGATCAGGTCGTGATCCGCCTCGAAGAGCAACTGCCGGTCGCGCGCTGGGGCAATGAAGCCCTGCTCAACAACCAGGGTGAGGCATTCGCGCCGCGCGAACTGGGCAACTACGAACACTTGCCGCAGTTGTTTGGTCCGGCACGGGCCCAACAGCAGGTGATGCAGCAATACCAGGTGCTGAGTCAGATGCTCCGTCCACTGGGCTATTCGGTAGCCAGGCTGGAATTGACCGAACGTGGCAGCTGGTTTCTGACCACAGGCGCAGGAAGCGCCGGCCCAGGCATCGAGCTGTTGCTGGGACGTGACCACTTGCTGGAAAAAATGCGCCGCTTTATCGCCATTTACGACAAGACACTTAAAGATCAGATCACGAATATCGCGCGTATCGACCTGCGTTATGCCAACGGTTTGGCCGTGGGCTGGCGCGATCCGAACGCCCCGACGTCGGATACGCCCGCCGTCGCGAAGAATTGAGAAGAGGCAGGACCATGGCAAACGTGCAAAGCGGCAAAATGATCGTCGGACTCGACATCGGGACCTCCAAGGTGGTGGCGCTGGTGGGCGAAGTCGCGGCCGACGGTACGCTGGACATCGTCGGGATCGGTACGCACCCCTCGCGCGGCTTGAAGAAAGGCGTGGTAGTGAATATCGAGTCCACCGTCGCGTCGATCCAACGCGCGGTGGAAGAGGCCCAGCTGATGGCCGGTTGCCGCATTCACTCGGCATTCGTCGGCGTGGCCGGCAACCACATTCGCAGCCTCAACTCCCACGGCATCGTTGCCATCCGCGACCGTGAAGTGAGCACCGCGGACCTGGAGCGCGTGCTCGACGCCGCCCAGGCCGTGGCCATTCCTGCCGATCAGCGCGTGCTGCATACCCTGCCGCAGGATTACGTGATCGATAACCAGGAGGGCGTACGCGAACCTCTGGGCATGTCGGGCGTGCGTCTGGAAGCCAAGGTTCACGTGGTCACCTGCGCAGTCAATGCGGCGCAGAACATCGAGAAGTGCGTGCGCCGCTGCGGTCTGGAAATCGACGACATCATTCTCGAGCAACTGGCCTCGGCCTACTCGGTACTGACCGACGACGAGAAAGAGCTGGGCGTCTGCCTGGTGGACATCGGTGGTGGCACCACCGACATCGCCATCTTCACCGAAGGCGCGATCCGCCACACCGCAGTGATCCCGATCGCCGGTGACCAGGTCACCAACGACATTGCCATGGCCTTGCGTACGCCGACCCAGTACGCCGAAGAAATCAAGATCCGTTACGCCTGCGCCCTGGCCAAGCTGGCCGGCGCCGGCGAAACCATCAAGGTGCCGAGCGTGGGCGATCGTCCGCCGCGCGAATTGTCGCGCCAGGCGTTGGCCGAAGTGGTCGAGCCGCGGTACGACGAGCTGTTCACCTTGATCCAGGCCGAACTGCGTCGCAGCGGCTACGAAGACCTTATCCCGGCCGGCATCGTGCTGACCGGGGGTACAGCAAAAATGGAAGGCGCGGTCGAACTGGCCGAAGAAATCTTCCACATGCCGGTACGCCTGGGCGTACCGCATACCGTTCGGGGGCTGAGCGACGTGATCAGCAACCCGATCTACTCCACCGGCGTGGGCCTGTTGATGTATGGCCTGCAGAAGCAGTCCGATGGCTTGAATCTGTCAGGTATCAGCAACAGCAGTAGCAGTTATAGCGACGACACCAAGGCTCCAGTGCTGGAACGGCTGAAGCGTTGGGTGCAAGGCAATTTCTGATTCAAAACGGCAGTAGCGGTAGGCGCACAAAACTAGAGAATGAAAGGAGAGGGCACATGTTCGAACTCGTAGACAACATCCCGCAAAGCCCGGTAATCAAAGTTATCGGTGTCGGCGGTGGCGGCGGCAACGCCGTCAACCACATGGTCAAGAGCAACATCGAAGGCGTTGAATTCATCTGCGCCAACACCGATGCGCAGGCGCTGAAGAACATCGGCGCACGCACCATCCTGCAACTGGGCACCGGCGTGACCAAGGGTCTGGGCGCTGGCGCCAACCCGGAAGTCGGCCGTCAGGCCGCGATGGAAGACCGCGAGCGTATCGCTGAAGTGCTGCAAGGCACCAACATGGTCTTCATCACCACCGGCATGGGTGGCGGCACCGGTACCGGTGCAGCACCGATCATTGCCGAAGTGGCCAAGGAAATGGGCATCCTGACCGTTGCGGTCGTGACCCGTCCGTTCCCGTTCGAAGGCCGCAAGCGCATGCAGATCGCCGATGAAGGCATCCGCGCGCTGTCCGAAAGCGTCGACTCGTTGATCACCATTCCCAACGAGAAACTGCTGACCATCCTGGGCAAGGACGCCAGCCTGCTGTCGGCTTTCGCCAAGGCTGACGATGTACTGGCCGGTGCCGTTCGCGGTATCTCCGACATCATCAAGCGTCCGGGCATGATCAACGTCGACTTCGCCGACGTGCGCACCGTGATGAGCGAGATGGGCATGGCGATGATGGGTACCGGTTGCGCCAGCGGCCCGAACCGCGCGCGCGAGGCCACCGAAGCGGCCATCCGCAACCCGTTGCTCGAAGACGTCAACCTGCAGGGCGCCCGCGGCATCCTGGTCAACATCACCGCAGGTCCCGACCTGTCGCTAGGTGAATACTCCGACGTGGGTAGCATCATCGAGGCGTTCGCTTCCGACCACGCAATGGTCAAGGTGGGCACCGTGATCGATCCGGACATGCGTGACGAGCTGCACGTGACCGTTGTGGCCACCGGCCTGGGTGCCAAGATCGAGAAGCCTGTGAAGGTCATCGACAACACCATGCAGACCGCTGCCCAGACGCCACCGCCTTCGCAGCAGCCAGCACGCCAGGATCAGCCTTCGGTGAACTACCGTGACCTGGACCGTCCGACCGTGATGCGCAACCAGGCTCACGGCGGTGCTGCCGCTGCGGCCAAGCTGAACCCTCAGGATGACCTGGATTATCTGGACATCCCGGCCTTCCTGCGTCGTCAGGCCGATTAATGCAATTTATCAGGGGTATAAGGGTGATTGGTGTTCAGCAAAGGCTCGGTCTGCTATTATCGCCAGCCTTTGTTGATACCAGTTCGCAATTTGCGCTGAAGCGGCCAATGCCATGATTAAACAACGCACCCTGAAGAATATTATCCGTGCCACAGGCGTCGGCTTGCACTCCGGTGAGAAGGTCTACCTGACCTTGAAACCCGCGCCCGTGGATACCGGTATCGTGTTCTGTCGCGTCGACCTTGACCCGGTCGTGCAGATTCCTGCGCGTGCCCACAATGTCGGCGCCACCACGATGTCCACCACTTTGGTCAATGGCGACGTCAAGGTCGACACCGTAGAGCATCTACTGTCAGCCATGGCGGGCCTGGGGATCGATAACGCCTACGTCGAACTCTCCGCCTCCGAAGTGCCGATCATGGATGGCAGCGCCGGACCCTTCGTATTCCTGATTCAATCGGCTGGCCTGGAAGAACAGGACGCGCCGAAGAAGTTCATCCGTATCCTGCGTGAAGTGACAGTGACAGAGGGCGACAAGCGCGCCACCTTCCTGCCTTTCGAAGGCTTCAAAGTGAGCTTCGAAATAGATTTTGACCATCCTGTCTTCAAGGATCGCACGCAAAGTGCCAGCGTCGACTTTTCCAGCACGTCCTTCGTGAAGGAAGTCAGTCGCGCGCGTACCTTTGGTTTCATGAGCGATCTGGAATACCTGCGCAAGCACAATCGTGCACTGGGCGGCAGCGTTGAAAACGCTATCGTGGTGGACGAAGCTGGCGTTATGAACGAGGACGGTTTGCGATATGAAGACGAATTCGTCAAGCACAAGATCCTCGATGCAATCGGCGATCTCTACCAGTTGGGCAATAGCCTGATTGGCGAATTCCGTGGTTTCAAGTCGGGCCACGCACTGAACAACCAGCTTTTGCGCCGTTTGCTGGAGCAAGAGGACGCCTGGGAAGTGGTCACATTCGAAGATGCCAGTACGGTACCGATCTCCTACATGCGGCCAGCAGCGTTGGGTTGATACAACCTCTCTTTTCTGGTTTCACATTTTAAAGGCTGCCTTCGGGTGGCCTTTTTTTATGGCCGGCTGTTTTATCGGCGTGAGTCAGGGGAATCTTTCGCTCAATGGTCCCCTCACGCGCACGGCTCCCTCTCCCCCAGGGAGAGGGCTGGGGTGAGGGGACCATTCACCACAAATCCTAACCCCAACCCCAACCCCAACCCCAACCCTAACCCTTGCTCCTGCCCTTGGCATGCGCCGCCAACCTTTCCAGCGCCGCTCGTAGGTTCGGATCACTGATCCCCTCGGCTGTTGCCTGAATGTTTTCCCCCGCGCTCACCGACAGATCGATACTGCGACTCCCCGCCTGGCTTTGCACCGTCGGCGGTTGGACCTTGAACAGAATGCGGGTCAGGCTGCTGAATTCGTCCAGCGCCTGCAGATCGCGTTGCAGGCGTTTCTGCTGATAGCGCAGGCGCGTGGCCCAGTGGCCGTCGGTCACGATCAGCAACAAACTCCCTTCCCGCCATGACGCTACATAGCAATGTTCACGCGCCGCGGGTTGCAACTGGCTCTCGAGCAGGCGTTGCAGATGGGACAGCCGCTGAGCATGGCTGAACAATGCCTTGAGGGGCCTGGCTTCGCGCAGCAGGACAGCCGGAGCCCGGGCGGGCAGTGGGCGAAAGACCATGGGGACATACCTGAGGTGACCGAGCCTGCATGTTAACAGAATCCCTTGATCACACCGTTCTACAGGGCTGCGAACAGGCCACGCCGGGCATTTGGATACATGACATCTTCGCCCCATGGGTTGAAGTTGACAAAAAAGGCCTTATTGTAAAAAAGCCCCGTTACAGCGCTGTGCCAGCATCGTGGACATAACGCCACTTTCCTCTCCTTCGTTTCCGGGTAGAATGCTCGTTCGCATGCGGCCATGAGGGCTGCACGGGCGACTCACGGGGCCGCCCTCCATCCCTATGTGTGGAAGATCCTGCCGATATGTTTGCGCCTTTGTTAAAGAAACTTTTTGGAAGCAAGAACGAGCGTGAAGTACGACGCATGCTCAAGACGGTACAGGCCGTCAATGCCTTCGAAGAGCAGATGGTGGCCCTCTCGGACGAGCAGCTGCGGGCCAAGACCGCAGAGTTCAAGGCCCGCCTGGCAAAAGGCGAGACCCTAGACCAACTGCTGCCCGAGGCTTTCGCCGTCTGCCGCGAAGCCGGCAAGCGCGTGATGGGCATGCGCCACTTCGATGTTCAGCTCATCGGTGGCATCACCTTGCACGAAGGCATGATTGCCGAAATGCGCACCGGTGAAGGTAAAACCCTGGTGGCAACCTTGGGTGTGTATCTCAATGCGCTGTCCGGCAAGGGCGTGCACGTGGTCACGGTCAACGACTACCTGGCCCGCCGCGACGCCAACTGGATGCGTCCGCTGTACGAATTCCTGGGCCTGACCGTGGGTGTGGTCACCCCGTTCGCGCCGCCGGAAGAAAAGCGTATCGCCTATGCTGCCGACATCACCTACGGCACCAACAACGAATTCGGTTTCGACTACCTGCGCGACAACATGGC
>NZ_DFUE01000032.1 GCF_002379585.1 Pseudomonas sp. UBA4194
TTCCGGCGACGGTATAAGGGCGGCAAGGTCGGGACCACAGGCTTGTCCGGCGAGCAAGTGGCGCGCATCGTCCAGCGTCGGGCCAAGCTCGCCGGGCTGGATGGAGATTGGGCCGCTCACAGCCTGCGCTCGGGGTTCGTGACCGAAGCCGGGCGCCAAGGGGTGCCACTGGGCGAGGTGATGGCCATGACCGAGCATCGCAGCGTGGCCACCGTGATGGGCTACTTTCAGGCGGGGTCGTTGCTGGGCAGCAAGGCTACGCAGTTGCTGCCTTCTTCCCGTGTGAGCGATGTGCTGGAGGATTCGGATGCGGACGAAGGCGAGTCAGAGCCGCCGTTGCCTGACATCAAACCTCGGTAGTGGCCAGGACTTGCCCCGGTCCATTTGCGAAAGGCCTTGTAGAACGAGCTGCTGTCGGCAAAGCCCAGGCGTCCGGCGATGTCTTCCAGGCTCATTGAAGCCTCGGCCAGCCACACGATCGCTTGCTCGCGGCGCACGCTGTCCTTCAAGGACTGGAAGTTGCAGCCCTCCTCCGCCAGCCGTCGACGCAGTGTCGAGGTGGACGTTGCGAAGTGCGCTGCCAGCCCTTCGATCTGGGGCCATTGCGCACCTGGCACTTCGCGCAGCAGCTGCCGGACACGGCCCCCAAGGCTTTGAGGATCGCGATAGCGGATCAGAATGTTGGTCGGTGCCTGGGCGAGAAACTGCTTGAGCTCGGCGGCGCTGCGTCGTATCGGTATATCCAGATGCTCAGCGGCCAGCACCAGCCGCGAATGGCGTTGGCCAAAGCGCAGATTGCGCGAGAACATGACCTGGTAATCGTCGATGTACTCGGGCGCGGGACCGCGCAGTTCGATGGCCAGGATCGGCACGCGTCGCCCTGCGAGCCAGCAGATCAAGCCGTGCACGATCATCCAGTAGGTGAAGCACGCAAATGCACGCCTGGGTTCCGGCGATTCATCTTGCATCACGATTTCAGCCAGCGTCTGCTGGCGGATCAACTGCGCGTGAAAATCCCCAAGCATCAGCGCGAGAAAGCGCAGCGCTATCTCCACGGCAGCGCCAACCGTGGGCTGTGTTCTGCTGATTTCGCACAGCAGTGCAAAGCTGCCGCTACGCAGTGGCCGGGCGCTCATGCCGAAGAATTCGTCGTCCAGCGCCTTGGAGAGCTCGCGCCACAACCGTCCATAAGTGCGCGCGGGCATACGTGCGTGTTCATCGCCAAGCGTGGCGAGCTCCAACCCCAGGCCGCTGAATGCTTCCCTGCCCGCCGCACCGCACTGCTCGAGCGCTTCACGGACCAGGTGCATGGAGATCGTGTCCTTGCCTGCCGCCGAAATGCCCGGCGTTCCTTTTGCCATTGCTTACCCTCGTTCACTGCAGCTTGGTCGAGCGCGCGCAATACTAACGCGTATAGCGCGTTGTCCGCCAAGTGGGCGGCTGCATTCAATGCGCTTGCAGAGGCCATCCCTCCAACACCTCGATGAATCTGCGCAGCCACGCATTGGCAACGCTGCCGTCCAGCACGCGGTGATCGATGGTCAAGGTTACATAGGCCTTGGGGCGGGCAAGGAACACATCGACGCCGTCGAGTTGTTTGACCACTACCCTGCGCTCCACTGCGCCGACGCCCAGAATGGCTGACTGCGGCTGATTGATGATGATCGGTGTGGCGAAGAGTGAGCCGGAGGTACCGTGGTTGGAGATCGTGAAGGTGCCGCCCCGTACTTGCTCGGGTGCAAGGGTGCCATTGCGTGCTGCCATCGTGAGGCGCTGTAACTGCGCCGCGATGCCGAACAGCGACAGGTCCTGCACCTGATGCAGTACGGGCACGATCAAACCAGTGTCATCCAGTGCCGTGGCGATACCGATATTGATGTCGTCGAACAACTCGAGAAAATCGTCGTGCCAGCGGCTGTTGACGCTTGGCGCTGCGGCCATCGATTCGCGACAGGCACTCACCAGATAGGCGGTGAGTGTGAGGTTGACGCCGCGATCGGCAAAGCGCTGCTTGTGCAGCTTCTGGTGGGCGATCACAGCGGTGAAGTCCGCTTCGAATACGGAGGTCACATGGGGTGCCGTAGCGACGGAAGCCTGCATGTGCTCGGCGATCTTGCGCCGCAAGGTGCTGTGGGGGATGTGTTTGCCGGGGCGATGCGTGTGGGTGCGCAGGGAGGGGGCTGGCTCGGTGACGTCTGCCTGGGCACTGTTGCAGGTAGCGCCTGCGCCCACGGAGGCAGAACCCGCCTGCCTGAGGTGCGTCATGACATCTTCGCGCGTCAGGCGCCCGCCTTTGCCTGTGCCCTCGATGGCGTCCGGGTCAAGTTGATGCTCGGCCAGAAGGCGACGCACCGCCGGTGACAGGCGGTGCTCCGGGTGAGGGTCCGGCACTGCAGTGGCGTGTTGCCGAACAGCGCCCAACACTGCACCAGGGATCGCTTCGGCGGACTCCTGAAGGAAAATATCCAGCACGCCATCGGCGGGCGCGCAGACCTCGACCACAACCTTGTCGGTCTCCAGTTCCACCACCGGCTCTTGCCGAGTCACCTTGTCGCCCTGGACCTTCAGCCAGGTCCGTACAAGCGCTTTGGTACCTTCCTGTTCCAGTGGCGCAATGATGTTTAGCGCGTCGGGTGCGAGAGTCATGTCATTCATGTCAAAACCCCAGCAGTTGGTCGATCTTGTCACGGATGCGCTCGACGGAGGGCAGTACGTGGGCCAGCAGCGCAGGATGATGCGGGCTTGGGATATCCGGCATGGTCAGGCGTGAAACCGGGGCATCCAGATCGAGGAAAACTTCATCGGCCACGACAGCAGCTATCTCGGCACCAAAACCGGCAGTGCCCAGATCCTCGTGGACGATCAGGCAACGATGAGTTCGTCGCACCGATTCCAGCACTGCTTGCCTGTCCCACGGCATCAGGGTGCGCAGGTCGAGCACGTGGACCGAGCGGCCTTGCGCCGCCTGTTCGCAGCGTTCGACCATCGCCCCCCAC
This sequence comes from Pseudomonas sp. UBA4194, assembly GCF_002379585.1. Lineage (GTDB taxonomy): Bacteria > Pseudomonadota > Gammaproteobacteria > Pseudomonadales > Pseudomonadaceae > Aquipseudomonas. The sequence goes on from NZ_DFUE01000032.1 coordinate 2,997, forward strand.
GTCACGATCGTCAGTTGATCACCCGCCACCACGGTACGTGCCTGGCCGAAAGGCAGCACAAAGTCGTCTCCGGGGTACGCCCGGCGTGCCGAAGCCGCGTCGAGCATCGCCCGATGCTCGAAAAAGATCACCGGATCATTACCTCTCAGCGCCGTGCGCAGCAGTCCGACGGCGTCTTGCGCATTGGACGGTACCGCCACTTGCCAGCCTGGTGAATGCACGAACTGCACCTCGTTGGTCTGGCTGTGCCAGGGGTCGCCGCACTTGAAGAAGCCCCCGGCGATGCGCACCACCATGGGCGCAGCAAAGCGGTTATTGGTTCGCCAGCGCAGGGTCCCGCAGTCGGCCAACTGCTCGGCGGCAGGGTCGGCATACTTGCGGAACTGGATTTCCGGCACCGGCATCAGTCCTGCGAGGGCCATACCCACGGCGCGGCCGATGATGCCTTCCTCGGACAGGCTGGTGTCGGCCACACGGCGCTGGCCATGTTTGTCCTGCAGGCCGAGCGTTACCGCATGCACACCGCCCTTGGGGCCGATGTCTTCGCCGAAAAGCACCACTTTGCGGTTGATACTCAGCTCCACATCGAGGGTTCTGCGAATGGCGGCAACCATATTGATGCGCTGGCCGTCCTGTTCCGGCTCCGCACCTGCATCAACGGTTTGATAGCCGTGAGGCCACTGTCCGCCGCGTTGCTGAAGCTCACCCTCGTAGAAAACATGCCGGGGCACCCGTTCGGGCGCGCTCAGCGGCCGGGCCTGCGCCTGGAGCGCAGCTTGTTCGACGTCGGCGCGGGCCTGGGCGGTCAGCCTCTGCCACTCGGCTGCGTTCATATGCGTCGGCACGAGATACGTGTGCAAAGCTTCGAGCGGGTCCCGGGCCCATTCCTGGTCGATGATTTCGGCGCTCTTGTAGGTCTGGGTGTCCTGGAAACTGTGGCCTTCCAGGCGCGGAACCTTGAGCCGCAACAGGCAGGGCCCCTGATGACTGCGCACATGATCGACGGCCTGGCTGACGAGTTCGGCGGCCTGTGCGGGGTCGCTGCCATTGCCGTCGAGAATATGCAGGTTCTGAAAGCTGGCCAGATTGGCGGCGATGTTCCCGCCCGGCGTCTGATAGCTCGACGGGACCGAGATGCCATAGCCGTTGTCTTCGATGTAGAACAGCATGGGCAGCTTCTGGGTGGTGGCCAGCGTCAGGGCCGACCAGAAGCCGTTCGTGGCCACCGAACCATCGCCGCCCAGCACTACGCTGATGGCGCTGGCATAGGCCTGGTCATTCAACTCATGACGATAGTAGTCGATCGCCTGGGCCCAGCCTGCCGTGGGCGTGTACTGGCTGCCGACACCCCCGCACATGGGCAATGCGGCTGGGCCCCCTGGGTTGGGGTAGTTGAATACCACGCCGATGTCGCGGCCATCGGAATACCCGCCCGCCCGGGCCATGGAGGACCCCAGCGCATCGACCATATCGACTCCCAGCGCCAGCAGCATGGGCCGCGAACGGTAGTAGCCGCACACTGCGTCATGCTGATCGGTGAGCAGCGAGCCGAGCAGAATCTGCGCCAGATCATGGCCGCGAGCCGAGAACTGGTAGAGCACTTTTTTCTCCGGGACCAGCACGGTCTCTTCCAGCTCGTCCAGGGCCCGGGACACCTGAAGCAGATAAGCGACCCTGGCCCAATCGAAGCGCGCCGATGGCGCAGGGCTATGCTTCAGAGCCATTGTTTTCAGCGATGATGCCGGCATATTGTTATTGTCCTCGCAGGCTGATTCGGGAAAGGCGCGAGCCACCCCCTTTCCCTGAAAGCTTAAGATCGGCCCCTGAAAAAGTGTTTTCTGAATTCAGCCGATTTCATGCTTCTACAACAATAAAAACCGCTGGAGCACCGTAATGGAGAAAGACTTTCTGCTGGACCCCTACAGTCTGCGGATCCTCACCGAGCTACAGAAAGATGGGCGGATGTCCGTTCAGGAACTGGGTGAGCACATCGGCCTGTCGACCTCGCCCACCTGGAAGCGGGTGAAGGATCTCGAGCGTGCGGGCGTGATCGCTTACTACACGGCCGTGCTGGACCGGCACAAGATCGGCCTGGCTAACTACGTCATGGCGGAAGTCAATCTGGCGCGGCATGTCGACAATGTGGTGGAGGAATTCGAGAAAGCGGTGCTCGGGTGCCCGGAGATCATCGAGTGCCACAGCACCACCGGCCAGGGTGACTACCTGCTTAAGGTGGTCACCCAGGACATCGCCACCTACGACGATTTCCTGCACAAGGTGGTGTTCAAATTGCCGGGAGTGAGGGAGATCCGCTCCAGCGTGGTGCTGCGCGAGATCAAGCGCGCCGCACCCTTGCCGCTCAGGCATCTGGGCGGCGCTTGAATGTCATGCCTTCAATACAGGCATTCAACCGCGATGGCCGTGGCTTCGCCGCCGCCGATGCAGATGGCGGCGATACCGCGTTTGGCGTTGCGCTCGCGCAGGGCTGCCAGCAGGGTGACCAGAATACGTGCGCCGGATGCGCCGATCGGATGCCCTAACGCACAGGCCCCACCCTTCACATTGACCTTCTCGACAGGCAGCGCCAACTGCTGCATGGCCACCAGGGTGACGACCGCAAAGGCTTCGTTGATCTCGAACAGGTCCACGTCGTCCAGCCGCCAGCCGGTGCGTTGCACCAACTTCTCGATGGCCCCTATGGGCGCGAGCGGGAACAGCCCCGGCGCATCGGCGAACGCGGCGTGCCCATGGATGACTGCCAGAGGCTTGAGCCCACGCGTCGTTGCTTCGCTTTGGCGCATCACCAGCAGGGCCGCCGCGCCATCGGAAATGGAGCTGGAATTGGCGGCGGTCACCGTGCCGCCCGCGCGGAACGCAGGCTTGAGCTGCGCAATCTTGTCCAGGCTGGCCTTCGGCGGCTGTTCGTCGTCACTGACCACTCGCTGTTGCCTGCCTTCGGTCACCTCCACCGGCACGATCTGCCCAGCGAAGCTGCCGTCGGCGATGGCCTGTTGCGCACGGGTGAGTGAGGCAATGGCGAAGTCGTCCTGCATCTCGCGAGTGAAACCATGGGCCTGGGCACAGTCCTCGGCATAGGTGCCCATCAGGCGCCCGGGTTCATAGGCGTCTTCCAGACCGTCAAGGAACATGTGATCCAGCACCCGGCCATGGCCCATGCGATAACCGCTGCGAGCCCGGTCGAGCAGATAGGGTGCATTGGACATGCTCTCCATGCCACCGGCGACCACCACCTGAGCGCTGCCTGCCAACAGCAGGTCGTGCGCCATGATCACGGCCTGCATGCCCGAGCCGCACATCTTGTTCAGGGTGGTGCAGGTGGTCGCCGTGCTCAATCCCGCGCCCAGTGCTGCCTGCCGCGCCGGTGCCTGGCCGAGACCTGCGGGCAGCACGCAACCGAACAGCACCTGATCGACGCTATGGGCATTGATGCCTGCACGTTCGATGGCGGCAGCAATGGCGGCTGCTCCGAGCTGCGGTGCCGTCAGACTTTTCAGATCGCCCTGAAAGCCGCCCATGGGCGTGCGCACTGCGCTGACGATGACAACAGGGTCCTGATTCATCGATGACCTCCCCTTCACCTGGCCGCCATGCGCAAGGCGCCGTCGAGACGGATCACCTCACCGTTGAGCATGCTGTTTTCAATGATCTGACGCACCAGTGCCGCGTATTCCTCGGGCTTGCCCAAGCGCGGTGGGAAGGGTACGTCGGCGCTCAGCGAAGCGCGAACCTCATCGGTCATGCCGGCCATCATCGGTGTCTCGAAGATACCCGGCGCGATGGTCATGACCCGTATGCCGTAGCGTGCCAGCTCACGCGCCGCTGGCAAGGTCATGCTGGCTACGGCGCCCTTGGAGGCGGCGTAGGCGGCCTGCCCCACTTGCCCGTCGAAAGCCGCGACCGATGCCGTATTGATGATGACCCCCCGCTCGCCCTCCTCGTTCGCTGTGCTTCTGGCGATGGCTTCGGCAGCCAGCCGCAACAGGTTGAACGTGCCGATCAGGTTGATATTGATGATGCGACTGAAGCTTTCCAGAGAATGGGCGCCCTGCTTGCCCAGGATCTTTTCGCCGCTGACCACGCCAGCGCAATTGACCAGCCCGTGCAGTTCGCCAAAGGCCTGGATGGTATTGTCCACCGCCGCCTGTGCAGCGTCGGCCTGGGTGACGTCGGCGACCGTGTAGGCAGCGTCGAGCTCACGTGCCTGGGCTTGCACCGCTTCGGCGTTGAGGTCTACCAACATCACTCTGGCGCCGGCCTGAACCAGCATTCGCGCGGTCGCAGCACCCAGCCCGGAGGCCGCGCCGCTGACCAAAAAGGCCATTTTGTCTATTCGCATGGCGTCGAACCTGCTTTGTTGTTATTGGAGTCGTGCAGCGACTATGCCCCGTGAACTCGGCAGAGGGCAATGGCCCGAGTGATCGACGGCCGTGAGCGTTTTGGACAGTGGCAGGGGCCCACGTGCCGGTCTGTGAAGCACCCGTAGGCGCGGTGTAGAGGCACGAGCAGGTCGACACTCCCCCTGCCCATCTTCTCGCTACCGCGGCTCGAACAACACCGAACTTTCCCGCACCAACAGCTGGGGTTCAATGAGCACCGACTCCACCTCCTCCCCGTTGATACGCGCCAGCAGCGCCGCAAACGCCATCTCGCCCATTTCATGCAGCGGCAACCTGACGCTACTCAGCGGAATCGGCAACTCTGCCGCGAGCGGGGTATCGTTGAAACCCACTACTGCGATGTCCTTGCCCGATTGGGCACCTGCCTGGCGAATCGCGCCCATCAAACCGATGGCCAGAAAGTCGTTCACCGCAAAGATACCTTCGACGCTGCGGTCCTGCTCCAGCAGACGCTGCCCCTGCGCATGTCCCTCGCGAGAATCGAAATGCCCATGCAGGATGTGGCTGGCGGGGATATCGATGCCCTGCTCCTGAAAGAACGCGACAAAACCCCGCGCTCGATCCGCGCCCGTGGAGGCAAAGGTCTCGCCTGCGAGGACGGCCACATTGCGGCATCCCAACCGGTACAGGTGTTCGGCTGCCAGCCTGCCACCCAGATAATCGTCGCAGGTCACGCTCAGGTGCCCGGGTTGACGGCGGCTGATCAGCACATAGGGCACCTTGCGTGCCGATAGCAGTTGCAGCAGTTGTTCGCGACCGCCCAGATGCGAGTCGGCGACGATCAGCCCCGCCGCCTGGCGGCGCAATGCACGTTCACCCAGCGCCAGCTGGCGATCAGTGTCATCCAGGGTGTTGGAGACGAAACTCATATACCCCGCTGAATCCGCCGCTGCGTCGATACCTTCGTACAACGTAGCCATGACCAGATCGGAAATGCGCGGCATCAATACCCCGATTTCCTGGCTGCGCTGGGTGCGCAGGGCCGTGGCCTGGAGATTGGGCCGGTAGTTACGCTCCGCAGCCAGCTGGCGGATACGAGCGACAACATCGGGCGAAGCAGCCTTCATTACCGCAGTGGCGTCGCCATTGAGCACCCTGGACAAGGTCGACACATGGATGCCCAGCTCGGCAGCCATCGATTTCAAAGTGGGCGGTTTTGACTGCTCGCGCATGGGTAGAGATGCCAGACATAGGGGTGGGTTTTATTTACACATTCGCCCGTCGTACTGCAACCCATAGCGCTACCCAAACGTTTGACTCGAATAGGCTGCGCTGCTAGATTCCACCCAACCCAAACGATTGGGTAGCAGCTTGATACCAAGCTCGCATAAGAAGAAACATGCTGTTCCAGCCCGCCGCTGGCCTTTGACATCTGCCGTTACCTCATCCAGGAACGCCTATGAACAGTCATCCCCCCAGCTACCGCTATCGCATCTTCTTCCTGATCATGCTCATGGCACTGCTCAACTACATCGATCGCGGGGCCATTTCCTACGCTGCGGCAAGCATTCTTCCCGAATACGGGTTCAACAAGGCGGATTGGGGGTCCCTGCTGGGCTATTTCGGCTACGGCTATATCCTCGGCGCGCTGTGTGGCGGCATTCTGGCCGATCGATTCGGACCCAAGCGGGTATGGCTGGTAGCGGGCGCGGCCTGGTCGATTTTCGAGATCGGCACCGCGTTTGCCGGTGACCTTGGTCTGGCGTTCATGGGCGGATCGGCGTTGGCAGGTTTCGCCAGCATTCGTATCCTCTTCGGTTTCTCCGAAGGCCCTGCCTATTCGGTCATCAACAAAAGTGTGGGCAACTGGGCGACGCCCAAGGAGCGCGGTTTCGTCGTTTCCGTGGGCTTGCTGAGTACGCCTTTGGGCGCATTGCTCACCGCACCCATCGCGGTAGGTCTGCAAACCCTGACGGGCGACTGGCGCAGCATGTTCGTGATCCTTGGCCTGACCAGCCTGGCGCTGTTGGTATTCTTCATGCGTCGCTTCACTGACCACCCCGACGACAACCCTCGTGTCAGCCAGGCCGAACGCGAATTCTTGCGTCACGAGCGCGGTCCGCAAGCCTCGGCGGATACCGGGGCGCCGAAGCTGCCCTGGTGGAGCTTTTTCCAGAACCGCAACCTGATCCTCAACGCCGTGGGCTATTTCTCCTTCGTCTACGTCACGTTCCTGCTGCTGAGCTGGACCCCCAAATACCTGCAGGACGAATTTCACTACAACCTGTCCTCGCTCTGGTACATGGGCATGATCCCGTGGGTCGGCGCCTGCTTCACCGTGCTGCTGGGCGGCAAACTGTCCGATTGGCTGCTACGCCGCACCGGTAGCCTGGTGATCGCGCGCAGCTGCCTTGCTGCCGGCTGCCTGCTGCTGACCACCCTGTGCTTCGTCCTGGTGTCCCAGGCCCACAGCGTGTTTGGCGTGATTGCCCTGATGACGCTGGCCAATGCCTTCAACGCCCTGCCCAACTCGGTGTACTGGGCCGTGGTGATCGACAGCTCGCCCACCAACCGCATCGGCACCTACAGCGGGCTGACGCATTTCATTGCCAACACCGCTTCATTCATAGCGCCGATGTTGACGGGCTACCTCACCGCCTCCTACGGTTACTCGGCGATGTTCAGCGCGGCGGCGGTGGCCACCGGCGTCGGCATGGCCGCCATGTTGCTGGTACGTCCAGGCGTGCGCCCACTCAATTGCGCGCCTGCTCGCGTCGTTACGGAGTAACCAGACCATGCCTTGCGTACTCCCCACCTCCCCTGGCTACTTCTTCGACACCTCGGTGACCGAGCTTGGGCGCCGCTTGCGCAGCGGTCAGCTGAGCTGCGTACAGTTGGCCGAAGCCGCGCTCGCGAGCATTTCTCGGCTGAATCCGCAGCTCAACGCCTTCGTGCATGTCAATACCGCGGGGGCGCTGGCCCAGGCGGCGCTGGCGGACGCGGCGCTGGCTGCCGGCCAGGATGCAGGGCCCTTGCACGGTATTCCGGTGGCCATAAAGGACAACATCGACACCTTCGATATGCCGACCACCTACGGCTCGGCGCACTTTGCCGAACACCAGCCGCGCCAGGATGCGATCTGCGTCGCACGGTTGCGTGAGGCCGGTGCCGTGATTCTGGGCAAGACCTTGACCCACGAATTCGCGTATGGCCCCACCGGCGACCGCTCGCTGCAGGGGGCCTCGCGCAATCCCTGGGATACCCGCCGTATGACCGGCGGTTCGAGTGCCGGTAGCGCCGCGGCCGTTGCGGCCGGATTGGTGCCGCTGGCCTTGGGTACCGACACCGGGGGCTCGATCCGAATCCCCAGCGGACTGTGCCGGGCGGTGGGGTTCAAGCCGGGGATCGCGGCTGTGCCCATGACCGGTATTTTTCCGTTGTGCAAGACGCTCGATCACGTCGGGCCGATTGCCAATAGCGTCGAGGATGCGGCGTTGGTGTATGGGGTGATCAGCCGGTCTTCGGCGCCCGCCTCTGCTGCGGATCGAGCGCCTCGTGTTGGCTGGGTCGATCCACGGGCATTGGGGCCGGTTGACGAGCAGGTGCTGATGGCGGTGAAGAGCCGCGCGATGCAGCTGTTTGGCGGCTCATTGGAGGTGGTGGACGGTTTCGATGAGCTGGTGCCCACGGTCAAGAGCGCGATGGCCGCGATTCAGAGGTCTGAGGCCTACGCCGTGCACGCCCGTCGGGTGGATCAACAGCCGCAACTGTTCGACGCGGAGGTGCTGGAGCGCCTGCATATGTCCGCGCAGGTCCGAGGGTGGGAATACGTTGCGGCGATGGAGGCCCGGCAAGTGTTGAGAGCGAAGATGGCGGAGTACTTCCAGCATTACGATGTATTGCTGATGCCGACGTTACCCACCACCGCGCCGGCCGTTGACCTGCGGGAGCTGGTGATCGATGGGGAAAAGGTCAGCGTCCGCGATGCGGTGTTGAGTTTGACCAGCGTCTGGAATCTGACCGGGTTGCCGGCAATCAGTGTGCCGGCGGGCATGGTCGACGGATTGCCGGTGGGGTTGCAGGCGGTAGCAGCGCAGCACGGTGAATGGCCGTTGTTGCAGTGGTTGCAACAACGGCATTCCGCCCTGGGGAAGTAGCGCCGCGACTGGCGCATTCGCGGTCTACACAGGTACGCGCACCTCCGAAGGGGCGGCGTACAGCCGCGAAGTCGCCAGCTCGATCACTACCCCCTCACGTGGTTACCGTCGGCACCTCGTCCATCAACTTCTCCAGGCTGATCGGCAGATCACGCACCCGCTTGCCCGTGGCGTGATACACCGCATTGGCCACGGCCGCTGCCAACCCGGTCACGCCGATCTCGCCTATTCCTCGCGCGCCGTATTCGTTGAGGTTGTAATCCGGGTAATCGAGCAGGATCACATCGATCTCCGGCTGGTCGGCATGCACCGGCACCATGTACTCGGCGTAGTTGTTGTTGACCGGCATGCCGTTGCGCTCATCGAAGTCGCTTGACTCGAACAGTGCCATGCCGATGGCCATGACAATCGCCCCTTCGACCTGGTTGCGCGCGGTGCTGGCATTGACGATCTTGCCAACGTCGATGGCGCTCACCACCCGTGCGACCCTCAGCCGCGAAATGCCCGGGTCCCAGCGAACCTCGACGAAATGCGCACCGAACGAAGAAAACGCGTGCTTGGCCGTGTCGGCCATGCCGGTCTTGGCTTCTCCCTCTGCGCTGGCCACCCGCAGCTTGGTCAGCACCTCGGCGAAGCTCACACTGTTGCCACCGCCGTCCAGCCGGCCATTGGCGACCTTGATTGCCTCCGGCTTGTTGTCGGCCAACCCGCCTTCAGCAGATGCAGCGAACCCCTTGAGCTGTTCCAGTGCCGCCCGCGTGGCCTCGGCCACGGCCGGCAGTACGCTGGCAGTCACCCATGAGCCGCCGGATACCGGCGCGGGTGGATAGGAAGAATTACCCAGGTGCACCGCGATCCGTTCCAGCGGCAGCCCGGTGATATCGCTCACGCACTGCGCAATCACCGTATAGGTGCCGGTGCCGATGTCCTGGACACCGCAGAACACCTCGGCGGTACCGTCGGATTTCAACCGCACGCGGGCCTGTGCCGGGGTGCGGAAGGCATCCCAGTTACATTGCGCCATGCCGTAGCCGATGATCTCGTGACCGTCGCGCATGCTGCCGATGTCTGGTGTCCGGGACGCCCAGCCAAATCGGTCGGCGCCCTGCTGCAGCGCTTCGCGCAGATGGTTGCTCGACCACGGCAGCTTCTCCTGCTCGTTGTCAGCGGCGAAGTTCAGCTGACGGAACGCCAGCGGATCCATCTGGCATTTATCCGCCAATTCATCGATGGCCGACTCCAGAGCAAACAGCCCAGGGGCAGCACCCGGTGCACGCATGGAGGTCGGCGCGCCGCGATTGACCTGAATCACGCCATGGGTAATTTCTACGTTGGCGCAGGAATACAGGCTGGCACTCATGCCCCCGCAGTTCTCCACGTATTTGTCACCAAAACCGGTGGCATTGATGGACTCGTGGCGCAGGGATACCAGCTTGCCCTTCTCGTCAGCCGCCAGCCGCAGGTGCTGACGCGTCTCGGGACGGTGCCCGACCGTGGTGAACATCTGCGCCCGCGGCACGATCAACTGCACGGGACGGCCAACCACCTTGGCCGCCGCAGCCGCCGCGATGGAATGGGGCCAGGCCCACAGTTTGCTGCCGAAGCCGGAGCCGATGAAGGGCGCGCGTACCTCGACACCTTCTGGCGGCAACCCGAACACCTGCGCCAGGGTGTTGCGGTGGACCACCACCGATTGGGTCGACTCGTAGACGATCAGCCGACCGCCTTCCCAGAGTGCCACCGTAGCGTGCATTTCCATGGGGTTATGGGTTTCGGCCGGTGTGCTGTAGGTGGCGTCCAGTGTCCGTGCAGCGGCGTCGAATGCCGCCGCGGGCTCACCCCTTTTGTGCCCTTGACCACCGTCGGCAGGCTGCTGTTTTTCCAACCCCTGGGCAAGGTTGGCAATGGCGCTCGAAGACCTGTAGCTGGGCTTGACCTTGTAGGCCGCCTCCCGGGCATGCTCGAAAGAATCGGCAATCACCAATGCCACGAACTGTCCGGCATAGCGGATCACTTCATCTTCGAACGGCAGGCGCTTTTCATCGGTGCGAGTCGCCGTCAATACGCCGGCAAGGCTGAAGGGAATCGGCGCGGTGTGGAACGCCTGAGGGAAATTACCGTGGTGCAGAATCTCGACCACCCCCGGTGAGCGCCGGGCGGCTTCCAGGTCGAGCTTGCTGATCGAGCCGCTGGCCACGGTACTGAACACGCCGTAGGCGAACAGCAGGCCATCGGGATGGTGGTCGGCCGCATACTGAGCGCGGCCAGTGACTTTCAAGCGGCCGTCGATGCGGCGCGGGGAAGCCCCCATGATGGGCGAGTTCATGCCACACCTCCGCGGGTCAGGGTGGAGAGATTGCGCACGATAGCCTGCTGTCCCAGTGGGATCTTGTAGGCGTTGTGTGCGTAGGGCACCGCGCCCTGCAGGGCCAGTGCGGCGATCTTGGCGAAGTTTTCGGGCGTGGCGGCGGCGCCTTTCAGCGCCCGCTCGGCGTCGACAGCGCGCCAGGGCTTGGTGCCGACACCGCCCATGGCGATGCGGGCATCACGAATGATCTTGCCGTCCAGCACCAGGATGATCGCACTGGAGGCCAGGGCGAACTGATAGGACGCCCGGTCGCGCAGTTTCAGGTAGGCCGATTTCGCCCCCACCAGGGGTTTGTCCAGGGTGATATGGGTGATCAGTTCATCGGGCTGCAAGGCATGTTCTTTCCAGGGTGTGCTGCCGGGCAGCAGGTGGAAATCCTGAAAGTCGATATCGCGTTTGCCGTTGGGGCCCTGCACCTGGACCGTGGCGCCGATGGCAGCCATGGCCACACACATGTCCGAGGGGTGGGTGGCGATGCATTGGTCGCTGGTGCCCAGCACCGCATGCACGCTGCGGTTGTGCCCGCCAATGGCGGCGCAACCCGAACCCGGTTCACGTTTGTTGCAGGCTGAAAGGCCGTCGCGAAAGTAGTTGCAGCGCACGCGCTGCATGACGTTGCCGGCGGTGGTGGCCTTGTTGCGCAATTGGGTGGTGGCACCGCTGAGCAAGGCCTCCGACAGCACCGCGTAATCGCTTTTGATACGCGGGTGATGGGCCAGTTGGGTATTGGTGACCATTGCGCCGATGCGCGTGCGGCCATCACCCAATACCTCGACCTGGTTCAGTCCCAGGGTGTGCACGTCGACTACCCGATCGGGCTGCATGATATCGATCTTGACCAGATCGAGCAGGGTCGTGCCGCCGGCCAGGTATGCAGTCGCCTCGTCTCGGGCATGGATCGAAATGGCCTGCTCGGCACTGCTGGCGCGAGAATATTCCAGGGCTCTCATCAGCTGGCTCCTTGTACTTTGCTGCGCGCATCCTGCACCGCGGCAAGGATGTTCTTGTAGGCACCGCAGCGGCAGATGTTGCCGCTCATGGCCTCGCGCACGCTGGCGTCGTCTTTACCGATGTTCGGGTCCTTGATGATGGCGGCGGCCGTCATCATCTGCCCCGAGGTGCAGTAGCCGCACTGAAAGGCGTCATGGGCCCAGAAGGCTTCCTGAATCGGGTGCAGCTGGCCGTTGCGCTCAAGGCCTTCGATGGTAGTAATGCGATCGCCCTGGTGCATCGCAGCCAGGGACAGACAACTGTTCACCGGCTCATCGTTGATGTGCAGGGTGCAGGCGCCGCACTGGCCGTGATCGCAGCCTTTCTTGGTACCGGTCAGCTTCAGACGATCGCGCAGTACATCCAGCAGCACGGCGTTACCCGGTACGTTCAAGGTATGGGCTTGGCCATTGACGTTGAGGGTGATGCGCTGCTCGCCCTTGGCCAGGGGTTTCTGGCTGTCGTCCAACGGCGCTTCGAGCTGGGCCGCCTGGCTCCAGACCGGCGCGGTGGCGGCAGCGATGCCGGAAATGCCGACGGTACGCAGGAAACTGCGCCGTGACGGTGCAGCCAGCTCTTCGAACAGGGGTTCATGGGTATCGGGGTGCCGGTTGCCGGGCGGCTGGGTCGGATCGGTCATGGCTGCGGTCCTCACAGGGTGAAAGCGCTGATTCACGGTAATGGTGCTTTAGGTCGGGTCCGCCCGGCATGGTGCCCCGGGGTGCGCCCTTGTTATGAACTCTAGGTATAGCAGCCGAGCATTACGGCGGCGTGAGCTGCCGGTGCTCCGACGATGGAGCGTTGTGCGCGGTCATCAGAGTGACGCTGTTCGAGTATGAAAGATTCACCTTTTTGAATAATTGCCTGATCGGCGCCCAGCCTTGCCTGATCCTGCTCGAGACTGAGCGAACCCTGCAGGGGCTTAGTGCTTGGCGCGTTGCTTACGCCCCGCCAGCTGAATCCAGGTCGGCGCATGATCGCTGGCGTGCGGTTCATTACGTACCCACGCGTGTACGCCCGCCTCTTGCAGGTACGGTGCCAAGGCAGGGTTGAGCAGCAGATGGTCGATGCGCAGGCCGGAGTTCTTTTGCCAATGCTGACGGAAGTAGTCCCAGAACGTGTAGACCTGCTCGTCCGGGTAGAGGTGCCGGATCGAATCGGTCCAGCCCTGTTCCAGCAGCTGCTGGTAGCGCTCGCGACTTTCGGGTTGCAGCAGGGCGTCCTTGAGCCAGGAGCGCGGGTTGTAGATGTCGAAGTCGGTAGGGACTACGTTGAAGTCCCCGGCCAGTACCACCGGGTGCTCACTGGCTTGCAGTGACTGGGCGTGCTCGATGAGCCGGTCGAACCACTTCAGCTTGTACTCGAATTTCGGACCGGGCTGAGGGTTGCCATTGGGCAGGTACAGGCACCCGACGATGATGCCGTGCACGGCCGCTTCCAGGTAGCGGGACTGGTCATCCTCGAAATCGGGCAGGCCCTGGTGGATGAGCAACGGCTCGGCATCACGGGCCAGGACGGCCACACCGTTCCACGACAACTGGCCATGGTGCAGCGAGCCGTAACCGGCGGCTTCCAGCTCTGCGGCGGGAAACGCCTTGTCCGGCGCCTTGAGCTCTTGCAGGCAGACCACGTCCGGCGCCTCGCGCTCCAGCCACTGCAGCAGATTGGGCAGCCGGGCCTTGATACCGTTGACGTTGTAGGTGGCTATTTTCAGCGCTTTCATCGTGGCTCCCCAATAACGATAGAACGATGGCTTGCATCAGTGACCTGGCCGAGGCCGGCAAGATCGGTCTGGCCGATGACCGGTTCCAGGCGAAAGTGTCAGCGACTCGACAAAACGGCAAGCTGAAAGAGGCGGGCTTGAGCTTCCTCCGTATACTCGACTGCGCCCGCCTACGCCCATGCCGATTGCCGAATCGGGCAGCCATACGTTGCATGACCCCAGTAACGATCAACAATCGTCCACCTCTGTCAGGGAAATGAACCGATGTCTACTATCGCGCCGTCCAGTGCCGTAGCCCCTACCCCAGCGAGCTCTTCGAAATCGTCGTTCGACGCCAAGCTCGACATCGCCAAGTCGAGCAAGATTCTGGTGGATTACCTCAACGACAAGGGCCAATCCGCCATCAACGCCCAGCAGCTGTCCGACCTGGCCCAGGCACCCGCCGGAGCGGTGCCGGCCGATGTGGCGGCAGCCGCGTCGTACATGACTCGACACACCGAAGTGTTCGAGGCGATCGAGACGCATGATGTGCCGTTGTCGGATGGGCTGTCCGGGGTATGGAATCTGGAGTGGGCAGCTGCCGGCGGTTTGGATGGGACGTCCATAGATGCCATTGCCAAGATGACCGATGCATTTGATGGGGCGATTGCGAAGTCGGCTGAGATTACCGATCTGACCACAGGCGCGAAGACAGAGCTGGATGCGGCGAAGCAGCGGCCGAATGCTTGATTGAGTGGGGGGCGGGTTAGAGGGGTGGTGAATGGTCCC